>NZ_AFWJ01000263.1 GCF_000222685.1 Vibrio nigripulchritudo ATCC 27043 | reverse complement strand
TAACGAGGCGCTCTTGTATGAGCTTCCGGGCAACAAGTGGGCTCCTTCTACTATCTACAAGTGGAAAGACTTCTTAAAAGCACTGAACTCCATGCACAACGTTGGCGTTGCGGGTAACCAGTTCTGGCTGATTGACCCTAACGCAGATGTTGAGACCAACAAGAAGTACGCCAAAGTCGCTATTGCCGCGTTCTTGTCTCAAAGCATGCAGGAAACTATCCGTTACAACGCTTGTGACGAAAACAACTGGGCAGAGATTAAGTACGGTGCGCCAGCAAACCACCCGAACAGTGCGTCTTGTGGCCAGCTAGACCAGAAATACGCCGATTACGGCTACAACCCTGTGACGGGCAAAGACCACCCTTACTCTTGTCCACGTAACAGCAAATTGGAGCTTTCTGCAAATACGCACGCTTCATGGTATGGCGCGCCAGCTCCTATCTTCGTAGCGCCGGATGCGGTTCTTAAAGAAGAAGGCAAAATGGTCGCGGGTGCAGCAGGTCGCTGGGACATCAATGGCGAACACTGTATGACGAGCCCTCAAACCATCGACGAGAACAAGCAAGTTTGGGAACGCTCTAAGTGTGAAATCTACGCTGGTCAGAAAGCGGGCGCATTCTTGTGGGATGGCAGCAGCAAGCAGTCCATCGAAGGTTGTGGCTGGTGGGGTCGTGGTGTAATCCAGACTACAGGTCGCCAGAACTTCGGTACGCTGAACCACTTTATTGGTCGTAGCCACGTTGATCCTGAAACCGTTGGTCAAACTATCGAAGGGACTCTGGTTGAAGCAGCTCCGGCTAACCCGCTATACGCTGACCTAGACCTATGTTCTAACCCTCAGTTGATTTGTTCTACGGAAGAGAACACAGAGATCAAGTGGATTGCAGGTCTGTTCTTCTGGATGACGTCTGTACAGAACTACAGCGATGTAGGTGGCCCATACGCAGCCTGGAACTATCATGATGAGCTAAAAGCTTACGTTGATGGTGGCATGGTAGGTACTAAGTTTGTTGATGCGGTATCCGGTATTGTTAACCGTGGTTGCCCAGACGACGTTTGTCCGGTAAGTGGTAAGGTTCACGCGATTGCTGAACGTCGTGCAAACTTCAAACTGGTACTTCAGAAGCTTGGTCTGAACCCACAATAACGAGTAGGTCTAACTAGCTTAATTTCCTTGAATGGAACAGAAAGGAGCTCTCATTGAGAGCTCCTTTTATTTGAGCTGGATAACCCTAGCTGCATTTTCCAAACTTGATGTTCATGTTGTCTGTTTTTTTATCGTAAACAACGTCGCCTTTTTTGCTCAGCGCTTTTAGTGCTCCTGAACCCTCCCAGCCACCGATATTAGAAGCTTTGAGTAAACTTCTGAAATCTTGCTTGCTTAGCGAACATTTGCCCGATTCTTCGAGTGTACTCTTAAGGCTTTCTGTTGGAACTGGTACTGCTTTTTCGCCTCCACAAGCAGCTGTTTTGGCGATCACTTCGCCACCTCTGTCTTTGTATTCAAGCGTACCCTGTTCAATGAGGTAATCCTTCATTAAATGAAGAGTGGGGTGAACCCTTACTCCTAAACTCTGAGAGATAGCTTGCGATGTTTCTAAATCCGTAAGGTCGGCAGAACAGTTATTTTGTTCAATTTTTTGAACGAAATCGGCAACGAGATTATCGATGGTATTGGCGGAAACAGAGGTAGATCCGAACGCCACGGTCAACGCAAGCGCAGTAGGAAGATTAAATTTCATTATATTGTCTCATTAGGCTTTTGGATGAAAAGCCTAATGATGATTGGTTGCTCGAATGAATCTTTTATGTGTTTGTAAATTCTTGGTAAATAATCAAAATTGAGATGGCTACCCTCAAGTTCCAGCAACAAAAAGAGGTTTGTTCAAATTAGTCTGCCGGACCAATTTGAGAAGCTAAGTAACCCTTTAGGCTGGAAGCGGCAGCAATCACAAACAAGCCAGCCAGAGTGAACTCGACATAAACTGCCGTCATGATTCCCTCATTTACAATACCCCGATCCAGTTCATGTAAGCCTAAAAATCCTAATGCCACCAATACAGTTGTGATCATTAAACAAAACTGAACTCTTAAATGCGGTTTGATTATTTGAAACCCTAGAATATTGAAAAACGCCATTCCTAACATCAGCATGGCGGCGCGCTTACCCATAAACAATGCATCTGCATTACCAGGTAAGCCTACGTCAGATAAGAACGTAGATGAAGAGAAAAAGAGTAGATTAAACAAGTAAATAAATAACAATGCCGATATTGCAGTTAAAATCTTATAAAGCATAAATGCACCTCTATCTTTTGTTAAATCCAGTTCTGGAGTCAGTTATTATTTAAATAATGCTCAATAATTTAATGAAAACACTATCAACAAATTAGATCAATATTAATTTTATACTTATAGTGTTTTCTGTTTTCTGTTTTCTGTTTTCTGTTTTCTGTTTTCTGTGAGAGATAAGGTCAAACCACATTAAGATGGGTAACACTGCAATAGATTCTAGACATAAGTAGATAGCAGCGATTGATAAGAAAAGTATGAAGAAGTGCTGAAAGGGGAGCTTTGACTCTTTTGGTGAGGATTAGATGTTCAGATTGCCATCTTAATCGACGACAATCCGAACTGTGCTTTAGAGTTAATTAAGGTCAGCTTGCTCGGTCTGACTGGTATCCGGAGAGTTGAATTTTGTCTGATTGGTCAATACAAGCAAAAACAGCACAACCATCAGCGATGCGGCGAACCAATATGGGAAGCTTTGATTGCTCTGGTACAACACGGTGGCAATAATCGGCACCAAAATAGAAGAAAGCCCTTGGACTGCCGAGATTGTACCTGCAGCTGCACCGTGCTCATCCTTTCCTACCGAATTGGCAGTGATTGCTTGTATTGTCGGAAATAATAGACCCAGCCCAAAAGCCATGAATACGTAACCCGCAATAAGAGCTAAGGCCGAGTGTGCGACGGAAACGATACACAAACCAGCAACAGCAGCTATAGGACCAATTAAACAACTCTTGAGCAATAAATTGCCTTGGCTTTTAGCTAACATGCCCTGCGTGATTACCAATGTAATCCCTGTGATTGTCAGAACAATTCCCGAGAGTTGCGCTGTCTCTTCTGCTGTGTCTCGGATACGATCCAACACAAGAAAACCTATGATGATTTGAGCGGTGATAACAGCAAACATACTGATAAACATTGCGATTGCAGGAAAACGAAGCCGAGGATCGAAAAAGCTAATTGTGTTTTCTGGCGGCACAATGTTTATTTGTGTTTCAGGTAGGCGGATTTTAATGAAAATCCATGCTATGACGGGGAATATTGATAATACGTAGAGTGGCAGCGTTAGCGAGTACTGAGATAGCCACCCTCCCAGAGCGGGACCAGCAACTAAGCCAATAGCGCTAGCCGCCCCAATACTAGCCATCGCGCTTTGTCGCTCCTTTGCTGTGGTGATGTCTGCTACAAACGCAGTGCTGACAGGTGCAATAGCTGCCAAAAACAATCCAACCAGAGCACGGGCAACGATCATACCAACCAGTATGACGAGTGTATTGAAAGTTGCTTGTAAAGATAAGTCTAGCCATATCGTCATAAGTATAAAGGAGATGGCGTAACCTAAAGTAGCGATCAGCAATACAGGTTTTCGACCTTTTCGGTCACTGGTCGTACCCCATTTCTTAGCACTGAGCAACCACGTAATGCCCGACATGGCTACCACCAGCCCTCCGTGCCATTCCAATAGTCCCACTTCACGAATAATAGGACCGATCACTGGAATGATCGACATCATTGCAGTCATGCAAACCGCATTTAGTATAAATAACTGCTTGAGAGGGCTCATAATATTGATTTCCTTATCAAAATGACAAAAACATCTTGTTGAATATACAAGCTATAAATTTCTATTAAAAGGAATTAATGAAAAAGATTCTCATTATCAATTTTGAGATGCATAAAGGATTCGTTGACAACCTAACGTGAACAATATCCATATAGCATTCTGCTGAAATGACCTTAGTTAGACGGGTTGATAGCTCGTAGTGACTACCCAGTTACTAGGGCGCTATCTTTCAATCAAGGCTATGACGCAGTCTTTCTTCGGATAAGCTCGATGAACCTTTTCAGGATTGAGCTCTATACTAAGTTTCCGAGTGATATAAATTCGAATGGTGTCCGGTTTGGTGGGAAGTGGCTTGTAACTAGATTTTTATTCGTAAGCATTATTTGATTGGCGTTGAACTATTACTCAATATTAATTAAATGGGATTCTTATGATGTATTTTAATCCATTGTCAGATTTTACCTGAATACTGCCCTCCAACGCCCATATAACGGTCATATAAATAATTGTCGCACTAAACCCTAAATGTTTATCAATTCTTTTGGTCGTGAAGAAGGGATCAAAAATCTTTTCCAAGTTATTAAACTCCATTCCTACACCATTGTCTTGGTAAATTATGTTAATTTCTTTACCAATATTTTTAAATTCAATATCGATAGCTCTACTTTTTATTCCTTCAAATGCGTGATCTATGGAGTTTTCAATTAATTTATCAAATAATTTGAAGATGAGTTTTTTCTTCGTCGGAACAGTAATGTCGTCGCAAGATAAATTCACCGTTACATCGTTCTTTTCAAGGAGTTTTTCATTTGACTCGACAACACTATTCATGAGTTCACAAAGATCGACTTCTTCTGTATCCGATATATCATGCACGGGTAATGTTTTAAATGCTGTAACCAGTTGATTTAATTTACTTAGATTTGTTGTAACTAGCTGTGATATGTCTTTATCTTGGTTAATCCAATCACTAATATCGTCTCGTTTGATAGTATTTGATTCTAGCTTTACATTCATTTTTTCTGCGTGATCCAGCAAATGGCTACTCGCTGTTACGCACACACCTATCGGCGTGTTCATTTCGTGCGCTACCCCCATGATAATATTGATCATAGATGATAATAACTGCGCACGATATTTCTCTTTCTGCGCTTGTATCATTGACAACACACTCTTAACGCGAACGAGCACTTCCCGAGACCGGAATGGCTTAGTTATATAATCATGTCCACCAGCAGCAAATGCTTCTTCTATAGAATTAGTATCTGAATTTGCGCTAATGAATATAATAGGGATTTCACTTAATTCTGGGTCTGATTTTATTTTTGTGCATGCTTCAATACCACTAATTCCTGGCATGTTAATATCCATTAAAATGAGATCAGGAAGAAACTTAGCTGCACTCTTTATAGCCATTTCACCGCTTATCGCGACTCTTATGTTGTAGCCTTCACCCACTAATATGGACTCTAAGAGTTTTAAATTAGCAGGCGTATCATCTACTATCATAATTTCGTTCATTCGAACTACCCCCAGTCCGCGATAATTAACTTATTGGATTTTCGATGGAATTTAATCTATCCAAAATCTTCGCTAGTTCAAAACTCTCCAACATCTCTATTAACCATTTTGACTCATTGGTTAAATCAGATGGTAAATCTACGCACAATTTGATTGCATTCTCGGTATCCCCTATTTCAACAAACTCGACGAGCGCGATGCGCTGATCGTCTGGCAGTAATCTCAAGTTGACATCTTGATACTCTATATTGTCGCCAGATCTGTCCTTATTAGAGCTTGATTCGACAATGGAATGTTCTAGATGCTTGAGCAAACAGCTAATCAACGTTTGTTTTGCCAAGGGTTTAGTTAAGAGGTCATTACAGACTTTGAGTAGGTCTTTTTGTTCTTCAACCATCGCAGAGGCTGTCACCATAACCAACGGCATACAGTTGGAACCCATGTCCTCTCTGAGTTTAATGCATAACTCTTGGCCATCAACAACAGGCATTTTGAGATCAGTTAAGATCAAATCTGGACTGAAATCATGAACTTTATCTAAAGCATCCTGCCCATGTTTTGCTTCTAGAATGTCAAACTTCCAGTCAGATAAATAACTCGAAATCAGATTTCTATTGTGTGGAATGTCATCAACAATCATGATCTTGGCGGGTTCGAAGAGTATTTCTTCAAAATCGATAGTTGAGCTCTCAGTGGCGAACTCGGTTAATTCTGCGCTGCATTTTTCGACATCAGGTATCATTATGCTAAAACATGAACCCTTATTTTCTCCCTCACTGGAAACATTGATTGTACCGCCCATCAAATGGACAATTTCCAGGGTAATGGCCAGCCCAAGTCCCGTTCCTCCATATTCTGAACTTTTTTGCCCAGATATTTGCTCAAAAGCGTGAAAAATACGTTCCTGCTGGGATTTTGGAATGCCTTTCCCAGTATCGACAATGTCGATATAGATATTAACTTTGGCTTCATTGCTTGAAGCTGAAGTTCTGACCTTAATCGTGACACTGCCATCACGGGTAAACTTGACCGCATTACTACACAGGTTAATCAAAACTTGTTTTAGCTTTAACGTGTCCAGCAACACGCATTCTTCTATGTCATCACTGAGTTGTATTTCAAACAGGATATCGCGCTCACTGGCTTGCTGGTAAAAGAAGCTGTGCAGTTCGTTTAACAGGCGTTTGAGTGAAGTAGGGTTGTACTCAAGTTCCATTTTTCCCGACTCAATTTTAGCGAGATCGAGGACAGAGTTGATTAAAGCAAGCAAGGTATTACCGGCAGTGTTAATGGCTGTTAGGTAACTAATGCTTTTGCTGTCGTGCATTTGGTTTTTTAGCATTTCAGAAAAACCCAGCACGGCATTTAGTGGTGTTCGTAATTCATGCGACATGTTAGATAAAAACTGGCTCTTTGCTTGATTGGCGCGTTCCGCTTCATCTTTCGACATCTCTGCCTTTTTTCGAGCCTCTTCTGACTGCATCTGCGCTACTGACAGTTCCGCTGTACGCTCCTTAACACGTTTTTCAAGGTCCTGATTTAATCTTTGAATGTCACCAAGCATTGTCACTCTTAGAATTGCCGTGATCCCCATTCTGAAAAGAGTCGAGATAAATTCATTACCTATATGTTGTCGTTGAATGGTTCCTTCTTTGCCTGTGGCATCGAAGATGGCAATGACGCTGTCTTCATGAACCATAGGCATGCAGCATCTCAGCTCATCTCCATCCTGAGCAAACTCTACTTGTTTATGCTTGATTGCATCCGACATTAGCGTGTCGATGCTTTTGATTTCACCAAAATCTTTGCAGAACTGCTTATTTTCTTCGTCCCAAATGAATATTTTGCAAGAATCCAAGTGCAAATAATCTACGAGTACCTTTTGAATAATGGAAAGTATGTAAAGCTTTGATTGTTCTCGATTATCCGAGGAAATAAACTCTGAGAGCTCTTCTCCTGTTGTGTTTAAGGTATTTAAGTTAGATATCTTTTTGCGAATAGAATCCCGCATAATCTCAAAACTATTGGCGAGACTTCCTATTTCATCTTCTCTCTCTGTCTCAATGTCATAAGATAAATTCCCTTTGGCTAATTCATCAGAAGATGTTTTTAGCTTTTGTAAGGGGTTAATAATGACAATCATAAGAATCATATAAATAGCGAGATACAGCACTGTAAAAAGAACAATACTTTCGATAACGGTGGTGATGATTAAGTCTGTTAATTTATCTCTTAAAAATTTCTTCGTTACATAGACTTTTGCTACACCCATTATTTCATCATCGGCTGAATCGTCTGACCCCACCGAATTAAATAATATCGTTACTTCTTTATGATAAAGATCTTCGCTAGTATTTTGAAAATCTTCACTAATGTTGACTAGATTCCAGTCTTCATTTCGGGTTTGACCATGGGTGACATACGTGTTGGTTGCGTCTTTGATAAGGATTGAATGAACCTCTTTGTCATTCATTTCTGTTGTGATGATCTGATATACTTGGTCACCATAAAAATTGTAGAGCAATTTCCCTAACCCGAGCGATAATCGAGTTAGGGTGGCTTCCATTTTTTCTTCAACTTGTCTTTCCAGTTCTTTTTCAGACTGGTAATAATTAAACACGCCCAATATAGAACTTATAATAATGAAAACTATAAGAAGGGGGACTCCAAACTTGCTACGAATACTATTGAATAAATTGGAATTTTTCATATTTTGAATTCTTCGTAGTTAGTACAACGTATACCCCAGTAGTTTGTTATGTAGGCGTTGCCATAAGTGTAGTGCCAGTTAAAAGCCCCTCACATCAGTCAGCGTGTATACATTTTTTCCCTTTTCTAGGTTGGCTATTGCCTGGGTCGCTCCTTGGTTAAGAATGTCTACCGAAGACCAGATTGCGCCCTTAAAATCGGGGTTTTGCTTTAAGAATTCTTCTACCGCTGCTTGTGCTTCTTGTACAGATTGGTCCGAAATAGCGATCTGAGCTCTGCCTTTAACATCAAGGTTGTCGTACGTTTTTAATACCGCATCCATAATCCTTGCTCTTCTTCGGGAAGCTACATTATCGTCCGCCGTAATAACCAATAAATCCGTTTTGTTATTTTTTGTCATTTTGTCAAACAGAAGTGGAGTGATTAACGCAGACAACGTGTAATCGTTTATGGTCAATCCGTCATTCACCTCCAACCCCCAGTGCCCATCAAGCGTAGGCCAGGAAGAAGAGTCGCTATATTGTTGAGAAAACTCTCCTGATTCGCTCCAGGGGAATTTACCAACAGGTGGGAGGTTATCTTGAGTGACCAGAATTGTAGGGACGTACAGGTTATATGGCACAACATCACCGCAATACACTTTCTCAGTTTCGGTGTCTTTGTTGAAAATGTCGTTCATGCAGTCCGCCACCTGTCTGCCCATCATCTCAAAGTTCTGAGACTCTGTTGCCAGAAAAGGTGGTCTCTGTCTGATCATGTCAAACGTCCATTTGTTTCCGTCAATACCTGTGGTGTATACGCTATTCCCTTTTCTTGCTTTCAAAATAGCTTGTGTAGCGCCAGCGGCAGGCTCGTCCCATGCAGCCCATACCGATCCGTCGAAGTCAGGGTTATTGCTTAAGTAGTCTGACACGAAGTTTCTCGAATCCTGCACTTGTCCGGGGATGCTGGTGTGATGCATTTTGACTAATTCTATTTCTGGGTATTCAGCCAGAATGGCTTCCATTATGTCCGTTCTTTTTCGAATACCATGGTGATCTAACCAGGTAATGCCTAACAGTTCTTTCTTGTTATCAACAAGCATTTTGTCAAATAAATATTTTGTTACTCTCGCGGACAAAAAGTAGTTATTTGAAGTGATATTTGTGACAACGTCTTTGTGGAATCCAGCATCACCATTTATCACTGGAATACCTGCCTTTTTGGCTTTTAAGAGTGCAGACTCGATTAAGTTTGGATCCAACATGTCGTTGAAAATGGCATCAACATCTCGTTCTATGAATTCATCAAAATATTGGTCTGCCTTACTATAATCGCCAAAAATTTCGGCTTTGATGACATTCCAGCCATATTCTTTGGCTCGTAATGAAAACGAATTACCAAATCTAAGCATCGTATTTGATTGAAAATCAACAGTAATGATGGCAACAGTCTTTTGCTTTTCGGCTGCCATCGAAAACAGAGGATTTAATAAAAGGACTGTGAAGATTATCGTTAATAGCTTAGCTTTAGAAATCCACATTTATATACCCGCTTTCATATTTTCGTTTAAGGAAATAGCCTTAAAAATCTTTGCATTCTTACCTAAACTGAACGCAATAATTATTTGTGAAATCCGCTATTTTTCTAGGTTATGTTGTCTAAACAGCGATGAGGAAAACACATTTAAAAAGATAGTTTAGGTTGATTTAAAACGCCAACCATAGGAACAATAGTGGAAGAAGTATTATATCGGTTGCCGCGTTTTTTTATGTCTGTTCACACACTTATCACGACTTACATGGAACCGAAAAAGTTAGGGAGATTGAGCTTTTACAAAAAGAGGGCTTGGGTATAAATCCTTATTGCAGGATCAGGCGTTGGTATGGCAAATCGGGTGCCACAGTATTTTAATGAACTCTCATCAGCTAAATAGCTAAATGGGAAGCAGTTATTACCCAGTCACCTGTACACTGTTTGTCGGTCCTGTTATGCCTGCGCCGCCGGTACTCCCGATATTGTTATCTATGGTTGTACCTAAGATCTGCACATGCTCGGCATACCGACCCAAGTAAAACCCGTATCGCTGCCAATGACCTCGATGGCTTTCATTTTTATCGTAAGCACTGCATGCGATTAGCTGAATGTGTTCGCCCCAAGGGATATGGAACCCATCAAAGTCAGCCGATGGATCATCCGATTGCCAACTATTGGAATCGGCATGGCAACTTGTCAGAGAGTTTGGACCAGCTTCGATATAAAATCCATGTCCACTATTATCTTGAGCCTCGCAAACACCGTACATTCCGCGCGCACTGCGGATATTCCATCCGTTTAACCCCGAGTACCAAGCTTTGCAATTAGTGAAATGATTGTTTGCATGGTCCACATAGAAGCCATGACCCGCGCTGCTTCCGGCATCGCATTGATGGTACATACCGTCGGGTGATGCTATGAAAAATCCATGAGCTTTGTTTCCCTCGGCAGCCCCTTCATCTCCGACATTGTAAACACGTATATTGGACGCTTTTGTGGCGCGCATATAACTTCCCGCCACATGAAAACCATGTTGATTTGTTTCGTATATATAAATGTCTTCGAAGTGATGGATTGCGTCAGAACCCTCATCAAAGTCACCTTTTGAGTTAATGTGGTAGTAAATGCCCTGAACGTTTGCCCCATTGTAGCGATTGCCGTTAATGCTTAAGAATCCTACTCGTGACTTATGTATACGAGAGTTCAATGGTTCAATCACTGCGCCATGCTCACCATTCTGGGAGGTCCATGTGCCCACTGCCTTAAGAATCGTTGCCCGACCGCTACCGAGTAAAGTCGTGCGGTGGTGCATCTTGATAGCCCCCTTGCAAACGTAGGTTCCGGGTGTCAGATGAACCACTCCGCCTTTACTTCCTAAATCCGCCAAAGCTTGATTGATAACATTCTGATCGTTTCTTCCATTGCAAACATAATGCGCAGCACCTTTATCTCGGGCGCTGGCATTTTTTGCCGCAACAATCAGACCGAAAAAGTGGTCGGAATCTAAATTCGTTTTTTGCGTAGCACGGCTTTCTTGTGGCGTATGCTCGTTGGCATTGGTTAGCTGACTGATAAAAGTAGTGCTGCCAACGCCTGCCAGCCCTATACGTTCAAGAAATTTTCTTCTGTTCATTAGCTTTCCCTATTGGCGTACTGATAAATCAAAAACATTGACGAGTACCACCATAAAAGCTCCGCTTGACCTACGACACCTCAGCAACCTTGACGAGAATAAATGGTGGTAACGTTTACTCAACATCGAGTTCAGGAAGATGATTTATGATAATCATGAGAGGAAAAGCTTGTTAAGAGAGGGGAGTGGATAATCACCTAAGTTCTTATAAAAGAAACGGACTTTGTTAATAGGAGACGAATTAATTTTTTTGTTCAAAACTTATCTTCACGCCACCCAGTATTTGGGTGGCAATTACTTTCTAGAGCTTAATCTTAGTAATAAGTTTTCTAATAAACAGCTTCAAATCGTTCACCAAATTATTTGGTACGCATTAACAATATGAACTGTCATCATCAGGGCTGTAGTAGAGATACTCTGATTTAGTGGAATCCCACCGAAAATATGAGATATGAGTATCAATGCATTGTTTAATGTCATCTATCACATCTTGCACCTGATCTTTCTTAATGATTTGAATGTTAGCAATTCGATGGTAAAAAACAGTCCAGGAAACAACAGCGTGATCCCATCGAACGCCGCCATCGTCACTGGTTGTGAAAATGTAGCGGGGCGGATCTATTTTCCCTGTGTGCTCCCACTCTTTGGCAATTAGTCTGTCTAACCCTTGGCTACCAGCTTCACAGGAAGATAATGATACAAAGACTTCTCCGTCGTAATCATTCATGTCCGTAAAGATCGGCTTCATTGCTTCGAATACTTCTCGCCATCTGAGAAAATCGCTGCCAAATTCTATTCCCTTTTTATTACCGTGCGCTGAAATGTGGATACATAGCGGCATAAGCTCTTCACCTCTCGGACCATGGCTAGAGTCGATGGAAGAGATGTAGTTGCAATACTTGATAAGATCCTTTTCCGAATAGGCGATAAACTTGGCGACTTTGTGACCGAAAATTTTACACACTTGCTCTAGTGCTTCAGCCTCCGAGCGTTCGTTAAGCAAATCCATAGGATCAACACATTCAATAATAAAAAGCCTGATTTTGTTGTACATTTTTCTATCTGATAAAGTGGTATCAATTTAATTGACAGGAGAGTAAATTAAGGAGGTAGGTGTGAGGAGAAACTATTTTTATTAGAGTAAAAATTGCGACAGAAGTAACAGTAGTAGTATGGATTATACGCTTTCTTCGGCGTTGTTTTTCGCAGCTCCATTGCTTTTAGACACTGTTCCTAACTAAACATACTTTTCTTAATATCGTTCTATATATTGAAATACCAATGAATAAACTCATTCCAAGAAAACCATATTCTTTCTGGCTGATTTGGTTTTTCATTTGATGCATTGAATAGCAAAACACGATGACTCTCTAAGTCGTAAAAATAACAAGATTGCGCTTCCAAGTTGGTAATTGGTATGCAGATATCTCCGACTGAAAATGAAGACTGAGCGGTAGAGAGAAGCAATGAATAGTCTGAATTGATAATAAACCAAGGAAGGTGGAGTAGTTCGACATGCCGACTTTTAAATGTCGGTCCGTCTTCCACGTGTAGGTAAAATTGCGCTATAGAACTTTGCAATTTTATCCCATATGAACTCAACGCTTTTTGATAGCCTTGAGTAGTTTCATCGAACCACCACGATTGCGATTTAAAGAATTGAATAGATTGTTTATCTAGCATGCTTCTACCCAAACCGTATTCTGTTAAAAATTAGTATTCACCATAAAATACTCATTATCTTCAATAATACTAACTTTTTCAGTTACTACTTTTTAACTTATTTTGGTATAAAATATAGTTAAATTTTCAAGATGGATATCAACTTTCCAACTTAACATGTATTCGCCACTTTCAAGAGGAAACTTTATTATTTTATTATTGTTTGTCATTTTTATTATATTGAAGTCTGCTAGGTAGCCAATGCCACACATTGACAGATTACCGTCGGAGATAAATTTTTGTCCACCACTATTTTTCCCTTCTTCTAGGTAAATCGTATAAAGTCCATCTTCTATTTCATTAATCGGAAATATTAGCCCTTTTTTAATAATATCTTCAGAATCTGAGCTATTAGCCAAGTAGCTAAGAAGATCGAAGTTTATATCTAATTCTTGAACCAATAATGACTCACAAAATATTGCAAATCCACCTAATTCAGGAAATATTCTTACATGATTTTTCATTATCTTTATTTCTTTACGATTTTAAACTCTATGACTTTATTTTCTTGAATTCCAGACCTTTAAGGTTTAAACACATATCCTTTATATTCTGGTTAACTATTATATAGCCATTTTTCTCTTTAATTCTAAAGATAGGGGAATTTCCTATTTTTTTAGTGTCAATGTACAAGTCAATAATTCTCATTGACTGTGTTCCGCTTCTATACTTTTTATATTTTATCTCAGATCTTTCAATATCAACACACTCATAGCTATTTATAACAAATAGAGCTGAAAAATCTGAATTACTGTTCCCATTTTCATCTATTATTTTTGCTGGGAAAGTTATTATGTCTTTCTCTAGAAATTCTGAAAAACACAGATATTAGCTTTCTACTTACAAGAGGTAGACCTATAGTAGGTAGAATATCGTATTCATTGATTTTATTATCTATTTTCTCGATTTCATAAATTAGCTCTTTGCCCTGAGGGATTTTTCCGTTAAGAGCGTCAACATAATCTACTTCATTATTATCAGAGTAGTTGAAACAAACATCTTTAAAATAGAAATCTTGCAAATCAAAGTACATAACTTTCTCTATAAGCATCTTTAAAGTTAACAGGGTAGTCGCTTCGAAAAATCAGATTACTTCATCACTATATCTATAAAATGTCGCACCTATATTCCTATGTCAATATTCACTTTAGTGACTTCGCTCCTAAGAAATTCCAGAGGCTGAAAGGACTCTATTTGTTGATGGGAAATTAGTAAATCGGAATTGTTGTTGCCTAGCATTGTCAATAACCCAAAATCAGATATTATGCAGTCTATACTCGACTGTATCGTTCTTTATTCTGTTCTAAGTTCCACATATTCTTCTAAGAAAAGTTCAAAAGAATCATACATTGTTTTATATGTTTCCTGCTTGAACAGATTATAACTAACGATCTTACCAAATTCTTCCGATAATAAGTTTATACACCAACAGACTTCATCTTCCCTGAAATATATAACTGCAAAATAGTCAGGCAATCCAAACTCTTTTCTGCAATAAAGTGTATCAAACAGCATGCCACCATGAGAGTCTGTTAATGCATCATCAGAAATGATCCCAGATATCTCTTCTGCTACAGTGCCCCCTCCACCAACTAAGCGAAAAAATCTCTTTAATGATTCAGGGAGTACAGCTCCCAACTCCGACTCTAAGAGATGGAGTTGTTCATCACTCGCCTGTCCCAACCAAAACACTTCGTCATCAGCATTACTATTTAAATGATTAACCAACTCAGCGATTGTTTTCATTATTACCTCACAAAAAATCTAAATTTCTCGCTTTCTAGTAATTCTTTCTAAATCTATTATATTGATGTTCTAATTTAGTGATATATAGGTGCCTGTCTCCCTTCTTTACGATATTATTAGCTAAACTTTAGTCTCCATGAAAAGTCAAACCTAGCAAGAACTAAATTCATCGTACTTTATACGAATTATCTATAAAAAATATACGACTATTACTAATAGCTTAAGCCATAGCTTAAACTCAATTTACTATATTTGGTAGCGCTTCTCTCAGCTCGTCAAGTTGCCTCTTATTGGCTTTTATCCATACTCTCTCTAAATTACGCATTGATGTTAGCGTATCTATTGTTTTTTCATGCTTAATTACATTGGTATCACTTAGGTATAGTGCCAATATACTACTGTTTCCATGTAACGCTTCAATATTTAGTAACTGCTTATTACTACTCATATCTAAGATTTTAATATCTTCAAGAGAATGCATAATCGAGTCTATATTTAATTTAGGACATTTATTTAAAGATAGAAATTTTAAATTTTCGATATTTCCAGTGATTTTGGAAAGCTTACTAGCGTGAGATATACTTAACGCCTCGATAGACTCAGAAAGCAAATTAACAGATTCTAAAGAGCGAACAATTGATAAGCTTAAAGATTTTGATTTAAATATCTCAATATTGTCTATTTTGGAGTTGAATATATTTACGTGATCATTGTTTTCAATTGATTCTGAAGGTAAATTTTGCTCTAGATACCCCTTACGTATGAAAGCTCTTATTGCTTTCCAATTGTCTTTAGACCACTGAACTTCGTTAATAAACTCAAGTACAGGGGCTAAAGAAGCAAAAGTTGGTAATGAGCTTTCCCATGTTTTCCAGTCTGCTACACCTTCAGGCGCGGATTCGATATAATTTTTAAAAGTTGAAATGTTCATTGTTTGCTTAGTTAAAATATGGGTTATTGAAATCAGGTAATCCATCGCTTCCGGTATACTTTTTCCATTTCTCTGGTGACACAGCTCTAAATCCAGATGATTTGTTTGGAAGTGGTACTCCGTTGCTATCAAAGCCGATGTTTTGTTGTTCGTAGAAACGTCTAATTCTTCGGGCTCCTTTATCTGTCCTTCCTGGCGTGTGTATGGGGGTAAACTCAACTTTTGACCCTGGTTCTAGCCTACTGTCACCAATATGCTGGTTCATACGATTACCAAAATTATTAGTAGAACCAGTATACTCGTTACCACTTGTATCGGTAAATTTGTAGACTCCTCCTTCAGATGAAGCGTCTTTACCTGAGTTAATGGTTGCTTCGGATTTGGTACCAACAGATGGACATTTAGCCAACCCCAGCGGATCCACCCAATCCATCGGATTGTTTACATACGCTTGTGGTCTTAAACCACCAGCAAAACCGATAGGGTCTGAGCTTAAATACTGACCGCTGTCTGCATCGTAGTAGCGGTGCCGGTTGTAGTAAAGCCCTGTTTCCCGGTCGTAAATCTGCCCTTGGTAACGCAAGTCACATTCAATTGGGTCGTTAGCCGCATCACTGGCGTATTTCTTTAACAAGCCTTGTTGGTGTTGCTGCTTATAGCCGCCCCAAATTTCATGCTGCCCCCGCCAGATGATGTCGCCTTGCTCGCTGCACAGCTCACGAGGCGTACCAGCGTGATCGGTCACCACATAACTGAGTGCCGACGTGCCAAGCAGGTTATCCGTATTGATTTGCGCCAGGGGTCGGAAACTATCGGGTTCATACACCCATTCAATGGTGCTGAGCGCCGTGCCGTCCGCACATACTTTCTGCTGCTGAATCAGGTTGTCGCCATCCCACAGGTAATTCAGGTTAGCTTTTTCGGTTTGGCTTTGCTCGCACTCTTTTGAGATTCGCCTTCCAAAAGGATCATAACGGTAACGCCAACGTTCTTGGTTGGGCAGCTCGACTCTAATTAACTGATCAAAGGCGTTCCAGATGAACTTGGTGCTTTTCGCTCTGTATCCATTCTGCTGCTCGATTTTCTCTATAACCCGACCGCATTCATCGTAGCGATAGGTGTAAGGACCTTTTTTCTCAACCCTGCCCGCACGGTCGTATTGATGCGTGTTCTTCTCTTCGCGCTTTTGGGCGAGGTCAATCACGTTGTCGGCTAACGGTAGAGTGCTTTGCTGGTTGAGGTTGAGCTCGCTGTCGTAGCCGAAAAGCTGAACCTGAGTCGCCTTATCTTTCCAGGATTTGGTTTGCCGCACTTCGCTGATTTGTCCATTCGGATTCAAGCGAAGGTCGGTTTTACCGAAGTAAGATTCATCGATGCCGACCAGGCGGTCGAGGGCGTCGTATTGATACTTACGCAGTAAATATCGGTCTCTGGGCTGCGCGGCAAGGTCGGCGGTTTGCTCGTTCAAAAAGCCTAGCTGCTGATGTTCCAGTAAGCCCGTTTTGCCCCACTGATGGTGTAGCCTGAATCCGTTCTGGTTGTCTCTTAAGGTTTCAAAGCCCGCATTGTTGTGGCTGAAATTCAGAGGTTGATGGCTGCCAATGCCTAATTGTTGGAGTTGCCCTTTCTGCCATAGCAACTCTAACGGTGTGTTTGCCCCTTCTAACGATTCTCGAATGCCCGCACTGTCGTAGCGGTGTGTCAGGGTTTGCCCATTCAACGTTTCTTTAATGACCTGTCCGGAAGCGTTGTATTCAAACCCCACCCAAGCGTCGCCATTCTCTGCGCTAAGAAGGCGAGATGCCTCATCGTACTCAAACCATGTTTTACTCGTGGCATTGCCTTCGTGGTCGAGCGTTTGTATCTCGGCAAGCTGACCGCCTTCGTTGTAGTCGTATTGCAGCACATGGTCATTGGGTTTGGTTTGAGAAACAATTCGACCGGCGGCATCGTAGCCGAAATGGTGTTTGCGCCCGTCGTAATGACGCTCGGTTTTCACTCGCCCTAGGGCATCAAACTCGTATCGCCATTGGTGTCCCTTACTGTTGGTCACACCCGCAAATTCGGTTTCCACGTTGTAATGGTAGTGGGTAGTAGCACCCAGAGGGTCAGTGGCAGACGCCAATTTATCGAATGCGCCATATTCATAGCGAGAGACGTTGCCAAGGGCATCCGTAATGGCGGTGATGTTGCCTTCAATGTCGTATTCAAATTGGGTTTTCGACCCGTCTTCATACTCAACCTGGTAAGGAGATTGGCTGTTGCCTTTGTAGTACCAACGCCGGGTAAGTTGCTCATCACTTGTGCGTTTCACCAATCGACATTGTTTGTCGTAGTAAAAGGTAAATCCAACTCCTTTGTCGGGGGAAACCCGTTCCAGCATCCCCTGAGGGTTATAGCCATAGCGTGTTTCTGAACCAACGGGCAAAGTTGTCAGTGTCCGCTGACCTAGCGCGTTGTATTCATGTCGCCATTCACGGGAGTCTGGATCTTGCACCGACACCAGAGAGCCTGCCGAGTTATAAGCGTAATGCCACGTACTCGCCAGTGGGTCTGAGTAGCTCAGCAGCTGTCCGTTTTCATCGTAGGAATAGGTATGAACCTGCCCATTAGGCTCGGTGACCTGAGTGACGTTACCCCAGTCGTCGTATTCGTATTCGGTGCGCTGACCTAAAGGGTCGGTGATTGCCGTCAGGTTATCAAAATTCCACTCTTGCTCGGTTCGGTTGCCTTCTGGATCGACAATCGCAATGATGCGGTTTTTATCGTCTTTGAAGTACTGGGAGATCCCACCAAACGCACTTTTGTGCGATGTGATGTTATTGTCGTCATCGTAGTGGAGTTGCCCTTCCCAATAACCACCTGAACAGCGAGTTTTCGTGGCGCGTCCTTTTTCGTCGTAGTCGTGTTCTACCCAAGTATTGGAAAGATCATCCCAACGGGTCAGCCAGCCTTCATCAGAGTATTGATAGTCGAAGTTCCGACCTTCACTGGCTCGGACGGAAAGCAATCGACCACGTTTATCGTATCGATAGGTGGCTAAGGTTTGGATGAGTTGTTTGTCTTCTTCCAATAAGTCGAGTTTCTGGATACGGCGGTTTCGAGTGTGTACCTGAATCAACTTTTGATCCGACAGTACTACCCACTTCAATGTCCCCATTTCATACAAGAAGTGAGTTTGATTGCCGTAGCTGTCCGACATTTTGGTCAAACGTATTTGGTTACCGATAGCATGAGCAAAGTGCAGGCGTTGCCGGTCTTTGTTTTGAAGAACGAATTCCTCATTGGTGCGATAGAGTCGCCACTCTGGCTTGAGTTCAGATTGAGTTGGTTTCTCGTCAGTTGGTGTAGGGAAAATGCCCACGCTGTAGTCTTGGTCGACAAAGGTCACAATCCCTTCTTCTAGGGTGAGGGAGGTATCCCAAGAGCTTCGCCACGCAGAGCCGAGCAATCCGACTTCCATACGCCCAACCGAGTGATAGTAACGGCTGTGCGTGATGGGTAAAAAGCCGGGTAGGGCAAAATCGTCCCTTTGTTCAATGACCTTACCTGTCGCGGTACTGATCGGATCATCGACGCAAGGACCGTCCGAGTTACAACTCTGTTTGCCATTGGCGTCACTGCTTTTATCGCTGTTACCTTGCCCGTTGTTACCGTCTCGGTTCGTTCCCGCATTGGTATTTTCAGGATTTTTAGCCGACCCTTTCTTCTTCGCCGTACCAGTCACGCGCGTCACGACTTTCCCAATAAACTCTTTTACTTTATTGGTGAGCCAGGCAATCATGTCAGCCACCTTTTCAGACAGCTTTTTCATGGCATTAATCATGCCTTGAAAGGCGTCTTTCATTAGCCTGATGATCCATGATGCGCCGTCTTTGAGAGCCTGAACAAGACCAGCGATGATCTTGTCGATCAAATCGACCGCTTTCTTGCCGTACTCTTTCAGCTTCGAGCCAAAGTCAGACAAGTACCTGACCACGTTTCCGTTGGACAAACTTCGAATGGTTTTGATGGCGAGTTGGATAGCCGCTGAATCGGATTTACGTAGTGCATCAATGACCGCATTACCGGTTTTTTTCACTGCATCCCCTAAGCCAGGAACAAAGCCGATACCAATCAAAGCGCCAGAAGCCCAGTGCCAGGTATCGAGATCTTTACCCTCGTAGGTTTTCCAACCCCAATCACCCAGGTCGTACAAGTCCATGGCTTGCCCGACAACAGGTACAAACCCAAGAGCAATCTGGCAAAAAAAGAAGGATCGCAGAATTGTCCTGAGACTGACCCGCGACTTCTGCAGCCAGGCTGGTATGAATGTTTTTGACCGCAACACGAAGATCTCTGGGACCTTCGTTTATCTTTTCATTTAGCTCCCAAAAACGCCGATACGCCGGGTCGTATTTGTCTTCCACACTCCAGGTACCAAACCAGCCTTCGTCATCAATATCGATAAATGCATCAGAGCTGTCATCCTTGTCATAAGTTAGGATTTTTTCTCGACTCAGAATGCTGTAAAGCGAGAAGTATTCTCCCGCAATCGCGGCATGAATCGGGTTGTGTTGAAGAGAAGGGTTGTTCGCGATCGCTTCCTCTGGGCTGAATTCATCGCTGCCTTCATCAAGCAATAACTCGAATCCACCACAGCCCATGTTTTCAATCTTGCAAAGCCCTTTATCGTCGGTTGTGCCCTCGATATCAGTGCCATTGCTGTCTTTCAGAATAAAAGGAGCATTAGGCACTGGCTTTTCGTCGTCGTAGTGATAGCGAATGAACACCTCGCAACCACACTCGACACAGCCGCCAGAAAGCACGTTGTCGGTCGAGAAATTCTGCTCGGCAGCTTCTGCGCTGCTCATAAGCTGTGTTTTTCTGTCCTGACTCATCCTTTCGGCTCCTTATCCAGTTCTTCTAAAGCTCGTTGATACAGCATATCCATGCGGGACTGGGTACCAATCGCCGCAGGTTTTTTAAGTTGTTGTTTTGCCCATGGGGTTTCAACAAATTGCTCACCAAATACCGTGGCTAAGCTCAAATAGCGAACGACATCTTTTTCTGTATTGAACTTGAGTTGGTTAGCGGTATCGATATTGCGAAGCAAAAAAGCGGAGAGGTCTTCATCGCTCCAGTTTTTTACTTCGTCGTGATGTTTCTTTAAATGATCCGCGTATTTCTTATGCTGGTGGCGATGTGCAAACGCTCTGAGAGCTGAGTTTTGATTTTCACTAATAAGCTGCGGTGAGCGGTGTGCGAGTGTTTGTTGCGCTTTGGCTTTCAACCTAATTTGCTGAACGTCATCTTGATCTTTGTGCCAGTAAGCGAAGGCTTCTATTGGACCAAACAGAGAGGTGAGCTCTACGTCGTTGCTGGCATTCAGTAACACTTGTAAGATATCCCAGTCGGAAAGGCGCAGAAGCATTGGACCCTGATCTCCGCTGTCTTTTGGCGGTTCAATAAACGTCCACTCACGAATATGATTTAAGAGATAAAATAACGGGTTTTCGTATTTTGCTTTATCTTCACTCAGGGTGAGGATAATCCCCCAATTAGGCTGGAAGGCGATCGTCTCTTCGAAATCTTCCCAGCTATCCAATTTCAACAAGTAGGGTGAAATGGAGGCATGAACCCTACCCATTTCCCCCCAATACAGGCAGTTCTCTTGGTTTTCAGAAGGGCTTTCATTAAGCGCTTTGTCTGCCAATGTTCTGACCTGAGGGTTGATGACGGATTCAGCCAGCACAAATATTGGTTTGTCTTGAGCGTTTTCCTGCCATTGGGCAAGCGGAACTCTGTCAAAGATAAGGGGGTGGGAATCAGTCATTGCTTAACTCCGCACAACCTTCGATGCCTAACCAGCCTTCTTGTTTATATTCATTCAGTAAATCAGGTTCTCGTCGCAATCGTTCATAAAAGTGTTTGATTGACTCGCGAAGAGGGTACTGACGCAGAAGTTTTTGAAAATCAGGGTGATCATCAAAATGGCTACTTAAATAAAACCGATACATAGCGTAGGTTTCGTGAGCAAGTGAAGACTCGTCGGGGAATTTCTCAATGGCGATAGAGAGACCTTCCCAAAATCTTTCCCTCACATTGACGTAGGGTAAAAGCCAACCGTATCTAGGAGCGAGTTCTTCGTGAAGTTTGCAAGCTAAAGCATTCACACGTTTTTCGTAAAAGAGAGCGTCGTACTGAGTTTGTGTCAGTGTTAGTTGGGTGAATGCTTTTTGTGATTCTATCTGCTGTTCGTTTAACCAAGCTTGATCAGATATTTTGACCAATGCCTGGGTTTTCTCTGGAGAGTGCGGTGCATACAAAGAATCGTGCTGGCCGCTAAAAGCTGATTGCTGATTTGACGTAAAGACTCGCCACAATTTTTGAAGCACTGAAAAGTCATAGAAACGCAAGATAGCCTGATCCCCATATGGGTAAATGCAGGTTAGCCACTTAGCCCAATGTGCCTGGATGTCATTCAGTGAGCCCGGATAAACGCCAACCAAGCCAAAGCGAAGAAACGCGTCACCCTGCTCAAGCAACCAATGGAAAAGCGTTTCTCCGGGGTTGCCGTTTTCTATCTCAATGAGTAATGGGGAGAACTCAAGAAGTTGGTGGTATTCGGTATCTCGGTAAAGAGGGATAGATCGAGCATCGTGACGACCAGAAAAAGCATTCCAGAACTCATCCAATTTAGGAAACAGCTGTTTGTCGACAAGTAAATAAAGAGTGCCAGTCGTATTCGACATAATATCGAACAGCGATACGCTTTTAGTTTCTATCTCGTCGTTGGAAGATTCTGGCATCATAAGTACTATCCCGATCTGTATTCGTCAGATCTTCATGTTTCGGAAACTTTGGTCTTGCAGCGCTAAAAGCGGTGCTCTATACCAAAACGTTCTTTAAGGATCTTTTCATCCAGGCGTTTTTCTTGCTCGGTTTGTTCCCTTAGGTATTCATTCACACCTTCCACTTTGCATTCGGCTTTCGGCATATAACCGTGTGGCTCTTGGCAAAATACAATGTTATTGCGAAAGCGTTCACCGAAAGGCGTAAGAGCAGGAAATTTCACACCCTTTTCAACAAGTTTCTGCTGGATTTTGAGCATCTTTTGGTAGGCTTCGGTGGATTGATCCATATCTTCAAGATCAAGCTGTACGCTGTAGGCTAATGAAACGCCGCTATCTGTCATAACATCGGCATCTGCACCATGATCCAATAAATACAGAACCTCATCAAAGGCAGTCGAAACCAAATGCAATACAGGCGTATTTCCTAACGAGTCGCGAGCATTCACATCAGCACCGTATTCAACCAAAAGCTTCATGGCATCACTTTCTTCAAGCAAGGGGGTGTTGAAAATCAAAGTATCTTCTTCATCACGCAGGTTAGGGTCCATACCACTTTCAAGAAGAGCTTCTAAGGGCTCGTCACTTTTTCGCCACATGGCGTGATAAGCGACGCTGCCTAGTTCCGGCAGCTCAATAGACGGATCTGCACCTAATGCCATCAATGCTTTAATGGCTACGGGGTTTTCATCATTCACTGCAAAGCCAAGCAGCGTCATCCCGTGTTTTCCTGGGGCATCGATATCTTCAATCGCTTTCCCTAATTTGGTGATAACTTCACCGTCTTTTTTCTTTATCGCCTTTGCAATGTTCAGCATATCCCCTTCAAAAAAGGCGTCGGCATAAGGTTTGCTGCCAAAAATATTCATCAAATCTCCTTTTGCTGCCATAGATAAAGCAAGCAGCCCTGCAATCAGAAGCCATCCCCACTTTTTCATTAAGCTCCACTCTTAGTTAGTGTGTGTAAGTCGTTCACTTTACGCTCTTCTAGAGCAAGCCGCACCTGATCCATTCCGTGCATATCGACCTTTTCTTTGGCTTTCACCGCTCCATATGCCATGGGAGAGTATATGGGGGAGGCAACACCCGCTAACGTTGCTGCTCCTATAGCTTGAGGGGTCAGAGACTTGGTTTTTGGCAATGTTGTATCTAGCGATTTATCGCGAACTGCATCGGGCATAACGTGCTTTAATATAAAGTTCTCTTCTTGAACGTATGTCAAAATATCGCCTTCCGTTCGATACCCTTTAATCAACGTATCTGGACCTTGTTTGGCTTTGGGGACGCCATATCTTTCTACTGTATTGCTATGCAAACCAGCTGCGTTAAAAGTGACACAAGACATTCCACTTGCCTTACAAGCGGCACTACCCATGCCACCGCCAAGTGAATGTCCGGATATTTCAACAGGTAAGCCTTGTTTCTTGACCGCTTTGCCGATATCAACTGCCCTGCGATAATATGCAGACTCTTTGTCTCT
Source organism: Vibrio nigripulchritudo ATCC 27043 (assembly GCF_000222685.1). Classification (GTDB taxonomy): domain Bacteria; phylum Pseudomonadota; class Gammaproteobacteria; order Enterobacterales; family Vibrionaceae; genus Vibrio; species Vibrio nigripulchritudo. Next base: position 13,551 of record NZ_AFWJ01000263.1, on the reverse strand, counting down.
CCCCTGGGCAGAATTGTTTTTCCAATCGTCCAGTTTGGGCATTTCTGTTCCTCTGAACACCACTACGGGCTTGGCGCTAGGACCAAAGACGTTTTTGTCGGGCATATATACTTGTGCCTGAAAGTTACTGTCTTTAATCGTCAGATCTTTTTTCCGTAGACCTAAATTTTTGAGTTCTGCAGGTGATGCTTCAGACCATCCAGAGTCGCCTTCAAAGTCCTTTCTTAGCTGTAAGCGCCGCTCGTCTAGTTTGTCGTCTGGTTTGCCAACTGTGTAAACGTGGTCAGATAACATGGCCTTCTCAGCGGCATCCATATCCATAGCGAATCGATCTGCGGCTTCTGGGTTAGTCGATTTTGCCCGCTCTGTAATTTCTTCTCGCGCTTTTCTTCGCTGTGCTTTTGTGGTGTTGGTTTCTAGCACATCTAGCATTTCTTGTTTGTCTGCACCGTTGTCGACTGCCGTAATAATGGACTGTGCCAGAGAACTCATTTCTTGCAGCTCCATGGCTTTGTTCAATAGTGCGATGTCAGCTTGCACTGCCATTTTCTGCAATGCAGATTTGTAGAATTCTGGTGTAAAGATAGAGCTCGCCCAGCCACTGCCCAGCGGCTCCGCCAAAGGCGTTATCTTTAAAAACGGTGACTTGCTTGCAGCCGCGCCTTCCGCACATTTGTGTGCGGGTGAGGAGTAGGGGGTATCCCCAATGAATACGTCACCAGAACCTGCGGCAACGGATCCACCACATCCAATCGCATCGCCTACTCGAGAAGCCGGCTTTCCATTTATGGAAACGGTAGAAGAGCCTGCCGAAATGCTTCGGCCATGAATACCATGAGGCATCTTGGGGCAAGGGCAGGCGTGCAGCAATACCGTATCGCCCTGTCTGGCAGCAGGTTTACCGTTGATGAACACATCGCCACTGCCTGCAATAATCGGTGTGGCGGGAAAACAGCCGTGTCCGGCACAGCTGTCTCCAAGTCGAGCTGCTGCTGGCATTAGGTTCTCCTGTCCGGATCGTCCGGCTCTTGCGGTTTCGCAGGTGGTTGTGGCTCAACGGCTTTTGGTGCGGTGCCGCTTCCTGGTGAGCCACCTTCGTTAATCTTGACCACATTTCCTGAAATGGTGATCCCACCGCCATCGATTTTGACAAAACCTCCCGGACCTTTGATGGTCAGTTCCTGTTTGGCTTCCAACACGATGTTAGTGGCATTCAGATAACTTTCATTGTTCACCGCGATACGTTGGTTGGCGCCGATCTCTTTTTCTTCAGACGCAGACATCGATGTGACGCTGCCCCCTTCAATTTTGGTGACCATACCGCCAGAGATAAAGCGGTTCACTGCGCCAATGACTCGCTGAACTAAGTTACGACCGACTTTGTAGTGGTGATCCTGACCAAACTCTTCGGTTACGTTCTTACCCACCAAACGATGCGTATTTTCTGTCACCATCTGGAAGAAGTGCTGACCGATTTTTTGGTGAAAATCGAGACCAATCGATTCGCGACTGATGTTGTTTATCACGACATCTTTGTCTTTTTGAGCGTGAACATAGATCTGCTCGCGAGACGCTTCATCTTCAAATCTAAGCTCGTTAAAACCTTCGCCCAAATGCGTTTGGGTTTTGAGTACCGTCCGAGTCTTATGGCTCGGCAAAATATAAGGCGTTACGTTGGTGGCGTGATAAGTGCGCCCTGTAATGATCGGCTGGTCAGGGTCACCATTTAAGAAAGAAACAATCACTTCATGTCCGATGCGTGGAATGGCGATCATGCCATATTGTCCACCTGCCCAGCCTTGGGAAACCCGTACCCAACACGAGCTGTGTTCATCTTGTGAAGATTCGCGATCCCAAGGGAAGTGAACTTTTACGCGACCGTGTTCGTCGCAGAAAATCTCTTCGCCAGCAGGACCCACAACCATAGCGATCATCGGACCGTCTACCTGTGGCTTAGGCAGAGGCTTGGCTCTCCACTGAGTTTGCGCCGGAATCACAGTAAACTGGTTACTGTAGGTAGTTGCTCCGCTTCCCCCTTCCTCTTCAAGCGCCTGAGGCTGAGTACCTGAGTGAACGGCATTTATTATGATCCAGGCGCGATTACATTTCGGGTCAAGGTGATCGGTAAGCGTGAATTTAACCCCGGCTTGCAAACCAGCGTGATTACTTTGTCCATGCGCAATATGAGATTCACGGCGAAGGTATTCCAGGCGATATTTACTGAACGCCTGACCGCTTTCGTCATCTTTGTAGCGCGTTGGCGCATCGTAATGTTCGTATCCATCACGCTGGTACGCCATGTCCTTACCAAGCTGTTCTTGTTTGAAGGAATAGGTGGGCTTCTTAAAACTGTATTCTTGAAAGGTAACGTTGGTGACGTCTGAACGAATTCTTTCATTTAAGCCGAAGACATAAGGAGTATCTATCTGCCCCCCTGCCAATGCATTGTAAGTAACAGGCAGAGGTAACTCATCGTAGGTTTGGTTGTCATCACTGAATACGATGGTGTGCTTTCCTACTTCATGAGTAATTCGATAAACCAACCCTTCTTCAGCCGCCAGACGGTGCATAAATTCAAGGTCAGTCTCGCGATACTGAACACAAAACTCCCTTGGCTGGCAGGATCGTTTTAGGGAAAAGGCATAATCGTTGATGCCCATTTCCTGAAACAACACCGACAAAATATCGGGCACATTCTGGTTCTGAAAAATCCGGCTATTCTGGCGCAGCGATAATCGTTCAATAGCTGGCACTAAAGTAAGAGAATAAAACGTGTGCTGTCGACCCGTATCTCCTTTAAAAAAGGCTCTGACGATGCCGTGTACAATTTGCGTCACTTCCCCGTTTTGAATGATGGTTAACCAGGCGCTTTTATCTACGATTTGATCTGGAGAAATATCAGTCTGGCGACTAGCCAGCTCAATCTGGTATTTGAATCCATGGCAATGATTGTAATCAGATAGCGACTCTTGTCCCTCATACTCTCGAACGATAAGGGTATCTGGAGCCAACCCGTCAACATCTAGGGTAAAATTTAAGGTGCCCATGCATTCATTCCGTTTTGCAATCTAATCCGCGCCAAAGCGTTGAGTTGGTAGTGAAAACGCAAAGTCACAATTCGTGACTTTGCGTCATTGCAGATGACCAGTATCTTGGGGAGCACGCCAGTACAAGGGGGAGCAAGCACTGGCGAAGCGTGATACTGATCATATACCTGATTATGCTTCGACAGGTTTACGCCAGTCGTCTGAACCTGAAGTACCAGCGTTCACGTGATCCCAGTTGATCTTGCGGTAAGACAGAGAAACGGTAACGTTTTGCGTGAAGTCGGCGTTTGTTGGATCCTGACAGTGTGGCATCTCACAGTGGATATCAACGATAGAAGCGCTCTCAAGAGAGGTTGTGAAGAAGTTCTCTTGTTTACCTTCAATCGATGTGCGGTACCACTTCAACTCAACAGATTTCATTTTCTCGCCAGACGCCAATGCGTTGTACAACAACGGAACAGCTTTGTTCAGTGCCACCGTAAATTTGAACGGCTTGTGCACACGCTGACCTGAAGGCTGCCCAGATTGAGGGTCTGTAGGTACTGTCACGTTGTGGTCAAACTGCTGAACCAGCATTTGGTCTTCATGACCTTCAACGAATGCATCACCGATAGAATCTGTAGACAATGCACCTGCGGTAATTAGCCCCTGCGTTTCACCTTCGATGGAGATATAACATGGAGTTGGCATATTCAATCCTCTTTTGACTTGGGCAGCTCCTAATTTGGCAACAACCCCGTTTTAAGCAACATATTAATAACAAATAGATGTAAGCGTTTATTCGCTTTTTTCAGTTGTCAATCGACGAGTCTAATAAGGCAATTGCCGTGCCAAATAATAAATAACTCTAAAATCATAGGGTTATGTTTATTGCGATATATGACCAAGCAATTAATTGCTTTTGTCTGGGCAATTTATTGCTCGAACAGCGAATAAATGCCTGGATCAAAGTCACGTGATAATAAATTTCACCGAATTACCATTTAATTAGTAATTGTGAGGTTAATACAATAATTAATATTTTAGTAATTGCTTGTGTTTGCGTGATTGTCTCAGTTTTGATTTTATAAATACCTTGATTAATACAGACTATTGTGAATGCATGAATGATAAATGAAAGAAAACTTTCTGTTGGCAAAATATATTAGATCAAGTAACAATGATAAATGTCATCAGGAATTTCATATCAAACTTTTACCGTTGAAAAATGTGGTTAACTGTTGAATAGCAAGAATTTTTATAGTGGTTTGTTGCATTTGATCTATACATTTAAGTTTGATGATTAATGATTGTAATTTAGTCACTTACGGTAGTGTCTGTCTTTTAATTGAGATGTTTATCATCTTGTTTTTGTGATGGTTGTAACGGTTTTACTTTATCTTGATATAGTAGGTTAAACACACAAATTGATTGAGCTGAATCGGAAGATAAATAAAAGAACTGATCGCAAAATCATAATGAAAATAATCTTAAAAATGAGAATTAAATAATTTTTCGCTTTGGCTGGTGAATTTCTAGACTGATATTTAAAAATTGGTTCTAATTAGGCTTTAATGGTGTATATGGATTTATCGTACAGAAGATGTACGCGCTTTCTCATACCTTGTTTATACGTCATCCTGTCATTCTTGACTCTCCTAAATAGAAGCTCATTACAAAGTATATAAAGAATTTTGCTCTGGTTAGCAGGGCGAATCTGTGTTTGTTTATTGCCATTCAACTTGTTTTTGGAATTGCGAAAGCAGTGGTGAATTCCAATTTCGAGGCGGAAGTTTGTTCGCAATAAATTCAACATTGTATGGGTTTAAGACCCTAGAAAAATTGGGACAAACGAAGGAGACCGTAATATGTCCAAAGAAGGCAGTGTTGCCCCGAAAGAAAGAATCAATATCAAGTACATTCCTGCAACGGGCGATGCTCAGGCAGAAGTGGAATTGCCGTTGAAAACTTTAGTGGTTGGGGACTTTAAAGGGCATCCAGAAGAAGCCCCTTTAGAGGAACGTAAACCTGTCAGCATCGACAAGAATAACTTTGAATCTGTAATGAAAGAGAGCCAGCTGACGCTGTCTACCTCAGTTTCAAACAAGTTAGTTGATGAAGACGACGCTGATTTACCTGTCGAATTGTCATTTGAGTCTCTTGCAGACTTCACTCCAGACTCCATCGTCAAACAGGTTCCTGAACTAAGCAAACTGATCGAACTTCGCGAAGCACTACTGGCGCTGAAAGGTCCATTAGGCAACGTGCCAGCATTCCGTTCTCGTCTTCAAGAGCTCCTGTCTTCAGATGAATCACGTGAAAAGCTGCTAGCGGAACTGGATCTTGTGGCAAGTGATGAGAGCGAAACCTCTGATCAGGGAAATGAATAACCAGCGTGAAAAACAGGAACGAAAGGATAATTCCGATGACAACAAATGAAGTCGCTGTAGAAAGAACAATAGAGCAGCAGCCAGCAAATTTACTTGATGAAATCATGGCGCAAACCCGTATTGCACCAAACGAAGAAGCCTACGACATCGCCAAAAAAGGTGTTGCTGCTTTCATCGAGAATCTCGTAGGTTCAAACCGCACTGAAGAACCCGTTAACAAGGCTTTGGTTGACCAAATGCTGGTGGAACTGGACAAAAAAATTGGTGCTCAGGTTGATGAAATTCTTCACGATGACGGTTTCCAGAATCTGGAGTCATCTTGGCGCGGTCTTAAGTTGATGATCGACCGCACCGATTTCAACGAAAACAACAAAGTTGACGTGTTACACGTAACCAAAGAAGAGCTTCTGGACGACTTTGAGTTCGCTCCAGAGACCACTCAATCGGGTCTTTACAAACACGTTTACTCATCCGGTTATGGCCAGTTTGGTGGTGAGCCAACCGGCGTTATCATCGGTAACTACGCGTTCACCCCATCTACGCCAGACATGAAACTGCTGCAATACATGGGCTCGCTTGGCGCAATGGCGCACGCACCATTTATTTCCAGTGTCGGTCCCGAGTTCTTTGGCATCGATTCGTTTGAAGAGCTGCCGAATCTGAAAGACGTTAAGTCTACGTTTGAAGGACCTAAATACACCAAGTGGCGTTCACTTCGTGAATCTGAAGATGCGCGCTACCTGGGTCTGACAGCGCCTCGCTTCTTACTTCGTGTGCCATACGATCCAACAGAAAACCCTGTGAAGTCCTTCTCTTATGAGGAGAACGTCAGTGATTCTCACGAAAGCTACCTATGGGGTAACACCGCGTTTGCATTTGCTACTCGCCTGACAGACAGCTTCGCGAAATACCGCTGGTGTCCGAACATCATCGGTCCTCAAAGCGGTGGTGCGGTGGAAGATCTTCCTGTTCATGTGTACGAATCCATGGGTGCATTGCAATCCAAGATCCCAACGGAAGTACTGGTCACAGACCGCAAAGAGTTCGAACTGGCAGAAGAAGGCTTCATTGCTCTGACCATGCGTAAGGGCAGCGACAACGCCGCGTTCTTTTCTGCGAACTCAATTCAGAAACCAAAGATTTTCCCGAACACCAAAGAAGGCAAAGAAGCCGAAACCAACTACAAGTTGGGTACTCAGCTGCCTTACATGATGATCATCAACCGTCTTGCGCACTACATCAAAGTGCTGCAGCGCGAACAGATTGGTGCCTGGAAAGAGCGTCAGGATCTGGAGCGTGAGCTAAACGGTTGGATCAAGCAATACGTGGCGGATCAGGAAAACCCACCGGCAGACGTGCGCAGCCGTCGTCCACTTCGTGCAGCCGCTATCGAAGTGCATGACGTGGAAGGCGAGCCAGGCTGGTATCAGGTGTCGCTATCGGTTCGTCCTCACTTCAAGTACATGGGTGCGAACTTTGAACTGTCTCTGGTTGGTCGTCTGGATCAAGCCTGATGGGATATATCGCACCTGAAGAAAGTGTGTACGGTGTCAGCCTCTTCGAGCGTTTAGAGGCTGACGCTAAACCCATTTCACTTTCAAAAGGCCCGGACTCTGCCGAGGTACTGCGATCCATCAAACGGAATGTGTCCAACATTCTGAATACCCGAATCGGAGAGTCACTAAGCTCTCCGAATCTTGGGCTGGTGGATTTTAACGATGCCACGATGGCGATGCTGGATCTGTCTATCCGCGTGAAACTGTCGATAAAACGCTGCCTGGAGGAGTTTGAGCCTCGGCTAAAAGAAGTCGACGTGATGGTCATTCAGGATGAAAGAGAGCCCCTGAACTTACGATTCAGTGTGGCAGCGACCATAGATACATCAGCGATTCATGAAAGGGTAAAGATCAATTTACTCCTTGATAATAATAGAAAATACCGAGTAGTAACCTAGTGGCACAAGACAAATATTTCCGAGATGAGCTGGCGTTTTTAAAAGACCAAGGAAAACAGTTTACCGAGATTCATCCTCAACTTTCTCGCTTCTTGAATGGTCGGAATACCGATCCGGACGTCGAGCGCCTGTTGGAAGGCTTCGCCTTTTTAACCGGTAAGCTGAGAGAGAAAGTCGAAGATGAATTTCCCGAGTTAACCCACTCGATCATCAACATGCTGTGGCCGAATTACCTTCGTCCTATTCCCAGCATGAGCATTCTCAGATTCAGCCCGAAAGGTAATTTCAGTACTCGTCAGGTCATCAAAAAGCAGACCAAGGTCGATTCGGTGCCCGTCTTCGATACGCCTTGCCAGTTTCGCACTTGTCGTGATGTAGAAATCTACCCGATTGTTTGCGACCGAATCTCGGCGATTCACACCAAAGACGCCAGTAAAGTGTCTCTGGAAATGTCGATGCTGAACAAAGACGAATCGATAGGCTCAGTGGAGCTGGATTCACTCCGTTTTTATCTGGGCGGCGATACTTACAGCGCACAAAACCTTTACTTGTGGCTGGGACACTATCTAGATTCGATTGAAGTGGAATACGACGGTGGCAGTGTAAAAGTGCCGACTGACGTGTTTGATGTTGTCGGGTTTGATAACGACGGTTTACTGCCGTATCCGAAGAATGTGTATCAGGGTTATCGGATTTTTCAGGAATACCTCGCGTTTCCGGAATCGTTCCACTTCTTCGATTTGAAACACATTGGGCGTTATATTCCCGATCATGTAACGGGCAAGTTCACCCTTCGTTTCCACTTTACGCAGACCTTGCCGGACAGCACTTTGGTGTCGGATGAGAGCTTCATTCTGTATGCCACACCAATAGTCAATCTGTTTCGCCATGATGCGGACCCGATTGATTTAACAGGCAAACGAACAGAATACCGAATTGCACCCTCCAGTCGTTACCCAAGGCACTATGAAATATTCAGCGTCGATCACGTGGAAGGGTGGCAGGAAACCTCGGACGGAAGAGTCCGCGGTCAGCGCCGCGTATACACCCCATTTGAAAGCTTCCAGCACGAGATAGAACTGGCTCGCCAGAGGTTGGCGCTGTACTACCGCGTTCGAGTGAAAGACAGCATCCGCAAAGACGGCTTTGATCATCATATTTCGTTTGTCCGCGGTGACGAAACTACAGGTTACCTGCTCGACGAAGCCGTCACGCTTGAACTGACGTGCACCAACCGACAACTGCCAGCAGAACTGGCTGTCGGAGACATTTGCGTCAGCACGGACACATCGCCCCCATTTGCTGATTTTGAAAACATCACCATCCCAACGCAAACCCTGCGCCCGGTACTAGACGGCAGTTTGCTGTGGACGCTGATCTCCAATTTGTCGCTGAACTACTTGTCGCTGCTGGACAAGAACGCGCTTTGCTCTGTGCTTCGCGCTTACGATTTCCGCTCACTTGTGGATCAGCAGGCGGCGCGCATCTCTCGTCAGCGTATGGATGGCATTGTATCGATTGAATCTGAACCACTGGACAAGCTAATCAAAGGCATGCCTGTTCGAGGGTTGTTATCGCGAATCACCATGGACCCGAATGCGTTTGGTTCGGAAGGAGATTTGTACCTGTTTGGCACCGTACTCAGCCAGTTCTTTGCGTTATACGCCAGTATCAACTCGTTCCACGAGTTAGTAGTGGTCAACGCCGAGAGTCGAGAGGAATACAGCTGGGGTAACCAGCATGGAATGCAGCCACTGATATGAGATCAACCAACCTTGAGCCGATTCAGGACGAGTTGGCAGAGCTGGATGTCAAAAGCTTCAACTTCTATCAGTTGGTGGAGTTGCTGCTGCAACTGAATGACATGGATCCCGAGGACGAAGATTGGGAGCGCCAGTGTCAGTTCGTGTTTAAGTCGAACCCAAGTTTAGGGTTCTCAACGTCAGATGTGTCGTCGCTCGATACCAAACACGACGACAGAATGGAGCTGGAAACCACCTTTCTTGGGTTAACAGGATCGCAGTCGCCGCTTCCCGGATATCTGCTGGAGCAGGTGTTAACAGAAGGCGAGTTCGGCTTACGCGGACCGTTTCTCGATTTCTTTAACAACCGAATGATCACTCTGGTGTATCGGATTTGGCGAAAGTACCGCTATTACATTCGGTTTCAGGAAGGCGCGAGCGATGACTTTTCCGCTCAGCTTTTCGCATTGGTGGGGTTAGCCGACCCTGATCTTCGCGGCGAAACGCCCATCAACTGGTGCAAGATGCTTTCTTACGCCGGCATGTTGGCAGGGCGAAGCCGTTCACCGCAGGTGGTGTCGGGGATCATTGCTCACTGTTTCGATATTGAAGATGTCGAGATTCGTCAGTGGGTGAAAAGAAAAGTCGATATTCGCAAAAACCAGCAGATGGAGCTGGGTTTAGCAAACATGAGTTTGGGGGAAAACACTGTCGTCGGTGAACGCGTGACCGAGTGTAACGGCAAATTCACTTTGGTATTGAAAGGACTGAGCCAGAAGAGGTTTCGCGACTTTCTACCAACAGGAAAAGATTACCTGCCACTTTGCAAAGTTGTGGAATTCGTTCTGCGAGAGCAAATGGCGTACGACCTGGAATTGCAGCTAGAGGAAGGCGCAGTATCTGCCATGGTACTGGATCATCGCATTGATATGCCTCTTGGCTGGTCCACCTTTTTAGGTGAAGGAGACACCAAACAGAGTGTCACCATTCAGGTCAGGCAGTAGAGGCGGATGGAAGTGGAACAGAACAAACGTTTGAACTTGATGGTGTCGAATACCAAGGAGCTGGAGCCCGGTTTAACGCCTTCCTGTGAGTTCACAGAGGAAGGCGGTGTGATTGGTTCCAGCCCAAGTTCGCACTGGATTTTGCAGGATCAGCGCCGAGATGTGCAGGGCAGCCATTGCGAAGTTTTGGTGTACGACAACCATTTCTGCGTACGCGATCTTTCTGGTCACACCTATGTGAACGGGGCAACCATGCCTGTCGGCAAAGGGAAGATGGCGCAAATCACCACCAAAGATTCCCTAAAAGTGGGCGTGTACGAATTGATGGTAGTGAGCGGCACCAGTCGCGCTGCGATGAACTCTCACAACCAATCACTCGATCAGCTATTTACCGAAGACGCCGCTTTAGTCAAAGGCGATCCGGAATCAGAAAGATTGGTCGCGTTGCGAGATGACGTTGAATACGTCGATCCGCTTGATGTTCTGGAAGGGGGAGAAAGCGCTCAGGAACACAAGCAACTGTATGCGGAAGAGGAAGAAAAACTTTCGCCAGAACAGATCGAAACCAATCACCTTTTGGCGGATGAAGAACTGGAAAGTCGCGAAAAACCAACCTTACAGGCAGACAGCGAATACGAAATTTCGTCTGCCATCAAACTGAAAAAACGGAGCCGCTTCAATCCATTTTCGTTTTTTTCCAAGTCAGAACCCGACGCTCTTCTATCCGAGCCAGAAATGGTAACCGAGAGCAGTGAAGCGCAAACCCATTCACAGTCAGTTGAAACCAGTCAGCAGGCTAATCAACCCATTGAATCGCATGTTGCGGGAAACGCAGGTGCACAAAACGAGTTCAGAACAGAGGGCTACATGATGGACGATAAAACCCTGGATTTATTAGAAGAAGAAATCGCCCAAAACGAACAGTTTAAGGCAGAAATGCCGCTTGGCGATGACAACAACCACCTGTTATCGGGTCCTTTGTTCCGTGGTTTGGGCGTGTCCGTTGCACCGTCTCACCAGTCTGGTGACGTGCAAATGACCTCAGAGGAAATCGGGGCTGCGCTTCAGGCAGCGGTAAAAGGTCTGCTGGATTTGCACCAGCATGTGGACGACAGCCGCTATGGCGTGATCAACAAGAATCTACAGCCGATAGAAGACAACCCACTTCGCTTGGGTATGTCTTATGAAGACACGGTAAAAACCCTGTTCAACACCAATCCGGGTGCCGTTCACCTTTCCGCGCCATCGGCGATTTCTGAAAGCCTGAAAAACCTCAAAGATCACAACGATGTGGTGCAAATGGCGACCACTCTGGCTCTGGGACAAATCGTTCGCGCCTTTTCTCCAGAAGTCTTGATGCGCCGTTTCCAGAACTACCGCCGTTCTTACCAGACGCCAGAACAAAACTCGGATGCATGGGCATGGGAAATGTACCAAAGCTACTACAAAGAGCTGACGTCGGATCGCCAACAAGGCTTTGAAAAACTCTTCTGGGAAGTATTCGACCAAGCGTACGACCGCTTGCTACGTGAGAAGCAGATGGAGTCGTGATCGTGAGACAAGTGCTGTCCATATTGTTGGGCGTTGTGTTGTTAGCGGGGTGCAGTTCCAGCGAAAACGTGAAAGAACTGCCGACCGTAGTGTCATTCAGCATGGTGGCAGATGAGGGCGTAAACCCGAACGTATTCGGCGAGTCTTCCCCTGTTGAGGTTCAGGTCTTCGAGTTGGTGGACGATTCCATGTTTATGTCAGCCGATTTTGACCAGATCAATGAAGACCACAAGAAAGTGCTGAAAAGCAATTACATACAGGTGTACGACTACGTGCTAACTCCCGGACAGTTCAAATACGTGGACGACATTTCAGTGGACGAAGACACCCGGTACATAGGGGTGCTGGCGAAGTTTGCCGAGCCAGAACTGAGTGAATGGAAAAAGGCAGTGAAGATCATCAATTTGGGTCGCAAGTACCACTTGCTGATGCTTTTTAAAGATTACGACATCAAGTTAGAGAAGGTGGAATAGAGTATGTATTCTCGAAATAGAGTCGTGTGGAGCGAAGGATTATTCATCAAGCCACAGCATTTTCAGCAGCAACAACGCTACATGGAATATGCGCTGGATGAGCGAGTGGCGTCAGCAAGCCAATATCTGTTTGGTGTATCAGAACTGTCTCTGAACCCAGAATACTTAAGCTTTGGTCGCATTGCGATTGAACGCGCAGTGGGCGTAATGCCAGACGGCACGGTATTCAAAATTCCACAAGAAGATTTGATGCCCGAAGCGTTGGAGATTGCCGACGATTCACTGGCAAACCAGATCGTGTATCTGGCGCTTCCGCTTCGCAGTGATTCATTAGCCGAAATCAGCTTCCCGGATTCTCAAGGCACAGGTCGCTACACCGCGCGCAAACAAGAAGTGCGTGACGTTCATACACCACAAGGCGACAGCACGGTATTGGACGTTTCACCTGTACAGCCTCGCCTGATGTTAGAAAAGCAGGATCGCAGCGCATTTGCTTCCATCGCCATTGCCCGAATTCTGGAAAAAAGACCCGATGGCAGCGTCATGCTGGATCCGGATTTTGTCCCTTGCCATTTCAACGTAGTCGGCATTCCGCATTTGCACCGATTCATCAGTGAAATGTCGGGTCTGATGCGTGAGCGTGCCAAGAACATCGCCCAGCGCATTGGCTCGCCAAGTCAGGGCGGGGTAGCTGATGTGTCAGACTTTATGTTGCTGCAATCGCTGAACCGACTTCAACCACAACTGCAACATTTGTCTTCCCTGCGTAGCTTGCATCCCGAGCGTTTGTACGAATCGCTGACCGCCATTTGCGGCGAGCTGGCGACCTTCACCGATGAAAGCCGAATGCCTCCGCAATTTACCGTGTACCAACACGAAATGCCGACTGAGTCTTTCCAGTCTCTTATGGTGAAATTGCGCCAGTCACTCAGCATTGTGCTCGAACCGCGTGCCGTGTCCATCCAGCTACAGAAACGTCGCTTCGGGCTTATGGTTGCTCCAATCCAAGACCAAAGTTTACTGGAATCGGCGGATTTCATTCTGGCAGTGCGTGCGCGTATGCCTTTGGAAGATCTTCGTCGTCTGTTTGTGCAGCAAACCAAAGTGGCGTCGGTGGAAAAAATCCGCGAGCTTATCTCTCTTCAATTGCCGGGTATTCCCGTCAACCCGCTTCCTGTGGCACCAAGGCAATTGCCTTACCACGCGGGTTACACCTACTACCAGCTAGACAAAACCAGCGAAGCATGGCGCATGCTGCAAAACGCCAGTGGCTTTGCCTTCCACGTAGCGGGCGAGTTCGACGAACTGGATCTGCAATTCTGGGCAATTAGGAGCTAATCATGATCGTCACTGAAGAATTCAATAAAGACCGCTACGACGAGCTGCTGTTTGATCAGGTGAAAAGCATCGA
>NZ_AFWJ01000264.1 GCF_000222685.1 Vibrio nigripulchritudo ATCC 27043 | reverse complement strand
CGGGGGCTATCTGAGCATCTAAAGTTACCTGAGCACCTTGAGAGATCACCCAATTCATCTTACCGAATGCCTTGGTGACGGCATCAGTGAACAGGTTATCTCCATCAAAATCCAGACCCGAAGTAAATACAACTGGTGAAGCTTGCACCGTACCATGATGACGAGAGAGATCACGCATCAACGCAACACCTGAATAGTGTTCATGGCTAAGTAATTGATTAAGCTGATTGGCTGTGCGACGACAATGGTTAAGAGTAGATTCTTGCGCTTTTAAACTGGCGCTGTAAATCAGCAAGTTGGAAAAATCACCAATGATGGCGTCGACATCACCTTCATAAAACCCTCTATGGAAGGTGGGCACATTCAATCGGAAATCCGGAGCGTTACAAGAACTCCCAATAGCTTGTGAGAACAAGGTCAAAAAGAGCTGAGTCTGAGTTAAACGATGCGTTTTAGCCAGGCTTTCAATAGACGCTCTTTCGTCAGGTGTGAACAAATGAGTAAATCGCTGACTGTGACCATGTTGACGGTCAATATTCTCGCTAACGTAAGGAAATGCAGGCGCATCTGCAACACTTTCCAATCGTTCTTGCCACCATTTTTTATCTTCTTTTCTTTTTGAGACTAAGTACTTGTCTGCGGCTTGTCTTTCTAAATATTCAAAGAAAGGAACCCCTTGTGGAGCGTCATTTCCAGATTGTTCATTTGTGTAAAATTTGGCTAACTCTTCTACTAAAATTCGAAAACTCTGCGCATCAACAGCAATCATATCCACGTCAATATGAAGGCGGCATTGACCTTTTGAATGAAAAGTGGCGCTAATTTCTATACATTGACCGTTTTCTAAATCGAGTTTTTGATCCGTTTTAGTGGCACGTTTGTTTAGTAAAAATGACTCGGTGTCTTCTGAGTTTAAATGTTCGACGTTATCGACAACAAGCTTATGAATTGAGGACAAAGGAGAAATGGTCTGCTGCCCTTCAGGGGTGATTTTCATTCTTAGCATAGGATGACCAGCATAAAGTCTGGTTACCGCAAATGCTAACCGCTCCTCATTAATATTTTCCCCATCAAATTCCGCATAAATATGAGCGGCAACCCCTCCCATCGATTGACCAGATTGTCTGCCGACCAAATAAGCTGCTTGTATGGTTGTCAGTTCTTTCATTTGTATTTAATCCATTAAAAATGTGCCCAATGGCAAAATTGATTATTTAAATACACCACATTTAGGCTCAACTCAAACATTAATAATAATTATTATCATTTTAATAAATGAGATCGGTTGTATATCACTGAAGTTTGATGAGTATTTGAATAGCTTAACGCCATATCATTGATTTTCTTATCTAGAATACTGAGTTCAGCCCAGATAATAGACTTGACATTATGCTTCTCATATCTTAATAATCCCAACGCCAAAATGATAATGATTATCATTTGTTTAAAAATTAATCCAACTTGTTGCATAGTTGGACTCAACTTCGTTAAAGGTAAAGCATCAAGGAACACTTCTTGTAGGAGGAAGGATGCAAGAGCTACAAAAGCTGATTCACTCAACACCTATTGGTACCCTTCCTAGGGTGCCTGATGTGGTAAATGAAATAGCGTTGGATTCAGAGAGTGAATCATTCATCAACCAGAAAAGAGCAGAAATCACCCAGATTCTGAATGGTGAAGACAGTCGATTATTGGTGATCATTGGTCCCTGTTCGATTCATGATCCTGAAGCAGGTCTGGAATATGCTCGAAAACTGGCTAGCATTCAGAGCCAGTATCAGGATCAACTTCTGATTGTAATGAGAACTTACTTTGAAAAACCCCGTACACGAGTAGGCTGGAAAGGGTTGATTGTCGATCCAGATTTAGACGATAGCCATAACATGAGAAAAGGGCTGTTTGTTGCTCGTCAATTCTTGAAAGACGTTGTTGATTTGAAACTGGCTACAGCAACCGAGTTTTTAGATACCACCGTTTACCCGTACATTTCTGATCTTATTTGCTGGGGTGCGATTGGAGCCAGAACAACAGAGTCTCAAACCCATAGACAAATGGCATCGGGCATTCCTTGTCCCATCGGATTTAAAAATGGAACTGACGGTAACGTAAATATCGCAATTGACGCCATTCACGCCGCGAATTCCTCCCACCTTATCTGTGTACCTGGTTTTGGAGACGCGCCTATCGCTGCGATGACCAAAGGAAACCCAGCCGGACATATCATCCTGAGAGGTGGTCAGCAGCCAAATTATTCCAATGAACACGTTTGTGAAGTGACCAAACAACTTGAAGCAAGCGATCTCAACCCTCGTCTAGTGGTTGACTGCAGTCATGGTAACAGCCTTAAAGTGGCCAAAAACCAATTGGATGTAGCCAGAAATATTGCCAATCAAATTATAGAGGGTGAGCAATATATAGCTGGTGTTATGTCAGAGAGTTTCTTGGTTGGTGGCGCGCAAAAAATCGGTGACTTTCCATTGACCAAAGGACAGTCGATCACTGATGAATGCTTGAGCTGGGAAGATACCATTGATATTTTGAATATCTTTTCTGAAGCGGTATCTGTAGCCGAGCGCAAGCAGTTTTCCACCGTTGCTTAACCCAAATAAGCAATCGATTACCCTACGTAGCGATTTCTAATAAAGCTGAATACAAAAAGCGGTGCATCGCACCGCTTTCCTTTTATTTCATGTAAACAACCAATTTAGTTATCTAATGTGGCACCACCATCCACTCGCAAGTCATGCATGGTGATATGATTAGCCCCTTCTGACATCAAGAACAAAATGGTTTTCGCGATATCCTCAGGTTCTGCAATTTTCTTGAGTGGTATGCCCAACCTAAATTGCTCGGCATTACCAGCTATGACTTGGTCTTCACCATAATTTTCATTCCAAAGCTGCAGCTGCATTTCTGTGCGCGTAGAGCCAGGACTCACAATATTACAGCGAATCCCCAAAGGCGCTAACTCAATACCAATCGACTTTACAAACATATGCAGTGCAGATTTTGAAGCGGCATAAGCTCCCATATTCGCTCTCGGCGTGTTCGCCGCATTAGAACCAACAACAACGATATTGCCTTTACCGTGCTGTTTCATGCTTATAGATACAGCCTGCATCGCAGCCAATACCCCAAACGAGTTCACCATGAATGTGTGCTCAACTTGCTCAAATGGCATATCAGACAAAGCCCCAAGATGAAGAATACCTGCACAACTCACCAAATGGTCGAATTCGCCGTACTCTTCAATCCAACCATGAATTCGTTCCTTAACATACTCGGGTTGTGATAGATCCAATTTCGCTATTCGAAGTTGTCCCGGGAATTGTGTAGATAGGAAATCAGACTTTTTGGCGAGCAATTGCTCATCTATGTCCGTTGCTAATACCTTCGCCCCTGCGTCTAATAAACTTTCTAGCGTACTAAACCCAATACCTTTTGCAGCCCCTGTCAATAAAACGTGCTGTGCATCAAGAAAATTTGGCATATTTGCAAATAACCGAATGAAAAGTAATCAAAAAAGCAATCTCGTTAACATATCCTTAATAAAAATTGCCATGAAATGTGACCAATATCCAATAATGAGAATTAATATCAAATGGTAATTATTATCATTAGCATTTGGTCGTTGGTAACTGTAATCTTAGTCCCAAAAATAAGCAACCTGATGATGAACAAACCTATGACTGAGTCGCTCTTACGATTCTGTACAAAGGCTTTCATCACGATCTAATTTTCAAGAGGGATCTGTTATGAAAAGAGAAGTGATTGGCTACTCAAAAATGGAAAGTGAGCTGTTGGATAGCGAGCTGTTGTCGTCTCCATTTTTCTTCGCTTCCCCAAATAACACAATGATGGGCTCTGGAGTTGAAAACGAATTCCACGAGCCTATTGAATTTTCAAAGTTGGCTGAAAAAGCGAACGAAATGCTCCAAGCAGCTAAGAAAAGTGAATCGGATAATCCTGTCCTATTTGGTGTTGTACCGTTTAACGAAGAAAACCCGACCAAATTTATTGTTCCTGAAAAACTGTACGTTTCAAGTAGTACAAGGGCACTCAGACCAAATTCGCAATCTTCTTCCGACGCAAGAGTTATCTCTTCGCCAAGTGGTCATCATTACAAGCAAGGCGTTTCTGATCTACTGGACATGTTTGCCAATACTGAACTGTCTAAAGTGGTACTTTCTCGTGCAATTGAAGTCGCCACTGATACCGATATTCAACAGCAGGCTCTACTCCGTAATCTTTTATCGATCAATTCTAAGGGGTATACCTTTGCTGCAAACATCAGTGACGAGCAAAAGCTAATGGGTGCAAGCCCAGAACTTCTAGTGGCAAAAAAAGGGAGTCACTTGATCTCCAACCCGCTGGCTGGTTCTCGCCCACGTTCTGATTCAGATGAACAGAACCAAAGCTCAGTCAATTCTTTGTTGAACACAAACAAAGATCTCCACGAGCATGGTCTGGTTGTAGAAGAAGTTGAGCGTGTAATGAGCCAATACTGCTACAACCTCTACACACCAATGATTCCTTCAGTTATCGAAACCAAAACGATGCTGCACCTTTCAACTGTTCTGGAAGGACAGGTTAATGACCCAGCAATCAACGTGTTGAAGGTGGCTGCAGAATTACACCCTACCCCAGCGGTGTGTGGTTACCCACGTGAAAAAGCATACGACGCAATCAGAAAACTGGAACAGTTCGATCGCGGTTACTTTACGGGCATGGTGGGTTGGTGTGACTCAAGAGGCAACGGTGAATGGGTAGTGACCATCCGTTGTGCTGAAGTGCAGAAGCGACAAATGAAAGTGTTTGCCGGCGCGGGCATTGTTGATGAATCTCAGCCTCAAAGTGAGCTGGATGAAACAGGCGCGAAGATGAACACCATTTTGACCGCCGCTGGTATCCAGCTAAAAGACATGCTGACAGCATAGGTGAATTTGTGGGATTGAATAATCATTTAGATTTTACCTTGTGGCCAGACTCTCTGGTCACTCAATACAAGGCTCTAGGATACTGGGAAGACAAGACACTTTTTGACCGTTTCCAACATTCCGTCGCTCAGTTTGGTGACCACATTGCTCTTGTATGTGGTGAACGCCAATTTACCTACCAGAATTTAGCTGAACGAATCTCCACGCTGGCGTCTGGATTTCAATCTCTGGGTTTGGAAAAAGGTGATAATGTTGTGCTGCAAATGACGAACGTCGCTGAGTTCTATCTCTGCTACTTCGCATTATTGCAGAAAGGCATTCGACCCGTATTAGCTCTGCCTGCCCATCGATTTTCTGAAGTGTCTTATTTTTGCGCCCATGCTGAAGCAAAAGCCTACATTATCGATGGCGACCACACTGGGTTTGACTATCAGGAACTGGCAAAGCAAGTTCTTAGCGAAGACAACGCACTTAAACATGTCTTGGTAAGAGGCGACTCTTCAAACATTAAAGACGAAAGATTCACTGCACTGGATGAGATTAAAGGGCAACCCGATCATACCCAAACTGCAGACGCATCAGATTTGGCCTTCTTCCAACTGTCTGGTGGCACGACGGGAACACCAAAGCTGATTCCTCGTACACACAATGATTACGCTTACAGTGTGGTTGGCAGCAACGTTATCTGTGAATTTGATGAGAACACACGTTACCTTTGTGCACTGCCCGTTGCTCATAACTTTCCATTGAGTTCTCCAGGTGCGTTAGGCGTCTTTTTTGCGGGCGGAACCGTTGTGTTAACCCAGGATCCAACTCCAAAGTCTGCATTCAGGCTGATTGAAGATCATAACGTAACAGTGTCTGGTCTAGTCCCGCCGTTAGCATTGCTGTGGATGGATCAAGCTCAATCCACTCACCATGATATTTCGAGCCTTGAATTGGTTCAGGTGGGAGGAGCAAAGTTTAGCGAAACTGCCGCTAGAGAACTGCCGACAAAGCTGGGCTGTCAGCTTCAGCAGGTATTTGGTATGGCTGAAGGTTTGGTTAATTACACTAGACTGGATGATCCGATTGAAGTCATTGCTTCTACCCAAGGTCGACCTATTTCTAAGCATGATCAGGTAAAGGTGGTAGACGAAGATGGAAACCTTGTCCCGACAGGGGAAGAAGGTTTTCTTCTGACTCAGGGACCTTACACGATTCGCGGCTACTACCGCGCAGAAGAGCATAATCGCCGTTCGTTTAGTCAAGACGGGTTTTATAGCACTGGGGACATTGTCAAACTCACTGAAGAGGGCAATATCATCGTAACGGGTCGAGATAAAGACCAGATTAACCGAGGTGGCGAGAAGATTGCTGCCGAAGAAGTTGAAAACCAGTTGCTTCGCCATGATGGTGTTCATGATGCCGCGTTGGTTGCTATTCCTGATGACTACCTGGGTGAGCGTAGCTGCGCGGTGATCGTGAAGGCAGAGGGCTTCGAAGTTAATCCGATCAAGCTGAAATACTTCTTGCGTGATTGCGGCTTAGCGGACTACAAAATTCCTGATCTCATTAAATTTGTCGATTCATTACCAAAAACTTCAGTAGGTAAAATCAACAAGAAAAAGCTTCGAGAGGAATACGCTCAAGCTTAATTTTCAATGGTCTCAGAACCAGTAAAAAAAACCGAACTCAATGAGTTCGGTTTTTTTATTAGATGTACTAGAAGGAGTTAGTATTCTTCATCCATGACTTCGTGACGCTCGGCATGATAGGCCTCTTCGTCCTTACCTCGTTTCCAGTAAGGAATGGCATACATGTTTTTCTTAGAAAGTTGGTAATCTTGCTTAAGCTTTTTACGGCAAGCAATAACACTCTCATTTTCACCAGCGATGAAAGCCGAAATGGTCGAAACTCCCTCAGGTGGTGCGATACTATTGATGGCATCAAGCAAGTGAATGCGTCCACTTTTAGGCTGTCTCACAATCCATTCAACCAAAACTCCCTCTGGATGATTGATGTCATGTCGATCTTCTATTTCATCAATTTCTATGAACGCGTACCCTTTTGAATCTGAGGGCAACTCTTCAAGTATTGCGCTAATAGCAGGTACCGCTGTTAAATCACCAGCAATAATGTACCAATCCGCTGGTTCCAATAACGGATTAGGTCCAGCAGGACCAATCAAGCCAATTGTGTCTCCCTTTTTAGCTTTTGCTGCCCATCCGCCACCGGGAGTATTATCACCATGAATAACAAAATCTATATCCAGCTCGTTCTTGTCTGCGCGATATCGACGTACAGAGTACGCCCTTGCCACAGGTTTATGTTCCGGCCAAGTTATGATCTCGCCATCTCTAAATGGGAGCTGTAAAATACCCGTTTCTCTATTTGCAAAGAATAACTTTATATGTGCTCCATTCTGATCTTCAGGAAACCCTATTAGATCATTACCCGTTACTGTTACTCGCAGTAAGTTCTTAGAAATATATTCCTTACGCACGAAATCTAGTAACATCGGATGCACGCGTTCAGGATTATCGCTCATCGGTTTACCCCTTATGTAATAAAAGTTTTTGGAGCCACCGTGTCGAACAATTACGCTGACACTTCTTCTTTTTTATTGCTGACTGTTGCTTCTATTGTTTGCCACCATTCTTGTAGTGACACTGCTTCTATAAGCTGAGAAAACGATACGTTTGCTCCTTGCTTATTCCACTTTTCTACAAGAGTCATCGCTCTCATAGAATCTAATCCCATAAACATTAGATTTTCGTTTACATCAATGTCTTCGGCAGACAGCCCCAATGTTTCAGCAACATCAGACTGTAATACATTAAGACTTAGAGATTCACTCTTATTCTGTTGTATTTCTTCAACTGCGCTTTCAAGTGTTTTTATACTGCCTGCTCTACCTGCAACATAATGGAGAGTATGCACATGATCTTCACGAGTAAAATCAGCGATAGCATCACCAACAATAAATGGCTGAATATCCAACATAAATGCATCTAATGTGGTAGACAGAATACCAATGTGACCATAAATACCAGTTATGATGAGCTGAGTTTTATTGTGCTCATTCATGTAATCCAGCAAAGGCGTTTTCTTAAATGCGCTATAGCGCCATTTAACATATTCAATGTCGTCTTGCTCTGGTGCTAATTCTGAAACGATTGGAGTGTGGTCGCCGTTAAGACCTGGTCCCCAAAAATCAGTGAGTAAAGCTCGTTCTTTAGGATCTTGATTAGCTGGCTGTGCGGTGTAAACCACTGGAATACCTGCATCTTTAGCTTGCTTCTTAATTTTTTGAATATTTTCCAATATATTTGACATTGGTGAAGCATTAACATCATAGTAATTCACGAAATATTCCTGCATATCGTGAATCAATAAGACTGCCTTGCTAGAATCGATTTTCCAATCAGTTTTGTTTTCTGGAAACTCATTATTCTGTGGCAAGTCATAACTCGAAATTTTAGGTATAGCCATTTGTGATAGTCCTTAACACTTTAGTTAGCGCCTGACGCTAGATGATTTCGTTTTATGTCCAGATTTTTATTCGCGCTTTGCAACTAAAGCCAAAATTGATAATAGATAAAGTTTAATGCTCTGATTGCTTACCAAATTACTCAGGATATTACTGAGCTTTAAGATACCGGATTCTCCGATTCTTCATTTGAAAGCCCTCGAATAGTACGCCAATGCTTAATTTGCTGATTGATATACCATTCAATGATATTTGAGAATAATGACTCGACGTATTCAGACGATATTCCAGCTTCAATAGCCCATTTCTTCCTATCTTCCAACATCACCAGCACACGCTCGGGTGCAGGGATACTCTCTTCATCAGGTTTAAATTGGGCCGCGGCTTTCACATATCTCATTCGCTTGGAAAGAATCTGAACAATTTCTTTGTCGAGAGTATCGATTCCAACCCTGATATCGTTAAGACTCTCGCAAGCTTCTGGTTTCTTTAAAGATGACACGTTAATTTCCTTTCAACTTCATACCCTACTCTTACTCCAGCTGTTTACTGCTTGATAAATATGAAAAAGTAAAAGCTCTCGCTCAAAAGAGAAATGAGAATGTATCTTATTATCAAATCATATTCAATCAGTATACTGGGGTTTTTTAAAATAATATGGGCTGCACATTGCAGCCCATAATTCATTTAAATTTTCGTACTTACCCAAGGAGTACCATCCGGTCCTGGTACTCGCTTTTTATCAATCTTTCCTACCGCTGTTTTAGGGAGGCTAGATACAATATTTATCTCATCAGGAAGCTTGAATGACGCAACTCCCTGCTCTTTCAAAAATGCTCTTAGGTCTTGAAGAGTTGGGGTAGATCCTTTTCTAACAACAGCAACACCAATACGCTCACCTAAATGTTTGTCGGGCACAGGAACAACAGCAACTTGAGCTACATTCGGATGCGCCAATAACTGTTCTTCAATTTCATCCGTTGCAACGCATTCACCAGCTCTGTTAACAACGTCTTTGATCCTACCCGTCACTACAATATAGCCTTGCCCATCTACAACAACTCTGTCACCACTGCGATAAAATCCGTCATCAGTAAACGAACGTTGATTATGTTCATCAGCTCTATAGTAGCCTCTTAATGTGTATGGACCTCGCGTCAATAGCTCTCCTTCTTCGCCAACTGAGACAGCCTTTCCTTCACCATCGACCACTCGCACTTCGTCCCAATGACTCACTGGCTTGCCCTGTTTAGTCGCAATAAGCTCCGAATCATCACCAAGCCGAGTACAGGCAATCAAACCTTCCGCCATGCCAAACACTTGTTGCAAAGCTCCAGGGAAAACCTTTTGAACCGCTAGTGCGTCGGTATAAGCAAGCTTTGAGCCTCCAACTTGCATGAGCCTTAGGCTGGATGTATCTGCCTGTTCCCATTCCTTAGCTGCAGTCCACAACTGCGCTAACGCCGGAACAAGGGCGGTTGCAGTCACCCCGTGCTTCTCAATGAGATCAAAACAAAAATCAGGGCTTGGGTTGGCACTAAAGAAAACTTCTCCACCCGACTGAAGTGCGCCAAGTAGACCAGGGCACCCCAAAGTGAAGTTATGTGCAGCAGGTAAAACAGCAAGGTAAACCTCTTGGTCTGACAACTCACTTGCTTGAGAGCAACTCTCAATATTATATCGATAGTCGTTGTGAGTTCTTGGGATGAGTTTTGGTAGACCTGTCGTCCCTCCAGATACCAGAAAAAGTGCAGGATCATTAGGGTTTGGTTCAGCGGGTTTAAACTGGCTGATATCTCCTAAAGGAAGTGGCTGAAATTGATTCGACTCTCCCACTATAAAAGTATGCTTAGCATCGAGTAAATCTTGCGACAATTCGCTCGCTATCTGTTCCGCCTTTCCATCTTTATCTAAATTTGATCCGATATATCCGGATGCTCCAGACACTTTTACAAAGTGACTGATTTCTGCAATTCCATGCGCAGGAAGCGCCAAGACAGGAACTAATCCCGCACGCTGTAATGCGAAGAATACGGTAGCAAAATGTATGCTATTCGAAACTTGGAAGACAACCCTGTCCCCAGCATTTAAACCACTTTCAACTAAACCCGCTGCCACTTTATCTGATTCTTCTAATAGCTTCTTATATGAGTAAGAACCCGTTGAATCTGAAACAGCTACTTTTTCGGCATTTCTCTCTACACCCTCACTAAGAATCCCCCAAAGTGGAGTATCTCGCCAAATGCCAGCCTCTTTATATTTCTCGGTTTGAGACTCGGGATGCTCAACAAAACCCACCAACAAACTCTGATGGTCAGATTTGTCCTTTAATACGGTATCCATACTATTCCTTGTTGTACTCATTCAACGTTGAAATAAATGCCATTCTAGAAAAGCTTATGATTCGTTCAGACACTCATCCAACCGACGTTCATTATTAATTTAAATGGTAATAATAATCATTTGAATACCACAATCAAGTAGTGATATTGTTCATGTCGAGAATAAACGAAATACTGGAAGTTAATCGTAACCTTCCGAAAAAAAAGGATATTGTTTTGTCTACACAAGTAAAAAATCTCGATCTTCTAGCAGATGTCAGTCAGCTTCTTGGCGTGCCGGCAGAGTCTATCTCTCCAGAAACCAACCTCATTGAATTAGGATTAGATTCAATTAGCTTAATGAGGTTTACTGGTCAGCTTAGAAGCAAAGGGATAGACATTAAGTTTGATAAACTTATCGAGTCTCCTACTATTGAATCTTGGGATAAGCTCATTAACGCTTAAGAATAATTAGACTTGTTGCTCTGAGCTTCTTAAATCAAACGACAAAGAAAAAACGCCTTGCTTAGATATAAGCAAGGCGTTTTGTTTTCTAACAAGGTATAAAACCCTTAGAAATTCAGTTCAACAGATGCACCAATTTGGCGAGGTTGCTGCTTGATTGGATCATCCAGTGAGTTGAAAGAGTAGAATGTGCTCTCTCGAGAATCAAACAGGTTAGATACGAATAACGAAGCTCTACCATTATCAAACAAGTAGGATAGTTGAGCATTTGCTACCCAGTATGGTGATACTTTTTGGGCTTCATCGTTTTTACGCTCAGAATAATATGCCCCTGTGTATGTCGCGTTACCACTTAATTCAAAATCATTGGCAAATGTGTATAACGCACCTAGGCTACCAGATAGAGCTGGAGATCTTGGAAGTTTTCTCTTGGCACCACCTTGCTCAGCAGTTTCGGTAAACTCTGCTTTTAAGAGACCCATGTTTGCAAACACTTCCAAATCCATCGTTGCTAACCAACGCGTGCCGATTTCTGCACCATACGTTTTAGCGCTATCGATATTCTCAACGAAAACATAACCATCTGCACGTGTTTGCTGGATTTGCATATCTTTAAAATCGTTGTAGAAAACATTAGATGTTAGTACAAGTTTATTTTCGTTTAGACTATGTCTGGTGTAAAACTCGTAGTTCCAAATGTATTCTTCGTCGAAAGTGTAACCAATTTTTGGTTTTTTAGCTGAGGTATCTTCATGTAACGCTAAGCCTGCACCACCAGAGTTGTAACCTTTCCCTACTCTGAAACCAATAGTTTGATTCGCATAAGGTTTGTAAGCAATTTCGGCTTTTGGTAAGAAAACGGATAATGATTCATCATAATCTAACTTGATAAACTCAACTTTTCTCTTGACTCGCTCTTTTTCAAATCGACCCGCAAGTATCAAGTCAATATCAGGTTGAACAGAGTAAGTCACTTCTGCAAAAGCAGACTGCGTATCTGTACCACCCTCCATTGGATATACAAAGTCTTTCTTTGCTCTAGGGCTATATGTGGTGAAAATATCATCAAGTGAAGATCTGTAATACCTTAGTCCAACCAAACCGTTTAACTTGTCGTCCAATGAACTATATTTAATCATCGGTTCTATATGGAAGTCTGTACCATCTGTTGTAAAGTCTGCTTTGACGCTAGGTTGAGTAAATCTATCGTAACCAAATTTTGAATAGACAAGATTGTTTTCAAAGGTGATAGTGTCTGTAAGTTCCCATACTATGTCCCAAGACGTACTTGTAGAATCAGTTGTATACGTTGGACGGTACTTTGTATAGGTGGAACCGTTTTCATTTTCAGACTGTGGTGATCGCGAACTCATATGAGCGATAGCCAGAGTCGTTTTAAAACCAGGTAGCGCTGAAGGTTCATACAAGAATTTGCCTCGAACAGAGGTCATCTCAATTCGATTTGCGTCCCCAGCAGGATCATAAGTCGCCAAATCAACATGACTTTTTCGCTTTTGTTGGTCAACACTTAAACGAAATGCCAATTCGTCCTCTATTATTGGCGCTGAGATCATCGCCGCTGTCTGTGTGTAATTTTGTTCCGCTATCGCACCTTTTACAGCGCTTTCAAAATGGTAAGTCGGATCTTTAGACTTCATTACAATAGCACCAGCCGAAGCACTTTTACCCTGAACATAACTCTGTGGACCAAGATAAATTTCAACTTGCTGCATGTCCCATAAAGAACGAGGACCAAATGCAATTTCAGAGTAAGTCAGTGAACGTCCGTCAATAGAGAGATTTAAGCGAGGAGATGTGCCAGCAAAGCTTGCAGCACCACCAACAGTCGGTCCAGAGCCATCTATACCTCGAACAGTAGGAATACTGTTACCATGACCAGAGTCTACTATGTTTGGTGTTAGCTGAAGTAGGTCATCAACCTCTGATGCACCTGGCGTGGTATTGATGCGATCTTCGTCATATACCTCAACACTTGAGCCAGTATCGTAGATTGAACGTTCTGTCTTCTCACCAATGACTGTTACTACAGAAATGGTTCCGTCCTGAGCGGCTGCATCATTATTATTGTTTGTTTCTGCAAAAGCCTGACCACCGACGCAGAGCCCCATGATAACCGCGGATAATGTGCGCATTTTGAATGTTTTGTTTCCTGGCACATTCATTCGCGCTGGGCGTAATGCTGTCATTTAAAATTCTCCTTAACTGAGCATTAACAATGGGTGCACACAAATACCCGAGCTTAATGAGGAGGAGTAAAAGGAAGCGAATTCAAGTGTTTTGAAAAGGCGATGGACTCATGAAATGAGTATTTATCTTGACTTCCTATGTCTCTCATTAACCACTGCATTGGGTATTTGAGCGCAAAAATTCCGACTAGAATCCGACAATTTGATAGAGGAAAAAGGGCACCAAAGAAGAAACTTTGGATAAATGCTAAGTTTTTTCTATCTGTGTCTTGACGAATTCTGGATTGTACTCTAGCGATCACAAATATAAATGTAAAGCGTTCTCATTTATATTTAGTAATAATTATTATTATCAACAATGAATTTGTTCAGGAGATCATGTTTTTGGATTGAGGCGCGCGTAGGAAATGACGGACAAATAGAGTGGAACTCCCCGCTATTGACAAATAAAACAATAGCAGAGAGCAAGATTAGAGCTAAATTTCTAATACTTTACTTATATATTTCAATAAATTATCAGAATGCCGTGTTATTTCTCCCTGGGAATAGAGTCGATTCTCTCCTTCCACTTTTAAACTCATATTCGTTGCATCTCTGGCACTGCGAACGGTGATATTGAAGCCATCAGCCAGCCCACTCGCAACTATTCTATGCTTCGTTTGGCAACCAATGAATTCAGGTGAATCAAATGGCAATATGTTAATAAAAGGTGAAAGAAAATAACTTTGCTCTTTACATTGCACTTTATTCTCTAATCGAAATCGACCATGTATATACAGCTGTCTAATTTCTTTAGCAGCTCGCTTTAAATATTCTTCTACTCCTTCATTAGCTTTTTTCGACACTAAGAAAGGAATAATATTGACCATTAATGAAGGTGTATTTGCGCAAGAGTTTCCCATTCGGTTCATAAATGGAAGCCAAACCGGAAGAGGGTCATCATTTTGAGACTGTCCCTTTTTATCCTCATATAGGTAAGCAGAAATGAGTAAGACAAGAATATCAGTCCAACCAATCATAAGTTTTTTAGAAAGAGACAGTAATGTTGCGGTAATGGCTTGAGGGATTTGTTTATCATCACTGTGGGTTTCTAACGAAATCTCTTCTGAATTATTGCGAGTCAATTTCGCTTCAGATAGATAGCTTTCCCAGAACTGCCTGTCGACTTCAAATCTTTCACCAAATCGGTAGTCGCTGTCTTCTCTAAGGTAAGTATCCAAGCTTTTAAACCCCGAGTGAGGTTTTTGCCCGTTAACCAGACTACTGTAGAGCAGTGCGCACCTTTGCTCGATCAAGTTCATGCCATAACCATCGACAGCAATATGATGTGTCCGAATGTACCACCACACCCTATCATCGGCTAAAACATACAATTGCAGCTTAGAAATGGCATCGCTTTCTAAATTCAGAGGGCAAAGCGCATCGGTTTCCATTGCCTTAGTTGCCCGCTTCTCGGCATCATCAAAGGAACGTAAATCGGTAAGTTCTACATATTTTGAATCGTTACTTTCGAGAGACTGAAGAGGATAAGAGCTACCCTCTTCGTTTTTGAACTTCAATTTAAGGACTTCAGCTTCACTGAATGCCATCTGCACGGCTTGATGCAGCTTTTCAATATCTATGTTACCGCTGATTTCCAAACAATGGGCGACATTTGAAAAAGGCTTATCGGGGTGTTGTAAGTATTCATCCCAATACGATTGCTGCGCATTGGTTAACGGGTGCCATTCTTGGCGTATCATGGTTTCCTACCTGATTAAATTATTCATTTCTAGCCGCCACTACCTGGCACTGACTTGGCTACGAATAATATCAACGTGCCATCAAAAAACAATGATAATCATTATCACTAAAGACGTATTCCTTTGTTTTTCCGAAATTCTCTCGGTGAGCAACCGTGGTATCGGGTAAATCGATGAGTAAAATTGAAAGGGTCTGGGTACCCCAAACGCTGAGCAATCATGGTTACCGACCAGGATTCATACAAAAGAAGATCGGCTGCGCGTTCCATTCTTAATGAAATCAGCCTTTGTTGAGTACTGCATCCAAAAAGCTGTTTTGTAATTCGATTCAACTGCTCAACACTTAAAAAGCAACGTTCTGCAATGGATTTAACCGTCCAAGAATAGTGAAGCTGGGATTCTACTTCGTTAAATACGCTTTGAACCCGAACATGGCTGTCCGACGGGGACTCTTCACTGCGATCGCCAAGCAGCATTCTCGAAAGCTCGCTGACGTAAAGCTTTCGGTATGTTCCCCTTCCCTCGTTTTCGTTATACAGCAAACTTAAAATTGACCATACCTGCTCACAGTAGCTGGATGGCTCCACCCTTCTGCCTCCCTTAGACAAGACATTCCACTTTGAAGTGTTCTGAAGCAGTAACCAGGACATACGCCAGCCTATTTTCTTGTCGGCAATTTCAAAACGAAAAGGCTGATTAGGCGGAAGGAACGTAACGGTATGCGGATCGATGGTAACCACCTGACTCTCGGTAATTAGAACTCCGCCGCCTTCATTAGTGAACAGTAACGTATGGAAATCGGGCCCAATCCGTTCCACATGATAGTCACCACTTATCTCAGACTGACCCGCCATATACAGGTGACTTTTAACAAACTCAGGAAAATCAGACTGGGAAAGAAAACGCTCCTTACATGCATCACCCAGGAATATTTCATCACGCCATTCATTCTGAACAGAAAATGAATCAATGACGGATTTACACAGCTTTTCTGATTTTCCGAACATTTTGTTTGCTCCATACCTTAGATATATTAGCCACCCAGCAATAGCTAAACGATTTTCTGGTTTAAGGATACATTATGAAAGCGCATTCTTTAACACCCACCATCAGACCTAATGCCCTTTTACCACAGGTAGCAAAGCTTGCGTTTCCGGTAGCCATTCAAAGTGCTTTGGTGGCGATTCTTGCGCTGGCTGACGTTTTAATGGTCAGTGATTTTGGGCAAGAAGCGACGGCTGCGGTGGGTATCGCAACTAAATGGCATTTTGTTGCAACCATGATTATCGCAGGGTTAGCCGCAGCCAACGGTGTACTGGTGGCACAGTATTGGGGAAAAGACGACAAGGTCCACGCTAAAACTGTCTCGGTGCAGGCTTTAAAATTTGGAGCGGTATTGATTGTTCCAGTCACCGTTGTTTTGACCCTCTTTGCTGCTCAAATAATGCGCCTGCAAACAGCAGATAATAGTGTCATTGAATTGGGTGCGGATTATCTTATTTATGGCTTTCCAATTTTATTACTTACGCATGTTGTACTGACTGCCGAGTCGAGTTTAAGAGCCAGCGGAAATGCAATACTGCCACTGATCATCGGCGCTATTACCGTAGGTTTGAACATTGGCCTGAATTTTGTCTTTATTAAAGGAGCCGGACCCATTCCTGCCATGGGCGTTGCAGGTGCAGCGCTGGCAACTACTCTTGCAAGATTGATTCAGGTTATTCTGATTGTCGCGGTACTTAGCTGGCAGAAAAACTGGCTTATCACCACAACCGGAATCAAAAACCATCATACCTTGTGGATGTCGTTCAAAAGACTGGCAATTCCAAGTGCATTTGGTGCGGTATTGTGGGCATTCGGCACACTGACTTACCAAATGATTTTTGGTCATATGGGCACGCAAGAGCTTGCGGTATTTAGCATGGTTGGTCCTTTTGAATCCTTATGCTATTCCGTTTTCTTTGGTATCTCGGTTGCCTGCTCTGTCCTCATTGGTCAATCTCTTGGGCGGGACGAGTTCGAACATGCTCAAGTGATCTCCACTACGATCCTGCGCTGGGTATTCTTACTCGGTTTAGGGCTGGGAAGTGCCTTGTACCTATTGAGAGAGCAAGTCATTGATATGCTGAATCTAAATACTGGTGCACTCTACCCTCTTGCTCTGCCTGCGATAGGAGTGATGGCATTTGGTATCTGGATACGCATGCTCAATATGATCATTATTAACGGCATTCTTCGAGCGGGTGGAGAGCACATGTTTTTTATTCGCATGGACTTTTTAGCCATGTATGTTGTTGGAATTCCCCTAACCGCTTATGGGGCTTTCATCGGAGAGTGGAGTTTTGGCTGGGTTTATCTGGCGATAATTACGGAAGAAATCGTACGTTTTTCACTATGTTTCCAGCGCTATCGTCAAAAACGCTGGGTCGCCAATCTAACTCTCAGGCAAGCCTGAGTGAGCGGTATTAAAATCTGACTGCTTCAGATAACCAAAGCCACACCATGAAATGCAACAACGCCAATGGTTAGACGTGTTCTGAGCGCGTTATACCCTTTGGCGCTGTTTTCATGTTCGGAATTTCTCAATGTTGCCTCGGTAAACCAAACTGCAATATACCCAAATGCCAGCATGATTAAGGATATCCAATGATTTTCTGGCGATTGCAGTAACACAGCCCAAGCGATAAACGTAAAGGAGTTACTCAGAAGCATGCCATTTCGACTCAATGAATGAGAGAAATGATCGATCGCATTTCCCCAAAGCGCGCCAGAAAGAAAACTTAAAATAACGGCACTGTACGTAACAAAAAGCCCTAGTGGGGTATGCCCAAAAAGAGAAATGTCCGCAATTATCAGTATCAGGCATCCCAAAAAAGGCAGTAACCCCAGGTAACCCAGTTCCATCATTACATGTCTTGGTGTCTGTTCCATCATCCACTCCAGAGATCCACATTGCTTATTGGTATTAAATTGCACCTGTACAAATAATAGACAACTTAATCTACCACGAAGATGAATGTGCTCTCATTATTGCAGTTTCGATTTCAGAACGTTGATTCACCCTAAGACCCCATGATGCAAGTTTTATAGCCTTATCTATACTCAAATTAATAAGCTGGAAACTGAGGTTCAAGGATGCGGATACGTTCTCTTATTTGGTTGCTCAACGTGTTGGCGATGGCGAACATTAGCCATTCGGTTGCCAGTGAGGATAACCAAGAAAAGGTCAGCGTATGCAGTGAATCCTGGGCGCCTTTCTATTACCAGGATCCTGAAAGCAAAAGCCAAACTCCTCCAAGAATCATGGGCATCAACGTAGATATTTTAAAAGCCATATCGCAAGCGTCAGGGTTAGATTTTGAATTTGAGCTGATGCCACACAAACGGTGCCTTCACAACACTCAAAAACATGGCAATCAAAAGAAGCATGAAATCACGTCCGATGTCACTTACAGTGCTGATAAAGCGAAAGATTTCTACTTTGTCGGTCCTGCATATTCCTTATCACGCGCCATTTTTTACTCAAAGAACCAGTTCCCCAAAGGGGTATTTAATCCTAAATCTGCGTACAAAATTACTAAAGTGAAAGAGATGCGACACTTCACTGTGTGTGAGAGCGATGGCAGAATTTTTAACGATTACTACGCGAAACACGGCGTACCCAAGGAAAACATCGTTTCCAGTAGTAACGCCAGTTTAAGTAGCTTGTTAATGATGCTCGACAAAGGCAGATGTGAAATCATGGAAGTGCCAGCGGCAATTCTCGCGGGAAGTGTCGCCATTGAAAATTTGATGCTCCAGGAGAATGTACATTGTCAGCAATTAAATGAAGAACCGGTTGGCTTTTACTTTCTGGTATCAAAAGCCTCTCCCAGAGCCGAGTATCTGGTGTCTACGCTCAACCAAGGTTTAATTAAGCTTAAGCACTCCGGGCAGCACCAAAAAATCATCGAACACTACTTCACCTTACTCAGTAATCGTAACGGTAAAGCCATCATCGATTGTCTATAAATTTTCACCATAGTGCCTCCATTTCACAACTTTAGTGAAAACTTGATTACGTTTGCACCAAAACCATTCAAGCCATATACCTAGATATGCAATTAAACAGATACCAACCAAAACAAAATAATATTTATATTCAAACAGTTATAACAAAAATCAATCTCAAAAAATGACTGGCACACTTCTTGTTGATGAAGTTTTATTCACAATAAGGAGATACACAATGAAGAACATGACGTTCAAATTAAAACTTGCTGCTTTAGGGACACTCATTTCACTTTCTGCACCGGCTCTAGCGGAAGACACCATCAAAGTCGGCGTTTTACATTCGCTATCAGGTACCATGGCGATCAGTGAAACAACCCTCAAAGATACGGTTTTGATGCTGGTTGATGAGCAGAACAAAAAAGGCGGTTTACTTGGCAAAAAGCTCGAAGCTGTGGTGGTAGATCCTGCGTCCAACTGGCCTCTTTTTGCAGAAAAAGCGCGCGAATTGATTGAAAAGGAAAAAGTGGATGTCGTATTCGGTGGCTGGACATCGGTATCACGCAAATCCATGCTCCCTGTGTTTGAAGAGCTGAATTCCATTCTGTTCTACCCCGTGCAATACGAAGGGGAAGAGTCTTCGAAAAACGTTTTCTACACTGGCGCAGCGCCAAACCAGCAAGCCATTCCTGCTGTCGATTATCTGATGGATGAACTGGATGTAGAACGCTGGGTACTGGCTGGTACGGATTACGTTTACCCTCGCACTACCAACAAGATCTTGGAAGCGTACCTGAAAGATAAAGGCGTCGCGGCGAAAGACATCATGATCAACTACACCCCGTTTGGCCACAGCGACTGGCAGTCCATTGTATCGGACATCAAGAAATTCGGTTCCGAAGGTAAGAAAACTGCCGTGGTCTCCACCATCAATGGCGATGCTAACGTGCCATTCTACAAAGAACTGGGCGCTCAAGGACTCTCTTCTGAAGATATTCCCGTTATTGCATTCTCGGTCGGTGAAGAAGAACTGTCAGGTATGGATACGTCTCCGCTTGTTGGTCACCTTGCTGCATGGAACTACTTTATGAGCGTCGATACCGAGGCAAACGAAGAGTTTGTTGAGCAGTGGCAAGACTTCATCAAAAGTGAAGAGCGCGTCACCAACGATCCAATGGAGGCACACTACATTGGCTTCAACATGTGGGCGAAAGCCGTTACCAATGCAGGAACCACCGACCCAGAATCGGTACAAAGTGCGCTGATTGGCGTTTCCGTACCTAACCTGTCTGGTGGCTACTCTACAATGCTGCCAAACCACCACATCACCAAGCCTGTGCTGATCGGTGAAATTCAAGACGATGGTCAGTTCGACGTGGTTTGGGAAACCACAGGATTAGTCGCAGGCGATGCTTGGTCTGACTTCTTACCGGGTTCTAAAAACCTTTATTCAAGCTGGTTGCAGCCGTTTTCTTGCGGCAGCTTCAACGTAGAAACCAAAAAGTGCTCTGGCACAAACTGATTGATACCCCTTTTGCCCTTCGCACTTTGTGAAGGGCTTTTTTGCTTAGCACGGACAACAAAATGCAATTTATTCGATACTTCCTCATCTGGGTCGCCTGTTTCAGCGCGTTCCAGAGTTCGGCAAGTACGCAGGCTGAAGGTCTTAATGATCTTGCGCCTCAGGTACTCAGTCGGAAATTTGAAGAACGTAAAGCGGCGGCAGACTGGCTTGTCACTCATCAGCCAGAACTCGCAAAAGTGATGCTCACTCACTGGCTGAACGGCGCACTTTACGTTCACAAAACCAATCCGGGTTTTTACTCCATTGAAAAGCTGAAAAAAGGTCAGTTGGCCTATCAAATCGCTTCGGACAGACAAGTGGTTGTCGAGTCCAAACGCGCGTTCAAAAAAGCCAAGCTGAACAACAAGCTGCGTTCGTATCT
Source organism: Vibrio nigripulchritudo ATCC 27043 (assembly GCF_000222685.1). Taxonomy (GTDB): domain Bacteria; phylum Pseudomonadota; class Gammaproteobacteria; order Enterobacterales; family Vibrionaceae; genus Vibrio; species Vibrio nigripulchritudo. The sequence goes on along the minus strand of NZ_AFWJ01000264.1, from coordinate 15,859 downwards.
TAAGGTGCTGATCGCCAAGATAGATCTGATTTCTTCGGATCCTACATCTCGGTTGGAAGCCAGCCAAAAGCTGCTTGGAACTAAAGATACCAATCTGATTGCGCTGATTCAGACGCAGCTAAAATCCGAAACAGACGAGGAAATAAAAGGCAACCTGGCTCTTGCCTTAAATCTTTACAAAGCCACTTCAGAAAAGGGCGACGTTCAGCGTGAGGCGATAGAAAGCATCTCTGGTTCTAAAGCGCCACAGGTGTTCCAAACGCTGAACCAGATATTAGAAACCAGTGATGATTCAGCCGTTATCGCCGCCGCCAATAAAGCACTGGCGAAATATCAGCAAAGCCAGCGCCTGTATTCGGGTATTGAAACCGTATTCTTCGGTTTGAGTCTGGGTTCGGTGTTAGTGCTGGCAGGAATCGGCTTAGCCATTACGTTTGGCGTGATGGGCGTGATCAATATGGCGCACGGTGAACTCATCATGATTGGAGCATACACCACCTATGTGATTCAGCAGATTTTGCCCTCTTACCCCGGTGTGGCGTTGATTCTCTCAATTCCTGCGGCTTTTGTTATTTCTGGGTTAGTTGGCATCGGGATCGAGCGCAGTGTGATTCGTCATTTATACGGACGACCATTGGAAACACTTCTTGCGACCTTTGGTATCAGCTTGATCTTACAACAGGCGGTTCGCTCTATTTTCTCCCCTCTTAACCGCTCGGTAACCACGCCAGAATTTCTTTCAGGCTCGTTAGAAATTAATCCGATGTTGGCACTGACCTACAACCGCCTTTACATCATCCTGTTTTGTATTGCCGCTTTCGCTGCACTCATGCTGATCCTTAAAAAGACCCCTCTTGGGTTACAGGTTCGCGCGGTTTCCCAAAATCGTTCTATGGCGCGTGCCATGGGTATTCGATCAGAACGAGTCGATATCATGACCTTTGGCTTAGGTTCTGGCGTTGCAGGTATAGCAGGGGTAGCACTTTCACAGCTCACCAATGTGGGACCCAACATGGGGCAAGCCTACATCATAGACTCCTTCATGGTGGTGGTATTCGGCGGCGTCGGAAACCTTTGGGGAACGCTCGTGGCAGGTTTAAGCCTAGGGCTGTTCAACAAAATACTGGAGCCGTGGGCAGGTGCCGTATTAGCAAAAATTGTGGTGCTGGTCTTTATTATCCTCTTCATTCAAAAACGACCAAGGGGGTTATTCCCTCAACGTGGTCGCGCGGCGGAGGGTTAAGTTATGTCTGCTACTTCAACACTCGCATCACGATCCGTCATCTTTCGTGCGTTACAGAACGACAAAGGTGGAAAAGCCACCTTGGGCATTATCGCGGCACTGCTGATACTGGTGCCGATAGGCAATCTTCTGATGCCTGTAGGTCATCCACTGCACATTGAAACCTTTACCGTTTCACTTATGGGGAAATACCTGAGTTATGCCCTGCTCGCACTGTCTGTCGATTTGGTCTGGGGTTATCTCGGAATCCTCAGTCTGGGGCATGGGGCATTTTTCGCGCTGGGTGGCTACGCCATGGGCATGTATCTGATGCGTCAAATTGGCGACCGAGGCGTGTACGGCGACCCGATTCTTGCCGACTTTATGGTGTTCCTCAACTGGCAGGAACTGCCCTGGTTCTGGCTCGGGTTTGATCAGTTCTGGTTTGCAGCTCTGATGGTCTTTTTCGTGCCGGGTGTACTGGCGTTTGTCTTCGGCTATCTTGCCTTTCGATCCCGTGTATCTGGTGTCTATCTGTCCATTATGACTCAGGCACTGACCTACGCGCTGATGCTGGCATTCTTCCGAAATGAAATGGGCTTTGGAGGCAACAACGGGCTCACCGATTTTAAAGACATTCTTGGCTTCAGCCTGCAAAGCGATGCGACCAAGCTGGCGTTGTTCCTTTGCACTGGTGTGGCGTTAATCGTCTGCTACCTGCTTTGCCGAACCATTATGGAAAGCCGATTGGGGCGCGTTTCATTAGCTATTCGTGATTCTGAGTCGCGTACCCGTTTTATGGGGTACGACGTCGATAACATCAAACTCGGAATCTTTGTTCTTTCCGCCATGATTGCAGGTCTGGCTGGTGCTTTGTATGTCCCCCAAGTGGGCATCATCAACCCCGGTGAATTCGCTCCACTGAACTCTATCGAAATCGTCATCTGGGTTGCCCTTGGGGGTCGCGCCACTTTGTATGGGGCGATCGTGGGTGCGATTTTGGTCAACTATGCCAAAAGCTGGTTCACCGTCGAGTTTCCCGAGATCTGGTTGTTTGCACTCGGTGGTTTATTTGTGCTGTCCACATTGTACTTACCCAAAGGTGTTGTGGGCTTGTTCTCGAACTTCCCTAAATGGAAACGAAGCCTTCCAGACAGTAAGGAGCACTCATAATGCTGACCTCAGAACTAGTCAAACGTGATCAGGTATTCAGCTTTATGAAGCCGAATATTCACCCACTGATCGATACCTCTCACAACATCCTGTTGTACCTCGAAGGCGTAAACAAAAGCTTTGACGGATTCAAAGCCATCAACGACCTAAACCTTTACATCAAGGAAGGCGAACTGCGCTGCATCATCGGTCCAAACGGTGCAGGGAAGACCACTATGATGGACATCATCACTGGCAAAACCCAACCCGATACCGGGCAAGTCTGGCTGGGATCTAACCTGAACCTGCTCAAGATGACCGAGGCGCAAATCGCCAACGCGGGGATTGGTCGCAAGTTCCAGAAGCCAACCGTAATTGAATGCTTAACCGTGTGGCAAAACCTTGAGCTCGCCATGTCTGGCGTTCGAAATCTTTGGAATACCTTTACCGCCAAGCTCTCTGGCGAGCAACAAAGTAAGCTGGAATCCGTGCTTGAGCTGATTCACCTGCACGATCAGGCGCATCTCGCGTCAGGAAATTTATCTCATGGTCAGAAACAGTGGCTAGAGATTGGAATGTTGCTGATGCAAAGCCCCAAGCTCTTACTGGTCGACGAACCGGTTGCAGGGATGACCCATCAGGAAATGGATCGCACTGCTGAATTACTCAATGGCTTGGCGGGCAAACATTCCGTGGTGGTAGTTGAACACGATATGGATTTCGTCCGCTCCATCGCTTCACACGTCACCGTGCTTCACCAAGGTCACGTGCTGGCAGAAGGCTCGATGGATAAGGTGCAGTCCGATCCCGTGGTGAAACAAGTCTATCTGGGGGAATCCTAATGTTAAAAGTCAAAAACATCGACCAGTATTACGGGGAAAGCCATACCTTGTGGGACTTGTCGCTCTCTATTCCCAAAGGGGAATGCACAGTGTTGATGGGTCGAAATGGCGTAGGAAAAAGCACCTTACTCGAATGCATCATGGGTCTAACACCCATTCGCAACGGAAACATTGTGTTGAATAGCCAGAATATTGAATCCCGTCCTGCCGAAGACAGACCACGACTGGGCGTGGGTTATGTTCCTCAAGGGCGACAAATTTTCCCAATGCTCACAGTGGAAGAAAACCTGTCCGTCGGATTGCCAATTCGCGACAAAACCGACAGAAAGATTCCGGATTTCATCTACGAAATTTTCCCTGTTCTGGAAGAAATGAAGCATCGCCGTGGCGGTGATTTATCGGGTGGTCAGCAACAACAACTCGCTATAGGACGCGCTTTAGTGGTGAACCCGGATCTTCTGATTCTGGATGAGCCAACGGAAGGCATCCAGCCGAATATTGTTCAGGAAATTGGCGACATCATCAAAATGCTGAACCAGAAGCTTGGGCTGACGGTGTTACTGGTTGAGCAAAAGCTACCCTTTGCCAGAAAGGTGGGAGACAGATTTACTTTGCTGGATCGCGGGCGAATTGTCGCGTCCGGGCAGATGGAAGAACTCAACGACCAGTTGATTGCGGAGTATCTGACAGTATGACCGCAGCACGAGATCTGGCTTCTTCTATTGAAGCCAACCAAATCGAATCCAACCAAATCGAAACCAATAAACAGTCTGGCTGGGAAGCCAGACTTAATCTGGAATTCAGCAATCCGAGCGGCTCAGCACAAGGTGGCAGAACGGTATTGAGCAAACGGGAGCAACGTGGACCGCTCGCCGTTCAACGCCCACTCTACCCCGAAGGCGGAATCTGTCATACCTACCTGCTGCATCCGCCGGGTGGTGTAGTCGGTGGCGACAGTCTGTCCATCTCCACTCAATCTCAAACAGGCGCTCACGCACTGGTGACTACCCCCGGCGCCACTAAGTTTTATCTGTCTGATGATCGTCTTGCAAAGCAAACCCTCAATTTGAAAGTCGAGAGTGGCGCTACGCTGGAATGGTTCCCACTGGAGAACATCTATTTCTCAGGTGCCATCGCTCACCTTGAAACACAAATCAACCTCGCCAGCGATGCCCGATTTATGGGCTGGGAAATGCACTCTTTTGGTCGTCCTGCACTGAATGAGGGATTCCTTAAGGGAAAAATCAGTGGTCGGACTCAGATACGGGTAGACGATTCCCCCCTCCTGATTGAAGGGCTGAACCTAAATGGTATGGATAAGCGCTTTTTTAACAGTGGGTTACAGCAATGCCCCACGATGGGATCGCTATACGTTTTCGGTGCATCACCAAACGCACTGGAGTTGGTACAGGGTTTGCTCCATCAGTTTGAAAAAGACCGCAGCTCAGAATCCGACCCCATCACCATTGCTGTCACAGTCGTGGATGGTTTGATGGTGGTTCGTGCCATCAGCAAGTGGACAGAATCCATGATGGACGCGTTCACTCAGGTACGCACCATGATTCGCGAGCAATGGGGGTTAAAAAATAACGCACCAAGGATTTGGGCGACATAGACATTTTCGCGCTTGCTAATTTGTGGGAAAAGGAAGAAGGGAAAAGAATGGAACTCACACCCAGAGAGAAAGACAAGCTCCTGATATTTTGCGCTGGCATACTCGCCAAACAACGCAAAGAGAAGGGGCTAAAACTGAATTACCCCGAGTCGGTTGCGTACATCAGTAGCGCTATTTTAGAAGGGGCAAGAGAAGGGAGAACCGTTTCTGAGCTGATGGATTTTGGGCGAACTTTGCTCACTTCCGACGAGGTGATGGAAGGCGTGCCTTCGATGATCCCAGACGTTCAGGTGGAAGCTACCTTTCCCGACGGCACCAAGCTGGTCACCGTGCATGAACCCATCACTCAAGGGGCAGCGTCCAGTCAGGACATCACACCCGGAGAACTTCAAACCCCAGAGGGGGATTTAGCCATCAACGCTGACCGAAACACCCTGTCGGTAAAGGTGCAGAATCATGGCGACAGACCGATTCAGGTCGGTTCGCATTATCACTTTTATGAAGTGAATGACGCGCTCCTGTTTGATCGCGAATCCACCAAAGGCTTTCGTCTCAATATCCCCGCGGGTACTGCAACACGATTCGAGCCGGGTCAGTCTCGCACGGTTGAGCTGGTTGAGTATTCCGGCGACAAAACCATCTATGGCTTTCAAGGGAAAGTCATGGGTCCCGTTTAAGTGATTCAACTAACAAGGATGTTCTGATGGCAAGTATTTCAAGACAAGCCTACGCAGAAATGTTTGGCCCTACGGTTGGCGACAGACTCAGGCTCGCCGACACGGATTTATGGCTTTCAGTAGAAAAAGACTTCACTCAATACGGGGATGAAGTGAAATTCGGCGGCGGTAAAGTTATTCGCGATGGCATGGGGCAAAGCCAGAGGCCTTCATCTGAAACCCCTGATCTGGTGATCACCAACGCGGTCGTCCTCGATTACTGGGGAATAGTGAAAGCCGATGTTGGGGTCAAAGATGGTCGCATCTGCGCCATAGGTAAAGCGGGCAACCCCGATATTCAGCCTAATGTGGACATCATTATTGGTCCTGGAACTGAGGTGATCGCAGGAGAAGGATCCATACTGACCGCAGGTGGCATCGATTCCCACATCCACTTTATCTGTCCACAACAAATCGAAGAAGCCTTGGCGTCCGGGGTGACCACCATGATTGGTGGTGGCACTGGGCCCGCCACAGGCACTAACGCGACAACCTGCACGCCCGGTCCGTGGAACATGCATCGCATGCTGCAAGCGTTAGATCCTTTTCCGATGAACTTTGGACTGCTTGGCAAGGGTAACGCCAGTCAACCAGAAGGACTACGCGAGCAAGTGACCGCAGGTGCTGTGGGGTTAAAACTCCACGAAGACTGGGGCACCACGCCTGCCTCGATTGATACCTGCCTGACGGTTGCAGAAGAGATGGATGTGCAGGTCGCGATTCATACCGACACACTCAACGAATCCGGCTTTGTGGAAGCCACACTCAACGCAATTGGTGACAGGGTGATTCACACTTACCACACAGAAGGGGCTGGAGGTGGTCACGCCCCCGATATTATCCGAGCGTGCGGGGAAGCCAATATTTTGCCCTCTTCCACCAACCCGACTCGACCTTACACCGTCAACACGGTGGATGAGCATTTAGACATGTTGATGGTTTGTCACCATCTTTCTCCCTCTATTGCAGAAGACGTGGCGTTCGCTGAGTCGCGAATTCGCCGAGAAACCATTGCTGCCGAAGACATCCTGCATGATCTTGGCGCGTTCTCCATGATCGCGTCCGATTCTCAGGCCATGGGTCGCGTTGGCGAAGTGATTACCCGAACCTGGCAAACCGCGCACAAAATGAAAGTGCAGCGCGGCACGTTAGACAAAGATACAGAGCACAGCGACAACTTTCGGCTCAAGCGCTATATCGCCAAATACACCATTAACCCGGCCATCACCCACGGGATGAGTCATGAGATTGGCTCGGTGGAAGTCGGGAAACTCGCGGATCTGGTGCTCTGGAAACCGCAATTCTTTGGCATCAAACCCAGTTTGATCATCAAAGGCGGCATGATCGCCATGGCACCGATGGGCGATCCGAATGCTTCCATCCCTACTCCGCAACCGGTGCATTATCGCTCCATGTTTGGCAGCTATGGGAAAGCAGCGAGCAGCACATCCATGCTGTTTGTTTCGCAGCAAGCAGCGGACGATGGTGTCGCTCAAAACATAGGTTTAACCAGCCAAATTGGTATTGCAAAAGCCTGCCGTTCCATTCGCAAAGTCGACATGAAGCTCAACGACTGGCAGCCAACGATTGAAGTGGATTCCCAAACCTATCAGGTGCGTGCCAACGGACAATTGTTGACTTGTGAACCTGCCAGTGTGCTGCCAATGGCGCAGCGTTACTTTTTATTCTGACAAGGAGCTTTGTTTTGATTGAACTGACTCAATTCAATGACTGCCATTCTGACTCACCAGACGGCTATCTGAGCCTGACCATAGAGAAACGCATCAAAAGCCGCCAGAAAGTGCAGCTGGATGACGGCTCAGAAGCGGGCTTGTTCGTGCCACGTGGATACACGCTACGCGATGGCATGCAACTAAAAAGTGAATGCGGAAAAGTGGTGGAAATCAAGGCGGCGCCTGAACCCGTTTCCACAATTTACTGTGAAGATGCCTTGCTGCTTGCTCGCATGGCGTATCACTTAGGCAACCGACATGTGCCACTTCAGGTCACTGCAGACTGGCTGCGCTACCAGCACGATCATGTACTGGACGACATGGTTGAAGGTTTGGGGGGAACAGTAACCTCTGAATTTGCGCCTTTCGAGCCTGAAGATGGGGCTTATGGCGGTACATCGGGTGGTCATCACCATCATCACTAGATCAATAAAAGGACTTATTCTTATGAAACGTATTTTTCTCGCTGCCATAACCCTGTCGGCCTCTCAGGGCGCTTTTGCTCACGTACTGCACGAACCTTCGATCTCGTTAAGCTCTGCGTTCTTCAGCGGACTGACGCACCCTGTTTTCGGGCTGGATCATTTGCTTATGCTTGCCGCTATCGGGCTGCTTATTGCTAAGCAATCCTCATTCGGTACTCAGCTCAAACTGATGGTGTTTGCCGTTTTAAGTCTGGGATTGGGTTTAGCGTTAGGTACTGCGATGGGTGGGTTTGCTGGCATGGAGATCGCAATTGCCACCTCTTTGCTTCTGTCGGGTTTCGCGCTTTGCTCTCCCATTCACCGTGACTCATTTTGGTCGAGTGCTGCTATTGCAGTTGGCTTGTGCCTGTTGTCTGTACACGGTTACGCCCACGGTGTTGAAGCCGTCGGTAATGTCTTCGCCTTTAGTCTGGGCATGATGGTCAGCGCGGCTTTGATTGTTACCGCATTCAGCAAAGTCGGCAGCACCGTATTCTCTCATTGGGCGGCGTGGGGCATTGCCGCAAGCAGCTTACTGGTTGCCCTGAATTAGAGACGTTTTATGCAGACAGGTTTCAACCAAAGCGTTGCCCCCTATAGGTTGTTTCAGCTTATCAGCCCTTCTCTTCCCATTGGCGGATTCACTTATTCGCAAGGAGTGGAATGGGCGGTAGAAGCGGGCTGGATAAGTGACAAAACGACCTTTATCAACTGGTTGGCAACGGTTCTGAATCATTCAATGACGACACTAGAACTGCCCATCATGAGACGCCTATATAACGCAATCGGAAAGGGGCAAACTGAACAAGTTGAATACTGGAACGCCTACTTGTATGCGTGCCGAGAAACTAGTGAACTACGCGCAGAAGAAAAGCAACGTGGGCATGCTCTATTCACACTGTTAACCAAGCTGAGTGTGACTCAGTCGATGCCAGAAACTCATCCAAATCAGCTTCATGGCTTTTGCCTTGCTGCTCACCACTGGGGTATTAGCGAAGAGGCGCTGTTGCAAGGATACCTCTGGAGCTGGGCAGAAAACATTGTGATGGCAGGCGTTAAGCTGATTCCGCTCGGCCAGACAGACGGTCAGGAAACGCTACTGGAAATTTCGTCGCTTTTCCCCGATGCCATAAAACGTTCAGAGGTCATTGCAGATGATGAAGTCTGCGCCTTTACGCCATCGCTCGCCATAGCCAGTGCCAAACATGAAACCCAATACACCCGGCTATTTCGCTCTTAAGAAACAGGATGAATCATCATGGAAAGTTACAAACAACCTTTAAGGATCGGAATCGGTGGTCCTGTCGGTTCTGGTAAAACAGCACTGCTCGAAGTGCTTTGCAAAACCATCCGAGACAAACTCAATATCGCGGTCGTCACCAACGATATTTATACTCAGGAAGACGCAAGAATTTTGACCGAAGCCGAAGCGCTGGCTCCAGACCGGATTATTGGTGTCGAAACGGGCGGATGCCCGCACACCGCTATCCGAGAAGACGCTTCCATGAATTTAGCGGCCGTTGATGAACTTGCCAAACGCCACCAAAACCTCGATGTAGTATTTGTGGAAAGCGGCGGCGACAACCTGAGCGCGACGTTCAGCCCAGAGCTTGCAGATCTGACCATCTATGTCATCGATGTCGCCGAAGGTGAAAAAATCCCACGCAAAGGAGGACCCGGTATTACCCGCTCCGATTTACTGGTGATCAACAAAATCGATCTCGCTCCCCATGTTGGGGCTTCACTGGAAGTGATGGACAGAGACACGGCTCGAATGCGCTCGACCAAACCTTATGTATTTACTAATCTGAAGAAGGGAGTCGGCTTAGATACCATTATCGATTTCATTATCACCGAAGGGATGCTCACTACTCATTAGCACTCTCGGCTCTCGTTGCTCTTACGAGAGCCACCCCCACCTTCTCAAAAGTGAATAGGGTCGCCACCTTTAAAATATTTGAGCCGTTTGTATAACCTCCATTCGTCTACTAAATTTTAGGGATAAGGATAAATCTCGGATTGGTTCGTTTTGAACCTTTGGGAATTGAGGGACGATATGCCGCTAAAAGCCACGGATTCCGTAGACAGCTCAATGAGCTTTTCTCTCCTGTCCAGTATTTTTCATAGTATCCCCATCATGGTTGCCGTTTTGGATAACGATTTGCGCTATATCGTTGTCAGCCAGCAATATCTCGACTTTATCCGCTCCACAAGCGACAAAGTACTCAACAAAACAGTCAAAGAAGCATTGCCCCCTCCTGTTTATGCCAACGCAGCGCCACTTCTTGAGCGGGCGTTAGCTGGGGAATCTATTAGCTTTGAAATCGAGCTTCCTACAGAAACCGAAAACAAACGCTTTATCAGTATTCAATACCAGCCAAGATTAAATGCCGAAGGAGAACAGGTCGGCGTATTGATGAGCGGCATCGAAATCACCTCCCTTAAGAAATCAGAAGAAGAAAAAAGACGCGTTCAGCATTATCTGAATACCACCTTCAACTCCATCGGGCACGGTATCGCAATTGTAAACGACGACAAAGAAATGGTTTCCAGCAATCCGCCGTTCGAGAGAATTGTTGGTGAAAGGTTCAGTGAGATCGACACTCTGTTGCAAGACCACCCGTTTGGGATGATTGACTGCCTGTGCGATTTGGGCTGGCGTCGATGCCCAGAATTCAGTCAGTTTGTGTCTGGCAGTGCCTCTTCCGAAGTGTTTGAACCCCATTCCTTGCTGGTTAAAAACAATATTTTTATTGGCTACAAAGAGCTGGAGCTTGAAGGCGGTGGTCGCTGCTATGTGTTTACAGACGTGACCGAGCAGATTAAAGACAAACAAAACCTGACGCAGCAAATGCAGTACAACGCGACCATTGTCGATAATTCACCAAACTTGCTTTGCATGATCGACAGATTGGAATTCACGATTTTGATGGTGAATGCTCAGGCGCTGGATCGAATAGGCAAAACAGAAGATGAGGTTATCAACCAGTACTGGTTCCGAGTGTTTGCTTATGGGTTCTGGAATCTGGAAGAAGAGAACCAGATGATCGTCAATCTACCGAGCGATCAAGTGGTGGTGTCCACCAAAGACCGTAATGGCGAACCCATGACCATTCAGTGGCGCTTCGTTGAACTGGATGATCAATCAAACCGGGTACTCTGTTTTGGTGACGACGTCACGCAGCTTAGTCAGGCACAACAACAACTGGAAACGCTAAACCACAGTTTGGAAGAAAAAGTACGTGAGCGAACTCAGTCTCTGGAAACCGCAAATGAAGAATTGCAATTCACACTCAAGAAGCTGCAGGAAGCACAGCAAAGTTTGGTGGAAGCAGAGAAAATGGCGTCATTAGGTGGATTGGTTGGTGGCGTTGCCCATGAAATCAATACACCTCTTGGAATCAGTGTTACCGCCACCAGCTTTTTGGAGGAAAACGTTGACGCTCTGAGCAAAGGATTTGAAACAGGTAACCTGTCTAAAGCTCTGTTCTCCAAAACATTAACGTCTCTCAAGCAGTCGACTGAAATATTGGTGACCAACCTGCAAAGGGCTGAGAAACTGGTGTGCAGCTTCAAGGAAGTCGCAGTGGATCAAACCAGTCAGACCGCTTACCAATTTAATATGCGGGAAATCATCGACAAACTGCTCTTATCACTGTCGCATGAAATTCGTGTTGCCAAAGTTACCATCAATCTGGAATGTGCCAGTAACATCGAACTGGAAAGCTACCCAAGCTCGTATATTCAGATTTTTACCAACCTGATCACCAACAGCATCCGACATGGATTTGATCAGTGGGATGGTGAACGCAACATCTACATAGACATTCAAACTGATATGGACAACCTGTACATTGTGTATCGGGATACGGGTAAAGGGGTCCATGAATCAGTACGCGAGAAAATCTTTGAGCCCTTTGTTACCACCAAGCGAGGTGGAGGCGGCAGCGGCTTAGGTGCCAACATCATCTACAATATGGTGGTTCAGTTGCTCAAAGGGAATGTCCAGTGTGTTGCCGAAGAAAACCAAGGTGCGTGTTTTAAGATTCAGGTTCCGCTTGATCTGAATATTGAAGAGCAAGACGGCATGGCAAACGCGGGATAGTATCCGATTTTATCTCCTATCAAAGCGCGGACATTCCCGCGCTCTTTGTTTGGAGCCATCCTAAAACAATTTTAGCTTTTAGTTTGGAACTGCTCATGATGTATCACAGATTCCAGACTGCTTCTGGGTAACCACCCTGCGGTCTCCAGCTCTGGTTTGTCTTTGAATTTCTCCACAAAACCAATGCATAGGTAAGCGATGATCGCCTTGCTCTCGGGTATGTTAAGCGTTTCTCGCAAAGCCTGATCATTGAGTATGCTCACCCAACCTACTCCTAGGTTTTCTGCCCGAGCTGCCAGCCACAAATTCTGGACTGCACACACCGTACTATAGAGATCCATCTCTGGTTTGACTGTCCGACCAATCACCACAGGGCCGTTGCGCTCCCGGTCACAAGTCACACAGATCCCCATTGGCGCTTCTTCAATACCCTCCAGTTTGAACGTTCGGTACTGTTCTTGTTTCTCTTCTTTAAACAACTCGGCTGAATAGGCGTTCGCTTCTTCGAAGTCTCGCTTAATTGCAGCTCGCGTCTCAGCACTTTTTACCAGAATGAAATCCCATGGCTGAGAGAAACCCACGCTTGGCGCGTGATGTGCCGCAGTCAGCACTCGCATTAATGTCTCTTCTGGGATGGGGTCTGGTTTGAAATCTCTTCGAACGTCCCGGCGGCAAAAAATCGTTTTGTAAACGGCTTCCCGTTCTTCTTTATTAATATTCATCGGTAATCACCTGTTCTAAGTAAACGCATCAACATCACTCAAAGTGTTTTGTGCAAATACATACTAGCGAGAATACAAAAATGCTTCTGTGTTCATTGCACCATCTTTACTGTGCAACAAGTTAATTGGAGTTTCATCCCCTCAAAAGAAAACGCTTGCGTTTGGTTAACGCCTTGGTTAGGTTAAAAGTTCATCACGAATTGAGATTCTTATGAATACCTTCATCCTATCACTCTGGCTTCTCAAACTTATGCCATTCAGTCGGTAGGATTCTCTATTTCCGGCTGTGAGTGATGCAGCCGGAGTCAATGCCATTTCTCACAGCCGATGTTCAAAAACAAAGGAAGTGAATAATGAGCGACACAGCGGCAGCAAAATCCTCTTCAACCCAGTATCGGCAAGGCGTAATGTTCGCGTTGGCGGGTACCGTTATGTTTTCAGTCAAACCCGTTTTCATCAAACTGGCTTACGAATATGGTGGCGATGCCACTTCTATCATGAGTCTTCGTGCGCTTAGCTCACTTCCTCTCTACATCGCAATTCTGTTCTGGCTATGCCGCAGCCAGGAATCGCGTACATCGCTCCGCACATATGGCTGGCAAGCCGCTCTTGTGGGTATCCTCGGTTATTACTTCGCCGCCTTACTGGATATTCTGGCTCTGGAACATATTTCAGCCCAGCTGGAACGCTTGGTGATTTTCCTGTTTCCGTCTTTTGTGGTTGCCATCAGTTGGATATTTATGAAAGAGAAACCCAAACCCGGAACGATAACAGCCATCCTTCTTGGGTACCTTGGTGTGGCTTTCATCGTGTCGCATGACATGCAGCAGCTTGGAGAAAAGGTTTGGTTGGGCAGCCTGATGGCGGCAGGCTCTGCACTTATCTTTGCCGTTTACCTGGTGTTAAGTAAAAGAATCATTGGAAAAATGGGGAGCCAGCTGTTTAACAGTGTCGGCATGGCGAGTGCAGGGTTAGCGATTATGGGGCAGCACGTCTACCACGGTATTGAGCTCGGTGCTTTGTCACCTCAGTTAATCGCTCTTGGGATTGCCTTAGGGGTGTTCTGTACCGTCGTACCTTCGTATTTTATGGCGGCGGCTATGGCTCGGCTGACACCGTCGGTTTTAAGCATTACCAGCAATATTGGCCCCTCAATCACCGCCTTGTTTGCCATCACCATTCTTAACGAAGCGTTCACTGTGTATCACGCGATTGGCATGATATTGGTGGTTTTCTCTGTCTGGCGAATCAACAGGAAGTAATCGTGCCATGAATAATTAGGGTTTCGATCATTCGAATTTTTCGAACAAGACTCTCGAAGTCTTGCTATCTTCTTGAAGGAGTTGTCGCCTTATACTGAGTCCATTAATCACAGTTCATATGAGGTGAGATATGTCCACTAGAGAAATTCGTCAGATCATTCCTTCTCAGGCAACGTCTGATGGAGATGGAGTAAAAATTCGCCGTATCGCCGGTTTCAATAACCAGGCTTTTTCACCATTCCTAATGGTTGATGAACTGAAATCGGATGATAAAAAAGATTATGTGGGTGGGTTTCCTCCTCACCCACATCGCGGCATCGAAACATTAACCTATATGATGGAAGGTCATTTCCAGCATCGAGATCATATGGGAAATGTGGGCGAATTAAGAAGCGGAGGTGCTCAATGGATGGCAGCGGGTCGCGGTGTGATTCACAGCGAAATGCCGATCATGGAAGAGGGCAATCTGCACGGTTTTCAAATATGGATTAACCAGCCATCCAAAGACAAAATGAAGCCCGCTCAGTACTTCGACTTTCAGCCAGAAATGGTGACGGAAAACCTAGTCGGAAGCAGCTTAATTCGCCTATTGGCTGGGTCGCTAACGGTTGATGGCAAAAGGCTAGAAGGTCCACTGAACAAAACTGGCGTGCCTGCAACAGTGGCAGATTGGCGAGCACCAGACACAGCAAATGTAACGCTGACCACTCCATCGGAGTTCAACATGATGGTTTACGCTTATAAAGGTAACATCACCGTTGGTGACCGCGACCTCAAGCAAGGTCACATGGCTTTGTTATCTGCTGGAGAAAGCGTAGAGCTGAAATCACAAGGCGATTCCGGAGTGCTGATATTCGCGGGTCAGCCCATCAATGAGCCGATTGTTCATTACGGACCGTTTGTAATGAATTCGATGGAAGAAATTGAGCAGACCATACGCGACTATCAGTCAGGTCTGTTTGACACTTACTGAGTCGATTTATCTGAGTGTTGGATAACCAACACTCAGATTTACAGCAGGACTAGGCTCTCAAATATTCACTATACAGAAAATCAATCTGGTTTCTGTCACCGTTTTTAGAGATGGTCACGACACAACTGAATTCCGCACTATTCATACTAGAAAATCGAGGTTTTCTAGGGTCTTCCACCAGCTCAGTTACGGTATATGACGCCTGATTGGCATTAGGAATCAACTGACCATTCATTCGCCACTGATAAGACTCCACTTTTTCACCATCTTTCAACTCACTGTCAGCGTTTACTGATAATGTGTCGCCTACCGCAGGCGTTCCGGTAATTAGTAATAAAGGACGACCTTGGCGAAATGGTTTACTGCTTAATCTAGGCGCATCAATAATCTGATGATTTATGGTCGACAGAACTTCTTCAACAACAGGCTGGTTATTTCCATCTTTAATGATGTCACCGTTACTGTCTCTGGCATATCTGACATAATCACCTAATACATCTGAATTGCCTCGCAGATATACATCGCTAATGGTGTTGTCGAATGAAAGATTATTGACGATTTCACCAGTCCAGGGAACGCGGACACTGGCGCACCACCTAACCGCAGAGACACGATTGTGATTGATCAATATATCGAAACGCCGGCGTTCATTTTCTCGATCATTGGTATTCCCAAGATCATAGCCTGAAATCAGAATACCTGAAGCCATCCCTAAGTGACCTCCAATGGTGTTATCGTAGATACTAATAGAGCGTGATACATGTTTAGCCGCGACACCTATGCCAAACGTACTCGAAAGGGCTGGATGATCGGCTCGTATTCCGCCTGAATGTACATAGATGTTACGACAGGTACCGTTACGACCTCCAAGACCAATACCAAAAAACTTGCCGCCAAATATACAGTTCTCAACCAGATAATAATTGGCTTCAATAGACATTGAACCCTTTAGGTTCTCTGATTCGAAAGATTGCATACAGACACAATCGTGTACCCAAATGTCATAAGATCGTCCACTCAAACCATCACTTTCTTCAGAAAACTGAATGCAAT
>NZ_AFWJ01000265.1 GCF_000222685.1 Vibrio nigripulchritudo ATCC 27043 | reverse complement strand
TTCAATGTGGTCGACATCAGGTTTTTCCATCAATGACAGGAACTGTCTGGCATAGGCAGATAGAGATTCAACGTATCTTCTCTGGCCCTCAGCGTATAACGTATCAAAGGCTAATGAGGATTTTCCGGAACCGGATAAGCCTGTAATGACGATCAATTTGTCGCGAGGAATGGTGAGGTTTATGTCTTTGAGGTTGTGGGTTCTGGCGCCACGTACGTCAATGGTGTCCATCTGCTATGCTCTTGTGTAATTGATAGCCACAAGTATTACATAGACTTATTTTTGTGCAAAGAGAAAATACTGGATAAAATAACAGTGTTTGTTTTTGTTACGTTATTTTATCCAGTGAAAGACAAGAAGATTAAGCTTTGTGAGTGGAGTGTTTATCTAATTCCGTTTTTTTCTTGTCTTTCTGATACAGGTTTTCGTAGCAGTAGTTTGTTGCTTCGATATAACCTTCGACGCTTCCACAGTCAAAACGCTGACCTTTGAATTTGTATGCCAGGACACAACCCGCTTTGGCTTGTTTTAATAGCGCGTCAGTGATTTGGATCTCGCCACCTTTGCCTGGTTCGGTTTGCTCGATTAGATCGAAGATGTCTGGTGTCAGAATGTAGCGACCAATGATTGCCAGATTGCTTGGTGCAGTGCCTTGCTCCGGTTTTTCGACCATGTCATCGACACGGAAAAGGTCGTCTTTGATCATTTCGCCTGAAATCACACCGTATTTGTGCGTCTCATCTTCAGGAACTTCCTGAACCGCAACGATGGAGCAACGGAATTGCTTGTAAAGTGCTACCATTTGCGCCAGAACACCTTGGTCTTCGTTGACACACAAGTCATCTGCCAAAACAACAGCGAATGGGTTGTCACCGACCAACTCTTTACCCGTCAGAATAGCGTGACCAAGCCCTTTCATTTCACGTTGACGGATGTAAGTGAAGTGAGCTGACTCAATCACATTACGAATATCTACCAGCAGCTCTTCTTTGTTGGTGCCACTGATCTGATGTTCTAACTCGTAGTTTTTATCGAAATGATCCATGATGGAGTGCTTACCACGACCAGTAACGATACACATGCCATCCATACCTGCTTGAATGGCTTCTTCTACCCCATACTCAATAAGAGGTTTATTCACCACTGGCATCATTTCTTTTGGCATGGATTTGGTTGCCGGTAAAAATCGTGTACCGTAGCCAGCGGCTGGGAACAAGCACTTTTTAATCATAATCTTTCCTGTTCGATTTGTTCAGTTCCTAATTTTGGGCGTAACTTTACCATGCCTATTGTGACAATCGAAACGCAAAAGCTGAACATTGTTAAGAAGGAAGATGCTGTTTTGCCCATGCCATAGCCTGGATGCGGTTTTTTACGTCCAGTTTTTTAAAGATATTATAGAGGTGAGATTTTATGGTGTGTTCGCTAATGAAAAGCTCATCGGCGATTTCAAGGTTGGATGCCCCGCTTTTTAAGCTCTGTAAGACATCCAGTTCTCGCCGGGTTAACTCTATTTCAAATGTGGGCTTTGACGCTTCTATGGATTGATAATATTCCACAACCTGAGTCATGGTTTCTCTCGGAAGCCAGCTTTGCCCGCGTAGTATGCACCGAATTCCCATCATTATCTTTTCGACATCTTCGTTGACGAGAAAGTATCCTGAAAGCCCTTGCCACTTCAATACATCAGACAGAGTCAGATGCTTTTGAGCATTCAGCAAAACGAGAAAACGCTTAGTTACCGTGCTATTCAATGTCTGCTGAAGAAAGCCAATATCTTCAATAGCAGTTAAATCAACAATGATGAAATGTTCGCTTTCATTTGAATTGAGTCTTATAAGTTCTCTGGTGGTAATGCGCTGAAATTGACGGCTTAAGTGATGTTGAATGTCTTTTTCAAGATGATGGGGTAATGATTGATCTGAAACCAAATAAAAGTGCGGTAATAGATTGGTTTCTTTCATATTCCAGCCCAATAATCGATGGTTTAGCGAAACTTATAAATATCTTTTATTTATATGCCTGATAAATAACCTAGCAAAATTGGGCAATTAATAGAATTGAATATCCATCCATTGCTTATAGGCGTTTGGAATAACTACGGATGATATTTCTTTAAAAAGTAATTGATAAACCTCGTTGTCCAGATTTTTTCGAGTCAGACTGCACTATGCGCAGGTTTAATCGTTCCAATCATTTTTTCAACCGATAGTTAGCGATTAGCTGTCTATGATTAATAAATGAGCGCTTAGCGACACTTTGCCAGCAATTCTTACCTTGGATTTGAGCATTGGTGATATCGTGGTATCCTTGAGCGTTAAAAATTTAGTCGAATTGAGTTTAGACGGAGCAAAACATGGCCAGCCGTGGAATTAATAAAGTTATTTTGGTGGGGAATTTAGGAAATGACCCTGAAATTCGTTATATGCCGAGTGGCGGCGCGGTGGCGAATATTACAATTGCGACCTCTGAATCGTGGCGTGACAAAGCGACTGGCGAACAGCGCGAAAAGACAGAATGGCACCGTGTTGCTCTGTTTGGAAAGCTAGCAGAAGTAGCGGGTGAGTACCTACGCAAAGGCTCTCAGGTTTACATTGAAGGTCAGCTTCAGACTCGTAAATGGCAAGATCAGAATGGTCAGGATCGCTACACAACCGAAGTGGTTGTACAGGGCTTCAATGGTGTGATGCAGATGCTGGGTGGTCGCCAGCAAGGCCAGGGTGCTCCTGGTCAAAGTATGGGTGGTCAGCAGCAACAAGGTGGTTGGGGACAGCCTCAACAGCCTGCACATCAGCAATCTTACCAGCAGCCAGCAGCGCCGCAGCAACAAGCACCTCAACAGGCTCAACCACAATACAATGAGCCGCCAATGGACTTTGATGACGACATTCCATTCTAAAATTGTCGACTATACGACTTAGAAATGAATGTCAATGAGATGAAGCCGCGATTTTCGCGGCTTTTGTTTAGGTTTTTTATCGATTTACTTGAGAACTTAAGGTTCCCTATTCACAATAAGATTAATTAAAGCAGCTTGTTACTTGCTTTGCTCTTCCTCAAAAATTGGATTGAAAAGGATTTCGCCTGACAATGCGATATACCCCCACGCTCAAACTCAGCACCAGACTGGTTTCGTTTGTCACCATGATTGTCGTCTGTGCCATGTTTATTCTTTTTATTGGCGGCACTCTCTCTTTCAAGCGTATTGGTCAGGAATATGTCCATCATTACATTTCTGGTATTGCAGACGTTGTTGATTCAGAACTGGACAACCCTCAGGCAGCAGAGTCTATGGCAAAGTGGCTGCCAAAGCTCCTTCAGGCAAGTAACGTTCTGGAGATGGAAGTAACGTCTTCATCTGGATCACTATATCACTTCAAAGATACCCGTTCGGTTTTGCAGTCTGAAAGAGCGCAACAGCTTAGCTTTCAACTTGAACACCACTCAGATTACTGGATTCATTTTACTGTTTTACCTCCTTATGTGGGCTTGGAATACTCCGTCGGAGCGATGTCGTCCATCAGTCTGGCTGTTTTGCTGATCGTTGTTTGCCTGATTCGAGGAATTAAGTGGCTAAGAGAGCAACTCTACGGCTCGGAGCTGCTGGAAGAGCGAGGCAGAATGATCCTAGCAGGGAAAACTCAGGATTTTGAAAAAGGGGACCTGAGAGAATGGCCTTATACTGCCAGTGAAGCGCTGGATAAACTGATCGGAGAGCTTAAGGACTCAAGGCAAGAGCGAAGCCGCTTTGATACCTTCATTCGCACTCACACTTTCCTTGACCAGCTTACAGGTGCGGCGAATCGGGTGCTTTTTGATTCCAAGCTAGAAGCCAGTCTTCAGGAAGCAGGATCGTTTGGTGGGATCATCCTTTTCCGTGTTAAGTCATGGGAAGAAGTCTCTGCCTACAATGATAAAGAAGCTGTAGATGAGTTTGTTGTCGAGGTGGGTCAAAGTCTCTCTAATATCGTACAGCGCTTTCCAGATGTTATTTTCTCGCGCTATTACGATTCCGATTTTGCCATATTAGTGCCTCATCAGGGCAGCAAGGAAATTGGCACACTTTGTGGTCAGCTTATTAAACAAATATCGAAAATCGACCCAATCTCGCCTTTGTCTCCTGATGACTGGTGTCATATCGGATGCACAATATATTCGGAAGGTGAGCGACGCGGCTATATATTAGACGAAGCTGAAACAGCATTAAGAACTGCTCAAATTGAGTCTGTGAATAATTGGTCACGCTTTGATAAGAAGCAGAAAAAAGATATTGCCCGAGGAAATGTAAGATGGCGGACACTTTTCGATAAAACACTTCGCGCTTCTAATATTCAAGTATTTTCTCAACCTTGTTTTATTATCGAGAATCAACAGGACGAATTATTACACCATGAATTGTTTCTACGCTTAAAAGACGAAAGTGGCGCGGTAATAAAAGCGTCACGTTTTATGGCAGCCATTGAACAAGTTGGTTATGAAACAGCCATGGATCGTGTTGTTATTCAAGAAATTCTGTCCTGGATAAAGACGCAAAATGAAAGGATATGTTATTCTTTAAATATAAATGTGCTTCCATTCAAAGAAAAAGCATACACGCGTTGGTTGAGAGATGAGCTACTCCAACTGCCAGGTGAATTAAGAAAAAGCATCAGCTTTGAGTTTTCCGAAAGGAGCTTAGTAAAAAATCTCGATTTCATTCGTCCGGTTATTCGAATGATATCAGGACTGGGCTGTAAAATAATCGTTCACCAAGCTGGCAGGACAATTGCAAGTACTCATTACATAAAAGACTTAGATGTCGATTATCTGAAATTGCATCGCAGTCTGATAAAAAAATAGATCAACGACAGGAAAACCAGTTGTTCATTCGAAGTTTGATTGGCGCTTGTATGGATAGTAAAACTAAAGTTATTGCTGTTGGCGTCGAAAATAGTTCTGAATGGATGGCTTTAAAGAGTTTGGGCATTGACGGGGGACAAGGCAGAATTTTCGCAAAAGAAGAACTGCTATTTCCTAAACGTCTTGCATCAAAAGTGACAATTGGTCGCAGAAATCGATGGCGGCAGAAAACATGAGCAGTAACTGATGAATAAAATGGTTTCTTTGCTAGAACGACTGAAAGGAAAAAGTTCAAGTGCTAAAAAGGTGAGCGTGTCTCTCCTTGAAGATGCCGTTTATTGCTCAATTGACAGCCAGACCGAGTTGTTCCCCATCAAAGACAGAAGTTGGGAACAGACACTTGCTAAAGTACTATCGGATGAAAAGTATACGCATTCAGAAGTTGTCATCACACTTGGCGCGCACCACTACCAAACCTACCAAATTGAACGCCCTGAAATCCCAGAAGAAGAATGGTCTGTTGCTTTACCTTTCCTTCTGAAAGACCTTATTGCTGAGCGAGTAACAGACATCGTTGCCGATGGCATTCCACTACCAAACAGCAGCAAAATTCAAACTTACGTTCTAAGCAAACGCGTGTTGACGCCGTTGCTGGCGATACTAGAGAAAAGTCAGATCACTCTTGACCGTATTTTGCCGGAAGACGAAGTGTGGGGGCAGGCGAACGAGCATGCAGAAGACTTTTTGCTCTTGCACCAAAGTGCACACAGCAGCTTCAAAATCAATGCATACGTGACCAGAGACATCTGCTTTCACAGAACCATTCGTGGCGTGTCCGCTCCGTTAACAGGGGCTCAGGCAAGCAGCCTGCAAATCGACGGACTTGCTCTCGAAATGCAGCGCTCAATCGATTATCTCAGTTCACAAATCAAACAAGCTCAATTTCATAAGCTGTTTATCTGTTGTGATGATGAAATTGACGAGGAACTGACGACCGCTCTGGAAGAACGCCTAAGCGTGAAAGTCGGTACTTTGATGGATGGCGATGTACGTTGTGGAGAAGTACTGACCAAGTACGCTCTACGCAGCGACTATCGGATCAATCTGTACCCTGAGCATCTGAAACCTAAAGTTGAGTTGTTCACATTACCCGTTGTTGCGGCTAGCTGGTTAATTGTTGCGCTCGTCATGTTTGGATACTACGGTTTCATTGAATATCAAATTCAGCAGGAGAAAGCGCAAATCGCTAAGCTTTCCTCCCAATCAACAACGCTGAAAGCGCAGTTAACTGAACTTCAGACCATGCTGGGTGAACACAAGCCCTCTCCTAACAAACTGGCTGCCGTCCAGAGAATAGAAGCTGAAATACGGGCAAAAGAAGCGTCGCTAAATGCAGTTGGTCAGTTTGATAATCAAAAACAGGTGGGGTACTCGGGGATCATGAGCGCACTTTCTCGGCTGGGTCGAAATGACATTTCCCTGAGCCAGATATCCATCAATAAAAACACATTGAACGTGTCTGGGTTAGCCCGCACACCAAGCGCAGTTCCAGGCTGGATAAAGCAGTTCCGCAATGAACTGGACTTGGTTGGTCGTAGCTTTGAACAGCTCAATATCGGGCGTAACGAAGACGATATTGTGACCTTTGAACTGCAGGCAAAGCGAGGAGGTGAATAACAATGGCACTTCTTCAGGATATGAGTGAAAAATTTTCGGCGCTATCCGGTCGGGAAAAATGGCTGATTACGGCTGGTGGATGGGTAGCGATCTTCTTCATCATACTGACGGTTTTTTTAGAGCCTGCATTCAAAACACAAGCCTCTCAAACCAGTCAGTATCAATCCCTTAATCAGGGGATCAGCAACACCAGTAACCAGATTGCCAAAGTAAGCGGTCAGTTAAAGTCCGACCCAAATAGAGAGGTCGATGCCAAACTTCAGCAGCTACAACGCCGAAGTGATGAGTTGTCCTCTCAGCTAGACGCGGTGGTGGAATCCCTAGTAACTCCTAGCCAAATGGCAGAGCTGCTGGAAAGGGTTCTGTTAAGCAGTAAAGGGTTGAAGCTGGAAAATCTTCAATCTATGCCCGCAGAGCCCATCATGGCTGGAAGTGATTCGCAAGCGGTGGGTTACTACATACACCCTGTGAAAATTGAGATAACAGGGAAGTACTTTGACATAAAGAATTATCTCGTAGAGCTAGAAAGCATGCCAACTACGTATTTCTGGCGCAGCTATCAATACGAAGTAGAAGAATACCCTACGGCACGATTAGTGCTTGTTGTCTATACATTAGGAACAGGGCAGGAGTTTATCGGTGGTTAGATTCTGTGTTATCGCAATGTTGTTGGTCTCTGGTAGTGCATACGCCAGCCAGGACCCAACTGCCCCTCTCGGGTGGCAGGCACCGAAAACCGTAGAGAAAGCCAAGGCGAAAAAGAAAGCAGTGGCACCTGTTCCGACATTACAGTCCATAGTCTGTATAGAAGGGAAACCTTGCTATGCCATTCTTAACGATGTGGTAGTAGAAAAAGGAAAAACCGTACAAGGGTATCTGGCGAAAAGGATTCAGCCGGAATTTGTCGATCTGATTCGGGGTGGGAAGCAATGGCGACTAGAGCTGTTTCCTTCTGACGTTAAACACTAAGGTTTCATGGTAATTATGCGTAAAATTGTAGTAGCAGTCATCATCGCGTCACTCACGGCATGCTCCATGGGGCACCGGGAACCTGTTGAGGTCAAAGAAGCGCTCAATGAGGCAATCAACGAAGCTGGCAGTCGGAGTCTGGATGAATTACCGGCTTCTGTGCAAGCGGATCTGATGCCAGAGCTCGGAAATGAAGAATTCACTGTATCTCCGACGTTAAAACGCTTTCGTGTCCAGGCAAATGGCGTTCAGGCGAAAACGTTTTTTGCTAGCCTAGTCAAAGGAACCGACTACAGTGTTGCTATCCACCCTAATGTCGAAGGGCGAATTACCGTCAATCTAACGGATGTCACATTGGATGAAGTACTGAAAGTCGTTCGTGATTTGTACGGTTTTGAAGTCATACAAAGCGGGAAAGTTATTCAGGTTTACCCCGCTGGCTTGCGCACAGAAACCATTCCAATTGATTACTTACAATTCAAGAGGTTAGGGCGATCTCTAACATCTATTACCACTGGTTCAATCACCAGTAAAGACAGCGGTAGCTCTACGTCTTCGAGTTCCAGCTCTTCAAATTCGTCGAATAACTCAAGCTCCTCTTCCAGTTCGAGCACTTCGCCAACGGGTGGAACAGAGATCGAAACCATCAGTGAAAGTGATTTCTGGGTGCAGTTAGAACAAGCGGCACAAGCGCTAATTGGAGAAGGGGATGGACGAAGCGTGGTGGTTTCACCTCAGGCAAGTGTGCTGACAATTCGTGCTTACCCTGATGAAATTCGAGAAATTCGCCAATTCCTTGGTATTTCCCAGCAACGCATGCAGCGTCAGGTGGTTTTAGAAGCCAAAATTCTCGAAGTGACTCTGTCTGATGGGTACCAACAAGGCATTAACTGGAGTGGATTAACCTCAACCTTTGGTAACAGCTCGGTTTCTATTGGTCGAGGGACTTTACCGTCAGATGGGAGCATTCCAACCCTACCTGGATTAGATGCCATCGGCAGCTTATTAAATGGGCAGACGAACGTCACTATCAGCAATGGTAGCTTTAATGGCGTATTAAGCTTTATGGGGACTCAGGGTGACCTGAACGTGCTATCAAGTCCACGCGTGACCGCGGCTAATAACCAGAAAGCGGTGATTAAAGTAGGGTCTGATGAGTACTTTGTGACCGACATTTCAAGTGTGGTGGGTAGTGGTGACAATGCCAACGTCGCACCCGACGTAGAACTGACGCCTTTCTTTTCGGGTATTTCACTGGATGTGACCCCACAGATCGATGACGACGGATATGTACTATTGCATGTTCATCCTGCGGTAATAGACGTACAGACCCAGAACAAAAAAATTAACCTTGGTAGTGCGACTTACGAAGTGCCTTTGGCTAAAAGCTCGATTCGCGAATCGGATTCGGTGATTCGTGCTCGTGATGGTGACGTCGTAGTTATTGGTGGGCTTATGAAGTCCAATACCATTGATCAAGTGTCCAAAGTGCCTTTTCTTGGTGATGTGCCAGGGCTGGGACACCTATTCCGAAATGTTTCCAAACTGACTCAGAAAACTGAGTTGGTTATTTTGCTTAAACCGACAGTAGTCGGCGTTAACACCTGGTCGCAGGAACTGGAACGCTCGCGCGATTTGCTGCAAGAATGGTTCCCTGAAGAGTAATTATGTATCAGACCTATTTTGGATTTAACCAAGCGCCTTTTTCGCTAACCCCTAATACTGAACTGTTTCAGGGGTTAGTGCCGCATTACGAGGCGATCCAAACCGTTTTGTCTGCGATTGAAATGGGCGAGGGGGTAATTAAGGTTTCTGGCGAGGTCGGTACGGGTAAGACAATGGTCTGTCGGATGCTCATTAACCAACTGGTTGATGAGGTCTCGCTGGTTTATCTACCCAACCCTCAGTTGACAGGGGAAGAGTTGAAAATCGCCATTGCCAAAGAATTGGAAGTTGAAGTCAGAGACAGCGAAAGTTTGGTGGATGATATTCAGGCTCAGTTGATGAAACAGCACCTTAAAGGCAAGCGAGTTGTGGCTTTGATAGACGAAGCACAAGGGTTGTCCGACGAAGCTCTCGAAACCATTCGCTTGTTCGGAAATCTTGAAACCGAGCATGCCAAGCTGATGCAAATCGTGTTGTTAGGGCAGCCCGAGTTGGACGCGAGATTGGAACATCATCATCTGCGTCAGTTAAAACAGCGTATATCTTTCAGTGCGACTTTACGTCCACTTTCAATGGAAGAAGCGTTTGCCTATATCGACCATCGGGTACAGGTCAGTGGCGGCAACGTAAATTTGTTTGAAGCCAAAGTTAAAAAAGCAATCTGGAAGGCCTCGAAAGGTGTGCCTCGTTTGATCAATCAGGTGTGCCACAAATCCCTGTTGCTTGCCTGTAATTCGAACGCAACGCACATTCATATGGAACATGCGTACGATGCCATTAATGACACTCTCGATACGGTAAAACCAAGGTTTAAAACCCCATTTATGTGGGGATGGGGCTTGTTATGAGTGTCATTAACAAAGCTCTTTCAGATATGACGGACAAAAAGCCGTCCACAAGTCGAATCGAAAAGGTCGATGTCACGCCTATTCGTTCGGGCAGTAAAAAGTGGTGGCTGACCGGAGGCGCTTTGTTAGCGCTCATTGCCTACGGTGTGTGGGCTTTACTACCAGTCAAACAGCAGCCTGAACCTGAATCTATCCCTGAGATTGCCGAGCAAAGTGCGAAAAAAATGTGACCACTGTTGTTACCCTCGAATCTACATCTCCAACTAAGCAGTCGGTGGAAGAATCGGTGAGCAGCATTTACGAAGAAAGTGAAAAGCTTGAGCAGCTTAGCGGCGACTTCGTCGATCCTGAATCTGATTTAGATGACATCGTTTCGGAAAGTGTTGAAGAAACAAAAGCGACCCCTGGGGTTGTGGCAGTCGAACGTAGCCAGCCAACAAAAACTAATCCACCTGCGAATACAGAAATAAGCAAAACGGTAGCGGCGAAACCTAAATCTGTTGAAGTTAAAGTTGAACGCCCGAAAACTGAAGAGCCAAAAGTAACGAAGAAGACAGAGAAAGCCAAACCATCTCAAGCCAATGAAAGTAAAACAACGGCTATCGCAAGTGCCAACCCAACTCCAAAAGTGGTGGAAGATGGTGCAATGGCTATTCAGCAAGTCGAGCTGACGCCACAACAGTTGGCTGAAAAAGCGCTATCAAGAGCGAAAAAAGCATTGGATTCCAATGATTTTGACGGTGCCATTAAAGGCTATCGTACGGCGCTTCGCTATGTTCCTAAAGATGATGTTGTGCGGAAAAAGCTCGCCGCACTTTACTACGGTCGGGGTGATGTAAGGCAATCTCTCGAAATCCTGCAGCAGGGTATTGTGTTAAACAAAGACAGTCAGACCCTTAGACTTGCTGCTATGAATATTTTGGTCAAGGAAGGGATTACTGAGGCAGCCCTGGGCGTGTTGGAATATTTGCCACCAAGCCCAAGCATGGATTATCTGTCTGCAAGAGCGGGTCTGGCTCAGCAGCTTAAAAAACATGAGTTGGCGCTCGAAAGCTATCAAATGCTGGTAAACAAAGATCAGGACAATGGCAAATGGTGGCTTGGTCTGGCGATTCAGCAAGAACGTAACGAAGAGTTCAGCAAAGCAAAAACCTCTTATGAAAAAGCTTTGAATCGCGTCGGATTATCCGCTCGAACCAATCAGTTTATCCGAGAAAGAATCAGCTATCTCAGCAGTAAAGAGGCGACATCGAATGCAAATTAAATTACGTAAACGCCTTGGTGACTTGCTGGTTGAAGAAGGCATTATCTCAGAACATCAGGTAGAAGAAGCGCTAAGTCACCAGAAGAATACCGGACGTAAGCTGGGCGATACTTTAATCCAACTGGGTTTCCTGACGGAAACTCAGATGCTGACCTTCCTATCTCAGCAGCTAAACGTACCTTTGATCGACTTAAGCCGGGCCAATGTGGATGTGGATGCCGTTCAAATTCTACCGGAAGTACATGCTCGTCGATTGCGTGCTTTGGTAGTTGGACGTCAGGGTGACACATTGCGGGTCGCCATGAGTGATCCAGCGGATCTCTTCGCTCAGGAATCTTTGCTAAGCCAGTTGCAGCAATATGCCCTTGATTTTGTTATAGCCCCCGAAAAGCAGTTAGTAGAAGGGTTTGACCGCTATTACCGAAGAACCAAAGAAATTGCTTCGTTTGCAGAGCAGCTTGGTGCAGAGCACCAAGTCAGCGATAGCTTTGACTTTTCCTTTGGTGAAGACGAAGACAGCGAAGAAGTTACCGTTGTAAAGCTGATCAACTCGCTGTTCGAAGATGCGATACAGGTGGGGGCTTCAGATATTCATATTGAGCCAGACGCCAATGTACTTCGATTACGCCAGCGTGTTGATGGTGTTTTACATGAGACTTTGTTGAACGAGGTGAACATTGCCTCTGCGCTGGTACTCAGACTTAAACTGATGGCAAACCTCGACATATCTGAGAAGCGTTTGCCTCAGGATGGACGATTCAATATCCGCGTTAAAGGTCAATCCGTCGATATCCGTATGTCTACCATGCCTGTGCAGCATGGTGAGTCGGTGGTGATGCGTTTGCTCAATCAGTCAGCCGGTGTTCGTAAACTGGATGAATCTGGGCTTCCAGAAGATTTACTGCTCAGACTCAGGCAGCAGCTACGCCGGCCACATGGCATGATTCTGGTTACAGGGCCTACGGGTTCGGGTAAAACCACTACACTTTACGGTGCATTGAGTGAGCTCAATGAACCCGGGAAGAAAATCATCACTGCCGAAGATCCGGTGGAATACCGATTGGATCGAGTCAATCAGGTGCAGGTCAATACTAAGATTGATTTGGATTTCTCTACTATCCTCAGAACCTTCTTACGTCAGGACCCGGACATTATTTTAGTGGGTGAGATGCGAGATCAGGAAACCGTTGAAATCGGTCTTCGTGCTGCTCTGACGGGTCACTTAGTTCTGAGTACTCTGCATACCAACGATGCGGTTGACAGTGCGCTTCGCATGATGGACATGGGTGCACCGGGCTATCTGGTTGCCAGTGCTGTTCGAGCCGTGTTAGCACAGCGATTGGTTCGGAAAATCTGTCCGGACTGTCGAACAGAGGATCATATTGATGATGCTCGCAGGCAATGGCTTGAGAGCCGTTTCCCGAATCAGGTCAACGCGACCTTCTATAAAGGGGTTGGCTGTCAGAACTGTAACCTAACGGGGTACAGAGGGCGAGTGGGTGTCTTCGAATTACTGGAGCTAGAACAGGGGATGATGGACACCCTTCGAGCGGGAGATGCCGTAGGTTTCGCTCAGCAAGCTCGAAAAGCACCGGGTTATAAGCCTTTACTGGCGTCTGCGATGGAGCTGGCACTGAAAGGTGTGGTGAGTCTGGATGAAGTCATGAATCTGGGTGAAGGGGATTCCTCGGGTTCGAATGAGCCGATTTTCCTCTAAGGTGACGACATGGCGACTTACCAGTATCAGGGCAGAGATTTACAAGGAAGCAAAGTTGCGGGGCAGGTGGAGGCTCCGACAGAAGAACTCGCCGCCGAAGCCCTGATCAGTAAAGGTGTGATACCGACATCGATCAGTGCTGGTAGAAGTGCTGAAGGTGGGGCTGGTTTTGATGTATCAGCGTTATTTACGCCTTCGATTCCGTTAGAAGTGTTAGTGATTTTCTGTCGGCAACTGTACAGCCTGACGAAAGCGGGGGTTCCAATCCTTCGTGCTATCAAAGGGTTGGTACAGAATTGCGCCAATAAGCAGTTAAAACAAGCGTTGGAAGATGTCGGTAATGAGCTGACAAATGGTCGGAATTTGTCTTCGTCGATGCAGCAATACCCAAAAGTTTTCAGCCCGCTTTTTGTTTCAATGATCAATGTGGGTGAAAATACAGGTCGGTTAGATCAGGCATTACTGCAATTGTCTCAATACTATGAACAAGAATTAGAAACACGAAAAAGAATTAAAACCGCAATGCGTTATCCGATATTTGTGTTAAGTTTCATATCAATAGCGATGATAGTGCTTAACGTAAAAGTGATTCCGCAATTTGCCACGATGTTCGCAAGGTTTGGTGTTGATTTGCCTCTGCCAACTCGAATTTTGATCACCACATCCAATTTCTTTGTGAATTATTGGGTATGGCTGGTTGGGGCATTTATCGCGTTTCTGTTTGGTATGAAAGCCTGGATAGGAACGGCAGACGGACGTGAAAAGTGGGACAAGTTTCGCCTTCGTATTCCTATTGTTGGTGATATTGTCAACCGGGCTCAGTTATCTCGATTTTCTCGTACCTTTGCGTTGATGTTGAAGTCGGGTGTACCGCTGAATCAGTCGCTAGCACTTTCGGGTGAGGCGTTAGGGAATCGATTTTTGGAACTTCGGATTCTGGAAATGAAATCAGCCATTGAAGCTGGTAGTACGGTGTCTTCAACAGCAATCCAAAGCCAGATTTTTACACCCTTGGTTATCCAGATGATTTCCGTAGGTGAAGAAACCGGGCGAATCGATGAGTTGCTATTAGAAGTGTCTGATTTTTATGACCGGGAAGTGGACTACGATCTCAAGACACTAACGGCTCGAATCGAACCCATATTACTGACGATTGTCGCTGGCATGGTTTTGATTCTTGCTCTCGGTATTTTCTTACCGATGTGGGGCATGCTCGATGCGATTCAGAAATAAGGCGGCAATTTAGTGGCGGCAAAAACGGTTTCTGCGTTTTCGGTATGGGCAGCTTTGGTGTTCATTTTGCTAGGCATTATGGTTGTCAATTGGCAAAAAATTGACGATGAGGCAGCAAGTACTACGTTTTTAATGGTTGAAGATAATATTACTGAACGAGCAAATGCCTATAGACAACAATGGGTTATTAAGAAACAACCCAAAGTGATTGAGTACAAAGAGCAACAGATCCAGTTGGATCATAACGGGTGGGTATTACCTTTGCATAGTAATACAGTGGATTGTGAGTGGTGGCTGGAGACACTGTATCCAAGCGTAGACAGCACTTACTTAGGGAGACCCAAGGCGACGATGGTATCAGGAGCCCCTAGTTACCACTGTCGTTACGAATTTTCGAGCGATTTGGTACTGGACTTAGTTTTGAATGAGAAGAAGCTCTCAATAAGTGCTATAAAATAAGCAAACAAATTACTTAAATCATAGGCTTACTGTTAGGCATACGATATAATGAATTCGCTCAGATTGAGCAAAAATGCATAGGTGATGAAATGAGAAAGCAGTTCGGTTTTTCATTAGTAGAACTGGTTGTCGTGATTGTTATTTTAGGGTTGCTTGCCGCTGCTGCATTGCCCAAGTTTTTGGATGTCACCGATGAAGCTAAAAAAGCCAGTATAGAGGCTGTAGCAGGTGGGTATGCCACTGGAGTTCTTTCTGCAAGAGCTCAGTGGGAGGCTAAAGGTCGACCTGGCATTGGTACTGGCAACAACAAACAACATTTCATTGAATACGATGGTATTGAATTTTGGCTAACGCGTTCATTCGATAACGATGGTAATGACAGTGGATTCCGTGATGGCTATCCGATTGCGTTAAAAACCACCGGACAGACTACGGCACCGTCAACCATTTCATCGTCCGACTGCGTTAACCTGATGGAAAACCTGTTGCAAAATTCTCCTAAAGTAGGGGATGCAGCAAGCAGTAATTTAACAGATGTAAAATACACTGCTGAAGCCGACAGTGGCGAAAGCACTTGTACCTATGTGCAGCAAGAAGGCAGTGATCACAAGTTTGTGTATGAAATAAAAACTGGTCGTGTGACCGTAGAATTGCAGTAACTTATTTGGTTACAGCGCATTAATATCTAAACATAGAGAGAAGTGACTATGAAAAGACAAGGCGGTTTCACCCTAATTGAATTAGTGGTTGTAATTGTTATTTTGGGTATTCTGGCGGTAACCGCCGCACCTAAGTTTTTAAACCTACAAGGCGATGCGCGTGAATCCTCGTTGCAAGGGCTAAAAGGAGCGATGAATGGTGCTGCAGGTATTGTATATGGTAAGTCAGCTATCGAAGGCGAAGAGGGTGTTAGCAAAGGTGCAGCCACTACGCCAATAGCTAGTGGTATCGATACTCATTTTGGTTATCCAAGTGCTGAAACTGATGGAATTCAGTTAGCTGTTGAAGGACTTCCAGCAGACTGGGATACTGCTGTTTCGGGAGCTGGTTCGGCAGGAGCATCTTACCTAGCAACATTCAAAGCGTCTCCTACACATGCTGATGCTACAGCAATCGCTAACACAAATTGCTATGTTTCATACGCGGAAGCTGAGAATTCATCCAGTGCTCCAACAATAACTGTTGTGTCTACTGGTTGTTAATTGTTGAAAAGAGATCAGCGTGAGCTGGTCTCTTTTTGAAATTATCATTGTTACATCGATCAGTTTGTGGTTATGCCTTTAAAGAAGCATAAGTTTACTCAGGTTGGTTTTACGCTAACCGAGTTGATTGTTGTCATTCTTGTTCTTGGTATCATCTCTACCTACGCTGCTTCTAAATACTCCGGTCCTTCTGGCTTTTCAGCATATGCTGCCCAAGAACAAGCCATTTCAGTTATTCGACAAATTCAATTAGGTCGAATGCAATCTAATCTTAGTTCTCTTGACTATTCCGGTAACCAAAGTAAATACCGGCTTGAAGTCTCTGGCAATTGTCTGGGATCAGGGGAAGGGTGTTCGTCCGAAATCAGAAGTAACTACGTTATGGTGGAAGATCAGACATTTTCATTCACCCCGGCTTCCTTAGTTGTAGAGTTTGACCTTTTGGGTCTTCCTACATGCGTATCTGGTTGTACAACTCCAACGGCGGGTGGGAATATCACTATTGGTATGTCCAACGGTGTTGAGTCGACTCAGGTATGCATTAACAGTGAGGGTTTCGTCTATGGCTGCTAAGGCTAAAGGCTTTACCCTTATTGAAAGCATCATTGCGATTCTTGTTCTGGGGATCTCGATGTCTGTATTGCTGACCATCTTATTCCCTCGGGTAGAAAACTCCGCAAGTTCCCAATATCAGGTCCGTGCTTCTATTCTGGCGCAGAGTATGATGACCGAAATACTGGCGCGAGGTTTTGATGACAATAGTGACCCCAATGGTGGAATTGTCCGGTGTGATGAAACCGGAGCCACATCCTGCACCACAACCTTGGACGCAGAAACGGGGGAAACGCCAGCGACCTACAACGATGTGGACGATTACGTGGGCTGCTGGCACACCAATAATTCGTCAGAATGTAGCTCTGGTGTCACGGTAAAAGGCAACTTAAATGACATCTTTGGCTCAGACATCAGTAGCGACTATCGCAACTTCAGGGTAGAAGTCAGTGTCGTTTACGACCCGGACTCACGCTTTGGATTTACCGATTCACTCAATCGATACAAAAAGATCACCCTAACCGTGTTTGCTGGAAAGTATGGCGAATACAATTTCCGTGCATATCGAGGTAACTACTGATGAAAAAATCTGGTTTTACCTTGATGGAAATGGTGGTCACGATACTGATCGTGTCGATCATGTTTTTAGGCATCGCTGGGTTTGTTCAGATCGGTGCTCAGGGTTACGCTGACACCACCAAACGACAGGCTCTTCATAATCAGGCACGATTTGTTATCGAAAAGATGTCGCGCGAGATCCGCCATGCCGTTCCAAATAGCCTAGATACGAATGTCGCTAATACCTGCCTGTCTTTTTTCCCGATTCGCTATTCCGGATTTTACCAGCTTGACGAAGCACTAAGTGGTGCCGATACGCTACGATTCATTGTCGGAAACGAAGGGTTTGATACCGACGATTTGAATGCCGCTATTAGCTCAGGAGCACGGCTGATCATTAATCCCGGTCAGGTACAGGACTTGGAAAGCTCCTCTTCTGCCTCCCTTGCTCTGACGAACGTCAGCATCAGTGGGGCGGTTTACAGTATCTCAGCTTCACTAGCCAGCAACTCCATTGCAAAAAGACATTACATTTATATTCCCTCTGAAAAGGTTCAATACTGCGTTGATACCAGCTCAGGGCAAATTACCCGAGATGCAGGAACCGTTGTTCAGGTTGGGGAAAACGCGACCAGCGCTTCGTTTCGGGTCGATGGTATGTCTCTACAGCGCGGCGGCTTAGTTCACATGGATATCCTCTTCACAAACGGTGACGAAGAAAGTCACTACAAACATGATGTGCAGGTGTTAAATGTCCCGTAACAATCAGAAAGGCAGCGTTCTTATTATTGCCATATTTGTGATTGTGGTAATGGGAATGCTTGGTTTGACCTTAATGCGTCTAGAAGCATCTAATCAGGACACACTTACCCGTGAAATTTTAGGGACTCAAGCGTGGTTTTTAGCA
The DNA here is from genome assembly GCF_000222685.1 of Vibrio nigripulchritudo ATCC 27043. Lineage (GTDB taxonomy): Bacteria > Pseudomonadota > Gammaproteobacteria > Enterobacterales > Vibrionaceae > Vibrio > Vibrio nigripulchritudo. Next base: position 18,288 of record NZ_AFWJ01000265.1, on the reverse strand, counting down.
CACTCTGGCAATGAATGGGGGTTGACGTACATGTACCCTTTGAACGAGAGTGCTGCCGTATCCAACTTACAAAACCGATGCACCACATTAACAGCATCTGCGGCAGCGAATGCTGCTACGGCGATCATTGAAAACTCGCAAGCACCTTGCTCGTCACTTACAATACAGTGCGATGAAGTTGGATCTGGCGATCTGACTTTCTTTAGAATCAGTTCCGTTGCCGTATGTGGCAGCACCACCTTTGAAGTTAGCCGTGAACAGGAAGTTTGGGCTAAAAGCATGGAATAAAATCAATGATGTTGAGAATGATACGCTTGGTGCATGCCAAGTGGACTTTGCTTTTGGTTTTTTTACTGTTTTCAGTCCATTCATTAGCTGCGGTTGAAATCCCGAATGGCAGTTCAGTCAATGCAAACAACGGTTTTTGTTTTGTCTTCAATATGGACTCTGATGGCAGTAACCGCATCCGGTTGGAAAACAACAATTTTTATCCGCTATGGACTGATGATCATATTTACACTCAGTATTCTCCTTTTGTATATGAATCACGCCACCTGAGCGATAACCTGATTCGTCAGTACAAAGTTCATTTCGTCCCAAACCGAAATAATCAAAGCAGCATAAAAGGAACGTTGAAATACTACGTCAATGGTGCTTTGCAGAAGAAACAGAAAAATTTCAATTTAACCAGTGTGACAGGCGCAACGATATTCTCGCCAGTACTGAACCTGCGAGTATTGGGGAATCAGTTTACTGCTGGGCGTTTTCGTATTACCACAGGTCGAGATTGTCCATCATATCCGCGAGTTACTATGGGGTATGATGATGCTCAATACGAATTTGGTCGTCTGGAAAATGCGAACTGTAAGAATGGTTGCACCATTCGGTTTACCAAAAACTACCGCACTGAACCCCTCGTTTTTCTGATGCCCACGTTGTCTTCGACCAATCCTGAGGACGATAAACCCGCAACTGTTACGGTTACATCCGTTACCAGGCAATCTGCCAGTTTTATACAGGATACGGCGCCATTCTCTTGGGAATACGCTCATTTGAATGAAGAAATGATGGGTTCCATTAGTTATTTGGTGATGGAGCCAGGTACCGCCACGTTTTATTCTCAGGATGACGATGATGATGACGGTGACAACCAGCACAAGGTCGTTGCCGGTTACGTTCACACCAACGCTTACCGAGGGGATCAAACTGGCAGCAATCCAGCGAATGTCAGTGTCGATTACTCACTTTTTTCAAATGTGACTCTCGACGATCCTATTGCTCTGGCACAGATAAATTCACCAACAAACCGATGGATGACCGCTGGGATCAAAGCCGTAAAAGACCAATCCATCGACTTGTTTCTGGAACTGACACGTGTTCATAGAACCGTGCCTGTCTCTGATTATGAAAAGATCGCTTTCCTTGTTAGTGAGGAGGGTAAGGGTATCTCCGATGGTGTGCGATTTGAATTCGGTCGAGTGGAGATCGATGAGCATAACAGCAGTAAGCCAATGCTCGAAGGGTGTAATGACCTTCATGATTTAGACAATGACTACCCCTCAGAGCCTGGAATTATCGCTAACAAACAAAAGCGCAGCGGTAGTCATGGCGGGTGGTTAAGGCGATGTAAACTGGTCAATGACGGCGATAACAGTACTCAAGACGATGATGATAACGAGTTCGAAGTCAGTTTCGTTGTTGATGAAGATATGTCCGAACCAGGCTCGCGAACTAAGCGTGGGCACACTAAAGAGGAAGTAGGGTATTTCGCATTTGGTCAGAAACGATTACCAAAACCTAAGTTTGACGTTTGTAATTTGTTCCCTTCTGCGGCGCAAGGTTGGAAAGAAGGCGGAAATAGCCGTATCACTATGTCCAACTACGCCAGCATTCTAAATGCCAGGTTGGTCGGTGGTCAGCCTACGGTTGGATTTGAAACCTCCCGTTTTGACAATCAATCCAACTGTGACGGAGGAGCATGTAATAACGATCCTCAGTATCAGGTTTCCATGCCTAAATTACCTGATTTTAAACTCACGGACTCTATTCCCAACATCTGGAATGAAACCGTCACACTGTCTCCATTGAGCTCCAAAACTCTGACTATTGGTCAATCTAACGTTACGCTTCAGCCAGGGCATTATTACTTTGAAAGTTTGGACATCAACAACCGTTCGGTTATCAATATTCAGGGGAAAGTGGTACTCCATGTTCAACGCTTGACGTTATCCAACGATTCGAAATTCAATAATCAGGGTAATCCAGATCACTTGTTTATCGTGGGGTACAACCCTGAGAAATCAAATCGAGCTTGCCCGACTGGCGGTTGTGTTATTAGCCTGACTAAGAACGATAAACTCAAAGGATTGATTTACAGCGAAGCCACCGTAAACCTTTCTAACAGTGTGCATATTTATGGTGCGGTCACGGCGCTAAATCTGAATATGTCCAACTACTCTAAAATCACAGGAGAAAGCCAGTGTTTTTCTGAGCCAGAATTGGTGATCACTCCCGTGCAATCATCTGGTCTCGCCTGTGATGGTATCCCTGTGACGTTTAAGCTGGTGGATAAAGCGACCAAGCAATTAATAAATAACTATTCGGGTACCCTGGAAGTCGACATACCCAATAACAGTAATCGAGAGTCATGCTGGCTTTCTGACACAAACCCGGCAACCTGTGACGCGCCATTTCGTCATGAATTCATTGCTGGTCAGGATGCCATTGTGACCAAAAAACTCTCCAGCACCTCGCTGTCTCCCGTTTATATTCGTGGAAAGATGCTACAAAACACCAATGTCACGGCTAACGGTGGTCCTTATCAGTTTGTCCCCTATGGTTTCAAGGTGGTGGATGAAGATCGAGTAGACAACGGAAAAGGACAAGTTGCGAGCCGACCGTTTAATGTGAAAGTTTCAGCGGTCGCATCCAGCGCAGCAAATCCAAGACAGTGTCAGACAATTGAAGATTACTCAGGGCATCAGTCCTTGAAGATGTCTTACGAGTTAATCTCTCCATCAGTGATAGAAAAAAACAACTCATTGATTGTTCACAGAACAGCCATCCCAAAAGGGAACGACCCATTAGCGGGTGTCACAGTTTCAAATGTGATGTTTACAGATGGCGTTGCCAGTCTGGAAAGTCTCTATTCTTCGGCAGGTCAGTTCAAACTGCATGTTGCTGATACCAACTGGCAGCCCGTGAACAGTAACATTCCAAACTGGAGCGGGTTAAATGGTTCCGCCACCATAAACAATCGACCTTTTGCTCTTTCAGCCTGTTACAAACCGCCGGGCAGTTATTACCAACTCTTCCCTTCCGGTGATTCGAATGGCGGCGCGCGGTTTATTCCCGCTGGCGTTAATGCTGATACTCAGTTTAGAGCCTTGCAGTGGATGAAAGTTGCGGATACCGACAATAACGGAATCCCTGATGATGGCTATATGAACGTTATGGTTTGTCTGGAACACACCGTGACAGGGTTCGAAGTCGCGGGTGAAGTGAAGTTTGATCTTCATAGCCCGCCGGGTGGTCAGAAAGGTGTTCTAGAGCTGGGAAGCCAAGTCAGCAGTTCGGTTAATAACTACGCGCCTATTTCGGTTAACTTTAATGAGTGGGGTGTCTCGGAACAGAGTTTTCGTTGGTCGGAAGTGGGCAGTATTTTCATGTGGGTAGAAAAAAATAACTATCTGAATGGGATGTCAGTACCGTATTTTAAGAATCCAATTGGAAGATTTTACCCATCACATTTCTCGTTGGATAAGGCTGAGTTTACTTATCCCGATAGTCAGAATGGCTTCGTCTACATGAATCAACCTTTTAAAGAGTTTGAGGCTGAAGTCAGTGCCTGGTCTGCAATGCTCGATAAAGACGGGCGCTATTTACCCACCTTAAATTACGGGCACGCCAACTACAATAAAGAACTTCGTGCCACGTTTGCGTTAACGGGAGAGCATCGAGATCGCCTATCACTTAAAGACACAGAACTAAGTAAAGATTTATGGCAAAGCGATGCGAAATGGAAGCTTAGCCAGTCAGATGTGTTCTGGTCTCGGCTTCCAATCAACAGCAAACAAACGTACCCAGATAAGCTCTTTAATTACACGGGTAGCGAAACGGGTTTGCAGTCTACAGCGACAGAGATTGACCTGGATATTAAAGGTACGGATCCCGTGAGCTTTTCTGCGCTAGAGGATGAAGATTCGGTCCGACTCCCCCAACAGCCTGACGTTCGCTACGGGCGAATGATTCTGGAGGATTTGGGTACACAATCCAATGGCGAAGTCATGATCCCGCTACGAACAGAGTTTTGGTCTGGTGAAGAGTTTATTGCAAATAAAGACGATAACCTGAGCAGTTTTACTGACAATCAGTTCTGTCGCCAGTCGATTTGGACGAGCACAGGAGGCACTGATTCACAAGCCAGCTTGAATGAGTCGGGACGAGTCACCTCAGGTTTTTCTGATGAGCTCATGGCTAAGCAAAATGCGCCGATAAGAGAGCAAGTCAGATTGTGGTTAAGAATGGGCAGCGGCACACCAGAAAAGGTGAATACTTCTGACAAAAATATTCAGTGTTTCGGCAGTCATGGCAATCAGAATTGGCTCAAATACAACTGGCGTGGCAAAGGGGATGAAATACCTTCGGCAGTTATCACTTTTGGAACTTACCGCGGAAACGACAGGATCATTTACCGTGGAGAGCCGAGATTGACTGGCAGATAAAACTGAGGATTTCACGCCTTAACATTAAAAATGAGGGCTTAAGTAAAGAATCTGCAAGAAAAAGCGAGATTCAGCCCATGTTTACATGCCAATGCCTTGCTGATAACGCAAGGCATTGGTACATTTAGTGCAATTTTATGTCTTCTTAATGCTTGCAGGATGAACGAAGAATATGTTTAAAAAACTTCGTGGCATGTTTTCAAACGATCTCTCTATCGATTTAGGTACAGCCAACACTCTTATCTACGTAAAAGGTCAAGGCATTGTTCTTGATGAACCCTCAGTAGTTGCTATTCGACAAGACCGCGCGGGAAGTGCAAAAAGTGTCGCCGCTGTAGGGCACGAAGCCAAACAAATGTTAGGTCGTACTCCTGGTAACATTTCTGCCATTCGCCCAATGAAAGACGGCGTTATCGCAGACTTCTATGTGACAGAAAAAATGCTTCAGCACTTCATCAAGCAAGTGCATGACAACAGCGTTTTAAAACCAAGCCCACGTGTGCTTGTTTGTGTTCCATGCGGTTCGACTCAGGTAGAGCGCAGAGCAATTCGTGAATCGGCTTTGGGTGCAGGCGCACGCGAAGTGTATCTGATTGATGAGCCAATGGCGGCAGCAATCGGTGCTGGTCTTCGCGTTTCTGAGCCTACAGGTTCTATGGTGGTCGATATCGGTGGCGGTACGACAGAAGTTGCCGTTATCTCACTAAATGGTGTGGTTTACTCTTCATCCGTTCGTATTGGTGGTGACCGCTTCGATGAAGCTGTGATCAACTATGTGCGTCGAAACTATGGTAGCTTGATTGGTGAAGCAACCGCCGAGAAAATTAAACACGAAATCGGTTCTGCTTATCCAGGCGATGAGGTTGAAGAAATCGAAGTTCGTGGTCGCAACCTTGCAGAAGGGGTGCCTCGTAGCTTCACACTAAACTCGAATGAGATTCTGGAAGCTTTGCAAGAACCTTTAACAGGTATTGTGTCGGCAGTGATGGTTGCCTTGGAACAGTGTCCACCAGAACTGGCTTCTGACATCTCAGAAAACGGTATGGTTTTGACAGGTGGTGGTGCTCTTCTTAAAGACTTAGATCGACTACTGACAGAAGAGACGGGTATCCCAGTCGTTGTAGCAGAAGAGCCATTAACGTGTGTCGCACGCGGCGGTGGTAAGGCGCTGGAAATGATCGACATGCACGGTGGCGATCTGTTTAGCGAAGAGTAAGCTTTGCAGCTTTTAACTTCTGGTAAACAGCGATGAAACCGATATTCGGCAGGGGACCATCCCTGCAACTGCGTCTGTTTTTTGCTGTCATTCTATCAGCCAGCCTTATGCTGGCTGATAGTCGTTTAGACACATTCTCAAGCGTACGCTATTTATTAAACAGCTCGGTCGCCCCTATTCAGTACTTAGCAAACCTACCTCGTACTATGTTCGACGGTATGTATGAGCGCGTGAACACCCGTGAAACTCTGCTAACATCAAATCAGGCTTTGAAGCGCGAAGTGTTGCGCCTGAAAAGTAATCTCACACTGCTCGATCAATACCGGGAAGAAAACCAGCGCCTGAGAAAGCTACTTGGGTCACCGTTTGTCCGTGATGAGAAAAAGGTGGTTACCGAAGTAATGGCCGTGGACTCGTCTCCATACCGACATCAGGTGGTGATCGACAAAGGTCAGATAGACGGTGTTTACGTTGGTCAGCCAGTCATCAACGAAAAAGGCATTGTAGGTCAGGTGACTTTTGTTGCCGCGCATAATGCTCGTGTGCTGTTGGTCACGGATACAAACAGCTCCATTCCGGTGCAAGTGGTGCGAAACGACATTCGAGTGATTGCATCAGGTAATGGCAGTATTAATTCCATTCAGATTGAACACATTCCTAGTAGCACAGAGATTGAAGAAGGCGACTTACTGGTGACTTCTGGTCTGGGCAGGCGTTATCCGGAAGGCTACCCAGTGGGTTACGTAACTTCAGTGGAGAAAGACAACCGCAGACCATTCGCTACCATTACAGCTGAACCTGTAGTGGCATTCGACAGGCTGCGCTACTTACTGCTCGTATGGCCAAGCGAAGAAAGGCAAAAAGAACAATCTTTAGACACTGAAAACGAAGAAGCAAAAGATGAGGTGGACAACAATGGCGAATAGTGTTCTTCAAGGGCGCATGGTCATTTGGGCAACCTTTCTGATTGCGCTTGTGTTTCAGGCTATTCCATGGCCGGGAATGTTCGAAATATTCAGACCTGCCTGGCTGCTGCTGATCGTTTTCTACTGGGTTCTTGCCCTGCCACACAGAGTGAATGTGGGCACAGCGCTGGTTCTTGGTCTCATTTGGGATCTGCTATTGGGTTCCACTTTGGGCATTCGCGGTATGATGATGTCCATCACCGTGTACCTCGTGGCACTTAACTTCCTCGTATTGCGGAATATGGCGTTATGGCAACAGGCCATCATCATTGGACTGCTGACTATTCTGGCCGATTTACTGGAGTTTTTCGGTGAATACTTAATTCAGGATGTCACCTTTAACCCACTTTCCCTTTGGGCGGCACTGGTGAACTGTATCTTGTGGCCTTGGATATTCTTATTGTTGCGTCGAGTGAGACGCCATTGGCATATTCGATAATTGATAAGGAAAAAGGTATGTCTCAGCAATCGCGCAGGTTAACCTTAGCTTCAAGCTCACCAAGAAGAAAAGAACTGCTTGGTCTGCTGGGGTATACGTTTGATACCGTTTCTCCAGATATTGTTGAAGAAAAACAGAGTAACGAGACGGCGGAGCAGTACGTTCAACGTCTTGCAAAAGAAAAAGCGCAGGCAGGGTTCGAGCTAACGGATAAATCGGGTGTGGTCCTGGGATCCGATACCATCGTTGTCATTGATGGTGACGTGCTGGAAAAGCCCGATGACTTAGAACATTCAGTCGCAATGTTAAGCAGAATGTCAGATAGACGCCACCAGGTACTTACGGCAGTGACCGTAATGGACAAAACTCGAAACGAGTCAAAACTAATTGAAACAAGCGTGTGGTTTAAACCCCTATCAGAACAAGAAATAAAAAGTTACTGGGAAACAGGTGAACCATGCGATAAAGCTGGCAGTTATGGAATTCAGGGGATTGGAGGGAAATTCGTCTCTCGCATCGAAGGCAGTTACCACGCAGTGATGGGGTTGCCTTTAATGGAAACTGACCAGCTCTTGCACAAATTTTTCTAATTTAATTTGAGGCACACGAATGAGTGCAGAGTTGTTAATAAACGTTACTCCGAGCGAAACTCGGGTAGCGATGATTGTAGGTGGCATCTTACAAGAAGTTCATATTGAACGAGAATCGAAACGAGGCATTGTTGGCAACATATACAAAGGGCGAGTGAGCCGGGTATTACCAGGGATGCAGGCAGCATTTGTGGACATTGGTCTTGATAAAGCCGCGTTTCTTCATGCCTCAGACATTGTTCCTCATACTGAATGTGTTGCCGAAAACGAAAAGCAGCAATTTCAGGTCAGAGACATCTCAGAGCTTGTCCGTCAGGGGCAGGACATTGTCGTCCAGGTGGTGAAAGACCCTTTAGGCACCAAAGGCGCACGTCTTACTACCGACATCACTTTACCTTCCCGCTATCTTGTGTTCATGCCCGGAGCAAGTCACGTCGGTGTTTCTCAGCGCATTGAAAGTGAAACAGAGCGCGACCGACTGAAAAAAACGGTTGCTGATTATTGCGATGAGCATGGCGGATTTATTATCCGAACCGCTGCGGAAGGAGCAGACGAGCAGGAGCTTTCACAAGATGCAGCCTTTCTAAAGCGCCTGTGGAGCAAAGTAATAGAGCGCCGTAAAAAATACAAAACCCGCTCTATGCTTTACGGAGAGTTGGGGCTGGCGCACCGTATTCTTCGTGACTTTGTCGGTACAGAGCTGGACAGTATTCAGATTGATTCCCGCTTAGTGTACGAGAACCTCAGAGAGTTCGTTTCTGAATTCGTACCAGAGCTGCATGAAAAGCTTAAGCTGTACGAAGGCGATAAGCCGATTTTCGACATGTACGATACCGAGAATGAGATCCAGCGTTCATTGGATCGAAAAGTCGAGCTTAAGTCTGGTGGCTACCTTATTATCGATCAGACAGAAGCAATGACGACGATTGATATCAATACAGGGGCGTTCGTAGGTCGCAGAAATCTCGAAGAGACCATATTCAACACTAACATTGAAGCCACTCAGGCAATAGCCAGACAGCTTCGCCTGCGTAATCTTGGCGGAATCATCATTATCGACTTTATCGATATGTTGTCAGATGAACATCGCAAGCGAGTACTTGCTTCGCTGGAAATGGCGCTGTCGCTTGACCGTGTGAAAACCAACATCAACGGGTTTACGCATTTAGGTCTGGTAGAAATGACGCGCAAACGCACACGAGAAAGTATTGAACATGTTCTCTGTTCTGAGTGTCCAACCTGCAAAGGACGAGGTTCAGTGAAGACCGTTGAGTCGGTGTGCTACGAAATATTGCGCGAAGTTACTCGAGTCAACCGAGCTTACGATGCCGACAAATTTGTGGTGTATGCTTCTCCGGCAGTGTCAGATACCCTAATGGGTGAGGAGTCTCACGCGCTAGCTGAGCTCGAAGTCTTTATCGGCAAGGAAGTGAAGATTCAACCTGAGCCACTGTATGTCCAAGAACAGTTTGATGTCGTGATGATGTAAATGGAGCAGCAGTGAAGTTTAAGCCATCTTTACTTTGGCGCACACTCATTTGGAGTTTAGTTAGTGTAATGGTGATCCTTGCGATCACCGTTACTGTTTTGCGTGTGTCACTTCCTCGGTTAGATAAATACCAAAGCGATATTGAATCCTGGGTTTCGCAAACCACGGGAATCGAGTTCCAGAGCGATACCGTCAGTGGTTACTGGAAAAACACTCATCCATTCATTGCGCTCGAAAACCTTAAAGCCATTCTTCCTGATGAAGAAAAAACTCAGATCACTATTCAGCACGCAGAGGTTGAATTGGATCTGTTTGCTTCTCTTCGCTACCTGACGCCCGTTGTTTCGACATTGCGTATCGATGGATTGAGCCTCGATATCAGTCACATTAAATGGCTGAAAGAGTCCGGTCAGGCGGTAGGAACACCTGCAACAGAGAACTCCTCATCCGAGCAAGTTCTGAAAGATATAGAGCACCTGCTGCTCAGACAGCTTAATGACTTCTCTATCGCCAATTCCAGCATCGCTTACCAGACCTTTACTGGGGAATTTCGAACGCTGGAAATCGAGCACCTGAAATGGCAAAACCGTAACCAACGCCATCGGGCTGACGGTGTGATTGGTATTGCAGATGAAAACATCAACAGTTTGACGGTAAAAGCCAATTTTGAGGAAACCGCGGATTTAACTCGCATCAATGGTGACTTTTTTGTTGGCGCGGAAAACTTGCAGGTGACACCTTGGCTGACTCAGTACCTGAAAGATAAAGTAGGAATCCTTGAAGGTCATGCCAGCTTTAATTCCTGGCTGTCTTTGAAAGACGGTCGCCCAAGCAATGCCTATGTTGAATTACTGCCCAGTGAAGTGAGCTGGAATAAAGAGTCAGAACACAGCCTGCTGATTGAGCACGGTATCATGAACATGATGCCAGCTGAAAAAGGGTGGCAAGTGAATGCTCACTCACTCAAATTAAGAACCGATGATACACCATGGCCAGAGCTGGATGCTGTCTTCAAATTTGATGCAAACGCCTGGCAACTGAATGTGTCAGAAGTGGATATTGTCACTTTGACCCCTTTCACCCATCTAATGCCTGAGTCTGAAAAACTCAATGACTGGCTGGAAACCGTCGAGCTGGGTGGAAGAATAGAAGACATTCGCGTTTCTATGGGGGAGTCGTTATCCAGCCTGAAATTTTCAGGGAAGTTACAAGACGGTGCCATGAAGCAGTGGGAACTTCTTCCCGAGGTTCATCATTTGGCAGCAGATATCTCAGGCTCACTAGAGCAGATAAACGCTCGTGTTTCGCTGATTGATGATGAACTGCCGTATGGTGATGTATTTCAGGCTCCCCTTCGAATTCGTCAGGCACAGGTCGATGTTGCCTGGAAAAATGGTGAGAATGGCTGGAGCCTATGGGCAGATAAAGTCACTGCCGCCACACCAGACATGCAAGTGCTGGGGGCGTTTAAACTCGATGTACCGGATGAAGGCAGTTCGTTTCTTTCAATTTACGCCGAAACCGACGTGTTCAACGCGGGCGAGACATGGCGCTATTTGCCTACTCTGGCGTTAGGGACGGAGCTGACCGATTATCTGTCGACGGCGATTCAGGGTGGTAAGGCTTCGACCTCTAAATTACTTTGGTACGGAAGCTTAGGGCAATTCCCATATCAAAATAACGATGGCATGTTTCAAGCGCTAGTGAATCTTAAAGAGTCACAATTCAGCTTCGATACTGCTTGGCCTCCTCTAAAAAACCTTCAACTGGATCTGCTTTTCCAAAACGATGCCATGTATCTGGACTCGCGCAGTGCCACGTTGATGGACGTAAATGCGACTCGCATTACAGGGCGGATTCCAGAACTTGCTGAAGATGGTCACATTGAAATTGAAGCTATTGCCAACGGTGAAGGTGACGCTGTTCGCGATTACATGATGGCGACACCACTTGTCGATTCGGTGGGTGCTGCATTAACTGCTGTCCGGGTTAAAGGAGACGTCAACGCAGATTTCAGGCTCAAGATACCATTTGATGGTAGTGACACAAGAGCTTGGGGCTGGGCAAGGTTGCCGGATAATCAGGTCGAAATTGAAACACCATCAATGACATTGAGCAACGCGTCGGGTCGCATTGAATTTGATAATGATGTGGTTCGCTCGTCCGGACTCTCTGCCGATTTGCTTGGGCAACCTGTCTCGCTTGATTTTAATGGTCAGACTCAGGGGAAAAACTACGCAGTAGGCATAGATGTTGTCGGTGATTGGGATGTTCAGCCATTAAAAGCTTATGTGGGCGAAACGTGGCTGAAACGTGTGCAGGGGCATGCGCCATGGACGATGGATGTCGATCTACAAATCAATGATGTTGGTTTTACCTATCAGGTTGATGTTAATGCTGATGCGCAGTTTATTACCAGCCAGTACCCAGAGCCTTTGGGGAAAGCGCTGGGAGAAAAAGCATCCGCCCGCTTGCAGGCTTCCGGAAATCAGGAAACCATTTCAGCACGTCTTCAGTTGCCAGAGTTTAAGTATCAGGCTGAAATTGATATTACTGAGGATATGCCAAAGTTTGACGCGTCTCGATTGGTGGTCGGGCGTGGTGCGTTTCGGGTTAGCCCGATCTCCGGTCATAGTGCGGTCATTCGACGCGATGAGTTCGATTTAGATCAGTGGCTGGAACTGTTCCTGGGGCCAGTAACAGGACCTCAGCCCTTAGTGAGTGAACTGGACGTGCCTGAAATCCCGGTTCCAGACGTTGTAAAAGTAGAAAGCAAGTCCCTGACTCTTGCTACGGTAGAATGGAACGATTTCAACTTTGACGCACGCAGGAAGAGGCTGGGCTGGAAAATGGAGGTCGAAAGTGCAGAGATCTCCGGGCAGGCCAGCTATCTAGAACCTTATGATTTAACGGTTTCACTAGACAGACTTCAGCTTTATATCCCGGGGCTAGAAGAGACCGATGAGCCAAAACCCCTTGCACTGGATGATGAAAAACCTCAGCCGCTGATCACGCCTTTCGACCGTGCTTTTCATGATGCTGTACCTAACCTGACTCTCGCCATCAATGATTTTTGGTTGCAAGGCTATAAGATCGGTAAAGTAAACGTGGACTTCCTGCGTCAGGGTGACAGACTGGAGTGGAAAAACATCTCTTTCTCCAGTGGTGATAACAAGTTCAAAGCATCAGGCTGGTGGAGGCTGAACGAATCGGATAGCCGCTCTAAATTCACTATGTCGATGTCTGGCAAGAATAATACTGAAGTGATGGAGCGATTCGGTATCACATCAGGGATCCAGAAAGCGCCATTTGATATGGAATCGGATCTTGAATGGAGTGGCGCGCCTTGGTCTCCGCAAATGAGCACCGTAAATGGGCGTATATCTTCTAAGCTTGGGAAAGGGATCATTTCAGACGTGAGTGGTGCCGCTCGATTGCTTGGCTTGTTCAGCCTGGACTCCATCATCCGAAAAATGCAGCTCGACTTTAGCGACGTGTTTGATAAAGGGATGGCGTTCAATAGCATTACCGGTTCGGGCGAAGTGAAGAACGGTATTTTTGTGACTAATGATATCGAAATGGATGCCGTTGCGGGTCGCATGAGTATAAAAGGCTTAGCCAATTTAGAGACACAAACCGTGGATGCTGAAGTGGAGTTTGTGCCTGATCTTACGTCTGGTATTCCAGTACTCACCGCCTTTGCGGTTGCACCGCAGACAGCGATTTACGTATTTGCTATTACCACCGCGTTATCACCAGTGGTTGATGTTTTCACAAAAGTGAATTACGCGGTCAAAGGTCCGTTAGATAACCCGAATGTCACTGAGATTTCCAGAAGCAAAGGGCAGTACCAAGTACCTGACAAGGCGGAATAACCTCAATTGTGCAAAGAAGGAGTGACGATGCGTATTGGTATGATTCAAATGACCTCCAGTGCGAAACCGAAGGAGAACCTCCAGTACATTCGTGAAGGTGTCGAAGCCCTTGCAGTACAGGGGGCTGAGCTTATCTCTACACCAGAAAATGCACTGGTATTTGGTCAACGTTCAGATTATCACTCCGTCGCAGAGGAGCTGGGTGAAGGCGAGCTTCAATCCGAGTTCCAGGCGTTAGCGAAATTGCACCAGGTATGGTTACACATTGGGAGCTTTCCTGTTCGGCAGGAAAATGGTGTGTCGACCACCACGCTTATTTACTCACCCGATGGAGAGCTTGCTGCTCATTACGACAAACTGCATCTGTTTGACGTGGATGTAGAGGACAAACAAGGCAGTTACCGGGAGTCGGATACCTTTACTTACGGTAACAAGATTTCGCTACTTAAGTTGCCCTCTGCTACACTTGGTCTAACAATTTGTTATGACTTAAGATTTCCTGCACTGTTTAATGAACTGCGTCTTGATGGGGCTGATGTCATATTGGTTCCTGCTGCATTTACTGCGGTCACGGGGAAAGCCCATTGGGAAACACTACTGCGCGCCCGAGCTATTGAGAACCAGTGTTTCATCATAGCGGTGAATCAGGGCGGGACACACAATTGTGGTCGTGAAACCTGGGGACATTCCATGGTAATTGACCCATGGGGTGAAGTCATCGCATCACTTGAACAGAACGCCAAAACCTTATTGGTTGATCTGGATTTAGAACAGGTCGCCACAATCAGAAAGAACATGCCGCTAACTGAACACAATCGGTTCAGGAGCGAACTAAAGAAAGAGCCAATCAAATGACAATCAACCAAATCGAACAAGAGCTTCTGGCACCAACCGGGCTGACAGAGCAAGACCTGACAGAAACCTTGGGCATCATTGCCAGCCGAGACATTGATTATGCCGATCTATATTTTCAGTCGAGCTGGCACGAGTCGTTGGTTTTGGAAGACAGTATCATCAAAGATGGCTCTTTCAACATTGACCGCGGCGTCGGTGTTAGGGCGATAACCGGAGAAAAAACGGGTTTCGCATACTCAGATCAGATTGACCTTACCGGACTTAAGCAGAGTGCGATAGCGGCAAGAGGCATTGCTGGGCAGGGACAAAATGGTCAGGTTAAAGCTTTTTCACGTAACCAAGCTCCAGAAATTTATCAGTCAACTAATCCTCTAGAAAGCTTGGAAAAGCAGCAAAAAATCGAGTTGTTAAAGCAATTAGACGCGTACATCCGAACCAAAGAGCCTTTGGTGCAAGAAGTGTCGGTGAGTCTGAGTGGCGTTTATGAGCAAATGCTGGTTGCAGCGACTGATGGTACTTACGCGGGAGATATTCGTCCTCTTGTTCGCTTATCCATCAGCGTGCTGGCGAAAAAAGGCGACAGACGTGAACGCGGTAGCTCGGGCGGCGGTGGTCGCTACGGCTACGAGTTTTTCCTACAGGAAGAAAACGGACGTAAAAAAGCGTTTGAATTTGCTGATGAAGCCATACGTCAGGCAATAGTCAACCTAGAAGCTGATGCTGCTCCTGCCGGCACTATGCCAGTGGTACTTGGCGCAGGTTGGCCGGGTGTGCTTCTGCACGAAGCGGTTGGTCATGGCTTAGAGGGTGATTTTAACCGTAAAGGCTCTTCTGTCTTCTCCGGTAAAGTAGGCGAGCAAGTCACATCTAAACACTGCACCATAGTGGACGATGGTACTTTGCCTGATCTTCGCGGCTCTCTGAATATCGATGATGAAGGCGTAACGGGTAAGTACAACACACTCATCGAAAATGGTGTGCTGAAAGGCTACATGCAAGACAAGCACAACGCACATTTGATGGGCGTTGCACCGACAGGTAATGGTCGTCGTGAGTCCTATGCACATTTGCCAATGCCACGCATGACCAACACTTATATGCTGGCTGGCGAACACTCACCGGATGAAATCATTTCTACAGTGAAGAACGGTCTTTATGCACCTAACTTTGGTGGTGGTCAGGTTGATATCACGTCAGGTAAGTTTGTATTCTCGACATCAGAAGCATATTTAATTGAAGATGGTAAGATTACTCGCCCTGTGAAAGGTGCTACCTTAATTGGCTCAGGCATTGAAGCCATGCAGCAGGTGTCTATGGTTGGTAATGATCTAGAGCTGGATCGCGGTGTTGGCGTATGTGGCAAAGCGGGTCAGAGTGTACCAGTAGGTGTTGGTCAGCCAACGCTTAAGCTGGATTCCATCACTGTAGGTGGAACGGAATAGACCTTAAATCAGATATTAAAAAAGCTGCCACTGGCAGCTTTTTTTGAGCATGAGAGCTATGGTTTATAGCTCATCATCATGAAGTGCTTTCAGAGTTTGAAAAATCTCTCTGAATGCCTTGGGTGGTTTATTACCCTGTTTTTCTTTCTTCGCCTGTCGCGCTAACTGGCGCAATCTTTGACGATCAGCTGCTGGGTATAGCTCAATCACATCGGCAATAGCGCTGTCTCCCTCTTCGATAACACGATCACGCAGCTGTTCTAGTTTATGCAGTTCAGCCGTAGCCTGAGAGTGTTTATTGCGCACCTTATCGAGTGCCGCCTGAATTGGCTCAGGATCTTCAGTTCTCATCAGTTTGCCAATGTACTGAAGCTGACGGCGCCTCGCTTCGTTTTTGAAGCGTTGTGCATCGGCGATTGCATCACGCAAATCTTCATTCAATGGAAACTTGTCTAAGACAGCGGGTTTCAACTCAACCAGCTCTTCCCCCAGCTTTTGCAGAGCTTCCATATCCTGCTTCATCTCGGTCTTACTCACCCAGATGATTTCTTCTTCCTCTTCCCACGGCGCTTTTTGGTTTTTACGTGCCATTTCTGCTTGCCTACTTCAATATCGATGTTCAATTGTCGCTTATTTTAACAAGAATTATGGGGCGAAAGCGAAAACCTTGTTATCCTTAATTAATAATCCCTTAAAACACAGTTATTTCGGTATGGACGTAAAACAGCAAATCGCCCAACAGACGTTGGAATTGGAAAAAGCGGTCAGCAAAGCGTTAGACATCGCAACAGGTACTGCGGATGCGGCTGAAGTCGCCATTAGCAAAAGCACAGGTATCAGCGTTTCCACACGTATGTGTGAAGTTGAAAACGTCGAGTTCAATAGTGACGGTGCATTAGGTATAACGGTTTATCGTGGGCAACGTAAAGGCAGTGCTTCTACATCAGATTTGAGCGAAAAAGCCATCCACCAAACAGTGATGGCGGCGTTAGACATTGCGAACTACACCTCTGAAGATCCTTGCGCAGGTCCTGCCCCGAAAGAACTGATGGTTAAGGACATTCCCGATCTCGATCTTTTCCACCCAGATGAACCTGAACCCGATCAGGCTGCGGAGCTCGCTATTGCGGCAGAAAAAGCAGCGCTGGCGTTCAGCGACAAAATTAAGCAAAGCGATGGTGCAAGCTACGACAGCCACTATGGTTTGAAAGTTTACGGTAATAGCCACGGTTTGTTAGCAAGTTACCCTTCGAGCCGACACAGTATTAGCTGTTGCGTGATTGGTGCTGGTGAAAACGGCGATATGGAACGAGATTACAGCTACACCGTATCTCGTCGTAAACAGGATTTGTGGTCACCTGAAACTGTGGGGCTAAAAGCCGCAGAAAAGACCATCAGTCGTTTAGATGCACAAAGATTGCGTACCGGGCAAATGCCTGTGATGTTTGCTGCTGATGTAGCGACAGGGCTTATCGGTCATCTCGTGATGGCGATTAGCGGCGGCAACCTATATCGCAAATCTTCTTTCTTGTTAGACAAGCTGGGAGACCAAATCCTGCCTTCATGGTTCAATATTCAGGAGAAACCTCACGTATTACGTGGCTTGGCGTCTAGCCCGTTTGATAACGAGGGCGTGTTTACGCAAGATAAGCAAATCATTACAGATGGTGTACTTTCGACTTATCTATTGACGAGTTATGCCGCTCGTAAAAATGGATATGACACCAACTGGTCACGCGGGTGGTATTCATAACTGGTTTGTTCAGTCTACAGGTCAAAGCTTTGAAGCCATGTTGAAAGAATTAGGGACAGGCTTCTTAGTTACTGAGTTGATGGGGCAGGGGGTTAACACAGTTACGGGTGATTATTCTCGTGGTGCAGCCGGTTTCTACGTTGAAAATGGTGAAATCAAATACCCTGTTTCAGAAGTAACGATCGCCGGTAACTTAAAAGACATGTTCCAACAGATAGTGGCTGTGGGAGACGACGTTGAAACGCGCTCACAAATTCAGACGGGGTCAATTCTGATCGAGTCCATGAAAGTAGCGGGTGAGTAACCGTTTACCATTGGAACCAAGCGCCGTACTGTACGGCGCTTTCTTGTTTATGCAGCACACTTTTTGAACCTGTAAGTAAGGCAGCGAGAGCATAAACCCATCTCACAAAAATCAATGTATGTGATATAATCCCCAGCCTTTTTACTGACTCTATATACAGTAAAGTGCTTTAATCTTTTCATGACGTAAACCAAACGAGAGCATCAATGAAATTAACAGTCGCTTCTTTTTTTAGCGGAGCTGGTGGGTTAGATCTGGGCTTTGAAAAAGCGGGATTCAGCATTCCATTTGCCAATGAGTTCGACAAGCAGATCTGGGCAACCTATGAACATAACCATCCAGATACTCAGTTAGACCGCCGAAGCATTGTTAATATCGAGAGTGAAGATGTGCCAGATTGTGATGGCATTATTGGTGGACCTCCTTGTCAGAGCTGGAGCGAAGCCGGCAGTAAGCGTGGAATTGATGATCATCGTGGTCAGCTTTTCTATGAATTTATTCGCATTCTGACAGATAAGAAACCCAAGTTCTTTTTAGCGGAGAACGTCAGTGGCATGCTGGCACCAAGGCACAAGCAAGCATTAGAGAACATCAAAGAGACGTTTCGTGAAGCGGGCTATGATTTGCACTTTAAGT
>NZ_AFWJ01000266.1 GCF_000222685.1 Vibrio nigripulchritudo ATCC 27043 | reverse complement strand
ATTCAGAGCCTCATATTCTGTTCCAGTTCAAGGAAAAGAACGCAGTGGAATGATAAGTCCTTTCCAAGTTCTTTGACGATGAAATGGGACAGAATATGGGCTCCCAAGGGCGAGTTTAACTGGCTTTCATACTGCGTTACCGATTCTTGATTTAGAGCCACTAGATCTTTAAATCGGTGTCTTGTCTGAAAAGCCAGTTAATTCTCGCTGAACCGAGCATTTTGAGGTCACTTGGGTATATTCTTAAATGACGCTTAGATGTAGAGTCGATAGTTCATTTGCGGTAAATACGTGTTCAGGTTTTGAGCGTTTTAGTCATATTGAAGAGCCAGATGGCTGGGGTAAAAGGTTGTAAGAATGGATCTCCAGATTCTTTTGATGTACATCGCAACTGCGACGATATTTAGTTTCGCTCCGGGCTCAGGAACTGTGAACTCGATCAGCAATGGTATCAAATATGGGATGCTTAAGTCGTTACCAGCAATCTTGGGTTTACAAATTGGGCTTAGTTTTCATATCGTCTTAGTGGGAGCAGGGATAGGCACCTTGGTCGCACAGTCTGCGATCGCGTTCACCGTGATCAAGTGGGTTGGTGTGGCATACCTTATCTGGCTAGGTATCCAAAAGTGGCGTGAAACCGCGAGCTTACAGATATCTGAAGAGCAAAAAACGGTATCGGGATGGCAGTTAATGAGGAACGCAGTCTTCATTAATTTGACCAATCCAAAGTCCATTGTGTTTCTAGTTGCGTTGCTTCCACCATTTATCGATCCGGCTCAGGACCAGTTTACTCAACTGGCTATACTCGGAGTAACCACGATTATTATCGATGTATTGGTGATGCTCTTTTACACGGGAATGGCTGCGCAGTTTGGCAAACTGATTCGATCTGAAAAGGTGATGTCCAAAATGAACCGGATATTTGGCTCGATGTTTATCGGTTGCGGAGCTTTGCTAGCGACAGCAAGAGCTTAATGCACAACAGACTCTAACAATTTGGACTACCGATATATGTCGAAATACGGTATCTTCTCGGACCAGTGATACCTTCAGTTTGTGGTTTTGGGTAATTATCTATGTATACCTATGTTGCTCGGCAACCTATTCTCAATAATAAATGCCAGACCATAGGCTATGAACTCCTGTTCAGAGATGGGGAACACAACGCGTTTCCCGCTCATGTTGACTCCAACCGAGCGACTTATCGACTGATTGTCGAAAACTTCCTGTCGTTTGGCAGTAAAGTGACGTCTAAAGCCTCGCGCTATTTCATCAACTTCCCTCACGAAAGCCTTGTTCGACTGCTTCCTATGGCGCTGCCCAAAGAGCAGATCATTGTAGAAGTGCTGGAAACTTGCCGTCCGACGGAGGAGCTTCTGCAAGCGATTCGCTATCTGCACCGACACGGTTATGCCATCGCTTTGGATGACTTTGACTTGGGTCCGGAGTGGGAGCGCTTCGTCCCATACGCCAAAATCATCAAAATCGACTTGATGCAGGTGGGTGTGGAGCAAGCCTGTGAATACGTTCGTCAGAAAATCGCGGCTGGGTCGAAATGCAAATTTCTGGCAGAAAGGGTAGAAACCTATCAGGAATTTGAAGCGGCACGGGAAGCGGGTTTCGACTTCTTCCAGGGTTTCTTCTTTAGTAAGCCTGAAGTGATTCGCAATCGGGCAGTAAAACCTGAACAAATGCTGGCGCTGGAGCTGTTTCAGGAAGTGTGTCAGGCAGACGTGGATTATGACCGAGTCGAGCTACTGGTGACGCAGGACGTGACGCTCAGCTACCAGCTCCTTCGGTTTGTAAACGGCATGACGCCGCGCATTTCTGTGCCGATTTCCTCTTTTCGTCAGGCTCTGGTGTATCTGGGGCAAGATAAGCTTAAACAGTTTGTTTCTTTGGTTGTGGCGTCTTACGTTTCCAATAAAAAGCCGCTTGAGTTGCACAAGCTCTCCTTGCAGCGCGCCAGATTCTGTCACCTGATGACACGCTATCAACCGTTTGATAGCCAGCGCGATCAAGCTTTTATCATTGGCCTGTTTTCGCTACTCGACTCTTTCCTCGACCATTCGATGGACAGCCTGTTAGAACAACTGCCTTTGTGTGCGGAAATCAATATTGCTTTGTTGCAAAGACAGGGGCCTCTTGGGCAACTCTTAACCCTTGAAGAGCGCTTTGAAAATGCGGACTGGGATGGCGTAGAAACCCTTTGTCAGTCACTGAAACTCAAAGTTGATGATGTTCGCAATGAGCTACATGAAGCCATGACGTGGAGCGAACATATGCAGACCATGATCCTCAAAAACACCAACTTAACGCCTCCACCTAAAGCCGTCTGTTCTTAAGGCAAAAGCATACTTCGTCTTTACCGCTCCTGAGTAAACTCATTCAGGAGCATATCTCACTCTTTTATGACAATTCCGTGAATTCAAGAAAAACTGCTTGACCCAATCGGTTTGATTTTTAATATATATGGATATGCGAATATATTGAGATTGAGCCATGTTACCCCACCTGTTTTTTAAAATGCTGTCAGACGAAACCCGTCTGAGGTGCCTGTTGCTGCTATCTCGAGAAGGCAGCCTTTGTGTGTGCGAATTGATGGATGCGCTGGAAGAAAGTCAGCCGAAGATTTCCCGACACTTAGCGCAGTTAAGGCAGTCCGGTGTGCTGGTGGATGAACGCCGAGGTCAGTGGGTGTATTACCGAATCGCTGCAGAACTTCCGGGGTGGCTCTCCAACGTGATAGAGGGCATTGCCAAATCCGAGTGCTTAAAAACGCAGTATCAATCAGACATTGAACGGTTGCAGCGTGCAGACAGACCTTGTCAGTAACGGCTTTGCAACTGGTTAAACTTAGGTCAACAGACCCAATTATCTAAATTTTTGAATGGACAAAGAACAATGACGATTAAAGTAGGTATAAACGGTTTTGGACGTATTGGTCGCTTAGCACTAAGAGCGTCTTTCGACTGGCCAGAAATTGAATTTGTACACATCAATGATGTTGCGGGTAACGCAGAAACACTTGGGCATCTGCTTGAGTTCGATTCAGTACAAGGTCGCTGGCACCATGAAGTATCGGTAGAAAACGCGGATATTGTGATTCAGGGGCAGCGTATTACCACTTCGCAGAACCAATCCATTGCAGACACAGACTGGTCTGGTTGTGATGTGGTGATTGAAGCCACGGGTGTGCACCGCAAAACTTCTTTTCTGAATCAATACCTTGAACAAGGCGTCAAACGTGTTGTGGTATCTGCACCGGTAAAAGAAGAAGGCATCGCCAATATTGTGGTGGGTGTGAATGATGAAATCTTCGACCCTGCAGTGCACAAAATTGTGACAGCAGCTTCGTGTACCACAAACTGTATTGCCCCTGTGGTGAAAGTGATTCACGAAAAACTGGGAATTGAGCAGTCTTCATTTACTACCATTCATGATCTGACCAATACCCAAACCATTCTGGATGCGCCTCACAAAGATCTTCGCCGAGCTCGTGCTTGTGGCATGAGCCTTATCCCAACCACCACAGGCAGCGCGACAGCGATTGTGGAAATCTTCCCGGAGCTGAAAGGTAAGATTAATGGTCATGCGGTACGTGTTCCTCTGGCTAATGCCTCTCTTACCGACATCATTTTCGATGTGAAAACCGACACCACACCAGAAGAGGTCAATGCGCTTCTGAAAGAAGCATCGGAAGGCGAATTAAAAGGCATTCTGGGCTTTGAAGAGCGCCCGTTGGTGTCGATTGACTACCGAGGTGACCAGCGTTCGACGATTGTGGATGCGCAATCGACCATGGTAGTGGGCACGCGCATGGTGAAAATCTACGCCTGGTATGACAACGAAATGGGCTACGCCACGCGTACCGCTGAGTTGGTTCGCAATGTTGGTCTGGCGTAAGGAGAGTAGCAATGACACATCCTACCTGGAATTTAGACCTTGAGTCGGGCGGCTTGGTACTGACACCTTGCCCTGGCACCAAAGGTGTAGCGCTGCAGGCGTCACTTCAACAGCTTAAAGATGAAGGCGTGCAAGCCATTGTGACGGCATTGGATAACGCTGAGCTAGCCAGCAAAGAAGTCAGTGAGCTGGGTGACATTACTGAAAAGCTAGGAATGAAATGGTTCCAGATCGAGATAGAAGACGATTGCGCGCCCAGTGATGTATTTACAGCGAAATGGCAAAAAGCCAGCCCAGAGCTGCACAAGATACTGAATCAAGGTGGCAAAGTGGCTCTGCACTGTATGGGAGGATCGGGCAGAACAGGTCTGTTTGCTGCGCATCTTCTTCTGGAAAAAGGCTGGGAACTTGCAGATATCATCCGTGAAATACAGGCTCTTCGCCCTGGCGCATTCACCAAACCCGTTCAGGTTGATTACATCGAACGCATCGCAGGTTAGCAGCTTATATGGCTTTTGGATCATCATGATCC
Source organism: Vibrio nigripulchritudo ATCC 27043 (assembly GCF_000222685.1). GTDB lineage: Bacteria > Pseudomonadota > Gammaproteobacteria > Enterobacterales > Vibrionaceae > Vibrio > Vibrio nigripulchritudo. The sequence continues at coordinate 31,486 of NZ_AFWJ01000266.1, read as the reverse complement.
AAAAGCTTGTTTAACCTCCACATTAGATCGACCAATCCTAAATCTTGGGAGTTGTTATGTTTTCAGGTTTGAGTAAAAGTGTACGCCAATACATGTTGGTGACCTTTAACTATTGGAACTTTACCCTCACGGATGGTGCACTTCGAATGCTGGTGGTGCTTTATTTCCATGACTTGGGATACAGCACATTAGCCATTGCCTCTCTCTTCCTTTTTTATGAATTCTTTGGCGTTGTCACCAATCTTATTGGCGGCTGGCTTGGTGCCCGGCTTGGGCTAAATCGCACCATGAACATCGGCTTGGGCATGCAGATAGTTGCCCTATCAATGTTAGCTGTACCCGCAGGCTGGTTGACCATACCTTGGGTAATGGCTGCGCAGGCGTTGTCCGGTATCGCAAAAGATCTGAATAAGATGAGTGCTAAGAGCGCCATCAAGACACTGGTGCCCGATGAAAATCAAGGTGCGCTTTATAAGTGGATCGCGATTCTCACCGGTTCTAAAAACGCGCTTAAAGGGGCGGGCTTCTTTATTGGTGGATTACTGCTTTCGCTTGTCGGCTTTAAATCTGCCGTGTTGATTATGGCGGCTGTTCTTTTCTGTGTATTGATTGGCAGCTTGATTGCGTTAGAAAGCAACATGGGTAAAGCGAAAAATAAACCCAAGTTCAGTCAGATTTTCTCTAAGTCAGAGAGCATCAATATTCTGTCTGCGGCGCGCATGTTCTTGTTCGGCGCACGTGATGTGTGGTTTGTGGTAGCACTCCCCATTTATCTTGGCTCTGTTTTCGGCTGGGACCACCTATGGGTGGGAGGGTTTCTTGCCAGTTGGGTGATCGCTTATGGGTTTGTTCAGGGGTTTGCCCCCAAAATCACAGGCAAAGCGCAGGGCAGGGTTCCAGATGGTTCCGCGGCGTTGTATTGGGCGCTGCTGCTGGCGGTGATCACTGGTGTGATTGCGTATTCAGTGCAGATGGAATGGCACCCACAATGGGTGATCGTGATTGGTTTGATGATATTCGGTGCGGTGTTTGCCGTGAACTCGTCACTCCACTCTTACCTGATTGTCAGCTATGCCAAAGGCGATGGGGTATCGCTGGACGTTGGTTTCTACTACATGGCAAATGCCATGGGCAGACTGATCGGCACGGTATTGTCTGGCTGGGTATTCCAGGTCGCAGGACTGGCTGCGTGTTTGTGGGTGTCGTTTGGTTTCCTCGTCCTGACAGCGATAATCAGCATTAAGTTGCCAAAGCATAAGCCTGTCACCGCTTAATTGAAAAACAAAAAAGCCCGGCGTTAAGCCGGGTAAAGAGGGGAACTCTAAAACGGGTGTCACCCGAAAAAGTGCAAGGATTAGGTTCGAAACTTGTCTTACTGGAGCCAAGCGTTCAGCATCCAGACCAGCTTTTCCTGTTCGCGGATGTAGTCACTCATTTGGGCGGCCGTACCTTCATCTTCTGCTTCTCCGGCAAGCCCGAGAATGTCACGTTGCTGGCTGATAAGCTGGCTAAAGCCTTTCACCAAACCTTTCATGGTGCTTTCACCATCAAATGCTTGTGTATGTTCTTCAATGGTGCTGACTTCCAAATACTCAGTGAAGCTGTGAAGAGGAGTATGACCCAGAGTCAGAATACGCTCGGCAATTTCATCCACCTTGGTTTGTAGGTCAGTGTAAATTTCTTCAAATTTTTCATGCAATTCGAAGAAAGCGTGTCCTTTAATGTTCCAGTGGTAACCGCGGCTGTTCATGTACAAAACCTGGTAGTTTGCTAGCAGCGTATTTAGCGCTTTTGCGAGGTCTTCAGATTGTTGTTGGTCTAAACCGATAAGTGTCGTATTCATGATGCTCTCCCAATGTTTTCAGTATTCTTTCTGTCTATGGGAGTAGAATAGCGACTTTCTGTTGTTCGTTAAAATCGATTGTAATTATAAAACCGATAGTCAAAAACTATTACAAACGAACCCTAGTTTCGATTGAGTGTTTTCAGCACCAATTGAAGTGCGGGGTTCAGGCTGGTGTTGGTGGGATAACAGAGCCCGACACGGCGGAACATTCTAGGGCCGTTAAGCGGTTTAGTGATCAGCATATTCGAGGCTTCCAGAACCCCAGTCGGAAGAAATGAAATCCCAACCCCAGCTTGTGCCAGGTGCATGACTTGGGTTTTGTGTTCCGCTTTGGCCACCAAATTAACGGCTAGCCCATCGCATGCAAGCAGACCGACCGTTTGTTGGTGCGCTTCACAAGGCGGGCATTCGATGAAGTCGTGTTGATGCAGTTGATTAAGGTCAACCGACTCCTGTCTGGCGAGCGGGTGCTCTGGCAGCATGCAGAGCACGTAGTCCTCTTCCCAAAGAGGAGAGAAGATCTCGTCCTCCTGCTGAAACATATCTAATGAAATACGTGCATCGTAATCGGCGTTATGATCCACCAGTTCTACCAGCAGGTTCGGGGCGTGTCTGGCAAGCTTAGCCAGCAGTTTTGCCAGTTCAGACTGGCTGATGTCTGGAAAAGTGGCCAGCCTGATAGGCAAGCATTGGTTGCGCTCCTGAAACAGGGTAGGCAGCTTCTGCACGTCGTGAAGCAATCGGATTGCCAAAGGATATAAGTGGTGGGCTTCATCGGTGAGGTCCACCCCTTTTTTATGCCTGACGAAGAGAGATGTATCCAACTCTTCTTCAAGTTGTTTTATCGCATTAGAAATAGAAGGCTGGGAAACAAAGCAGCGCTCGGCTGCCAGTGTGATGTTCTTTTCTTCATAAACGGCAACAAAGCTTTTCAGCAGACGCAAATCCATAATCGACTCGTTTTCTTTTTATCTATAACTCAAACTTATCATAAACCTCAGAAAACGATATTTATCATTTATTTCTCTTATCCATATAGTGTCCTTCGTTCCGGTGAAACAAACAGAGAGAAAGAAAATGTCCAAATTAATCGTTATTACAGGTGCCAGTTCAGGTATTGGGGAAGCAACCGCGAAAAAGCTGTCTGCAGAGGGTTACTCGCTGCTTCTACTGGCGAGACGCATTGAAAAGCTTGAAGCGTTAAACCTGCCTAACACCTTGTGTCGTAAAGTTGATGTGACTGATGTAGAAAGCTTCAAAGCGGCTATCGAAGAAGCAGAAGCGCAGTTTGGTCCTGTCGATGGTTTAATCAACAATGCAGGTGTGATGCTACTGGGCAATGCTCACGAGCAAAACCCTCAAGAGTGGAAAACCATGTTTGATGTGAATGTGATGGGGCTGCTCAATGGTATTCACGTCGTACTGGCGAAAATGAAAGCTCGCAAAGCGGGCACCGTGATTAACATAAGCAGTATTGCTGGTCGCAAAACCTTCCCAAGCCATGCTGCGTACTGCGGGACTAAGTTTGCGGTGCACGCCATTACAGAAAATATCCGCGAAGAAGTGGCTGATGACAGCGTTCGAATGATCACCATTGCTCCAGGTGCCGTTGAAACAGAATTGCTAAGCCACACCACAAGCGACGAAATCAAAGCGGGTTATGAAGACTGGAAAGAAGGTATGGGCGGTGTGATTGCACCAGAAGACATTGCGAATGCGATCAGCTATGCCTATAACCAGCCACAGAACGTTTGTGTGCGTGAGATCGTAATTGCGGCTACTCGCCAGCCTGCATAATGTGATGTAGATAACTGTTTCTAAACCTTCACATTCTTCTGACGGTGAGACTGATTTCCCCTTGAGATTTTACTGATATATTTCATGACAAATCGGGGGAGATTTATGCAACAACGGGTATTTTATCTGGACCTTTTACGCTGCGTCGCTGCCATCGCTGTGGTGGCGATTCACGTATTGGGTCCATATCGACATATGCTGGGAGACGCGCCACTTTCTCATTGGTTGAGTGCTGCAAGTGTAAACAGTGCGCTTCGATGGGCTGTCCCCATATTCATTATGATCACAGGTGCGCTGTTGTTGAGTGATCGTCGACCGTTTGACTTGCGTTACTACGTTCAACGAAGAGTCGTGAAAGTGGTCTTGCCGTTTTTGGTCTGGTCACTCTTTTTTGCCTGGGTTGCGTCTATGTCCCCAACGGGTTCTACGGACTGGCAACTATTTCAGGAAAAAATCACGAGCTTTTTCAGTCACGAAACCTATTACCATCTTGGCTTCTTTTACTATTTCATCCCCCTTTATTTTGTCGCGCCGTTTCTTGCTCACTTAGCAAAGCATGCTGATTATTCCTCCTTGATTGCATTGCTGGTGGTCTGGCTTTCAACGACGGCGCTAAATTTGTTTTACATTGATGGTCTTTGGTCAAACGACTTGTGGCTTTTCTCTGGTTACTTGTTGTTGGGGTATCTGCTGTTTGCTCAAGAGCGCGTTTCTGGGTCGTCGGTCATGCTGATGTGTGCCATCGCAATTGCAGCGATCTTGTGTAATGCCTATCAAGTGGTGACTCTCAGTCTGGAAGCGGAGCAGTATCGAGTAGGAAGGTGGCTGTCTTACAAAACCATTAACACTGTAGTGGAAGCCGCCGCGCTGTTTTTGTTAATTAGGTATCTTGCACCAAGTTTAAGCCGGAAGACTAAAGAGGTCGTGTCTTTCGTAAGCCGCCATAGCCTAGGGATATACCTGATACATCCCTTGATTTTGCTACCTTTATATCAATGGCGTTGGTATGAGGGCAACCATGCTCTTTGGATCATTCCAGTGTGGACGGTGATCGGTTTTACGGGTGCCCTTGCCTTAAGCTGGGGGTTGTCCAGGGCGCGATATACGCGGTGGTTGGTGCCTTAGCGCTTCATCGCAAAGTGAAGAAACTTCTGACCCTGATAGGTCAGTGTGCCTTTATCGCCCGGATTCAGTGCCTGATAGTAGTGAACACCAATCTGAAATTCGCGTTTAGGTCCGACTTTCCCTTTCTGGACGTAGATCCAATACTCCTGAGGTTCTTCGCCGGGCTGTGCGTCGGGGACATCAATGATTTGTTTGTCCAAAACCGTGACTTCGGCTTTCTGCTCAGGCGCATCTTCGCCTAACGTGTGTTGTTTCTGAAAGCGAACAAAATACCAGCCAGCCGCAATAGCCAGTACAAGTAGAAGAGCGAATAGAGTTACAGGCATGTGAGTATCATCTTTGAAACACAATGGAGCTCAATTTTACTCTCAGAGGCGTGTTCGTCATATAAGTGCGGCACAAAGCGTGATCTAGCTAGAGAATTTGTTGCCGTAAATGCGCTAAATTCAAACGAGGATAGCCATAAAACAGCGAGTTAGGTACTTATATACTGTCATCAGTTATGAAACTGGTTTAGAGACATGGACAAAGTCCGGTACTTCTCTGTAAGGAGGCACTCTTATGTCAGATATCGAAAAAGTCGTGATACGAACCCGTCGTTTGGAAAAGCTGCTGCGCCAGCAGTATCACGCATCTGGCGCGAATATGGATCAGCTCATCAGCAGTTGTGAAGAACGTTTGCCTCACGATGTGATCGACAAACTTCGCTCAGTCGCTGCCACCCGGGATTCATTGGTGAATGATGAGAATGATATTGATCTGGATAATCCGGGGCAGTTTTTAAAGCTTTGTGATGAGTGTGAAAAGGAACTGACCCCAAGAAGTGGGAGATTCATATGGGGAGTCGCACTCAGCTTGATGGTGTTGATCACCTTAGCTGCGCTGAGCTTTTACTACGCACATTGGCAAGAATTAAGTAAGCATCTTTAAAATACAGATAAAACGAAAAAGGGTGACGCATTTACGTCACCCTTTTTCGTTGGGGTATGAGTCAAAAACTTATACGTAAAGCATTGGCAGCGTCATCAAACCAACAACTACTGCAATCATCACAAGTCCTTGTCTTTGGGAAGGTGTAATCATAACACTGCTCCTAAAAATCTTTATTTAACCGTTGACAAAAAGAATAGCATTACTTTTGGGAGTTGATCAAGTTTTAATTGATCTGGTTTTCAAAAGTATAAGTTTTCTATTCTTAAAGTGACCGAAAACCGTCACTTTAATGTCAGGTTTTTGTTGTTTTATATTTGTTCGATATTTGGTTTTTCTTCGGAATTTTGTTTTAACTTGTTGTATTTAATTGGTTTTATTTTGTTTCTGTTTTGCTCTAATAGTTGTCTTGTTTAAATGAGGTCTAGAGTGGAACTGATCGTTGTTGGTCTAATAAAACGTTGTTTTTGGTGTTTTCTATGTGTTGGGTTGTTTTTAATTGAGAATAGATATCAACAACATGGTGGTCATCAAGATAGATTTAACTAAGAATGACATACTGCCTCCGTGTATTTCTTAGAGGCTTCTTCTTAATGTTTTTAATTTATTTTTTTTAAAAACAATGAGTTGTATTTTTTATGGAGTTGGTTTTATAAGTTTGAAAAGTATAATTTTTCTATTTGAATGGTGTTTTTATAGAGAAACTGACAATCAGTGATACAAGGCGAGAGATTTACAAACGTTGTTAATGTTATGTGTCAGTATGTTGAATGCCTGTTCTTATTTACTGTTTGAAGATTAATCCAGATCGAATATTGAGCATTTGTCTCTGGACTTCGTTTGAGCTCTCTCTACACTGACCCTCTACTTTAAGAGTAGCTGAATTTGGCGAACGGTTATTAAGAGGTCAATAGCACGTGAAGCAAACCAACCTACTAGACATTGCAACCCAAAGCTCCGGCGATAAAAGTAACGCGATCTTCCGACCGCTTGCTGCTGCATTGCTGTGTATTGCTATTTGGGTAACTGCACCGAATGCAGATGCAACGCAATGGATGCTAGGAGGTTTTATTACCCTGTGCCTGAGCGACCTGGTTCGTGGACTGACTCTGCCCACATCCAAAGTTGCGTTTGCCTCCGACCTTGTTGGGATTGCCGCTATTAGTGGTGCATACTGGTCCCAGCTTGATAGCGAGATCATTTGGTGGTTACCAGCTTTCCTGTTTGCGTCTGGTGTAATTGTATTTCTGCTAATGCTTCCGCAGCTCGACACACTACTTGCCCCTGTGACTTTGATGGGAATGGTGCTGGTTCAGTTGCTATGGGCTTCGGGAGAAGTCTGGCTGGCGCAAATGAGCCTGTTTAGCCTGATTGGCTTTATTGGCAGTTTGGTCTTACTGGCGTCACAAATGCTTTTTGTTCTCCACCATTACAGAAAGCCCGTTCAGAACGGAGAAGCCTGGGGATCAGTCAGCTACTTTGTTGCGCTGTTTTTCATCGCTTTATCCATTATCTTTGCGTTACATCAAACAGCCTGATTGAACTTCCATTACGCTGAACCTTCATCAGTGTAATCCGGAGGTCTTATGTCCCAATCTATTCATGCACACCAAGTGCTTAACCTTCTTGCCGAGCAACCACTTACCATTCAAGCTCTCACTCAGAAAATTGAAGCAGAATTCGGTGCGGATGCGACTTTTCATACTTGCAGCAAAGAAGGCATGACCATTGAAGCCTTATTGGAGTTTTTCATTCAAAGGCAGAAAGTGTTTATTGAAGGTGAACTTATTTCTCTGAACGCAGCGCGAGTCTGCTCCCACTAAACAAAATGCAACTAAATCCAATTGAGGTATATACTTGTCGGCATTTGATGTCGACTTGAGATTTTTGATGGATATTTTATCCGCTGCTGTCATGTTGTTTCTGATTATGGACCCACTCGGCAACCTTCCGGTTTTGCTGTCCATACTTAAACATCTGGACCCTAAGCGAAGAAGAAAAATACTGGTTCGGGAACTGTTCTTCGCGCTGCTGATTTTGATGCTGTTCCTGTTTGCTGGTCAGAAAATTCTGAACTTCCTGCATGTCCAGCCTGAAACGTTAAGCATATCTGGGGGGATCATCCTCTTTATCATCGCGATTCGAATGATATTTCCGCAACCAGGTGGTGTAACCGGGCTTGCCGCAGGTGAAGAGCCTTACATTGTCCCTATCGCCATCCCTATGATTGCAGGACCTTCCGTGATCGCCTCGTTGCTTCTTCTTTCTAACCAGGCTCCGGACAGGCTGTGGGAGTGGTCAGGAGCCGTAATGATTGCCTGGGGTGCCAGCTTCCTGATCCTGATGTTCTACGATTTCTTCCATAAACTGTTGGGAGAGCGAGGTCTAAAAGCCGTAGAGCGCTTGATGGGACTGCTTCTGGTGATCATCTCCACCCAAATGTTTCTGGATGGCGTTAGCTCATACTTCAGGGCTGCCTAATCTAATCACTCAGCTTAATAACAAAGAAGCCGCAACATCTGTTGCGGCTTCCTTTTATTACATCATGTATTTTCTGCGAATATCCAATAGCGAGAAAATACCAAACAGCAATATCGACCATTTTTCCCAACGCGTGGTTTGAACTTTATCGCCAAACGCACCGATGAAAATTAACATCTGTAAACCATGCATGATGAACAGAAATGCGGTCATGATGTACAGAGCAATGGCCGCTTTGCCCGGAAACGGATGAAAAATATTCACCAACAGTACCAGCCAGACAAACGCGATGGCTGCTTTCGCAAGAACTAGAAGTATCTTCATTTCTCTTCCCTTTCAAACAAACGGTAGCAAACCTGCCCCGCGGTTTTCTCGCGGTACAGTTGCCAATGAGCCGGAATGGAATCCAGAGCCAGCTCTTTTTCCGCTTCAATATAAATCATCGCATTAGCGCTTAACCAGCCATTTTGTTCAAGCAAATGTATCACATCGTCCAGCAGGTCTTTTCGAAAAGGCGGGTCGATAAACACCACGTCGTGTGCCGTGCCGGTCTGTTTTAAAAAGTCCAATGTATCGGCATGAATGGCTTCAATGGAATCAGTCTTCAGCGTTTGAATATTGGCAAGCAATTGCTTGTGTGCCTGAGGATTCATTTCCAGCATAGTGACACGGCTTGCCTGACGGCTTGCTGCTTCGAACCCAAGCCCGCCCGAACCTGCAAAAAGGTCCAAAACATTCGCTTGAGGGACATCCTGAGCCAGCCAGTTGAATAAGGTTTCTTTGACTCGGTCGGTAGTTGGGCGCAGCCCTTCAGCATCGTGAACAGGGAGTTTTCTGCCGCGCCAAAGCCCGCTGATGATTCTGACAAAGCCACTGGATTGTTTTTTTTGTGATGAGTTTGACTGACGACGTCTTGCCATAGATTTTTTGACCGAGAATAAAGTGATAGTATACGCGGTCAAGTGTACCAGAAAGTTTTTGATGTTTATTTAGGAACCCCGATGACAGGTAAGAAAAAACGCGGATTATTGTCTTGGCTGGGCTTTGGTGAAGAAGAGCAAAACCAGCAAGCCAACCAACAGACGCAAGATGGCGCTGGAGAACAAACAGAGCAGCCAGAAACCCCATCACAGCCTCCTGTCGCTGAAGAAATTAAGGAAGAAGCTGTTACTGAAACAGTGGATGAAACCCTAGAAGATACGCAGGACATTCCCGAACAGGCAGAGACAACGGAAGAAATCGTTGAGGAGCCCGCTAAACCTGAAGTGATCGAGCAGGAAAAGCCAACAGAAAGCTTCTTCACTCGCCTGAAGCGTAGCCTGAGTCGTACCAAAGAAAACATCGGTGCAGGCTTCTTTGGCATGTTCAAAGGCAAGAAAATCGATGAAGATCTGTTTGAAGAGCTGGAAGAGCAGCTTCTGATTGCCGATGTGGGTATGAACACCACAGTGAAAATCATCGACAGCCTGACAGAAAAAGCCTCTCATCGCGATTTAAAAGATGGCGAAGCGCTTTATGGTCTGCTGAAAGAAGAAATGGCAGACATCCTGAGCCACGTTGAGCAGCCACTAGAAGTCGATACAACCAAGACCCCTTACGTTATCCTGATGGTGGGTGTGAATGGCGTTGGTAAGACGACCACCATCGGTAAGCTGGCGAAACAGTTCCAATCTCAGGGCAAGAAAGTCATGTTAGCCGCGGGTGATACCTTCCGCGCCGCAGCAGTAGAGCAGCTTCAGGTATGGGGTCAGCGTAATGATGTCCCTGTGATTGCTCAACACACGGGTGCCGATAGTGCTTCTGTTATTTACGATGCCATTGAAGCAGCGAAAGCACGTGGTGTAGATGTGGTGATCGCCGACACTGCGGGTCGCTTGCAAAACAAGAGCAACCTGATGGAAGAGCTTCGCAAGATTGTGCGTGTGATGCAGAAGATTGATGGCTCAGCTCCACACGAAATTATGCTAACGCTTGATGCGGGTACCGGGCAAAACGCCATCAGCCAGGCCAAATTGTTCAGCGAAGTCGCGCCAATAACGGGCATTACGCTAACAAAACTTGATGGAACTGCCAAAGGTGGCGTAATTTTCGCCATTGCTGATCAATTTAAGATTCCGATTCGCTATATTGGTGTAGGCGAAGGTATCAATGACTTGCGACCATTTGAAACGCAAGAGTTTATTGATGCACTATTTAGCCGAGAAGATTAAATACGGCGAACAGATAGGAATCAGCACGCGTGATCAGGTTTCAGCAAGTCAGTAAAGCATATCGTGGTGGCAGGCAAGCTCTGCAGAAGGTGGACTTCCACCTGCGCCGCGGAGAAATGGCCTTTCTTGGTGGGCATTCAGGAGCAGGGAAGAGTACCCTGCTCAAACTCATTTGTGCGATAGAACGCCCTACCGACGGCAAGATAAGCTTCAACGGGCACGACATTACTCGTATAAAAAACAACGATATCCCGTTTTTACGCCGCAATATAGGGATCGTGTTCCAGGACCACTGTCTGCTGATGGATCGAACCGTTTACGACAATGTTGCACTCCCGATGCGTATCGAGTCTGTTTCTGAAAATGAAATCAAGCGTCGTGTGTCAGCCGCGCTGGATAAAACCGGATTGCTCGACAAAGCGCGTTGCCTGCCTAATCAATTATCCGGTGGTGAACAGCAGCGAGTTGGTATTGCCCGCGCCGTGGTGAACCGCCCAACTTTGCTGCTTGCGGATGAGCCTACAGGTAACCTTGATCAGACCTTATCGAACAAAGTCGTGAGTTTGTTTGATGAATTCAATCGTGCAGGTGTGTCCATATTGTTTGCCACTCACGACGTCGATTTGATGAATACGCGTCCTCAGTATCGCCGTCTGGAGCTGAATCAAGGCTTTTTGAGTGAGGTAGATTCCTATGGGCGCTAATAATCGACCAAAAACCGATGGTTTTCTAAAGCTGCACTTCAAACAGGCCAAAGCATCTTTAGTCGAATTGCTGAAGAGACCGCTTGGCAACATGCTGACCTTCGCCGTCATTGCAATGGCGTTGACCTTGCCTGCAAGTTTGTATCTGGTCGGAAAAAACCTCAGCGTTGCGGCGCAGGGTATGAATACCTCTTCCCAAATTAACGCCTTTTTGATCGAACAGACCCCCGAAGCCCGTATCATGGTGCTGAAAGACGAGTTAGAAGGTTTCACTGAAATAAAAGCGGTGGAATACGTGTCTTCTCAACAGGGGCTGGAAGACATGAGCCAGCACGCGGGTCTGGAACAGGCTTTGTCATTGCTGGACGATTACGCGCTCCCTGCGGTGTTGGTTATTACTCCAAACGTAACTGACCAGTCTGAGTTATCTCAGCTTTCCGTCAAACTTCAAAATTACTCGGAAGTGACGGACGTCCGAATGGACGAAGACTGGTTAGAAAGACTAGGTGCAATCCGCAATCTGGCATTGATTCTGGCAGCAGCGCTTGGCGTGTTGATGCTGGCTGCGGTCTTTTTGATTGTGGGTAACACGTTAAGGTTCAACGTGCTGGCACACAAAGAAGAAATTCAGGTCATGAAGCTCATCGGCGCTACCGATAGCTTTATATTAAGACCCTATCTGTATACTGGTATGTGGTTTGGTGGTATCAGTGCGATAGCTGCGTGGATTTTAACCGCAATCATTACTATTGTTTTGAATGGTGCGGTGGAAGACCTGGCTGTGCTATACGATAGCCAGTTCCGTTTGATCGGGTTGAACTGGGATGAAACCGTCATCTTATTGATGATAGGAACGGCACTCGGTTTAGTGGCTGCAAAGCTTTCCGCTCAACGCCACTTGAGAGAAATTGAACCTGTGTAACAAATTTAAGTCATATATTGTGGCGAATGGCGTTGCAGACAAGATCTCTGACTTGCCAGTGACGTTTAACTATGGATAATAACTTTCCCCCTCTTGGATTTGTTCATTTTGAGTTCAAGAAGGCGAGTTTAAATTAACCATTGCTCTAAATTCAGAGACAAATGAGGAATTGAATGACTAAGCAAGCGTATCCGATGGCTCTAGTTACACAAGATAGCCTAGACAGCTATATCCGTTCAGTGAACAGCTATCCAATGCTGACAGCTGAAGAGGAGCGTGAACTGGCCGAACGATTACACTACAAAGGCGAAATTGACGCGGCGAAAGGGCTGATTCTATCTCACCTTCGATTTGTTGTTCACGTGGCGAGAGGTTACTCTGGCTACGGTCTTCCAATGGCTGACTTGGTTCAGGAAGGCAACATCGGATTGATGAAAGCGGTGAAGCGCTTTAACCCTGAAGTTGGGGTTCGTCTGGTGTCTTTTGCTGTTCACTGGATCAAAGCCGAAATTCATGAATACGTACTGCGTAACTGGCGTATCGTTAAGATTGCGACCACTAAAGCGCAACGTAAGCTTTTCTTTAACCTGCGTAAGAACAAGAAACGTCTTGGCTGGTTTAATAACGGTGAAGTAGAAACCGTGGCTCGTGAGCTGGGTGTAGAGCCTTCAGAAGTGCGTGAGATGGAATCTCGTCTCGCTGCACAAGATGCCACGTTCGAAATGCCAACAGAAGACGATGATTCTGCGGCGGCTTACTCAGCGCCAGTGCTTTATCTCGAAGACAAGCATTCTGATGTTGCTGAAAACGTAGAAGCATCCAACTGGGAAACGCACACCAACAACCGTCTTAGCCACGCTTTGGCAACATTGGACGAACGCAGCCAGCACATTGTGCGTTCACGTTGGTTAGATGATCAGAAAGCGACGCTTCAAGAATTGGCAGATACTTACAGTGTCTCCGCAGAGCGAATTCGTCAGCTCGAAAAGAACGCGATGAAGAAGCTGAAGTTGGCAGTAGGCGAGTTCTGATTTAGCACTTAAATTTTTAGAAAGCCGGGATCCGAAAGGACCCGGCTTTTTTGATCTTTCAAATAAGGCTGGCTTGTGGATAACTCTGTGAAAATAACTTTCGGTATAAGTGAGAAATACGGGTGTATATTGGTGTGAAGACCCTTTTGTCCTATGGGGATATGTTTACTCTTACACACAGAAAAACAAAGATCATCACTACATATTGTGGATCTAAGATCCAAAAAACACTTTATCAACGCAATCCACAGAGTTTTCCACAAATGGTGCAAAATTACACAGCCGTGGATAACCTTATTACTTCCAAGTCTAACTTTGCCTTTGGATACGTTACACTTGAGGTCATAAAAAAGTTTACTCAAAGAACGTCACATAATAAGGAATCCAATGGAGCAGTTTAAGCATATTGATGTCTTACAAGCACAGCAGAAATTAGAAAACGGCGAAGCGGTGATGGTGGATATTCGTGACCCTCAGTCGTTTGCTCTGGCACATGCACCGAGCGCATTTCATCTGACTAACGATACGATTGTGTCTTTTATGAATGAGCATGAGTTTGAGCAGCCTATTTTGGTGATGTGCTATCACGGTGTGAGTAGCCAGGGTGCAGCGCAATACATGGTGAATCAGGGGTTTGAGGAAGTGTATAGCGTCGATGGTGGTTTTGAAGCTTGGCAGAGAAGCGGATTCTCTGTTGAGACGGCATAGGACAATAAGTGATAAGACTGGCGGAAGTAGACAACCCTAGATTGGGTCAAGCCTATATTGATTATATGGCATCAAGAGACATCTTGGTTGAGATGATGCCAGAGGGCGAGGGACGCTTTGCCTTGTGGCTGTTACATGATCAGGACGCAGAAGAAGCCAAAGCTGAATTTTCTGCCTTTATTCGTGACCCTAGCAACCCCAAGTATTCAGAAGCTTCCTGGAAAGTGGCGGAAAGTCGAAAGCGCCAGTTTCGCTATCATTCTCCCTCTGTCGGTTCCATGATTGCCGCAAAAGCCGGTCCGGTTACTCTGATTGGGATGGTGGTTTGCGGGGTCATATTCTTTGCTCAAATTATAGGTTTTGAACGAGCACTTTTAGAACTCTTTCATTTCCCGGCATCTTCTCAGCAAGCATTTGAAATCTGGCGTTGGTTTACTCATGCCATTCTGCACTTCTCTGTTTTACATATCGTTTTTAATGTTCTTTGGTGGTGGCAGCTTGGTGGCGATATTGAGCGAAAGCTGGGCAGTGGCAAAGTCATTCAAATCTTTTTAGTATCCGCAGCGGTTTCTGGTCTTGGGCAGTTTATTGTTGCTGGCCCTAACTTTGGTGGTTTATCCGGAGTGGTGTATGCCCTGCTTGGATACATTTGGATGCTCAGTTGGAAAGCGCCACATCTTGGGGTTACGATCGCTAAACCAATAGTTGGTTTTATGCTGGTTTGGCTTATTTTCGGATTTGCCCAGCCTTTTATGGCAATAGCTAACACAGCACATGTGATGGGCTTAGTGGCGGGTTGTGTTATGGGGCTGGTCGACGCAAACACTAAACGTGTATTGAGGTAAAAATCGCGCATAAAAAAGAGGCGCTTTCACGCCTCTTCTCATCTAGCTATTCTGAATAGTCTTTCTTACTGATATAGATATTTGGTGAACAGCAGATCTGACACCACGGTTTTACCTGTCTCGGGAAGCAATATTTCATTCAAGTGCGCCATCAACTGTTTACGCAGCTCTTCTCTGCCCGACAAAGACTTCACTGTATCTTCTCCTTGTTTTCCAAGCAGTTCAATGACTGCATCTCGAATCAGAGGAGTATGTTGCTCAAGCAACGGGACAAAGGTCGCATCAGGCACCATAATATCTATACGAACTTGTAGATATCCAAGCTTCTTACCACTGGTGTGGAAGTTAGTCGTCAAGTCCGGTTGCAATGTGTAGTACGCAAATTGCGGTCCGGTCTTTTCTTCTTCAGCAGCTCCCGCAACCGAAAAGAGCAGTGCAAAAGCTAAGATAAATGGCTTTATAAGATTTCGAATCATAATGGGTCTTTTCTTTTTATGGGTAACTTGGGGATCGATAGTCTGTTACAATACTGGGTCAACAGTGACCAAAATAAAAGAAATTTTTCCAGCATCACGCTTTATTGTAATGCGTCAAATAGAATAATGGTATGGATGAGTTGAAATCGTTGTACTTAACCGCACTGAAATCAGTTACCTGGCAGAAACCCGAGCACTTTTCCTTTCGTGATGAACACTCAAAACAGTGGTTGTTGGAGTCGGGATCGCTGTCGCGTTTGCTCGCCGAGCGTTGCAATAAACTTGATGTTGATTTGTTAAATAACAGCACAATAGACACTGACCATTTAACAGGGGACGAGCTTCAACGTTTACCTGCGGAATCGTGCCTATTACGTGAAGTCGTTTTGTCTGGCGACAGCACGCCTTGGGTCATTGGGCGTACTTTAATTCCAACCTCTTCATTGGAAGGTCAGCAATCTGATCTCGCGCGTCAGGGGACCATTCCACTAGGGCTTACGGTGTTCAGCGCTGAAAACGTGCATCGTGATGGTTTGGAGCTTGGTTGGGCAAAACTGCCTAATGGAGAACTGATGGCAAGGCGATCGATGCTTTGGATGAATCATAAACCTATGCTGGTGGCGGAACTGTTTTTACCCGATGCACCAATCTATACCAAGGAGAAGGTGTAAATGCTAAAGGCGAAGGCTCAGGCATATTGCCAACTGATGCGACTGGATCGCCCGATTGGCTCTCTGTTGTTACTTTGGCCGACACTTTGGGCGCTGTTTCTTGCCGCTGAAGGCTTTCCTCGCTGGGACGTATTATTGGTGTTCATCGCAGGCGTCTTTTTGATGCGTTCTGCGGGGTGTGTAATCAATGATTATGCGGACCGCAATTTTGATGGTCATGTGAAACGCACGCAAAACAGACCTTTGCCTTCCGGGCTAGTGAGTGCGAAAGAAGCACTGGCACTTTTCGCCGTGCTAGGGTTGATTTCTTTCGTTCTGGTTTTGACCATGAACAGCCTGACCATTCAGCTTTCATTTGTGGGTATCGTACTCGCGTTTATTTACCCCTTTATGAAGCGCTTTACCCACTTACCTCAGCTCTTTTTAGGGCTTGCTTTCAGCTGGGCAATACCTATGGCGTGGGCGGCGCAGTCGGGTGAATTACCACCGCAAGTGTGGCTGGTTTTTCTTATCAATGCGCTTTGGACGGTGGCTTATGACACCCAGTACGCCATGGTGGATCGCGACGATGACCTGAAAATCGGCATTAAATCTACGGCGATTCTGTTTGGACGTTTCGACAAACTGATCATCGGTATTCTTCAACTGATTTCCGTTGGTCTTTTGATTGCCCTAGGGATGTGGTTGCAGCTTGGCAGCGGCTACTACTGGGGAGTATTAGCGACAGGTGCATTGTTTGTGTATCAGCAACACTTGATGCGACATCGAGAGCGTGATGCGTGCTTTCAAGCCTTTCTCAACAACAACTATGTTGGGATGGCTATCACCATTGGGTTGGCGATTTATTACTTCTAATCGTTTGAATTCGCTACACTGTCCACTTACATAAACATTCAGTAGACAACCATGCTCAAATCCTTTCGTTCCGACAATCAGATTATTTGGTTTGATGATGCTCTGGCAGAACCGGAGCATCATTTATTTGATCCTGAATATTGGAAAGCCTCGGGTAAGGTGATCGGCAGTGCCAAAGGGCGAGGAACCACCTTGTTTTTAGATCTTGAAGGTCAAGAGGCGGCGCTAAGGCACTACTATCGCGGAGGCTTGTTCGGCAAGTTAGTACGGGACGATTACTGGTTCTCTGGTTGGGAAAACACGCGCTGCTATCAGGAATTGAAGGTGCTGGACGAATTAAGCCAAGCTGGTGTTCGCGTGCCCAAACCCATTGCCGCGCAGGCAACGAAAAAGGGATTTCTCTACCGAGCAGATATCCTGACTGAGAAAGTCAAGGACGCTAAAGATCTGGTGGCGCTATTGGTCGAACAGCCTCTGAGCTCGGATGTTTATCGTCGCATTGGGCGAGAAATCAGAAAGATGCACGACGCAGGCGTGAATCATACCGACCTGAATATCCACAATATTTTAATTGATGCGAAGAGCGATGTCTGGCTGATCGATTTTGATAAATGTGCTACTCAGTCAGGGACGGATTGGCAAGAAAGCAATCTCGCGCGCCTGTTGCGATCCTTTGAAAAAGAAAAGAAAAAACGTTCCATTCTTTGGAAACAATCAGATTGGCATGACCTGGTAGCTGGCTACCAGTTAACTGCTTCGAATGCTGCAATGGAAAACAAATAATGAATATCCTAATGGCGCTGTCTCAGCTTGAAGTCACAGGCGCGGAAGTCTACGCCACAACAGTCGGCGACAAACTCACGGAGCTGGGTCACAACGTAAAATACGTATCCGATACCCTGACTAAGCCGCACAAAGGGGAATTCTTTAAGCTTCGCTTCAACAAGCGAAGTGTATTTCGTCGCTTCTGGCACGTTGGCTACCTTATCTATCTGATTAAAAAACACAGAATTCAATTGGTGCACGCACATTCCCGAGCATCAAGCTGGAGCTGTCATATTGCCTGCAAGCTTACCAACACCCCAATGGTGACCACCGTTCATGGTCGCCAGCCTGTCCATGCTTCGCGTAAAAGGTTCCACGCCATGGGCGACAAAGCGCTTCCGGTGTGTGAAGCGATTCAAAAGCAGCTTATTGACGAGCTTGAAGTGCCCGAAGCACAGTTGGAAGTCAGCCGAAACGGTATCAACACCTCCGAATTTCAATGGGTTCCAGCCCCTCAAAATGCCAAGCCTGCTATCACGATTATCGGTCGCCTGAGCGGTCCGAAAGGTGACTTGTGTTATCAGTTGCTAAAAGAGTGTCTGGACACCGACAAGTACCACGTAAAAGTGGTGACGGGAAGCGAGGTCACCGAACGGTTCAAACCTTTTACCGAGACGGTTGAATTTACCGGTTATACCAACGACGTGGTTTCCATGCTGGCGCAATCGGATTTGGTTATTGGCGCTGGTCGGGTTGCCATGGAATCACTACTTTGTGGTCGACCAACCTTGGCGGTTGGGGAAGCCAGTTTGGTCGGCTTGGTGAATCAGGAGAACATCGAGACAGCGATGTCGACCAACTTTGGCGACATTGGACCGAAAGATCTCGATATCGACTTCACTCAAGTTCCGGCTCTGGTTGAACAGGCAGTGAGTCAGCCTCATTGCGATGAAAATGTATCGCGCACCATTCGAGAGAACTACGAGCTGGATTCTATCGTTGAGCAGCTTGAAGGCATTTATCAGGATGTCACGGTCACCAAGCTGCAAAAAGAGATGCCGATCATCATGTATCACCGCTTTATTCGGGATGACTCGGAAAAAGGTATCCACGGTACGTTCATGCACATCGACATGCTTGAAAAGCATTTCCAGCTGATTAAGAAGATGGGTTTTGAAACCGTCACCTTTGAAGATCTGAAAGACAAAGGTTTCATTCACAGGCTGTCTCCGGGTAAGCGGTTCATTATGATCACCGTGGATGATGGGTTCAAAGACAACCACGAGTTACTGTTGCCCTTGCTGAAAAAGTACAACTTCAAAGCGGTGCTTTATGCGGTGACGGGCGAAACCTACAACCGCTGGGATGTGGAAGGGGTAGAGACACCGGATCGCAAAGTGGAGTTGATGTCTCGTGAGCAGCTAAAAGAGATGTCGGATTCTGGTTTAGTTGAAGTGGGTGGACATACACTGACGCATCCGAAGCTCAGCCAACTGGACGAAGCGCAGCAGAGGCATGAAATCAAAGCCAATAAAGAAGAGCTTGAAACACTACTGGGTAAATCGCTGACGTCGTTTGCTTACCCGTATGGTGACCATAACGAAGACACAAAACGCATTAGCAAAGAATTGGGTTATGACTTCAGTGTCGCAACCAATTCCGGTCCGCACGTGCTTCATCAGGATCCTTATCAAATCAGACGAATTGCGATTTTCCCAAGAACGGACGTGCTTGGATTGTGGCGAAAAATCAAAGGTAACTATACGTTCCGAAAGGCTAAGTAATCTTTGCGAATCATTGAGGAATAAAAGAAGGCGCTGAGTTCAGCGCCTTTCTATTTTCAACTTGGGAGGAGATTAACGCTTCTTCGCATTAGCAAAGGCAGCCGCGAATGCACCACCCATTGCACCGTTTTGAGGCTCGTTGTGTTTTCCTTGGTTGCGGTTGCGTTGATTGTTTCTGTCTTGGCGCTGACCAGAAGGTCGAGAACTGCGGTTGTCTTGTCCCGGCTCGTCATTCAGCCTCATTGAAAGCCCGATGCGTTTGCGCTGAACGTCCACTTCCATCACCTTCACTTTGACGATGTCACCAGCTTTCACTACTTCACGAGGGTCAGACACGTAGCGGTCGGTCAGTGCAGATATGTGTACCAGACCATCTTGGTGGACGCCGATGTCCACAAAGGCACCAAAGTTTGCCACATTAGAGACCACACCTTCCAGCACCATGCCCGGCTCTAGATCCGAGACAGCATTGATGCCGTCAGCGAACGTCGCGGTTTTAAACTCAGGACGAGGGTCGCGTCCTGGCTTGTCGAGCTCTTTGATGATGTCGGTAACGGTCGGTAAACCAAACGTGTCGTCAGTGTAATCAGCGGCTTTCAGCGCTTTTAGGAAACCGCTGTCACCAATCATACCTTTGACGTCTTTCTGGTTTTTTTCCGCGATGGATTTCACTACCGGGTAGGCCTCTGGGTGAACCGAAGACGCGTCCAGCGGGTTTTTTCCGTCCATGATGCGAAGGAAACCGGCACATTGCTCGAATGCTTTAGGACCAAGGCGCGCGACTTTCTTCAAGGTTGTGCGGCTTTCAAAGCGACCATTCTCATCACGGAAGTCGACAATGTTTTGTGCCAGCGTGCTGGATAGTCCGGCAACACGAGTAAGCAGCGCCGGAGAAGCGGTGTTTACATCTACGCCTACGGCGTTAACACAATCTTCCACCACGGCATCCAGACGTTTTGCCAGCAGGCTTTGGCTGACATCGTGCTGATACTGACCAACTCCAATCGATTTCGGATCGATTTTCACCAGCTCTGCCAGTGGATCTTGCAGGCGACGGGCAATCGACACTGCACCACGCAGCGACACATCCATATTCGGGAATTCTTTCGCCGCCAATTCTGATGCTGAATACACCGAAGCCCCTGCTTCACTGACGATGATCTTCTGCACTTTCAAATTGCCGCGTTTGATGACGTCTGCCACAAAGGCGTCGGTTTCACGTGAAGCGGTTCCGTTACCAATGGCAATCAGGTCCACATTGAACTGGCGAACCAGTTGCTCTACTACATGTGCAGATTTGTCGTATTGCTTTTGAGGTGGGTGAGGGTAAATAGTGTCTGTCGCCAGCACTTTACCCGTGGAATCCACCACTGCAATTTTCGAACCTGTACGCAAGCCGGGGTCAAGGCCCAAAGTGGCGCGAGGTCCTGCTGGCGCCGCCATCAACAGGTCTTTTAAGTTGGTGGCGAATACTTCAATGGCTTCGATTTCTGCGCGCTCCTTTAGCGCTGCCATCAGTTCGGTTTCCATGTGCATGGAAATTTTAATGCGCCACGCCCAACTGATCACTTGCTTACGCCAGCTATCGGCAGGAGCTTGGCTAAGGTGGATACCGTAGTGCTCGGCAATGATGGATTCGCAGTACGAACCGCGCTGACCTTCTTCCTGTTGCGGGTCGGCATTCATTGCCAATTGCAGGAAACCTTCGTTACGACCGCGAAGCATAGCCAGAGCACGGTGTGACGGTGCTTTGCTGATCGCTTCATCGTGCTCGAAGTAATCTTTGAACTTCTCACCTTCACGCTCTTTGCCCTCGATAACGCGCGCGCTCAACTCGGCGTGTTTATTCAGGTACACACGTACCTTCTCTAGCAAGTTCGCATCTTCTGCAATGCGCTCCATGATAATGGCGCGTGCACCATCCAAAGCGGTTTTGGTGTCTTCAATGCCTTTTTCACTATTGAAGTATTTACTGGCTTCGCTTTCTGGATCGTGCTCAGGTTGCTGCCAAAGGGTGTCCGCGAGTGGCTCTAAACCAGCTTCAATGGCGATTTGCCCTTTGGTGCGACGTTTGGGTTTGTAGGGCAGGTACAAATCTTCAAGACGAGTCTTGCTGTCAGCACCGTTGATTTCTGCTTCAAGTTCGGAGGTAAGTTTGCCTTGCTCTTGAATCGATTTTAGAATGGTCTGGCGGCGCTCGTCCATTTCCCTCAGATAAGAAAGGCGTGCGTCGAGGTTACGCAATTGAGTGTCGTCTAATCCACCCGTTACCTCTTTACGGTAACGGGCGATAAATGGAACTGTGTTGCCATCGTCGATCAGGGTAACAGCGGCAAGGACTTGCTCGGTACGAACACTGAGTTCTTGAGCAATGGTTTGACAGATAGCTTGGCTCATCCGTGTGTACTCTTAGTTATTCTTTAGAATGTAGGAAAGGTCGATACGTCTAGAAGCTTAGCTCTGGTCGTACTGAATGGCATTGATAAACCATTCTTTTTCACCTTCAGGAGTGCGGACCACGCATTCGTCGTCCACTTCTTTTTTTAGCAGGGCTCGCGCCATGGGCGAGTCGATGGAGATGTAATCTTTCACTCCACCGTAAATTTCATCAGGGCCGACAATGCGAAAGCGTTTAACGTCGCCAGCTTCGTTCTCGACTTCCACCCAGGCACCAAAGAAGACTTTGCCTTCTTGCTGAGGGGCGTAATCCACTACTTTGACCTGTTCCAGTCTTTTGCGCAGGTAGCGGACCCGGCGGTCGATTTCGCGTAAACGTTTTTTGTTGTACTGGTAATCGGCGTTTTCTGAGCGGTCGCCAAGGCTGGCTGCCCACGTCACTTTCTTGGTGACTTCCGGGCGATCTTCTTTCCACAGAAAATCCAATTCTTCTTTAAGGCGGTTGTAGCCTTCGCGGGTAATTAAGTTTGTTTTCATCCAGCTTTGAGCGGTATCCGAAGTTAGGGTCTGTTGTACCACAAGTCGGTTCAAATGGAATGCATCAACTTATGGGATTTGAGTAATTTTGACATGGGATTTAATTTCAGCCACGGAATGTCGCGATTTCGACATCAAGTGCCCATTTTTTATGCTCTGATGTGGCGTAGCACGTCATTTGCTGTTTCATTTTATGTATGGAATAGAAAATGAGCCAGCAATGACAAAAATTAGAGCAACAGGTTCCGTCGTTCAAGTGAGAGAGCAAAGTTCCGAATCCGTCAGAAGTGTCAATCGACTCAAAATCAGTCGCGGTCACGCTACTCCTCAGACTGACACCCTAGTCGTTGAGGAGCCGCTGGCAATTTGGTTGCGCCAGAAATCAGAAGATACCATCAACGAAAAGCTCTGGATGTCGACCATGCGAACACCGGGACAAGACGAAGAAATGGTGACTGGATTACTGCTGGCAGAAGGAGTAGTAACGAGCGCTGCGGACATTCGAAGCATCAATCTGAATGAAGACTCGGATGGCAGGAATCAGTGTGCGGTAGAGATATCAGACAAGGTCGTTGTGGATTTTGATGACCTGACGCGCGCACCTTCCTATTCAAGCTGCGGGATCTGCGGTAAATCTTCAATTCGTTGGCTGGAAACTCGTGGGGTTCCTGCCCTGCAAGGGGAGTCTGGCTGGTTGCATCCCCAAGTCGTCACCAAGTTGCTCGAGATATTGAAATCCCATCAGGCACTGTTTGCTCAAACGGGGGCATCGCACGGATGCGCATTGTTTGATGAGCAGGGAGAGTTTCTGGCGATAGCGGAAGATGTGGGTCGACACAATGCGCTGGATAAATTGGTAGGGCTGAGGGCTCGTGACCGTAAGCTTGAAGCTCAAGGTCAAATGGTAGCGCTCAGTGGGCGAATTAGCATCGAGATGATGCAAAAGATCGTAGTAGCAGGAATCCCCGTCGTGGTTTCCGTCGGCGCTCCCACTCATATTGCAGTGCAAATGGCGCAGCGCTTTGGGGTGACATTGATTGGGTTCTGTCAGCAAGCGTCTTTTAACGTCTATTGCGGTGAGCATCGTTTGTCGGAAAGTATGTAGAAAATGAGACATATCTGATACGGATATCGGAGTCAGTCATGACAGTTAAAAAATACAAAGGTAATGCGGGTGGCTGGGGCGCTTTAATGAGCACGACTCAGCACTTAATGAAAAGTGAAAGCGTCATTCGCAATATTCGTAACTTACTCAGCACCAACCAGCACGATGGTTTTGATTGCCCCGGCTGTGCTTGGGGCGAGTTAGAAGAGAATCGCCGCTTTAAGTTCTGTGAAAATGGTGCGAAAGCCGTGAACTGGGAAGCGACCAGCCGACGTGTGCGAGCCGATTTCTTTGCAACTTACCCAGTCTCATGGCTTGCCAAGCAGAGCGACTATTTTTTGGAAGATCAGGGGCGACTTTCCGAGCCTATGGTTTATAACGCAGAATCCGACCACTATCAGCCAATTCGCTGGGGAGAAGCGTTTGAACTCATCGCCAAGCACTTAAAAGCCTTACCTGACCCCAATCAGGCAGAGTTCTATACCTCTGGCAGAGCCAGTAACGAAGCAGCATTCCTGTATCAGTTGTTTGTGCGCGCCTATGGCACCAACAACTTCCCGGACTGTTCCAATATGTGCCATGAAGCCAGTGGTGTAGCGCTAAAACAGTCGATCGGTGTGGGAAAGGGTACTGTCACCTTGAATGACTTCGAACACGCGGACGCCATTTTTGTATTTGGGCAAAACCCAGGGACCAATCACCCTCGAATGCTGGATACGTTAAGGAGTGCCTCATTGCGAGGGGCAAACATCGTGACCTTTAATACGTTGAAAGAGCGAGGGCTGCAAAAATTTACCAATCCTCAAGCGATGGATGAAATGTTGACTGGCGGCGGTACTCAACTGACTCATCACTACTTTACGCCAAAGCTGGGTGGCGATATGGCTGTGGTGCGCGGAATGGCGAAAGCTCTGTTGGCGATGGAAGAAAGAGCACCCTCTTCGGTATTTGATGCAGAATTCATAAAGGACCACACTCTTGGTTTAGATACTTACCTAGATACCGTGCGAGCGACTCCGTGGGACAAAATCACAGAACAATCCGGGCTTAAGCAAAATGAGATAGAGCTGGCAGCGCGAATTTATCAGCAAAGTGAAAATGTGATTCTGACCTGGGCGATGGGCATTACCCAGCACCATCACTCGGTGAAAACCATTCAGGAGATGGCTAATCTTCAGTTGCTGTGTGGGCAAATTGGCAAGAAGGGCTCCGGTCTTTGCCCAGTTCGTGGTCACAGCAATGTACAAGGTGACCGAACCATGGGGATTGATGAAAAAGCCCCTGCCGCTTTGTTAGATTCTCTTGAAGCGCAGTTTGGGTTTAATCCACCCAGAAAAGCAGGGCACAACACAGTGCAAGCGATTCAAGCGATGGAAAATAGAGAAAGCAAAGTCTTCATCGCTTTAGGCGGAAACTTTGCTGCGGCGACGCCGGATACCGAGCGAACTCTTAAAGCACTGGCGTCCTGCGAATTAACGGTGAATATCGCAACCAAGTTGAATCGCACTCACGTGACTCCCGGAAAAGCCTCCTTGCTATTGCCTTGTTTGGGGCGCACGGACATCGACCTGCAAAAAAACGGAGCACAAAAGGTGACGGTTGAAGATTCATTCAGCATGGTTCATGCGTCTGGTGGAGTAGTCGAAAGCGATACCGCCAATATGCGCTCTGAACCTGTCATCGTGGCTGGTATGGCTAATGCAGTTCTGGGTAAAAGTCCGGTCGACTGGCTTTCGTTAGTCGAAGACTATGACCGAATCCGAGACTTAATCGAGCGAACCATTCCCGGGTTTGACGATTTTAATCAGCGCATCAAAGAGCCTGGCGGGTTTTATCTTGGTAACCGAGCGGCAGAGCGGATCTGGATGACTGAGAGCAATAGAGCCACATTTCATTCTCATGAATTGCCTGACTCTATTATCAAGTGGGCGAAGCCAAGGAAAAACAGTGCTCCCGTTTTTGTGTTACAAACCATGAGATCGCATGACCAGTACAACACCACCATCTACGGGTTTAATGACCGCTATCGAGGCGTTACCGGTGAACGTAAAGTGCTGTTTATTAATTCTTCAGATATCAAACTACTCGGGTTGGAAGAGGGAGATCGGGTAACCATTACGGCTTGTTGGGGGGATGACATAGAGCGAAAAGTCAGCGAGTTCAAGCTGGTGCCTTACGATATTCCGGCAGGCAATCTGGCAGCGTATTTCCCAGAAACCAATCCTCTGGTGGCGTTAGACAGTCATGGGGAGCTGAGTTTTACCCCGATTTCGAAATCCATTCCTGTGACAATTGAAAAAATAGAATCATCTTCTGTGATGTAGAAGCATAATTCTCTGATAAAGAAGATTTCTCTGACAATATTCTCTCGCTGTCCGTATGAGATAAAGTATATACTCGTGCTTCTATAGGTGTTTCATATATGAAGCGAGGAAATAAAGTGTAACAATTGATCGAGTGAAAAACGCTCAGTCAATGCTACCTTTATGGCGATGTTAAAAGTTGTTAGCGGAAGTAAGATCTATGCAAGAGAACTACAAAATACTAGTGGTAGATGACGATGCTCGTTTACGTTCATTGTTAGAGCGCTACTTATCTGAACAAGGTTTTCAGGTGCGTAGTGTTGCCAACAGCGAACAGATGGATCGTCTGCTAACACGTGAAAACTTTCATCTGATGGTGTTGGATTTGATGCTGCCAGGCGAAGATGGTTTGTCTATCTGCCGCCGTCTGCGTAATGCCAACAACATGCTGCCTATTCTGATGCTGACGGCAAAAGGCGATGAAATCGATCGTATCGTTGGTTTGGAAGTGGGTGCCGATGATTACCTGCCAAAGCCGTTTAACCCTCGTGAATTGCTTGCCCGTATTCGTGCGGTATTGCGTCGTCAGACCATTGAAGCGCCGGGTGCGCCAAGTGCTGAAGACAAAGTGATCGAATTTGGTGATTTTGTGCTTAACCTTGGCACGCGTGAAATGTTCCGTGGTGAAGAGCCTATGCCTCTGACTTCCGGTGAATTTGCCGTGTTGAAAGCACTGGTAACTAATGCCCGTGAGCCGATGTCTCGTGACAAGCTAATGAACATGGCTCGTGGACGTGAATACTCAGCAATGGAACGCTCCATCGATGTTCAGATTTCTCGTTTGAGACGTATGCTGGAAGAAGACCCAAGCCGCCCGCGCTATATTCAGACGGTCTGGGGACTAGGTTACGTATTTGTGCCAGACGGCAAAGAGATGTAATCCTAACTAAACCGTTAAGATAGGGAGTAAAGACGCACAAACGTGACGAACTTACTCCCTAACTTTTTTCATCACAATAGGTCTTCAGACCCTAATCACAACAAACATCCCAAGGAGCCTTCCATGCGATTACGCAGCTCCCGCACCCAAAGTATTTTTCTTTTTCTTACTTTGCTGATCGCCAGTCAGGTGTTCTCTTATTTTGCTGTTTACAACTACGCGCTTTTGCCCAGCCTGCAACAGTTCAACCGTATTCTTGCCTACGAAATGAACCTGATGCTGGATGAAAGTGTAGAGCTTGAATCCGGGGTGACCCTCGATGCCCCTCAGCGTAGAAAGCTGTTAGAGCAGCTTGGCGTTACCATGCATACTCTGGACGAAGCCATTGTTGAAGAGTATGACCGCGCGACTGAAATCGAACTTATGAGTCAGGAAATGACAACTGCATTGGATCGGGAAAGTCACGTTCGCCTGATTCTGTCAGACGAAAGCTATGTTCTTTGGGTAAAAATTGAGTCGCTTCCCGGGTTTCTTATTCGCATTCCTCTTTCTGAATTGCAGGAAGAAGACTTTGCTCCATTTTTCCGCAATAGCCTGATTGGTGCTTTATTGATTATTGCAGGTGGCTGGCTGTTCATCCGTTTGCAAAACCGCCCTCTGATGGCATTAGAGCGTGCCGCGAAGAGCGTAGGGCGTGGAGAGATCCCACCGCCGGTTCCAGAACGTGGAGCGACGGAGATAAAAGCAGTAGCGAAAGCCTTTAATCAGATGTCCCGTGGTATTCAGGAACTAGAAGGCGATAGGGCGTTGCTGATGGCGGGCATCAGTCATGACCTGCGTACTCCGCTCACCCGAATCCGTCTGGCTACTGAGATGATGTCCCCGGAAGATGCTTACCTTGCCGAAGGCATCATCAGCGACACGGAAGAATGTAACGAGATCATCAGCCAGTTTATGGATTACCTGAAGCCGGTTAACAAAGAGTCGTTTACATCAATTCATTTGAGCGACATTGCGAAAGAAGTAGCAAGCTCAGAAGGCGGCTACGAAATTCAGGTCGAAACCGACTTCTTTGAAGACAGCAAACCTGTGCTCGGCAGCCCAATCGCCATCAAACGTGCGATCAGTAACTTGGTGGTCAACGCCATTCGCTATGGAGACGGCTGGGTTAAGGTCAGCTCCGGCATGACAGCAGATAACAAGCTAGCGTGGGTCTGTGTGGAAGATAATGGTCCCGGCATCGAAAAAGACCAGATTGCCAAACTGTTTGAACCCTTTACCCGAGGTGACACCGCCCGAGGAAGTGAAGGCACTGGACTGGGGCTTGCGATAGTGAAACGTATCATGAGCCAGCATCATGGCTCGGTGGTGGTCAACAACCGCAGCGAGGGTGGATTAAAAGTTCAGATCAGCTTCCCGACCGCGAAATAAATAACGCAGCAGACAGAGCCTCGAAAATCGAGGCTCTATTGTTTTCAGCCCCCTTGAAGATCTTGCGATAGCAAGTCAAACTAACTCTCTGAATCCACGTTTACTTTTCTGAGCAAGAGAGCATTCCTATGTCCCAACTGTTATCTGCCATTCCACTGACTGAGCTTTCCGGCGTGGGTGCGAAAGTAGCAGAAAAGCTTGCCAAAGTTGGGCTGCACAATGTGCAGGATCTTTTGTTTCATCTGCCTTCCCGTTATGAAGACCGTACCCGAGTCTATCCCATGGCGAAAGTCCACCCTGGGCTATGGGCGGCGGTGCAGGGGAAAGTCATGGGAGTAGACACCATATTTGGTCGTCGAAAAATGCTGGTGGTTAAAATAAGCGATGGCAATGGCACCGTTACTCTGCGTTTCTTCAATTTCACCGCAGGGATGAAGAACAATTTTTCTAACGGTAAGGTGGTACACGCTTACGGTGAGATAAAGCGTGGCGCTAACGGGTTGGAGATCATTCACCCCGAATACAAATTCCACGCGGCGGATCATAAAGTCGAAACCGAACCCACGCTAACGCCAGTTTACCCGACGACAGAAGGGCTTCGTCAGCTCACCCTACGTAACCTGACTGATCAGGCTCTGGAATTGCTGGATAAAGCCGCCGTCACTGAGCTGCTTCCTTCTGGTCTGTACAACAATCAGATGACCATGGGGCAAGCACTGCACATTATCCATCGACCTTCTCCTTCGATTGATTTAGAAGCCTTTGACTTGGGTGAGCACCCCGCTCAAAAGCGTCTGATTTTAGAAGAATTACTGGCGCAAAACCTGTCCATGCTGGCGGTTCGAAGCAAAACCCAACTGGATGCCGCGTTGCCTTTGCCAAATGTGGATGGGCTCAAAAACCAATTGCTGGATCTATTGCCATTTAGCCCAACGGGGGCACAGCAGCGCGTGGTGAAGGAAATCGAGCAAGATTTAGAGAAGCCTCACCCAATGATGCGATTGGTGCAAGGGGATGTAGGTTCCGGTAAAACTCTGGTTGCAGCGCTTGCGGCGGTTCGGGCTCTGGAACATGGGCAGCAGGTCGCTTTGATGGCCCCAACCGAGTTACTCGCTGAGCAACACGCCATCAACTTTGCCAACTGGTTTGAACAAATAAAGCTGAACGGTGAACCCATTAAGGTGGGTTGGCTGGCTGGCAAATTAAAAGGCAAAGCCAAAGAGAAAGAACTGGCTTCCATTGCCAGTGGCGAAGCACAAATGGTGGTAGGTACGCATGCACTGTTTCAGGAACATGTGGAATTCAAAAACTTGTCACTGGTGATCATTGATGAGCAACATCGCTTTGGGGTACATCAGCGTTTGGAGTTGCGGGAGAAAGGCACCAAACAAGGCTATTATCCGCATCAGTTGATCATGACCGCCACCCCAATCCCAAGAACCCTAGCCATGACGGCATACGCCGATTTGGAAACCTCGGTTATTGATGAGCTACCGCCAGGGCGAACCCCCATTCAAACTGTCGCGATCCCAGATACCAGACGTAAAGATGTGATTAACCGAGTCCGCAGTGCCTGTCTTGACGGCAAGCAAGCCTACTGGGTGTGTACCCTGATTGATGAATCTGAAGTGTTAGAAGCGCAAGCCGCCGCGGATACCGCCGAAGAGCTGAAGCTTCAACTGCCGGAACTTAAAGTTGGGTTGGTACACGGCAGAATGAAGCCCGCTGAAAAACAAGCCATTATGGCGCAGTTCAAAAGCAATGAACTTCACTTGCTGGTGGCAACTACGGTAATCGAAGTAGGAGTGGATGTACCTAATTCCAGCTTGATGATCATTGAGAACCCGGAAAGACTAGGCTTGGCACAACTTCACCAGCTACGAGGACGAGTTGGGCGAGGTTCAGTTGCCAGCCATTGTGTACTGCTTTACCACTCTCCACTTTCAAAAACAGCTCAAAAGCGATTGGGTGTGCTTCGAGAAAGTAACGATGGGTTTGTCATTGCACAGCGCGATTTGGAAATTCGTGGACCGGGTGAACTGCTTGGAACCAAACAAACCGGATTGGCGGACTTTAAGATTGCCGATCTGGTGCGGGACCAAAAAATGATCCCAGAAGTTCAGCGTATTGCCAGACACCTGCACGAGCAATATCCAAACAATGCTCAAGCTATCATAGACCGCTGGTTGGGCGACAGAGAGCTTTATTCAAACGCGTAATAGTCATTACTATTTTTATCAAAATAGGCAGTCAGCATCATGGCTGCCTTTTTGTTATTTAATTAGTCAATAAAAATAATCTAAGTCAAATAAATGGTAATTACATTTATTTTTATTCCTATATATTGATGTAAAGCTTTTCTTTTCCGGGTTTATATCGGCTTTTTTCTTTTGTCTAGAATATAAATCTCAAGATAGATAAACCATTGGAACAGTAATTTATAATTGTTAAGTGTGTCTAACTTTCATCCAAACTTAATGTAACCCTAATTTTATTGGTGATATTTTTCGCAGTAAAAAATAAATCAAAATAATAGTGTTGTTATTAGTTTTGGTATTTATAAATGGGCTTGGAACATTAAATGGCGAATATATTACTGGCTAGCCATTGGGTGGGAGGAGATATACTTCCTTTTATTCGAATGGGCGTGTATTTAAAAAAGCAGGGACATCAAGTTCGTGTTTTCAGTCATTATGGTTATAAGGATTGGGCTGACGAAGCTGGGTTGAATTTTACTGCTTGGGAAAGTGAGCAGGAATACCAACAGCTGCAAGTTGCTATACCAGATTTCCTTGAACCCTTCACCCAGCCACACCAATTCGAAGCTTTTCGGAATCAATATTTAAGCCCAGAGCGTCGCCTTAAAGAATTCAATATTATGGTCAAATGGGCTGCTGAGCCTGATACCGTGATCATTGGTCGCTGTCGTTCCAGTATTGCTGCCATGCACCTGTCTGAGGTGCACAAGATTCCTTACATCAACGTATATCTTGCCCCAAGCAATTTAAGCTACATGATGCTTATCAATCAGAGCTTTAAAGCGTTAGCAGATCGTGAAATCAATAAGTTAAGAAATGAGCTTGGTCTTAGTACTCAGTCCACATGGCTGGATTACCAGTGCTCAGCACCTCACAGTCTGGCACTCTGGAGTCATCTTCCAGAGTGGAAATCTGAAATCTCGAGGCAGTTAACGCCTGAAGCCATTGGTTTTCCGTTACCTCAACCTGACGAATCCAATGAGATGCCGGACAACATTGCCCACTTTCTGTCTCAATACCCTAACCCTATATTAATTACGGGTGGAACCAGTCAACTGATTTCAAAAGATTTTTATCGAATCGCGATAGAGGTCTGTGAGCAATTTGACCGAGCTGCTATCGTCGTGACAGAACACGACCACTTGCTCCCTAATACTTTGTCTTCGAAGGTTTTGAGAGCCAGAAGATTGCCTTTTGATAAGGTGTTTCCACATTGTTCTTTAGTTATTCATCATGGCGGAATTGGCAGTACCGCTCAGTGTCTGGCTTCAGGTGTCCCCCAGCTTGTCATGGCTCATATGACTGACGGACCTGATAACGCCAGAAGGGTTGAATCATTGGGAGTCGGCCGATTCCTACCGCAAT
>NZ_AFWJ01000267.1 GCF_000222685.1 Vibrio nigripulchritudo ATCC 27043 | reverse complement strand
GCCGCGTACATCTTCGCGATCCACCATTTGATGACCAAAACGAGTGCGTCCCCAGTTCTGAATAAAATCCACCGCTGGGTTCTCGTGAGGTCGATACACCCCATACCCTGGGGCAAACAAACTAAAGGCGCGCGCGGTGATTTCAAGGTTTAGCATGTGAGTACATACCACCAGTACCCCTTTCCCCTGGGCTTCAAGATCAAGAACATGTTGATGATTCTTGAAGTTGATGATGCGTTTAAATCGCCATGTTGGCCAAAACCAGGCAATACCCGTTTCGATTAAAGCGAGACCAGAATTCTTGTACACCTCATCGGTAATGCGCTGTTTTTCCACTTCTTCCATATCTGGGAAACAAAGCTCAAGGTTTTTACGGATGATTTTGGCGCGCTTTTTTATCAATGGTGCAACAAGCTTCCCCAGACCTCGCCCCATTTTCTTAAGGACCGGGTAAGGAAAAATCGTCACAATCAGGGCAAGCAGCCCAAAGCCAAACCAGACAAGCCAGTAGCGAGGGTGCAGTAAACCTTTTTGGAAGGTAGCGGTTTCGAATTCTTTCATGAATGAATCACTGAATCTGCGCACTCAGTAGTGCCCAGTATTCCTCAAAATTGTCGGTTGGCTGATATTTAAAATCGGAACGAACAAAGCGGTTTAAGCTGCCTTCTACCTGACCAAGTAGCTGAGTCGCAAGAATGCTTTCGTCCACTGGGAAAGATTTGCCTTCACGCAATTTGCGTTCACGTAGGATCTGGCGAAGCTGAGTTTCGATGCGCTCGAATAGTTGATTGATGCGTTCTCTTAAACGCTCATTTTCAAACATCAGAGCGTGACCAGATAAAATACGTGTGAGACCCGGATTGCGTTCCGAAAATGCCAGAATGAGCTGCATGACGAGACGAATGCGTTGAAGTGTGTCTTTTTCTTCATCAAGGATGCGGTTGATACGTGACATCAGAGCATCTTCGATAAATTCGATTAGCCCTTCAAACATGCGAGCTTTGCTTGGGAAATGACGGTATAACGCGGCTTCTGAGACGCCTACCTGCTTGGCTAGTTTAGCTGTGGTAATGCGGGATGCCCCATCAGCGGATTCCAGCATCTCAGCCAGTGCCTGCAGGATTTCTTCACGACGATTGGATTTTCGGTTGCCGGTCATTCAGTCCATTCCTTAATTTTGGCAGAAAATTTACAAGCCAGCATTTTAGCGCCAGCTTGCAGAGTAGGCTAGAGATGAAGTCTCGATTTTCGCTGAATAGAGAAAATCGCATTTTTCAGTAGTCATTTAATACCACTGAATTTGGTGATTAGCTCAATTTCGATGCAATCTCTTTCATCAATGCTTTACCAAGTTCAGTTTTGCTGGTGGTTGGTAATATCTTATCGCCGTCTTGCCAGAATAGGTGGAGCGCATTGCTGTCGCTATTGAAACCAAGCCCCGAGATGGACACGTCGTTCGCACAAATCATATCGAGATTTTTCTTTGAAAGTTTGCGGCGAGCATAGGTTTCAACGTCTTGCGTTTCGGCGGCAAAGCCGACGGTGAATGGTCTGTTTTCTGAAAGCTGTGCTACCGAAGCGATGATATCTGGATTTTTCACCATGGTGACGGTCATGCTGTCGCTGTCATCAGTCTTCTTAATTTTCTGATCGGCAACAGATTCCGGGCGGTAATCGGCCACGGCGGCGCAGCCGATAAACACGTCACTCTTTATAGCTTGTTCAAGCGCGGCTTGATGCATCTCGACGGCACTGTCGACATTCATTCTTTGCACGCCTGCTGGTGTGGCTAAAGAAACAGGGCCACTAATTAGGGTAACACTGGCTCCCAACTTTGCTGCAGCATCTGCAATGGCAAAGCCCATTTTTCCAGAGCTGTGATTGGAGATGTATCGGACCGGGTCGATCGCTTCGCGAGTGGGACCAGCGGTGATTACGACGGTTTTGCCTGCAAGTTCAGAAGGTGTGAAGAATTCCTCGCAGAGCCCAACCAATTGCATTGGTTCTAGCATTCGACCTTTACCCACATCCCCACAGGCTTGCTCACCAGAAGCGGGTCCCCAAATGCGCATTCCTCGATCGGCGAGTGTCTGAATATTGGTTTGAGTGGCTATATTGGAATACATTTGCTGGTTCATCGCCGGAGATACTGCAATCGGCGCATCGCTTGCAAGCACCAACGTCGTCAACAAGTCGTTCCCCATGCCAGCAGCCATACGAGCAATAAGATCAGCGGTAGCAGGGGCAAGTAAAACAAGATCCGCCCACTTCGCCAGCTCAATGTGGCCCATCGAGGCTTCGGCGGCAGGATCTAGCAAGCTGTCGGAAACGGGTCTTCCCGAGACGGCTTGCATAGTCAGTGGTGTGATGAATTCTTTGGCTGCTTTAGTCATTACAACCTGAACAGTGGCGCCTCGTTCAGTCAGTCGACGCGTCAGCTCTGCACATTTATAAGCAGCAATCCCGCCGCTGATCCCTAACAGTATTTTCTTTCCAGCTAATGTCTGCATGTTTTGTTTCTCAAGCTATTCCTGTATATACCCAAACTGCCTGGAGACGCCTGATTCAGAGCTCTATCTTCTGTTTCAGTTCTAGAAAAAGAGCGAAGTGGAATGACGAGTCCTTTCCAAGCTCTTTGACGACGAAATGGGACAGAAGATAAGCTCCCAAGGGCGAGTTTACTTGGCTTTCATACTGCGTTATCGATTTTAGATTTAGAACCACTAGATCTTCAAATCGATGTCTTGTCTGAAAGCCAAGTCCTTCTCGCTGAATATAGCGTCTTCAGGCAGCTTGGGTATCAACCTTACCATATCTACCACAGCCCGCGAGCGCTGGTGTGAATCCCAGTCATTTAAACCTCAGAGCTATGAGGTTGTCTATAAGACCTGACAGTTTGTTGTTCGCTTTCTTTCTGGGTTATTGAGGTCAATATTTGGTGTTGAACCGTATATTTTTCATGTGGTTATATTTTGACCTTAATCAATAAAGGTTGAGATAAATTTCTGACTCATTAATGAGAACTACACAGGTGCATGTGATTAATTGACTGAAAATGAAGATAAATAAGCAAATGCTCATTTATTCATCTAGTTTGTCGATAAATCCAATCGATTTTTTGCGTTGTTCTTTTTTTCATCACTTATTTTTAATGGCTCATATATAGTGTGGTTTTTGTAAAACAAGCTGTGTTGTCAGGTGTTTACTTACTGCCACCTATGTGATGTCGGAATACCAAACAGATAATGTTTGGGCAATTTAAGGAAGACAACAATGAAAATAAAAACACTGGTAACATTGAGCGCGCTATCGGTTAGCGTGCAAGCCCAAGTGTCTTCACAGGAGCCTGTTCAAGCGATAGAACCTGTTGAAGGCTTAAATCCATCCTTGGTGAAACTGGGAAAAAAGCTGTGGTTTGACCCACGTTTGTCCAAATCAAACGCCATCTCTTGTAATTCTTGCCATAACCTCGCGACTGGAGGGGTGGATAACCTTCCCAGCTCAATTGGTCACGGCTGGCAAATCGGTCCTATTAACTCTCCCACTGTTCTTAATGCCGAGCTGAACTTTGTGCAGTTCTGGAACGGCAGAGCGGAGGATCTCAAAGCGCAGGCCGCAGGTCCTATTGAAAACCCAAAAGAAATGGCGTTTACCCATACTTTGGCGGTCGATACCATTAAATCCATTCCGGGATACCAAGCTCTATTTAAAGGGGCGTTTGGTAAGAAGGAGTTTGATATTGATGAGGTGACCATTGCCATTGCGGAGTTTGAAAAGACACTGAGAACTCCGAATGCTCCCTTTGACTTGTGGTTAAAAGGAGACAAAACCGCTCTTACAGATACGCAGAAAGAAGGATATGCCTTGTTTAAACAGAAAGGCTGTACCGCTTGTCACGCAGGACCTCTGTTAGGTGGGCAGATGTATCAAAAAATGGGCTTGGTGAAGCCGTTTGAAACCAACAACCCAGATGAAGGACGAAAAGCGATAACGGGGAACGATTTTGATCGCTTCGTGTTTAAAGTCCCGACTCTTAGAAATGTGGAGTTGACTTACCCATACTTCCACGACGGCTCAGAGTGGGATCTCAAACAAGCAGTGAAAACCATGGCAGACATCCAGCTAGGTCAGCCGTTAACGGATGGAGAAGCGACTAAGATCACTGAGTTTCTCAAGTCTTTAACTGGGGACCAACCCAAGGTGATTCTGCCTGCATTGCCGCCTTCAACGATTAATACACCAAGACCAGACGTAGGATAAGCTCGGACGGATGCGGGAATCTGTTTCCCGCATCTGAATGGAATTAACCAAATCCTCAGTTTCATGAAGTTCTAAAGTCGCTCGAAGATTCCGCAATCTGGATTGATAACATACGCTATCCCTTATCCAATACGCCCAATTTTATGATTGGAGTAGGCGGTATGAGCATCAAGCATCTTCCCTCAGAATCCCAACCCAGAGAAAAATTACTTCATCAGGGACCCAGTGCTCTAACGGATGCTGAGTTATTGGCAATTTTTTTAAGGACGGGCATTAAAGGCACCAACGTTGTTGAATTGGCTTCTCTCTTGTTAAAAGAGTTTGGGTCGCTGAGGGCGTTGTTTTCTGCAAGCTTAGAAGAATTTTGTCTGCGCAAAGGCTTGGGGCAGGCGAAATACGTGCAACTTCAAGCCGTACTGGAAATGACTCAGCGTTACCTAGGCGAAACGTTAAAGCGAGGAGATGCACTGACCAGCCCAGAACACACCAAGCTTTATCTTTCGAGTATTTTGCGAGATAGGCACCGAGAAGCCTTCTATATACTGTTTTTAGACAACCAACACCGGGTGATTCAGGATGAAGTGATGTTCGAAGGCACCATTGATGCGGCTTCTGTGTATCCCAGAGAAGTGGTCAAGCGGGCGCTCCATCATAATGCTGCTGCGCTGATTCTCGCCCACAATCACCCTTCAGGTGTTGCAGAGCCCAGTCAGGCAGACCGAAGAATCACACGCCGGTTGGTGGATGCGACGGCATTGGTAGATATCCGTATTTTGGATCACTTTGTGATTGGAGATGGCGAGGTGGTGTCTTTTGCAGAAAGGGGCTGGATATAAAAGCTTATGACCTTTTTCGCATGAAAATCGTCATATACCCAAGTGACCTCATGATGTGGATTTCAGAGCATCATATTCTGTTTCAATTCAAGGAAAAGAATGCAGCGTAATGACCCGTCCTTTCCAAGTTCTTTGACGATGAAATGGGACAGAATATGAGCTCCCAAGGGCGAGTTTAACTGGCTTTCATACTGCGTTACCGATTTTTGATTTAGAACCACTAGATCTTCAAATCGGTGTCTTGTCTGAATGCCAGTTAATTCTCGCTGAACCAAACATCTTGAGGTTACTTGGGTATAAAAACTAGAAAGATAGGTACCAAGGCTTACAGAGTGGGAATTTAGCCTGTGGGAAAGTCACATTTTTGTTGTCTGGTGGTCAGAATCTGCTATCATCCCCGCACTGAAATTTTTGAACCTCAATCAGCTCTGCCTAAAAAAGATCTCGAAAACCTTGAAAAAGGATCTGTTCGGGACTTGAGCAATGCATATCAAGTTAGTATAATGCGCGACCTTTGATAGCCTTGTATGGGTATTCCATAACGGTTTTTGGCCTCCAGTCTTCTAATGATAGATAGAGAGGTTCGGCCACCAAGGTTGATATCGAGCTGAAACGATTTGGAGAAGACATTCATGTCCCGAGTATGCCAAGTAACTGGTAAGCGTCCAGTAACGGGTAACAACCGTTCACACGCACGAAATGCTACCAAGCGTCGTTTTCTGCCGAACCTACAAACTCATCGTTTCTGGGTAGAAAGCGAAAAGCGCTTTGTTAAACTACGTCTAACTGCTAAGGGTATGCGTATCATCGATAAGAAAGGCATCGAAGCTGTTCTTGTTGATATCCGTGCTCGTG
The DNA here is from genome assembly GCF_000222685.1 of Vibrio nigripulchritudo ATCC 27043. Taxonomy (GTDB): domain Bacteria; phylum Pseudomonadota; class Gammaproteobacteria; order Enterobacterales; family Vibrionaceae; genus Vibrio; species Vibrio nigripulchritudo. The sequence continues at coordinate 177,023 of NZ_AFWJ01000267.1, read as the reverse complement.
GCGAGAACGTATAAGAGGAATTGAACAATGGCTAAAGGCATTCGTGAGAAAATCCGTCTAGTATCTTCTGCTGGAACTGGTCACTTCTACACAACTGACAAAAACAAGCGTAACATGCCAGGCAAATTTGAGATCAAAAAGTTTGATCCAGTTGTACGCAAGCACGTTATGTACAAAGAAGCGAAAATCAAGTAATTGATTTTTAAAATCTTTGTAAAAATTTAAAACCCAGTCAATCGACTGGGTTTTTTATTACCTGCTCTCCGAGGTGAGATTCAGGATGTTCTACAAAAACGGGAACAAATACTGTTTCTCTACCGATACCGCAACCCACTCTTTTTCCCAATTTTGTAATAACCAAAAGCTCGGCGTTTGATAAAACGTGATTCTTGCAGGCTCTTCGACGTTTGAGTACCAAACTTCTAGAGTTCTGGCTGGGGGAAGGTTGTCTTTTAGTTTGTTGTAAGTGGCTTGATCTACAGAAGTCCCTGTCAGTTCCGTCCAGCGAAGTGCAGCTTGAAGCGGCTCAATAGACAACTTTCTGGTCGATTGCCATTCGTTATTCGTATTTTCTACTGACCACTGTGCAAAGTGCAGTGCGACCGGCTTTTCATTGGGGTCCAATACATAAGGTAAAGCGCTTGTCTGCCCTAAACCAAAATGTTCCCGAAGAACACTAGGGGCATTGATGACGGCGATGAATGCCAAGATCGCTAAGATCAGAACGTTATTCCAGCCACGGCGGGATAGCTTCATTGAGTGCCTCAAACAGAAGTGTTTATGTATATAATACTACGCTATTGCTACGCAGACAGTCTAATCAAGGATTTAAGATGCCAGAGTTGCCAGAAGTTGAAGTGAGTCGATTGGGTATTACGCCTCATCTAAAAGGGCAGAAGGTCAAAGCCATACACGTCAGGCAACCAAAACTCAGATGGATAGTGCCAGATAGCCTTCAATCGTTGGTTGGAGAAGAGATTATAGACATTACTCGCCGCGCCAAATACCTGATGATTGAGACCAAAGCAGGCAGTGCCGTGGTGCATTTGGGAATGTCTGGCAGCTTAAGAATTCTAGATGCGATGATCGAACCGGGAAAGCACGATCATGTGGATCTGGTTTTGAAAAATGGCAAAGTGCTTCGCTACAACGACCCTCGCCGCTTTGGCTCCTGGCTTCATGCAGAGCCGGGCGAACAACATGAAGTATTAAGCCACCTTGGCCCTGAGCCTCTTACTGAAGAGTTCAGCCTTGAATATTTTGTAGATAAAGCCAAGCGTAAAAAAACGGTGGTGAAGCAGTTCATCATGGACAATAAAGTGGTGGTAGGGGTGGGGAACATCTATGCCAATGAATCACTGTTTATGTCTCGTATTCATCCACAAACTCCTGCCAATCAACTCACTGATGACGAGCTCGCATTGCTGCATAAAAATATTATTGCTGTATTGGAAACCGCAATTAAGCAAGGCGGGACGACATTAAAAGACTTCAACCAAGTGGACGGCAAGCCGGGTTACTTTGCTCAGGTGCTGCAAGTGTATGGACGTACTGGAGAGCAGTGCCAAGCGTGTGAATCAGAAATCGAAGAGGTGAAGATCGGGCAGAGAAACACTTTCTACTGCCCGGAATGTCAGCTGCTTGAGCGTTCCTGATATTTATCTTCTAGCGCTTTAGCAACAATGGCGGGAACAAACTGTTCGACATTTCCGCCATGAATCGCTACTTCTCGGACTATGGTTGAAGAGATAAACGCATGCTCTTCTGCTGGCGTTAGAAATACACTTTCCAGACCAGGTAATAGGCGGCGGTACATGTTGGTTAAACCAAATTCGTACTCAAAGTCGACCGTGGTTCTGAGACCTCGAATCAAAACATTGGCTTGCTCATCACGGGCAAAGTCCACCATGAGACCAGAAAACCCCTTTGATGTGACATTATCCAAATGTTTGGTGACTTCCTGAGTGAATGTGACTCGTTCTTCTAAGCTGAACATGGTGTTCTTACTTGGGCTTTCCGCTACGGCAACGATCACTTCATCAAACATGGTTGCGGCACGTTCAATAAGATCGAGGTGACCGTTGGTCACTGGGTCAAAAGTACCAGGGTAAATGACTCGAGAAATGCGTTTTGGCGACACTGCTTACTCACTTTTTATATTCGTTAATCTGCTGTCATCATAGCAAAAAACGCTCAAACTTCGCCATGGAAGTGGTTATCATGTGGGGCGAACCACGGCGTAGGAATCACAATGAAAAAAATACTGGTTATTCGAAACGATAAAATTGGTGATTTTATGTTGGCATGGCCAAGCTTCGCCATGCTCAAGCAATCTCTACCCAATGTTGAAATAACCGCCTTGGTTCCAAACTACACCAAAGCTTTGGCAGAGATGTGCCCGTGGATTGATTCTGTGATGGTGGATTGTGGTCCTAAAGCCGCCAAGATAGACAAAAATGAACTTGTCTCAGCTTTACGTGCGGAGCAGTTTGATGCGTCAATCAACTTGTTTTCGACGACCTATAATGCCTCTCTGGTATGGAAAGCGAAAATCCCATATCGGCTTGCGCCAGCGACTAAGATCGCACAGATTTTCTATAACAAGCGAATCAAACAAAAACGCTCTCAATCGGCGAAACCGGAGTTTGAATACAATCTGGATCTCATCCGCTCATTTCTATCGGATAATGGACAAAAGATTGTTGAGCCAAGTGCGCCTTATTTGGCTTTGAAAGCGGATGTTTTGGCTACACAAAAGGACAAATTGGCAAATCAGTTGGAAATATCCCAAGACAAACCTTGGGTGTTCGTTCATGCCGGAAGTGGTGGCTCGGCCAATAACCTGTCTTTGAAGCAGTACTCAACATTTATTCAAAATTTGCGGTTTGATGGTGAATACATTCTTACGGCGGGACCGGGAGAAGAAGAAAAAGCACTTGAGCTTCAAGTGTTGCTAAGTCAATTGGGCGTAGAGTCAGTCGTATACAGCAAAAATGATGGCTTGGTCGATTTCACTCAATCCATCGCCTGCGCGGATCTCTTTATTGCTGGTTCAACTGGACCTTTGCACATTGCTGCGACCTTAGATGTACCAACAGTCGGGTTCTTCCCAAGAAAACGTTCCGCCACGCCACTTCGCTGGCGACCTATTAACTCAGAAGGCAAGCACATTGCGTTTTGCCCACCAGAAGCTAGCAGTAAAGAACAGCAAGAAGACATGTCGCGGATTGATGTGTTGGAGTGCGCGGAAGAAACTAATAAGTGGTGGGTAAATCTTAATTAGTTTACCCACGGATATTTCGTATTACAGCTTGTAGTGTTGATCGTTATCTCGTGCCCACAAGTCTGCGTATTTGATGAAGGTTGAATGCGCTGACAGCAATGCAATTAAGAAGCCTTGTTTTCCATCCAAGAATCCTCGTTTCAATACATACATTTTGATAAAACATGCCAACGCATGAACGATTCCTTGGGAAAGCGACGCTTTCTTACCTTTCGCCTGCCTTTGGTCTGCCCACGCTTTGCCATATCCTGCTGATTTAACGAGGTAATGATTTAGATTGTTGTACGTATAATGGTGTAGATCACCCTCAAGTGATTCAATCTTCATGTTGTCGTCGGTGATGACTTTTTCATGGACCAACGCATCGTTGTAACTGGTGAGCTTTGTTGGGTAGAGCCTAAGCACTCTGTCTGGGTACCATCCACTGTGTTTGATGTATCGACCAAATACCCAGCTTAATCTTGGTATTTGAAATACAGTGGATGAAGGGCTTTTTTCCAATGCAATCTGAATGTTGTCTTTGAGCTCTGGCGTAACTCTTTCATCGGCATCTAGCCAGAACAGGTAATCCGACTCGACATAGGATTGAGCGAGCTGACGCTGAGGACCAAAGCCTTTCCAGTTAGCATTTACGTAGAACTTATCAGTGAACTTCTTTGCAATCTCTTCTGTGTTGTCTGTGCTTCCTGAATCCAGAACAACGATTTCATCAACCCACTCATGGACAGTCGAGAGGCACTGTTCTAGATGAGCAGCTTCATTTTTTACTATCAGTGCAACGGCAAGTGTTGGTCTGCTCACAATGATTCCTTTTTGGTCAGTAGGAGTCGGCTAACAACAGTTTCAAATCTGTTAATCACCATATCAGAAGTAATACGCTCCATGGCATTCGGATCTTTTACTCTGGTTCGCCATGGAAGCTCATCTGATGTTTTCCCTGTTTCTTCCAAAATAGCTTCGTCATAAACAGAAACAACGTTATCAAGCTGCAAATAGGGACCAGTCCTTTCAGGGTTATGGTGTGCGTACAACCCTATGACCGGAGTTTGCATTGCATTCGCGATGTGCGTTGGACCCGAATCCGGAGCAACGAGAAGGTCAGCTTGGTCTATGATTGCGATCATCTGACTTATCGTAGTCTCTCCAACCAAATTATTAATTTGGGTGTCTTCAAAATGACTCACAATGTCATGTGCGAGCGCTACCTCGGTTTTGTCAGGGCTTCCAATAAGCGTAACTTTCCAACCTTGGCTGATAGCATGGTTTATTAAATCTTGGTAACCCTTTGTCGTCCAGTTTTTGTAAGCTTTGCTGGTTGCTGGCGCAACAACTAAGTTCGAGCCTGATTCAGATAGCTGTCCTGTCGCCCAATTTTTGTCTGATTCAGAGTTCTGGATGTTCCAAGTTGGCGTTATGTCTTCGACACCAACTGCTTCAGCAAACCCCATCACTCCATCGAGCACATGTTTTTTGTCAGAGCTTTTGATTCTTTCGTTGATAAACAAGTGCTGAAGATCTTTACTGCGGTCTTCATCAAATCCAATTTTACGTTTTGCCTTAATACCCAAAGCAACAAAACTGGCGCGCAACGCGTATTGCATATGGAGAAGGACATCAAAACGACGGTCTTTGAGTTTTTTCCAAATATCAAAGTAGCCTCTCATACCATTATTTTTATCGAATGGTATGACTTCAACGTTAGGAATTAGCCGGATAAGGTGTGCTTCTACTGCACCGCATACCCAAGTTATTCTCGCAGAAGGGTAATGTTTCTGAACCGCCTGGATAGCCGAAATGGCATTGCAGACGTCTCCGAGAGCGGAGAGTCTGACAATGCAGATTGATTCAGGTACCAGCTTATTCTTCACAATATGAATACATTAAAATAGTGAACATAGAGATATATTACTTAACTTTTAGTCTCGGAAAAAACGGATAATTTAACGGCACCGTCTTCATCTATATCGACAAACCTTGAGTCGTACCCGTTGAGCAATCCGTTAAACAAAACGCCTTTATCGCAAGAACCAATAGGGACGTCTCTGTTTAAGGCTTTCGCTATCATCTCGCTGAAATTTTTATGGAAGAGCTTTTTACAGTCTGCATAAGGTTTGACGATGGTATTGTAGATACTCTGAGAGTCCGTTAGCACAATACCAGGAACCATATAGGATGCTGGTAAATCCAAAGAGCGACTGATTCGCTTTCCGTCAACGTGTGTACCGTGGTCGGAAGTAATGAAAATGATCCAAGGCTTAGATTTAGATTTTTCTTTAACTTGTTCTATGATCGCCTTGATATTTAAGTCTGTGTAGTACACAGAGTTTTCATATTCCTTCAACTCGGTACCGGTACCGAAGATTTTTTTATCACTAGGAGATTTCGCATCAAACGGTGCATGGCTTCCGTTTGGTTGTAATACTGCAAAAAATGGTTCTTGAAGCTCCAAGTTTGCGAACTGGTCAATGGCGAGTCTGTCGTCTGACTCTTGCCTGTCATTGTAGCTACTATCCATGAGCGGGGGGGTAAAGTAGTGGTCACTATATTTGCCTGCTATCAGCTTATATATGTGATTCACATAGCTTTCTCCCTGTGTGCTTAGATAAGTCGTTTCATAACCAGCAAGTTTTGCGTATCGGAATAAACTTGTGTTGAATGAAGATGCTTGTTTTCTCGCATCCGGCTTATCAATCATGTGGAAAAAGCGCACACTTGACGGCATCGTAGCGGCTGCCCCGGCGACGGTTTCTTTTGATAATGTATGTATATTACTGTCTTCAATGAGCTGGCTAATAATTGGTGTTGTGTCTAAATGATAGCCATACTCTCCCATGTATTTTGAGCTTAGGCTCTCCCCAAAGTAGATGAAGATATTAGGAGTTTCAGACGAGCTGTTTCTTAAATCCTGATATTCATCTTGCCTGAAACTCGAGTAAAGATTTCCCCCTGTTGCATCGGAAATCAGCATAGAAGCAAAAATACCGTATGAGTTGTGAAAAGATCGAATCAGACTGTGCGTGTCTTTCGTGAATCTCTTTTCAATTTTTTCAGGATAAAACACACCATCTCTAATGGGTTGAAATATAAAAATTAACAAGATGAGTATATTGGCGATTTTGTAACCAGATGAGTCTTTGGCAAGTCTATAGCACCAATACAGCAGGGTTATTGATACGACAATAAAAGCCAAAGATTTCAATATAATTGAGAGGCTCAGCTTAGGGAGAATATTGACTACTTCAGACAGGTTTTCAAAGAACAGGTAGAGATTTACAGGATCGATCCACCCTCCATAAAAAAGTGCGTTTGAACTTTGAAAAATCAATGCGATAGAGATAAACGCAGAAAGAAAGACTTTGAATTTCTTAGTTGAAAAAACGATAAGTAAGCTAAGCACTAGAGAGATTTGTAAACTCTCAGAAATATTTTGGCTAGACGTAATATCTGTAATTGAACGCAGTAAATATTCGGCGAAATACAAGGCTGCTGAAAGCAATACAGTAAGCAATAAAGTATTACGTAGTTTGTGTTTTAAGGTCATGCTTTTTGTTCAACTTGGTTTTAATTTCTGAATATGTTGTATCGCTGGTTAGTCAGTGAAATGCTTGTCTTTCATACTACCGATTACCCTGGCAGGGTTTCCGCCCAGAATGATGTCATCCTGACTGAATGGTTTGTGAATATGCGTTGAGGTAGCAACCACGCAATTACTTCCGATTGAAGCCCCTTTGTTCATAGTCACTCTTGCGCCGAGCCACGTATTATTTCCGATAGAGACAGGGGAGTTTGGGTTTAATCTTGTGTCTTGCTTTGTGTCGAAGATAGGGTGAAAGTCAGTGTCCATGATTATGGTCTGCCATGAAATAAGGCAACTCTCGCCAATGTGGACTTCTTTTTCACAAACGATAGTGGACTCACCAGTGAGGTTTGTTTGAGCCTTAATATTAAGTTTTCCATCCACAAATAGCTTACAACCAGTACCGATTTTTACTCGCTCGCCCAGTGTTATCTTTCCGGATTCTCCTAACGACCAAAGCATACGAGAATGGTGACTATCAGCAACTTGAACTTGACCAAAGCCAAATCTGATTTTCCCGGTTTTTGCTGATTTGGGAATGTCTAGCTTCCCGCTTAAGCGTAAAATTCTAACTCGGTGAGATACGACGATCGGTAGTCTAATGGCTTGAGAAAACGGCAAATACCAAAAATTAAAGAGAATGCTTTTTGGTATCGCCCGGCAATAGAGGTAGATCTTTGCTAATGGTTTAACGAGACTCATGGTTACCTTTTTCTGGTTCTAGGAAACGTGTTTCTTCCACATTAAGTTCCACAATCTCATTCGACAAAAACGATAAAACCTGTAGCTTTCACGTGTGATCTTATAGAAGAAGTGAACTTTTGTTTTAGCGTCCAATTGTATATGGGTGCCTAAATCATTGGGCGCAGATACTATTGGAGGCTCAATGCCAACAGAAGGTACTTTATGCAAATAAGAGCTTCCAATAAAGTAGTCAACCGAGTAACACCATCTTGAGCTTGCTTCAAGAAATGCCTTAGCACCTGCTGGTGATATTGAATAACCACCAGTTCGCATATCATTGGAGTCCCAATACACCAAATCGAAGGATTCGTCTATTGATTGAACTCTAGACTGCCTGCCTGACTGTGTTTCTAGCCGTATATAACCGTACTTAGTATGAAGTTCTTTGAGTTTATTGAGTATGCTGCTAAAGCCATCTAATGGGATGGCGTCATCTTCGAGAACAATAATAGGCTTTCCCAATTCGATACATTTTTGCCATAGCAAATAATGGCTTGCATAACATCCACGCTCTCCACTTGAAAGAGGTCGGCTTTTATATACTTTTCGAAAATGGTCATCAGGTAAACCGATAAGCTCGCTGGGTAACCCCTTGTGCCCGTTGACAGCATCAAAGATGGAATAGTCTAGCTTTGCTTCGTCAAGAATACTTGTGATTCTTGAACGTCTCTCAGTGGCTTCCGCCAAACTTATGATGAAGATGTCCATGGTCTATTAACTGTATCTGCTGACTTAGTTCGGCATGTAGTTTAACATAGCAACACAAGACCACGCATAACAAAGTTCTTCTAATTCATATGAGTAAATTGATTCATGCCATTTGGCTTGGTAACAAAATGCCCCCTCTTTCCCATGCCTGTGTTAATGACTGGAAAAAACAAGGGTATGAAGTGAAACTATGGACAGATTCGTCTGAGCAGGTTTTAAGTTGGATTGATGAATGCGAGTTTACAAAAGAGTGTTACAAGAGAGGGCTTTTTGCATTCGTTAGTGATTATCTAAGAATTCGCATTTTATTTGAGTTTGGTGGCTTGTACTTAGACACGGATGTGACGATAGTGCGAGAACCGTTTCAGTTGTTTAGTGACTGTGATTTCTGCGTTGGACGTGAAAATGATAGTTTGGTTGGCACTGCCTCTATTTTTGCAAAACGCTCAAACGAAGTTTTAAGTAAATTGTTGGATTTCTATCAAAAAAGCATAATGGAGTCTGACTTGTACATGGGACCAGATATCATGACGCGGATACTTGAGGAGTCTCAAGATGATAGTTCAGTTAAAATATTAGATACGGAGTACTTTTTTTCCTATCAGGGGCAAGCTATCGAATTTTCTCATCCAGATAATGCATATTTGATACATTGGTATCAGCATACTTGGGAGAATAATGAAATTCCTTACTTGAAGTCCAAACATAAAGGGCTTCTTGGAAAGTTGTATGAATACCAGAAGCCCCTATTTAGATGGAAGTAAGCTAGCGCTTTAACGAAGCTTGATACTTTTCGTATCTTTGGGATAAAGGAATGGTATAGATTGCAGCCATAAAGACTGTATATGTCCATAGGCCAGCTTTCATATACCAAAAAGACTCGAAAGTATTGACAACTAGCCAGTAGACTAAAAATATTACTGCCAAACATTTAACATATCTTGTGACCTGGCTGTTGTTGGATATTTTAAAAAGATGAGTTATTGGGATTATAAAGATAGCTAAGCTTAGTACCAGCCCAACTATCCCAAATCTTAGCAGGGTCGCTACATACGAGCTATGCATATGCTTGTATCTTTCTATTATTTCTGATGGTAATCTTGTTGAACTTTCAATTAGGAATTTTTCAATACCGTTACCTAAACCTATTAGTGGACTTTTTTCAATCCATGAAGTTGACTCGTACCATAACTGAGCTCTTACACCAATACTTGTATTAGGTGCGTTGGAAAAATCGCCTGTAACAATGTAATCAGTAATAACAAATAGCTCTGATTTTAATCTTTGATATATAATGTCAGTATTTATACTGAGTAATAAAATTAGAGATAGAATAATAATTAGTTTCAATATTATTTTAATTGTTAGTTTATTATATATAGATAGAAAGTATATTACTGAAATTAGTACGCCTAAGGTCAGTCCAAGAAAGGTTTGACGAGTTTGCATTACAATTAAAATAACTGATAGAGTTAGGATTAATATTGTATGTATTAGTGTTTTTTTTCTTTCAATAAAATTACTACTAAATGAAACAACAAAATAACAAATATGAACTATTAAAGCAGAACCTATTATTAAAGCTCCATGCTGGGCATTTCTATAGTTAAAGTCTACTCGTTTTCCTGATAACCCTATAGATATTTCTTCAAGAATAGGAGCGTGATAGTTGAGTGTGAAAATAGAGCCAAAAACAAAACATGATAAAATAGTCCAGATGTATTTTTTATTACCTCTCAGCCAAAATGCGATAAAGAAAAAAACAAAAAACTCAAGTAATCGTCCTACCTGTGGAGAGTCAGTTGCTAGCTCTGGATAAAAGTGTAAGGAGTAAAGCCAGCTACTTAGTTGAGCTATTAGTGCTACAGGCAAAAGCCATAACAATTTTTCTTTTTTAAAGAAAGACCAATGGACAATTAGGGTTACTAAAGACACTAATAATAAAAAAGTCTGAAAAATATCAGCAAATAGTCTCCATGAATCCTTAAAGGTCGCATAAATACAAGCGCTGAAAACCATTAGAAGGATGAATTTTTCAGAATCTAAAATTTTGGCTACTTTGTCTCTACTCATTTTTATCTAAATATTTAGTAATTCTATATACGAGGATGTGGAGTTGTTCTTATGAACGAACTCTCTAGATATGTTTAAAAAATCATGATTATTAGATGAAAAATACTTATGGATTTTACTTGATAATTCATTTCCACCCACAACCTCAGTTAGACCGATAGCAATTAATTTCTCTGTAATACTCTTAAAATTGTAAAAACTCGGGCCAATTAATGAAGGAATTCCTATTGCTGTAGGTTCCAATAAATTATGCCCACCAACTTTATCTCCAATCAAACTCCCCCCCATAAAGCACACATCAGCCGCTTGCATCAGAGTGAGCATCTCGCCCATTGTATCGCCGATATATACTTGAATGGAGTCCAGAGAATCCGCAGAAGTTCGTCTTGCAAAAGAAAAACCTTCATTGGCTACAAGTTGTGAAACCGCATCAAATCTTTCTGGGTGTCTAGGTACAAGAATCAAAGCTGCGTCTGGAAGTGTTTTCATGATTTCTGTATGAGCGTTTAATACTTGCTCGTCTTCACCTTGATGCGTACTAGCTGCAATCCATACTGGACGGGCTTTTCCTATCTGCGCTCGCAACATATTACCAGCCTGAATGACTTCATCTGAAACCGTGATATCAAATTTTATCGAGCCAGTTACATGCAGTTTTTCTTCGGAAACACCGAGCTTTTTGAAGTTATCAGCATCTTCTTGGTGCTGGCAAAGTACTTTGGTCAAATTTTTACTGATTTCATTGAACAGAGGACGAACTTTTTGATAGCCACGTCGAGATTTATAAGACAACCGAGCATTTAATACTGAAATGGGGATACCTGATTTTCCTACTGTGTGCAGAGTATTAGGCCAAAGTTCGGTTTCAACAATGATCATTTTTGAAGGCTTGGTGACATTCAAAAAGCGCTTAACCGCAAAGCCAAAGTCAATTGGCATATAACGATGCGTAGCTATCGCAGACAGTTTTTCCGCTTGCTCTGCTCCTGTTGGGGTCGTCGTCGTTAGTAGAATAGGTGTTTCTGGCTTACGTGAATTGAGCTCCTTAATGAAAGGAGCCACTGCCAATACTTCTCCGACGGAAACAGCATGTATCCATATAGGCTGCTTATCGACATTTAATTTGGGTGTAAACCCAAAATGTTCTTTCCAGCGTTTTCCGACTGAAGGCTTATTCGAACGCTTTCTGAACAGTCCATACAATAGAAAAGGGGCGGCTATTGCCAAGATAAAGGTGTAGAGCACTCTTACTATCATGCTGAAAGCCTAATTGAACCAAGAGCAGAAATAACACGACTTGGAGGAAGTTCGGTCAAGCATTTCATGTGTCCGTAGGGGCACGTTTTTTTGAAGCAAGGTCGGCATTCAATGTCGGTATGCAGCATAGTTAACTTTTCGGTGAGTGGTGGCGTATATTTTGGTGAACTGGAGCCGTAAATAGCCACAATATTGCAACCCACCGCAGCAGACACATGCATTAGTCCTGAATCGTTGCACACAACGGTATCGCATGCTGCTAACAAATCTACTGCTTCAATTAAGCTGGTTTCGCCTGCCAGATCATGACAGTGATTCTGAAGTCCTTCAGGTAAGGTGGAGCGAATTTTCTGGGTGACTTCTCTATCTTTAGCTGAACCAAAAAGCCACACTTGTTTGCCTTGTTGAATGACAAATTTTGCCACTTCAGCATAGTAATGATCTGGCCATCGTTTGGCTGGACCGTATTCTGCCCCGGGGCATAATCCTACCGCAATACGCTCATTGGAAAGATTCAGACGCTGAATTGCATTGTTCTGAGATTCAGAGTCGATAGTAAGCTTAGGTGTTGGGCAATCCGACAGAGAAACGGACTCTAACATCCTGTTTTTTGAGTGAGCAAGCGCGACATAACGCTCAACCATGTATTGAAAAACTCTTCTATCCGGGCGCAAGTCATTCAAAAGACCGTATCGCATCTCTCCTTTCCAGCCAATGCGATGCGGAATACCAGCAAACCAGGGAATGAGAGCCGATTTGGCGGAGTTAGGCAAGATGAAGGAATGCGTATAACCTTCCTGAGACAAAGATTTACCAATTTTTCGGCGACCCATTAGATCAAATTGCCCATGCCCCATAGGCATTTCGATTGCCTTGGCTATTTCTGGCATTCTCTCTAAGATGGGCTTACACCATGCTGGGGCAAGAACATCAATTACGGCTTCTGGGTGTTGATTCTTCAACTCGGTATACAGGCTTTGCGACATCACCATGTCACCTACCCATGAAGGACCAATTACCAGAATTTTCATCTTGTTGCTCACTGAATACTCATCGAAACACAATACGATATCATCTTTGAATCCTATCGCGTGATCATTTTAATGAAAGTATAGCGTCCTGATACTTTGCAGCAGTCTTTTGTACAGGCACTAATAATCTAGAGCCTGTATATAGATATTATGCATTCGCTAATTTCATATATTCTGCGACTCCCTGTGCAACCGTTTTGAATTGATGATCACACCCTGCCGCTCGTAGGTTGGACATATCCGCCTGAGTGTATTCTTGGTAAGCGCCTTTTAGATGTTCCGGGAATGGAATGGTTTCGACCTGGCCTTGACCGTGATGCGCGATAACTGCTTTAGCCACTTCTTTAAAAGATTCAGCCTGACCAGTGCCTAAATTAAAAATACCTGATGGACCGTTTTCCATAAACCACAAGTTAACCGCAGCCACATCACCCACATAGACAAAGTCACGCTTGAAATGCTCGCTACCTTCAAACAATTTCGGGTTTTTGCCAGCATTCATCTGGTTATTTAGATGAAAGGCGACAGATGCCATTGAGCCTTTGTGATCTTCTCTTGGCCCGTAAACATTGAAATAGCGAAAGCCAACCACTTGAGACAATTTTTCACCATGCGCTTTCGCATCTTGCCAGACTCTTCTTACATAGTTGTCGAACTGCTGCTTTGAGTATCCGTAAACGTTGAGTGCGCCTTCATATTGAGGCTCTTCCTTGAATACATCGGTTTCGCCGTAGGTAGCAGCAGAAGATGCGTATAGAAAAGGGATTTCGCGATCTAAACAGTAATGCAGGAGCTCTTTTGAATACTCATAGTTGTTGAGCATCATGTACTTACCGTCCCACTCGGTGGTTGCAGAACAGGCACCTTCATGGAAGATAGCGTCTATTGGACCCAAGTCATCGCCAGCCATGATTTGAGTCAGGAAGTCATCACGATCCATGTAATCGGCAATATCAAGATCAACCAAGTTTTTAAACTTTTTGCCATTCTTCAAGTTATCAACGACCAAGATGTCGTTGATGCCTTTTTCATTCAGGGCTTTGATAATGTTGCTGCCAATCATGCCAGCGCCGCCAGTTACAATGATCATGTTTCCACCAAGCTTAATATTGAATTGATGCGAGTGTACCAAATAAGGTGCTAAAAAATACAGAGGCATATTGCCTCTGTATGTCAGTTTAAGGTTGAGGGACGTTATTTTTCCTTGTATACCAAGGTGATGCAGAGTCGGTGATACTAAATAGATCATGCTCTTTGTTGAGTTTCTGCCCCCCATCTCGAGTCAGGGGTTGCCAGTCGAACTTAGCGCGATTTCGGCTAGGTTTGACTGTCATGACGTCAAATGGAATGGAGATATAAAAGCCTTTGGTAAAGCTGCCTTCTCCGAACTCTTCTGCAGAAAGGTTACTCATACTTGCGTATGCTCCAACAATAACACCACTTTTAAATTGCTTAGAGAAATCACCGCGTACACCAACGTCTTGAGCCAGATACTGACCGACGTCAATTCTGAACAGTGTGTCATCTAACCAGGACCATTTTGGCATATAATAGCCAGAAACAAATCCGGTGTAGCCTTTGTCTAGCACTTTGAATGAACGTCCGTCCTTTTCACTGAATTGATTTTCTTGCTGGTATACTCCAAACCAACTATTCGGATCTCTCTGCGTGATAAGGTTAATATCAGCCCCGACTGCCCAATTCTTTCCTTTTGGACGATACAACCATTCGGTTCCGACTCCGGCGAACATGCTCTCTAGATAACCCGCATAAGTTTGCTGATAAATACTGTCGCCAAAATTATCAAACCAGGTCAGTTGAAGCGTGTCCATGCGCACTGGGTTGTCATGGAAGTACATTCTGCCCAGCGAACGCACTCTTGGCGGCACTGTGGTGCCATCTGGCGGAACAATGAAATTCAGCTCTGGGTAGTTGTCGTATAGGTTTACTTGAATTGAACCAGAAGCTTGAAGTTGATTTGTTAACCAATAGCTGGCTTCACCGCGAATACCAAGATTGAAAATGTAAAACTCTTCGGGTTCTGCAATGGACTGACGAAGGGTTGGTGAAACACCATAGTAAAGGCGTTCAGAACCATCATGTAACAATCTGCCTGTCGTACGGGTATTTTCACTTGTCGTAGACGCATCCGAAATATGAGAATTGATGTAGTTTACATTCGCAACTTGGTCATATTTTTTTGCATCAATATCGACGGATTCTGTCGCAATGTGCTGTTGAGTATTAATCACTTTGTAGGTATCAATACTCTTTGGCAGTTGGTTGCGTAGAACTGCTGCAGCGCGTTCATGAGCAAGCTCAGAGTCGCGGTACTTTATCTGCTCACCTTCAATGACAATGGTATTTTCATCCAGGTAAGCTTTGGTATTCTCATAGCCTGCAACAATAGCAAGTTGCTTTTCTAGAGCTTGCCAATCAACGTCCGCCAATTCTTTTGGTTGGTTGTTACTTGGTCTCGGAATAGGCTCATCTCGCCATTGCGAAGCCAGTTCGTTGTAATTGGTACGCAAACTGACACCGGCTGAGACCGTGTCGCCTCGCTCGTAGCTTAATCGAAGGTCGATATTTCGGTGAGCGCGATAGATTAAACCAAAGTTCCATGGTGTATGCTGTGTCATATCGACTTCGTAGAAGTCACCCGGTCTAAATTTCGTTGGGAAATCTTCTGTGTAGTCGTTTGTGTCGTATTCAATTTTTAAACGCAATGGTTGGTAAGGTGTCTGGTATTCAACGCCACCATAAACCGCTGCTGGACCTTTGAACCATCGATGGTAGTCTACTTCACCGCCAGTACCGCCAAAGTCCTTCGGACGTTCGCAGAATTTACTGTTGGCTTTACAAAATGGGTTGGTCACGTTCCCATGCATGCCCATGTATCCCCAGCCCATACCGACGGTGAAATCGAACACGCCATAGTCATTGGTATAGACCTTCTTAGATGCAGCAATAAATTCCCCATCAAATAGGCCAGTACCGCCAAAATCTCGTACACCTGTTGCCACTTCGGGTAGCCAACGGCTTTCTTCCAACAATCGGAATTTAAAATCAATGCCTTTATCCAGATAGGGGCTATCCCCACTAAAATCTTGCGCACCCATTCTTTTGTTGGGAACAATCGCATAGCGAATAGTCGCTTCAAACCAAGGAAACAAAGCTATGGAAGCATTGTACATTCGGTATTCGCGGTTGATATTGGCACTGAGATTGAATTCACCTTCCGGAGCCATTCTTCCAGTCGGCATCTTTATCAATCCTACACCGCCAAAGTCCATTTGGGAGGGGACGTAGGTAACTGGCTGAAAATAATTACCACTTGAGGCGTTTGCGTAGAAGCATGCGAAGAGTGATGCAGTGATGACAGACAAGCGCATTACGGTTTCTCCACTGCGTATCTTAGAAGTTCGGCAATTTCTTTATTCAGATTTGGATTGTCTTTTGAACCGACAAAAATTTTAGCTCCAGGGTTAAGATAATATCGCTTGGGTTGCCAGTATCCAAGTTCTGTTTTGATAACTGTGCCATCGGAGTGGATAATGTACAACTCATCCAAATCACCAGATATAAGAGCTTCAAAAGAATCTAGGTAATGACTTAAATCTTGGCTGCTCACCATCAATAGAGAGTCAGGATTTTTAACGTATCCTAAAATTTGTACTGTGTTTTTTCGAGGGGAAACATATAAGTCATAGCTACCGGATAGCAATGGGTTGAGTCCTGGATTTAAGCGAAGCTCATCAAAATCGGTGCTAACCCACTCTCTTCCAACGTATTGAAAGTCTGTGAGTTGATTAAGCACTTTTGAGCTGTCGTCAGAGTTTTTTCGAGTCAGTTGTTTTGAAATCGAATGCCATAGAGTATCAACTTCTTCTTGTTTGCTACGACTAGCTAATATTGCAGCTGGGAAAAATAGGTTCTCTTTACTTTGAGCTTGGGTATCTGAGATGACTTGAGACAGGCGAGCTGGCACCATGTAGCTGAGGTTGGCCTGTTGATTAGGTAGATGAATTGTCAGTTGATGTGCGCTTAACGCATTGCTAAGAAAGAACAATAAAACAAAAGGACTACTTTTAAGTAGGGAGTAAAGTGTTTTCATAACGGACTACTCATTTGGAGCGAACGTTTTGAGAATAGTCATCTCAAATTTATTCATGTCAGGACCGATATACTGAATGGATTTCATGACTTTCCCATCGTTTGTAACCCAAAACAGGTTAGTAAAATTTGAGCTAAACGCTTTGAAACTGACTTTTTCTTCAATTTTTTGGGTCTCTAGCGTCCATTGACTTGTTGTTAGAGTCTCGCTTGCAACAAGCTTTGAGTTTACTGTTGCTTCGAATTGATAACGATAATCTGGTGACCAGTCATACACAGCATTCCAATGTCCTTGAGAGGATAACCCATTATTAAGACCTGACCCTGAAAGCTGCATTAGGTTGTCGTCATCAAATCCATTCGTTTTAACAATTCTCCCTTTTTCAGTAACGATAATCGAGCTGTCTGCGGAGACCCATTTTAATTGGGTATTACCTGTCTGGGGATTTAGGTCGGCGAACGCCAGAACCATAAAAACCTGTTTGCCATCGTTGATACGAACATAGGTACTAGCATAAGGAAGCTCTGATATTTCGTCAGATGAAAGTGTAACATCATCAGATGCTGTAAATGCTTCCGATAAGCTACTGCCTACATCTGTCATTTTTTGCGTACAACCTGACGCAAGAATTATCAATGCCGTAAAGGTTAAGATTTTTAAAGGTCTAAATTGCACAATTCTGATTTCCTAAATGCGCAGATAAAAAATCGCCCTGAACAAGTCAGGGCGATTGCAGTGCAGTGCGCGCTTATTGAGATACAGACGTAGAAGTCGTACCTGAATCAGCTACAGCTACTGCCACAACTGCCGCGGCTGCAACACCACCAACGATTGCAGTAGTAGTACCAACTGCAGCACCAGTAGCGCCAGCGCCACCTGCTGCACCGCCACCTGAAGCGGCTGTTGAGCTGCTTTCGCCAGCAGCAAAAGCGTTACCTGCAGCACCTAGTGCAACCAGCATTGCTAGAGCGATATGTTTCATTTTTTATCCTTACTAATTTACATCGATGTAATGAGGTGATGAAAATTACCTCAAGACTATTCTAGTGTACTGATTTAGAAAAAGTAAATAATCAGTAAGCAGATCAGACCAAGTTTATTGAAATTTTTTGTCAAACTAGAGTCTCGTTGTGTCGGGTCTTGGGAATGACTTACCATTAAATGGATATTATATGAAGACAAAATTAAAAATTGTGCTTACCGCCTTGGAGCTTTTTAATGAAAGGGGGGAGCGAAATATCACCACCAATCATATTGCCGAAAATTTAAACATAAGTCCTGGTAACCTTTATTATCACTTCAGAAACAAAAAAGAAATTATCCAAAGCATATATGATATCTACGAAAATGAACTTTTGACTTCATTTACACCTATAGAATCAGACAATTCGGTTAATCTTTTCGAAACGTATATGGGCAGTATCTTTAATATGATGTGGAAATATCGTTTTTTCTACTCAAATCTTCCGGAGCTCCTTTCCAATGATGCTGAATTGCATGCAAGGTACTCAGCTACTCAAAAGCGTTTGAGGGAGAATTTAAGGCAAGTCTGTCTTCTTTTTCGGGATGCCGAGCTACTAGCGATGAATGACAAAGAGCAAGAAGCAATTATCACAAATATGCATTTAGTCACCACTAACTGGTTTAACTATCAGGCAGCATTGAAACATGAGACAAAAGTCACGAAAAGTGACGTAATTAGTGGAGTTAAACAGATGCTGAGTGTTGTTCAGCCTTATGCAACATTAAAAGGAAACTCCGTCTTGTCGTCATGTATCGCTAAGAGTTTAAATAATGAATAGATATTACAACAGTTTAACTGGCGATGATTTGAAGTGATCTGTGTAGGTAGACCTTTCATTTTGTTTGAGATGATATTTGAAATTTCTTTCGTATAAATAAATAGTTACGCAGTTGCTCTAAATAAGCGTTCTATATAAAACCTCGAAGCTATGTGGCTTGAGTGTGTTTTTGAGATAAATGAATGATGTATTTTTATCAAATAGCAGAATAGGCACGTTGAGATTTGACTCGCAGTGTGGATAATGGTGACCCAAATAGTCGGCACGATATTAAGAAGATACCTAGAAAGTGCCGTGTTGAATACAATACTTGGATAGATGATACGTAATGTGGCTATGCGTTTGCTAATGGGCGGTAGCGTGTTTAAAAGACGAGTTGCATTATGACAGGACGCACCCTCGTGACAAATTCTCATTGCACTTCTTTGGCTTTGACAAGACCAGCTTTAACGCGATTAGCTGCTCTATCTTCACTATGTTTCACCCCAATGCATTCATTTTCCTCCCCATGGTTAGAAGCTACCGATCCTTTCCTTCGTTCAGATGTTGTCTTACTTTCTGACGCTGGTCTGTTCAATTCTTCAGTCAATCACTATCCCTTAAGATGGGCGACCATAGGAGATTATTTAAGCGGTTCTACTAATAACAATATAGAGTTAGAGCGACCCAAAGCGCATGTTGGCTATGCTTTGAACTCGGCAAAATATCAGCGCGGTAATCGCGCTGCCAAGGTCATCTTGGGAAGTCATGATCCTGAACTCAATAGCTTCGGGGAGTTTAACCAAAAGAAATGGGGAGCATATGCCAGTTATGAGTCTTTGGAAGATAGCTTTGCTTTCCGCGTATCTACTGGATATGCCAATCAAGCAAGTGAAAGCCAGTTTGTTTGGGATGATAGCTATCTTTCTTTAAATGCTGGGAAGTGGTTGCTTTCTTTCGGCGATTTAGACCGCTGGTGGGGGCAAGGCTGGCAACACAATTTAATATTGGGCAGTAATAGCGCTTCGAGTCCAGATTTAAGTATTAGTTATATTAGCAGTAATGACTACTTGGGTGGGTGGAGTGTTGAAAGTATCATCGGATTTACCGATGATTCCACCTATGAGCGGCACAACGCTTCTCGTTTCACGTTAAAACCCAGTCGTTGGTTAGATATCGGTATTACTTACCAAGCATGGTTTGATGGAGCGAATCTTGGAGGTGGTGAGCAGCAAAGTGCTTTGGATTTAAAATTCTCTCTACCAGAAATGAATGGAATGTATCACTCTGTCTATACTGAGCTAGCGTCAACTTCTGACATAACAAAGCTTGGCGCGTACCTTTATGGCTGGACTGGGCAGCTCGATTTATTTGACCAAACGTGGCGATTGGTTCTAGAAAAACAAAACTCAACAAAAGGCAAGCTTGACAGTGGTGATTCGCATTGGCAGAGAAATAATTACCCCTCATCTCATAATAATCAGATGCGAAGCACATACACTCTAGACAGCAGTGTTTCTGCGGCCTTATATATTCAGCTAGAAAACGATCACAAACTCAGTCTTGTTGTGCGGGATTCAAAGCAAGATCAGGAGCGAAGCAGTACGGGCCAGCTATCTTATCGATTACCTGCTTTAGCTGGTATGGTTCATGTTGGAGCTGGATATAGTCAAAATGATGAGCGAGAAAGTCAAACCTCATTTTGGACAGGCTATGAGTTCCGCTTCTAGTTATACGCGATATGTAAACAAATAAAATAAATGACATTTTGCTCGTGATATTAGTATCTGTGAGCTTTCAACAGTGACGTTAAGTATGAAAAACTCCTTCAAAACTCGATTCTTAGCTTTGTGTATATCAACCGTAAGTTTTAGTGGGATCGCAGCATCACCAACGGCAGCTCAGATGGCTCAATTTAAGAGTTTGCCTAAAGCCCAGCAGGAGCAATTGGCTCGTCAGTATGGAATTGAATTAAATGCGCTTCCTGGTGCAGAGCAAGCCGATTCTGATGACTCGCAAAAAATGACTAATGCTCCTGAAAGAGTAACGCCGAATATTCGTACGGCTGAAACTGATGCTAAAACTGAAGCTAGTCTAGATGACGATGAGCTCAAGGCATTCGGCTACGATGTTCTACTTGGCGAATCTCAGGGTTTTACGGCTATAGATAATCTTCCGGTACCGCTAGATTATGTTGTGGAATCTGGTGACGAGTTGAAAGTTCAACTATACGGCAAAACCAACCAAGAGTTTCGCTTAAAAGTTGATAGAGAAGGAAAGGTCTACTTTCCAGAATTTGGTCCAGTAGCCGTATCTGGTCAGTCCTTCGCTCAAATTAGAGAACAAATAAAACAGCTGGTAGAACAAAAAGTTTTGGGCGTAGATGTCGTTGTGACCATGGGCAATATGCGAACTATGCAGGTTTACATCGTTGGTGAATCAACGCAGCCTGGCGCATACAACGTCAATGGTCTTACAACAATGACACAGGCACTTGTTGCTAGCGGCGGTATAAAAGAGAGCGGAAGTTTAAGAAACATTCAGCTAAAACGCAAAGGCGCAATTGTTGCAACATTAGACCTTTATGCGCTCCTTATGGATGGCGATATATCGTCAGATGTACGCCTTCGTGCCGGTGATACACTCTTTATTCCAACGAAGTCGTCTACGGTTACCGTTGATGGACAGGTTTTAAGACCTGCTATCTATGAGCTTTCTGGTTCTACATCTTTAGAAAACGTATTATCGTTATCTGGTGGTATGCTGCCTCAAGCATATCTTTCCAAGATAAGTGTTCGTAGACAAACAGCTAGTGGTCAAGAGCAATTTACACTCGACATTACACAATCCTCAGGTCTTAATTTTATGGTTAAGTCAGGAGATGAAATTGAGGTTGCCACTTCCTCCAATAATCTTCAAGGTGCCGTCGCTATTCGTGGTGAAGTAGTCAGGCAAGGATCCATTGAATATAAGAAAGGGATGAGAATCTCAGATGTAATTGGCTCCGTTGAAAAGGATCTTAAACTTAATGCCGACCTAGAATATGCGCTTATCGTCCGAGAAATCAACGCTAACAGAGATATTGAAGTTCTCCAGTTTAACCTTGGTCAAGTTATAGAAAACAGAAGATCTAAAGAGAACTTGAGACTGAAAGAGCGAGACCAAATCTTTGTTTTCGATAATGGTTTAGAGCTTGGTTACTGGTACGGCACCCAAAAGAACAAAAAAGCCCAGGCTAAAAAGGGGTTGGTCGAGAAGCATCAAGAAATGATTGATGTCGAGACGGGAGCGGTTGTTATCAATGAAAGCGTCAATGAAATAAACGTTCAAGAAGCGGATACGATCGCGAATGCAGACAACATCAAACAATCAAGTCGTGAACAGTTGCTCAATCCAATAATCGAACGACTGAAAGCGCAATCAAGTTTTGAAGAACCAGCCAAGCTTGTGGAAATCTCAGGGGCTGTGAAGTTTCCGGGAACGTATCCGTTACCTGCTGGCGAAACGCTAATCAAGCTCCTTCAAGCCGCAGGTGGTTTGAGTGAAAGAGCCTACTTAACGCAAGCGGAGGTTACACGTAGCCAACGTACTGGCGAGAGCTTTGAGTCCCGCCACATACCATTCTCACTGCGTGATGTACTAGCTGGTAATTCGATGCTAGAGCTAAAAGCACAAGATCATATCGTAATTAAAACTCAGCCAAATTGGCAGCAAGATATGGTGGTTGAGCTTCAAGGTGAAGTTGTATTCCCTGGCAGATATAGCTTTCAACGCGGTGAGACACTAAGCGACGTAATCAACCGCGCTGGTGGCTTAACAGAATATGCATACGCTAAAGGTGCTGTGTTCAGCCGTGTAAGGCTTAAGCGTCAGGAGCAAGAGCGATTGAGGCTGCTTAACATGCAGCTAAAGCAAGAGATAGGCAGCCTTGCACTTAGAAGGCAAAGTTCATCCGCAACTTATACAACTCCCCCTGCACAGGCTATGGAAATTGCAGAAGAGCTTTCAAAAACCGAGGCGGTTGGACGACTTGTTATCAACTTATCTGAAGCAATGGCAAAAGATCCAATATCTGACGTAATGCTTGAAAAAGGTGACAAGCTGTATATTCCAGCGAAGAATCCAACGATCAGTATTATGGGAGAAGTTCAATATGCTTCTAACCATACCTTTCGCCCAAGTATGACAGTGGAAGAATATTTGCAATCAGCGGGTGGTACTAAAAAGCAGGCAGATACAGATCGTATCTATATAGTTAGAGCTGACGGGTCTGTAATGCTACCAAACAATTCATTCTGGTTTAGTCGCAAAGACAAGCCACTGGCACCAGGTGACACGATTATAGTGCCAATTGATACTGATTACTTAGATGGACTAAGTACATTGACGTCAGCTACCCAAATTCTTTACCAGATTGGTGTTGCTTGGAAGGCAGTTACAGATTAATTAATGATTACAACTATTTTCTAAATATGTACTTGGAGCACGATTATTTACGTGTTCCGTTTTTAGGTATCAATATGAATCAACGATCACCGCTAAACCAACCGTCTCCGCCTTATTATCCTCAGCCCTCGATTTCTGAAAATCACGAAATTGATTTAAGAGAGTTGTTTTCAGCTCAATGGAAAGGGAAGTGGATAATCATTTTATTTACTATTACTTTTGCCGCGGGCGGTGTCCTCTATGCGCTTTCAAAGCCTAATATCTATAAAGCAACTGCGGTTTTGGCTGCTACCAGCGATAGTCGGAAAGGAGGTATGGCGACCATGGCATCACAATTTGGTGGCTTAGCATCTCTAGCAGGCATCAATCTTGGGGGAAGTGGGAGCGATAACACAGCCATTACCCTTGCAGTACTTCAGTCTCGACAATTTATTAATTACTTTATCCAAAAGCACAATTTATTGGTGCCACTAATGGCTTCGGCTGAATGGCACAAAGACAGTGGAGAGCTTAAACTCAATCCCGACTCATATGATATCTCAGTCAAGCAATGGGTTCGACAGGTACCAGCTGGTCATTCGGTTGTCCCAACAGATTGGGAGTCTTATAAGGCTTTTAGAGCCATTTTGTCAACTTCGGTCGCAAAGGAAACGGGTTTAGTTAGCGTCTCAATTACCCATCAATCTCCAATAATTGCACAACGTTGGGTTGAGTTATTGATTGCTGATATAAACGCATGGATGAAAGATAAATCTTTAAACGAAACTAAACGAAATATTGGTTATTTAGAGCAGCAATTGAACAAGACTAACATAGCTGATATGCGAACAGTTTTCTTTCAATTAATTGAAGAGCAAACTAAAAATTTAATGTTGGCCGAAGTTGAAACAGAGTTTGCATTCAAAGTATTAGACCCAGCAGTAGTACCAGAGGAGAAGACTGGGCCAAAGCGAGCACTAATATGCGTGTTAGCGACGTTACTGGGAGGGATGGCAGGCATCGGATTTGTTTTAATCAGGTATATTTTTAAGAGATAAAATATTTGTTTGCAGTGTAAGAACAACTAGTTTCAAGGGTGTTTTCAGTTAGTGAGGACTGTTGTGATGATGCCGGAAATGGAGATATCACGTCTAGTGGTACGTGCTGCATATGAATTAAGAATAAGCTAGAAGGTTTTACCCACATAGTGATAGATTTCAGTGAAGTGAAATAATTTTGTGCTAGAACAAGCTAAAATTGGTCAAAAGTGCGCCAGCAGTTTTAACTCTCCCCGACTGCAGGAAAATTTCTCGACGTGGTATCAAACTTAAATGGATGCAATGTGCAGAATATAAAATTACTTAAGTAAGGTTCTTGCAATCCAGTAATGACGGGGAAGATTATTCGGTGTCAGTGTTCTTTTTATTCCTTCCGATAAATGAAATACAAATATGTTAAAAGAGTATATAAATGTTAAATAACAAAGTAGTTTTAATTACTGGTGGCACAGGCTCATTCGGTAAGCAGTTCATCAAAACGATACTAGAGCGTTACACTGAAGTTAAAAAAATTATAATCTTTTCTAGAGATGAACTGAAACAGTTTGAAATAAAACAACAATATCCTCAAAAAGACTACCCACAACTTCGCTTCTTTATTGGTGATGTTCGTGACCGCAACCGTATGGTTCAAGCTTGTGAAGGTGTTGACGTGATCATTCATGCCGCCGCAATCAAACAAGTTGATACGGCTGAGTACAACCCAACGGAGTGTATTCGAACGAATGTAGATGGTGCTGAGAACGTAATTAACGCGGCATTAACTTGTGGTGTAAAAGATGTTGTAGCGTTATCAACTGATAAAGCTTGCGCGCCAATCAACCTTTATGGTGCGACTAAACTGGCATCAGATAAGCTATTTACAGCAGCAAATAACATCAAAGGCTCAAAAGATATTCGCTTTAGTGTTGTACGCTACGGTAACGTAATGGGGTCTCGCGGTTCAGTGATTCCATTCTTTTTGAACAAGCGCACGGAAGGTGTATTACCAATTACTCATGAAGAGATGACACGCTTCAATATTTCATTGCAAGATGGTGTGAATATGGTGATGTACGCTCTCGAAAACCATCTTGGTGGCGAGATATTCGTACCCAAAATTCCATCATACAAGATCTTAGATATCGCCGAAGCGATTGCTCCTGAATGTGAGACCAAAGTGGTTGGCATTCGTCCTGGAGAGAAACTGCATGAAGAAATGATCACAGATACAGACTCTCTAAATACGATCGATCTTGGTAAGTATTACGCCATTCTACCTTCTGTATCGTTCACTTATACGGAGCAAGAGTATCTAGATCACCACAAAGCTGAAAAAGTACCGTTTGGCTTCAAATATAACTCGGGTACAAACACAGAGTGGGAGAGTATTGAAAGCCTACGCGAGCTAATTAAAGAACACGTTGATCCAAACTTTACAGTGTGAGAACAGTAGTGATTCCTTACGGTAAGCAAGATATTAATCAACAAGACATTGATAGTGTTGTTGACGTTTTGAACTCAGACTTTTTAACTCAGGGGCCTCAAGTTCCAGCATTTGAGCAAGCACTTATTGAGCATACTGGTGCTAGTTATGCACTAGCGGTTAACAGTGCAACATCAGCGTTACACATTGCTTGTATTGCTTTGGGCTTAGAGGAGGGAGATTGGCTTTGGACTTCTCCAATTACCTTTGTTGCGTCAGCAAACTGTGGTTTGTACTGTGGCGCAAAGGTCGACTTTGTTGATATTGACCCTGACACTTACAATATGTGTCCAAAACGCTTAGAAGAAAAGTTAATTCAAGCGAAAGCTGAAGGTAAGCTTCCAAAAGTTGTTGTACCAGTGCATTTATGTGGTCAACCATGTGATATGAAAGCGATTGCTAAGTTGGCAAAAGAATATAACTTTAAGGTAATTGAAGATGCATCCCATGCTATTGGTGGCAAATATCAAGATTTACCGATAGGGAATTGTAAATACTCTGACATTACAGTATTTAGCTTTCATCCGGTCAAAATTGTAACGACAGCGGAAGGTGGTGCCGCAATGACTAACCAAAAAGCCTTGTCTGATAAGATGACTTTGCTTCGTAGCCATGGGATTACTCGTGACTCAGAGCAAATGGAAGGTGAAAGCCACGGTGGTTGGTACTACCAACAGATCGATTTAGGATTTAACTACCGTATGACAGAACTTCAAGCTGCGCTGGGTGTTTCCCAGATGAAACGTTTAGACGATTTTATTACGGCACGTCACCAACTTGCAGAGCGCTATAATGAGTTATTGAAGACACTACCTGTAGTATTGCCGTATCAGTTGGAGAATACTTACTCTGGTCTTCATCTTTATGTGATCCGGTTACAGTTAGATAAGCTATCTTTGACACACAAAGAAGTGTTTGATGCTTTGAGAGGAAAAGGGGTTGGGGTGAATTTGCACTACATTCCTGTTCACACTCAGCCATATTATGAAAGAATGGGCTTCAGTGCAGGAGACTTCCCAGAGTCTGAGCGCTATTACAGTGAAGCTATTTCTCTTCCTATGTTCCATTGTATGACGGAAGAGCAGCAAGATACGGTTGTTCAGGTACTTACTGAAATTTTGCAGGGGTGCTAATGAAAGTCGCGATTATTCCAGCTCGAGGTGGTAGTAAGCGCATACCGAGAAAAAACATTAAGCCATTTCACGGTAAACCGATGATCGCTTATTCGATAGAAGCTGCTAAAGCATCAGGTTGCTTTGATAAAGTGATAGTCTCGACGGACGATTCAGAAATTGCAGAAGTCGCGAAAACATATGGTGCGGATGTACCGTTTCTTCGTCCCAAAGATATTTCTGATGATTATGCGACCACCATGGATGTAATGGAGCATGCTATCCGATGGTGTAAAAGTGAAGGTTGGCAGATAGATGCAGTCTGTTGTTTGTATGCAACTGCGCCGTTTATTTTGCCTGAAGATCTTCAGAAAGGTTACGAACTAATTCGTGACGATACGGTACAATTCGTATTTAGTGCCACATCATTTCCGTTTCCAATTCAGCGCGCAATAAAGCTTGATGAACAAGGCTCTGTTTCGATGTTTTCACCTGAAAATGAACAGGTAAGGTCACAGGATCTTGAAGAAGGCTACCATGATGCTGGTCAGTTTTATTGGGGACAAACTACAGCGTTTTTAAACAAGCTATCGATTTTCTCTCCACATTCTAAAGTTGTACTTCTGCCTAGGTGCCGTGTTCAAGATATCGATACTCCCGAGGATTGGGAGTTGGCAGAGAAGCTGTTTAGTATTCTTTAGTAAGCACTATGAAAAAAGTAATCTTTCGTGTGGATGCATCTGTTTGGATTGGTAGTGGGCATGTAATGCGCTGCTTGGTCTTAGCTGATGAGCTAACTAAGCACAGCTATCAAGTAGTTTTTGCGTGTCTCCCTCAAGAAGGGGATTTGTGTCATTTTATTCAAGAGCGTGGATACTCGGTTATCAAACTCACGCCACCAGAATGTCAGATCACCCCAAAGAACAGTAGCGATTATCTAGGTTGGCTTCAACGTAGTGTGAAAGAGGATGCTGATGACTTGCTTCCACATTTAGACGGCGTGGATTGGGTCATAAGTGATCATTACGCGCTAGGTCACGATTGGCAGAAGCAAATAAAGCAGCGTACTGGTGTTCGTATATTAGCCATTGATGATCTTGTTAGAAAACACTATGCCGATATTGTAGTCGACCAAACTCTGTCTAGAAAAGCCATTGGGTATAAAACAGCGGGTAAGGTGCTCGCTGGTGTAGATTATGCGTTGTTGAGTCCTAAATTCAGTGAGTTTAGAAGCTCTGCAGAAAACAGGCAGCCAAACCTGGATACCCCGAAGATTTTGATTTCGATGGGAGGTGTCGATTTACCTAATGCGACATTTCAAGTGTTGGAGTCTCTTGAGCGTGAAAACGTTTGTGCCAAAATTACAGTATTAATGAGTTCGCGGTCTCCACATTACAATCAAGTTTCCGATTGGTGCAAGACTAAAGGCAATATTAAACATATTGATTTTACTAATGATATGGCTCAAATGATGTTGGATCATGATATCGCAATAGGTGCTCCGGGGAGCACTAGCTGGGAAAGAGCTTGTTTGGGGTTACCCAGTATCGTAGTGCCGTTAGCGGATAATCAAAAAGATATTTGTCATCAGTTGGTCACCGAGAATTTATCTCGTAAGGTTGAACTGAGCTCTATCGGAAGTGAGTTATTTCACACTTATATAGAAGTGTGTTCAGACTGGCATCAAATGCACTTAAACAATTTAAGAGTATGTGATGGTTTAGGTACTCGTAGAGTTGTGTCAGAAATCATAGAGTTAGAGAATGAAAATAACAATTTTATGTAGTGATAGCAGCCACCCAGTTTACAAGTATTTGCATCATTGGCAAAAAGTAAATGAGAGTAAGTACGATATTAAGATATTGAATTCTGTGAATTCAATACGAGAAGGTGGAGATATTCTTTTTTTGATTTCTTGTTCCGAGATTGTTAGACAAGACATAAGAGATAAATTCAACTTTACATTAGTGCTACATGCGAGTGATTTACCTCAAGGGCGAGGTTGGAGCCCTCATATTTGGGACGTGTTAAATGGATCACAAGAGCTGACACTCTCATTACTAAACGCTGAAGATAGCGTAGACACAGGTGACATTTGGCAGAAATTGAAAATACCATTGGATGGTCTCGAGCTGTATGACGAAGTGAATAGCAAGTTATTCGAAGCTGAACTTCAGTTGATGGATTGGGCGTGTGAAAATATTTATACCTCACAACCAGAAAGCCAACCAATCAGCGAGAGTCATTATTATAGGAAAAGGGCTCCAGAAGACAGTCAAGTTGATATTAATGAAAGTATAGTCTCTCAATTTAACCTGCTACGCATCAGCGACCCAGATAGATACCCTGCTTATATTGTAGTGCAAGGACAAAAATACAAAATTCGATTGGAGAAAGTCGATGACTAACACATTTATAGAAATTGATGGCAGAAAGATAGGTTTAGATTATAAGCCATATATTATTGCTGAACTTTCTGCCAACCATAATGGCGATATCAATAATGCATTTAAGATTATTGAAATGGCCAAAAAAGCTGGTGCTGATGCTATAAAGCTTCAAACTTATCGTCCAGATACGATCACGATTGACTGTGATAAAGAAGACTTTCAGATCCACGGTGGCTTATGGGATGGAAATAGCCTTTACCAACTTTACGAGTGGGCCCATACTCCGTGGGAATGGCATGAAGCATTATTTGAGAAAGCAAAAGAGGTAGGAATCACGATCTTCAGCTCCCCTTTTGACTTTACAGCTGTTGACCTGCTTGAAGAGTTGAATGCACCAGCATATAAAATTGCTTCTTTCGAACTGGTTGATCACGCTTTAATTGCGAAAGTGGCTAAAACTGGTAAGCCTATGATCATGTCAACTGGAATGGCAAACAAAGAAGAGATTTACGAAGCTATTGCTGTTGCAAAAGACAACGGTTGTAAAGAGCTTGTTGTTTTACACTGCGTTAGTGGCTACCCAGCTCCCGCAGATCAATATAACTTGCGAACGATAAAAGACATGCAAAGTCGCTTTAATGTTCTGTCTGGCTTATCTGATCACACTATTGATAATGCAACGGCAGTAGCATCAGTTGCTTTAGGTGCATGTTTGATTGAGAAACACGTTACACTTGATCGAAATGGTGGAGGTCCAGATGATAGTTTCTCTTTGGAACCACAGGAGTTAGAAGCTCTTTGTAAAGACACTAAAACTGCATGGCAAGCTCTTGGTCAAGTTAATTATGAAAGAACTGAAGCTGAAAAAGGCAATGTAAAGTTTCGCCGTTCTCTTTACGTTGTAAAAGATGTAGCTGAAGGTGAGATGCTTACGTCAGAAAATGTTCGAAGTATTCGCCCTGGATTTGGACTTGCTCCTAAACACTATGAAGCAATCTTAGGAAAGAAAGTCGTGCAGAACATTGTGCGAGGAACGCCTCTTACTTTTGATGTGATTGAGACTGTTAAGTAATGAAATATTGTCAAAAATGTTTGACGACAGACTTACGACCTAATGCGTCTTTGTCAGGTGGGATTTGTATTGCTTGCCGATATTCCGCTTCAGAACACCACGACAACGTGGGATTGAAGCTTAATTTGCTTCGAGACAAGATCCAAAAAAGTCGTCAAAAGCAAAGGAATAAAGGGGCTTACGATTGCATCGTTGGCGTTAGTGGAGGTAAAGACAGCACGCGTCAGGCTCACTGGGTTAGGGATCGGTTGGGGTTAAGACCTTTATTGGTTTGTTGTGCCTACCCACCAAAACAGATGTCTGAAATTGGCGCTAAAAATCTCACCAACCTGATTGAAATGGGATTTGATGTGATAGCTGCGACCCCAGCCCCTCAAACGGCCGCTCAGCTTGCTCTAGAGTCGTTTAAGCAATTTGGTAACGTATGTAAGTCAACGGAAATGTCTCTGTTCTCAACTGTTCCTCGTTTGGCTATTGAGTTAGGTGTTAATACCATCTTTTGGGGGGAGAACCCTGCCTTACAAGTTGGCGATGCTGCTGTAGAGGGGTTTGATGAGTTTGATGGCAATAACTTACGCCGTCTAAATACACTCACTGCTGGCGGAACTGATTGGCTGAAAGAGGCTGTTAAGTACCCTTATCATGCCGAGCATTACTTATACCCAGATGAAATTGAGTTTGAGCGAAAGAAAATTAATATTTTCTACTTAGGTCCTGCGTGGGATGACTGGAGTAATGATGATAACTCTACATACGCATCGTTACAGGGGCTTACTTTACGCCCAGGAGAAGAGTTAGAAACGGGAGATCTTTCCAATGCTTCTATGCTTGATGAAGAATTTACTAATATCAACATGATGCTTAAGTACTACAAGTTTGGGTTTGGTCGAGCAACGGATGCGGTGAACGAAAAAATCCGTTCTGGTAAACTCACGCGTGAACAAGGTATTGAGATCGTGGAAAAGCACGATGGTCTTTGTTCTGACCGTATTGTTAAGAGCTATTCGGACTATGTCGGAATAACGGTTGATGAGTTTTGGAACATTGCCAATAAATGGGTGAACACTTCTATTTTTGATATTCGCTTTGGTCAACGCCCAATCAGAAAGTTTACTGTCGGTGTCGATTATGAAGGTTGATATCTTAGATATTGGCAGTGGTAATATTCGTTCAGTCAAAAACTGGATTGAGAATTCAAACGTTTCCACGCGGATTGTCACTCAGCCTGATGATATACAGTCTGAAATGTTAGTATTACCCGGTGTTGGTTCCGCGGGCTCTTATATGCAACGTATTAAGGCTGGTAATTTTGATGAAGCGATCAAGGCTCATGTTGATAAAGGTTGTCGACTAATGGGGATCTGTTTAGGTTTTCAGATAATGATGGAATACTCAGAAGAAGATGGGCATGTTGAAGGCTTAGGGTTTCTTGATGGACATGTAGAACGTCTGATTGGGCAAGTGTCCCATAACTCATGGGAACCACTTTCCTTCCGTCGTCAAGATATGGCAGGGCAGTCATTTGGCTGTAGGCATCAACTTACACAAAAGCGCATTTTCAATGGACGTGTTTTTTACAACCATGAATATGGTGTGATTAATAAAAGTCAAGACGCTTTTTCTCTTCCAGTGAGTAGAGCATTTTCTCAATACAGTGGTTTGTTGGTTAAAGACAATATCATTGGTATTCAGTTTCACCCGGAAAAAAGTCAAATCTCGGGTACAGACTTAATCAACATGATCCTATAGGGAGCAAACATGCGAGTTGGTTCTACCGTATTATTGCGTGCCCAGCGTTGTGTGCAGTCTTACCATTGGAGTGCTTTGCGACCGCTTGGAGACTTACAAAGTGTGTTGGATTCATTGGAGGAATACCAATGTGATGAAGTCGCAATCATTCGTCCTGTAAGAGGCCAAGATACGTTTGCTCAGTTTGAAGCAGATATTCAAGTATTACATCGGTTGAAGACGATGACACCAATTAGTTTTGGTGGGGGAATTCGTTCGCTTAAGCATTTAGCTTTATTGAATGACTTACCTGTTGAAAGGTTGGTTTTCTCTTCAGCATTTTTAGCTAAAGACCATGCGTTATTGGATGAAGCCAAGAACCTTTTTGGTCATCAGGCTATTCAATGCTTGCTACCAATAAGAGCACTTAATGGGGACTTTGAAGTTTTCTGTTCCGAAAAGTCGGCCTTTGTTACCATTGATGATGTTGACTTTTCTTTCATTCAATCTTACGCGAATGAGATTATCTTGTTTGATGTTACATCTGAAGGTGAACATAACAAATTTGACTTTGAGTTATTGTCAACAATACCAATTGAAAATAGCAAACTCATTGTGAGTGGTGGTATTGGTCACGAGTCTGTGAGAATAGCGAGCGAGAAAGGTCTTGCTTCTGTATTGATTGATAACAAGGTCTTACATAAAGAATATTCGATTACGAGCTACAAACATGCTACCAAATTGTCCTAAATGTCACTATCCTCTTAATCACCCATTTGGGCTCACAGTCAATGGGCGAGAATGCTCAGGGTGTTTGACTCATAAAGAAAAAGATCAGATCAATTGGGATGATAAAGCGAAAGAGCTTGAATTTATCTTAGAACGATTTAAAAAAAATATAGTGGGTATGACTGTGTTGTCCCTGTTGTTGGTGATGCTGAAGATTATTATACCCTGAGTAAAGTGCTAAATGCTGGTCTGTCCCCTTTAGTTGTTTGTGTAAATGACTATTTCAAAAATGATATTGGTTGGCATAATCTCCACAATTTGATTACCCACTTTGACGTCGATTCTTTCGTGTTTAACCCTGACATGCGAGTGTATAAAGACCTCGTTCGTACATCGCTTCGTAAACTCGATCATATAATGCTCCCATTTTTACAACTGCATACGGCTTTTCCTGTGCATGTTGCTCATGAAAGGAAAATCCCACTCATTATTTGGGGGCAAAATCAAGCCGTCGAGCAGGTGGGGAAGTTCTCTCACCATGATACTGTAGAAATGAGCCGTTGGAGTCGTCGAGAGCACGATTTGTTTAACGTAGAAATTGAGTGTCTCATTGGTAATGGTGCACAAGTAAACGAACGTGATTTGAATTATTATCGCTATCCAGAAATAAGTTCAATTTCTCGTAGTGGAGTTCGAGGGCTCTATTTGAGTAACTACATGCGTTGGGATCCTCTAGCTCAAAATCAGGCAATGATAAAGCATGGGTTTCAGCCTGAGCAGAATAATTCATCATTTGACATCTATGAGAGAGCAGGTAGCTCGGTTTATTACAATCTACATGATATTCTAAAGTATAAACGTATTGGCTATAGAAAAGTAACAGATCACGTAGCTAGAGAGATTCGACATGGGAGGATCTCTGCCGAAGAGGGTAAATGGATATCGGCTCAATACACGAATTCAAAAGTTTATATTAAACCGTTTTTTGACTGGTTAGGTGTAACATCAAGCGGATACGAATGGTATAAACTTCACAAGTTGAATAATCTAAGTCATCTAATTACTGAGGATAATAATTTTCTAGGAAGTATAAACTTACCAAATGGATTGACTAAGAGATTAACTTCACCGAAGAATAAAAATAGAGACTTTATTGTCTTTGGGAAAGGTTGTTATATAGCGGGGCAATAGTGTTAAATGAGTTTTTTGAACAGCATATTATATAGAATTGAAAACTTCTCTCCAAGTAAAGATATTTGGATCCCTAAAAAAAGTGAGTACAGAAGAAATAGTAACGAAGGAATTAATATAGCTATAGAGTGCTTTACCGGGTATGATGTTTTAAATTTCTATTATGTAGTGCTTTTATCCAACTTACTAAAAGAAAAAAAATAAACAAAATCTTTCTGGTTTATAAGAACTCTATGGATAAACATCTATGGCAAAATAAATTTTTGAAAAACTATTTAGATGCAGAAGAAGTTACACTATTTGAACGGGGAATAAATGAAGATGATATTTCAAATTTTACTAAACAGTTCAAGTATATAACAGATGTGAAGTTTAATGGATTTAATGTAGGGCAAGATATTTATTTTAGCAAACTTAGAAATTCTAAAGTTGGGCGGTATAGTTTAGATATTTATCGTTATAGAAAAGAAATTAAGCAGTTCTTAAGTCGTTATATGGCAATGAATGAGATTTTAGATAAAAATAATATTAACTGCTTATTGATATCAGATATCGCATATACATCCTTTTTGCCCGTCTTTATAGCTTCTTTGAATAAAAACATAAACACAATAGTGTCATTTCCCTACGGAAAAACTGGTAAAATAGGTGGAAGAAGCTACGTTAGCCAATCTGACTATAATAATGTAGTAAGAAGATTTCCGTTTTCTTTTAACGAATCAACTTGGTCTAAAGCACAAGCAATTGATTGTTTAGCAATTGAAGAATTTGTTAGCAGACGCTTTGAAGGAAGAACAGAACTCTTTGATGGAGGTTATCAAAAAGATAAGTGCTCGGGAATTAGATCAATGAATATGAAAGAAAACAGATTTATTGCTTTAGTCGCCTGTCATCTAGTATGGGATAACCCTGGTTACGAAAGCTTGTTTAATGACTATATTGATTGGTTAATACAAACACTCAAAGTTGCAGAAAAAAGAAATGATGTTAACTGGATTGTCAAGTCTCACCCTTCAGAAAAACATTTGGGAACAAATGAGCAAGTAGCTACAATTCTCAATGACGTATTTGATGGTGATATACCTCAAAACATATACTTTTTGGATTCTGACACAGACGTGAGCACCTTTCAATTGATTGAAGAAGTTGACTTTATAGTTACTTGTAGAGGAACAATTACATTTGAAGCTGCATCATTGGGAAAAAAGGTAGTGACAGCGGGAGATGGTCCTCACACTGGATTAGGTATAGCAGAAGAGTTTAGTAGTGCAACCGAATATATAACATACTTGGAAGGAGTTAAAGACTTCTCATTTGACAATATGGATGTAGCAAAGCGTGCAATGTATACCTACATGGAAGTTAAAGCCGCTCAATCTAGCGTGCTGAAATCATATTTTGACAACACAGTTTCGATGAAAGAAATACGCGATAGTGGTTTGTCAGACAAAGCACTTGAAATGGTACATAATTTATTATTGAAGAATGAAAGCAAAGATATAGTATCATGTTGTTCAAAATCTTGAAGAAAATTAAATCTAAACTCATCAAATCAAAGCTTAGCAATTTAGGTAATGTCCAATATGCTTATGGAGTAAGCCCTGATATATCTAGGCTACATTTAGGCGAGGGTTCAATATGTCGAGCTTTGGTAAGTTTTGAGAGAAATGAATCAGTGTTGCATCTAGGGAATAACAGTTCTATTGGAGCCGGAACTATATTGTCCATAGCTGATTCGGTAATTATTGGTAATAATGTATTAGTATCATTCAACTGTCTTTTTACTGATAATAACGGGCATTCATTGAGACCAGAAATCAGAATAAATGACTTGCCAGATTACTTAGTCGGTAAGCCTAAAGACTGGTCTGATGTTCAAATATCGAGAATTACGATTGGCGATAACAGTTGGATTGGTGCTGGTGTGATTATATTAAAGGGTGTGACGATTGGGAAAAATGTCATAGTAGGGGCTGGAAGTGTTGTAACGAAGGATATTCCCGATAATACTATAGCGTCAGGAAACCCTGCGAAAGTAGTAAGAGATAATGTTTAAAACAGCTCTAATATATATAATATTTACGGCTATAGGGCGGTCAGGGGCATTTCTACTACTTCCACTATTAACTGTAAATATGACCAAGACCGATTTTGGCTATTTGGCTGTTTTTTCTAATTTGATGATATGCTTCACACCGATAATATCAATAAACGGCAACATTATATTATCCCGCAATTTCAGCTCAGATAATAAATTTTTGTTAGAGAATCTGCAGAATAACTCGGTTTTTTTTTCATAGTTGCAGTAACTTTTACAGCTGCTCTTTACATAATTTTTCCTATACATGTTGACTTGATTTTATTGTCATTGGTTGCATCACTATTTGGTTCCTTCAGTTCACTCCATTTGATGAAGCTTCAGTTAAATAACGATGCTAAAGGCTTCGGTATTTTGCAGTTAGTGGGTATGACTGTTAACATATCTATTACGCTACTATTTTTTGCTCTCAATGAACTAGATTACCTAACCCGAGCTCTTGCTATAGTAGTTGGTTTATATCTACCATTTTATCGAGAGATAAATAGTTCTCTATATAGATTTTCTATAAAGTTACTCGAAAAAAAATGGATCGTGGAAGGAACGAAATTATACCCTCTTTCAATAATGACATGGTTTCTCTTACATTCAGATAAATTGCTTATTGGTAAACTCCATGGAATGGATACTGCTGGAGGGTATTTTTTAATATATAGCTTATGTCTTCCGCTTGATCTTTGTCTCAATGGTTTTGGTAGGGTAATATATACATCGGTGTATAGGAATAAGGAAAAAATAAAAACACAGTCCAGGTTTGTAGCGATATTTTCATTAATTGCAATTGGTGGTAGTGCCTTTTATATCCCAATTGCTAATTTCGGCTTGGAGTTCTTCATTGACGATAAATTTCATAGTGATGCTAAGTTTATTCTCCCTATTGTAATGTACGTGGTTTTATCGCATATAGCTTCTATGATTCAAACCATGCTAATTTCTACTGGAAATAACTTAAGCGTGTCCAAGCATAATTTAATCGCGACTTTAGTTTATGTTTTTTCGCTTCTAATTTTTGGGGCTGACAATTCTACATATGTCCCCTTTTGTGTTGTAGCAGGATATTCTGTATTAATTTGCACGCTTTTAATTAAGGTTATTTATAAAGCAAAGAATGAGGAAAAAGTGTGTTAGAAAATATTTTATGTAAAAGAGACTATGATACGTCAAAGAAAAGTCACGTAAAAATTGGTGGGACCTTTGATATTGTTTACTTTCCCAAAAGTGTAAGCGAAGTTTTCGAAATCGTAAACTATCTAAATAAGAAAAATCTGGACTACTTTGTTTTAGGGAATTTATCTAACGTTCTTATTCGTGATGGTAGGATTGAGACCATTGGAATTTCGCTCAAGTATTTAAAAAATATTAAGATAATGGGCGAGAAAATTGAAGTTGGCGCGGGTGCACTTATGCCAACATTAGCGACATCTCTTCTAAAAAAAGGTTATCTCGGCTTCGAAGGTTTGGTAGGTATACCTGGTACTGTAGGTGGTGGAATTTACATGAATGCCAGTTCTTATGGTAGCTGTATCTCCGATTTCATAGAGAGCATAACATACATAACTAAAAATGGTTCAATCGAAACAATATCTAAGAGAGAATGTGACTTTAAATGGAGAAATAGTATTTTTAGAAGTGGCGATTATAAGGATGCAATCATTATAAGCTGTCTACTTTCAAACTTAAAGAAAACTGACAAACAGGAAAAAAGTAGTACTGAAAATGTTGACATGGTTAAGTTATTGAGAGGTTCTTATCAAGAAAAGAAGTACCCTAACCTTGGAAGTACATTTTCGACTAGAAATATATATAAAGATATTTTCCAAGATAATAGACTTGATAAGATAGCTGAAATAATGATCCGTATCATATCAAAACTAACAACGGACAGACATAAAACGTATTCAAATCTTATTAGGAAATATACAGTTATTTCAAGAGGGATACCTGATTCCTTGTCAGAGAATATATCAGAGTTCACCTTGAATTGTTTCGTTAATAAGGGTTTAAGTTATAATGAATTCAAAGGTAATATAGAGGAATTCAGGAAAGTTACAAACATAAAAACCGAATTAGAAATTGAAATAGTAGATGAAATAAAATGAAAATAGCTACAGTTACTTATCATGATGGGATAAATTATGGTGCATATTGGCAGGCAAGTTGTCTAGCTCAATTCTTAAAATCACTAGGTCATGAAGTTTATATAGTTGATTATAAGCCAAAAAGTCTTAAGTATAATGAATTGAAGACTTTGTTTTTTACCAAGAGAATTAACTTATTAATTAAGAACTACTTTAAACTAAGAAAGTTTAGAAGCTATCAAAAGGAAAATTTCGAGTTAGTTGAAGTTGATAGAATTAACGACTTAGGTATAGAGATCCTGGTATTTGGAGCTGATGAGATATGGAACTTTACTAATCCACTGATAGGATTAGAATTGACGTTTTTTGGGAAAGTTGGGACCAAAAGCCAGAAAAAGATATCTTACGCCCCTAGTTTTGGAACTGTTGACAGAAATAAACGACTACCTGAAGAAGTTGTAAACGCATTAAGTGATTTTGAACATATAACTACGAGAGACTTAAACTCAGAATCAATAATATCTAAATGCCTTGAAAGGCAGACAGATATTGTCTGTGATCCGGTATTTTTGTGTGATATAGATAAAATTGATTTGATTGAATACCAGAATACTATCGTAATATATTCGACAGGTTTGCCTGACGTTTTTATTCGTAAGATTAAAGCTTATGCCGATGAGAAAAATCTAAAAGTAATAGCGATAGGCTATAGAATTGCAGGTATTGAAAGTTTGATATCATTATCTCCATCTGAGTTTATAGATATTCTTTCTAGTAGTAAGATGGTTGTTACGTCAATGTTTCATGGCGTTATGTTTTCCTTGAAGTTCAATAAACAATTTCTTATTTATGAAGATTTATATCGACGTAATAAATTAGAGACTGTAGTTGAAAGATTAAGGTTGAATGATAGGTTTGTTGATGAATCATCAATAGTTGATAAACTAGATTGCAACTTGGATTATGAACGTGTTAATTCGGTTTTGGAAGAATGGATAAAGTGCTCTCAAGATAAGCTTAAAGAAATGATAAGATGCTGAAGGTAAACATATCTCCGGAGATATTTCACTCTCAAACTGTAGGTGGAATATCTAGATACTTCTCGGAACTCAAAAAAATAGAAGATGATAAGTTGAGCGTTAGCTGTGATGTTATATTCGGTGATAATGAGTACTTACCGGGTAAATATGGGATGTTCAGCAATCGATATATAAATAGAGTTCAGAAGGAAATTAATAGAAAATACTATAAATATAATCACAGTAATATTCGTCACTTAAGCTATTATGACTATGATAGCTTTAGTGATAATAGTCGTAATGTAATTACTGTCTACGACTGTATTCATGAGAAGTTTGGAGTTGATTTTAATGATGAATTAGTTATATATCAAAAACGTAGATGCATTGAAAATGCAGATAAGATAATTTCTATTTCGAATACAACTGCACAAGATGTGATTGATATTTACGGGGTTCCAGATGACAAAATACAGACAATATATCTTGGTGTTGATTTTGAAAAAGGTGATAGTAGAACGCTAGATGACTTTAATTGCTTTCGTCAAAACAACCCTTATATTTTATTTGTAGGCGGTCGAAACGGATACAAAAATTTTAGCACACTATTAGAAGCTTATTCCATGTCCTCTTTTCGGAAAAATGGAGGAATGCTTGTAGCGTTTGGTGCGCCTGCTAGTGTCGAAGAGATACGTAAACTTAAGTTCTTAGGGTTGAGCCAACACGAGATCATGCATGTTCAAGGAAACGATGAAACTCTAAATGATTTTTATAGAAATGCATACTTACATATCGTACCCTCCTTGTATGAGGGTTTTGGATTAACCCCCTTTGAGTCAATAGCGAGCGGATGTAGAACGATAGTCCATAGTAATAGTGTATTTAATGAATTATTTTGTCCTCACAAATTTGTATTTGACCTCAATGATACTGGTGTATTGATCGAACTAATGGATGATTACAATCTAAATGACGTCGCACTAGAGAACATTAGCTTTCTTTCTAAGAGTAATACTAGGTTTACATGGGATAATATGAGGAAGGAAACTTCTAAATTTTATCTTGATTTGTTATAAAAAATTAGAGAATGGTTAAAATGGAGTTCAAAAAAGTACAATCCAGGATAGTGATATATTTCAATTCAATTTATTTGAGAGCTGTTTCACTGATAAAATACAAAGCTTGGATATCTATTTTTGCCGAAATTAGAGTCGAGCCTGGCGCAAAGTTGACTATAGGGAAGAATTCTCGTATTTCATCGGGGAGCGTAATACACGTTTTAAATGGTGCAATATTGGATATTAAGGATAACGTATGGATTGGTCCTTATAACATTATATATTGTCAGAGTGGAATAACGATTAACAGTGGCGTAAGAGTTGCACATTTTTGTACTATTACTGATAACGACTACTATATTTCTAACAAAACTAGCAACAAGATAGACTTCATGAGAAAACGCTATGGTGATATAATCATCGGTCAAAATTCATGGCTCTGTGCGAATGCAACAATTTTACGCGGGGTTAAAGTAGAAGAGAGCAGTATCGTGAAACCAGGAACATGCTTAAAAAGAGAGAAGTAATTATAATATCTGACTATGGCTTTGTTAACGGTGGGGCTGCAAGGGTTGCAGTGGATTCTGCAATTAACATGGCTAGATCAGAAAAGTTTAATGTTACATTTGTATGTACAAAATCTGACGATAAGACAAGAAGATATTTTTCTGATAATAATGTATCGCTAGTCTGCCTTCCCGTACAGTGTCATTGGAAACCTCTTAAAGTTTTGAATTATTTGTTCAACATTAAATCTTTTTTCTTGTTAAAAAAACTGCTAATAAGTTTCTCAATTGACTCCACAATATACGTACATACTTACGTTAATGAGTTTACCTCAAGCCTATTCCTTTCTATACCTAACTTTCGAAAGAGAAAGGTATTTTTAACTGCTCATGATTACTTTACTATATGTCCCAATGGAGCTCATTATAATTTTAGAACGCATAAGCCATGTAAAATTAGAGGAGGAGGAGGGCGATGCTATTTAACACAATGTGATAAGCGAAACTGGTTTGAGGGAATCCTTAGGAGAGTTAAGTTTAGCATTGAAAAAGCGGTATTTTTCTTTCGTAAACCTGAAATACTTTCTATATCAGAAGTGTCTAAAGCTAAATTGTGCGCTTTTGGTTATTCTACAAATGTCGTACTCAATCAGATTTCTTTATCGATAGGAGATAAAATAGCTTCTTTTGACTCTAGATCAGGCCTATTGTATATTGGGAGACTTGACGATGAGAAAGGTTATCATCAGCTTATAGAGGCATGCATAAAATATCAAATACCACTGAAGGTGATTGGTGATATTGATGGAAAAGTTCTTCCTAAAACTGACTTGATCACGCACATTGGGTGGTGTGATAAAGATAGGATTAGCAGCTATATCAAAGAGGCAAGAGCTGTCATTATGCCTTCAATATGGTATGAGTCTTTTGGTTTAGTCCCTCTTGAAGCCGCCGTATTTGGGACTCCAACAATTTTGTCAAGAAGATGTGGTGTAGCAGATTACTTTCCAAGGGACTATGATTTATTTTTTGAACCCGAAGATTTTGAAGAATTACCAATACTTTTAAGTAGAATTAATGAAAAGAAATATTGGCTTCGTTGCTCGAAAGCTTCTATGGATACGTTAGTTAGTTACAAAACTAGAGCCGATAAAACAATCAATGAACATGTTAAAAATATCTGGAATTAGTTATAATACTCGGTCTTCATATTCGTTAATTTTTATTTTTTTATCTTTAGCGACTTTTTCTCAAATAATAGAAAAAATAATTGGGTTAAATATATACCCAATGGCTGTGTCTTTATTGATATTAGCTATACTATTAGCTTTGAAAGGGCTTAACTTAAGAGTTAATATAGGTTTATTAATAGCCTTTCTTTTAATTTCAATACATTTTGTGGTTTCCTATTTTTTTAATTCCTGTAACCTTGGAGTTAAGCAGGTACTTTCATTGCTTATGCTATTATCTGTCTTTATAGTATATAATAATAGAGTGATTTTTAATACTTTGTCTGAGCCTATCCTTCACTATATGATTGTTGGATTTACAGTATTTTTTTTATTATTATCAATTGTGGGTTATAGTGTTATTGATATATTTGCCCATGAAACGAGAAGTAAAGTTGGATTGTATTCAGAATATTCGCATTTGGCCATATTTAGCTTGCCATCAACTTTATATCTATTTTTTCTAGGGAATAGGGTTTACGCACTTACTTGTTTGTCAATAATATTTTGGTTTGCATTCAGTTCTACAGCAATTGTATTTTTGTTTATTGCTACTAATTTACTACTGTATATTAGATATGGTTTTTTGTCTCTAGCATTAACCTTTCCTATCGTCACTTTCTTAGCTGCTCTGCTGATGGTCACGTTTGGTATGCATGATACAATAGCGCGTGCTACTGGGATAATTAATACGGGAAGTGATATCCAAGATTCGGCGTTGAGCTCTATTGTTTGGTTAAACGGATGGAGCATGCTTTATGAATACTTAGTCAATACAAATGGGCTAGGTGTGGGCATAAATCAAATGGGATGTGGGGTAGGATCTCAATATGGTATTTATACAAAAGACATAACGCAATATTTGGGAGCCCCACTAAATGCTAGTGACGGATCTTTTTTATTTTCGAAAATAGTTTCAGAGTTTGGTATTTTTGGATTTGGCATAGTTATATACATACTATTAAAAGTTAGGCAGTTTCTGAGTAAAATTACTTTTAAAGAATTAGTACAAGACAAAGAAATTTCATTCGGTTTTGTGTGTTGCGTTTCTATTTTAGTATTACTATTCGTTAGAGGGATGGGATATTTTAACTTTCCTTTTATAATGTGTCTATGTTGGGTGTTTTTTAGCAGTAATTTAAAGGATAACAGAGTATGAAAAAAGCCTTTATAACAGGTATTACGGGGCAAGATGGCTCTTATTTAGCTGAGTTTCTAATTGAAAAAGGGTACGAAGTACACGGTTTGGTACGTCGTTCTTCTTCATTCAACACAACAAGAATTGATCTAGTTAAGCAAAGTACCACAAATCTTCATCTACATTACGGAGACCTCACAGACACATCCAATTTGATTCAGTTAGTAGGACAGATTCAACCAGATGAAATATATAATTTAGGTGCAATGTCTCATGTGGCAGTTTCATTTGAATCTCCTGAATATACTGCTGATGTTGACGCTATCGGAACATTAAGATTGTTAGAAGCAATACGTATAAATGGGCTTGAAAAGAAAAGTAAATACTATCAAGCTTCTACTTCAGAGTTATATGGTTTGGTTCAAGAAGTTCCTCAGAGAGAGTCTACCCCTTTCTACCCGCGCTCACCCTATGCCGTTGCTA
Source organism: Vibrio nigripulchritudo ATCC 27043 (assembly GCF_000222685.1). Classification (GTDB taxonomy): domain Bacteria; phylum Pseudomonadota; class Gammaproteobacteria; order Enterobacterales; family Vibrionaceae; genus Vibrio; species Vibrio nigripulchritudo. The sequence goes on along the minus strand of NZ_AFWJ01000267.1, from coordinate 133,676 downwards.
AAATGTATGCCTATTGGATTACCGTGAATTATCGCGAGTCATATGGCATTTATGGCTGTAACGGTATTTTATTTAACCATGAGTCTCCAAGACGAGGTGAAACTTTTGTTACGCGTAAAGTAACTAGGACTTTGGCGAATATATCGCAGGGATTAGAAAGCGCGCTTGAATTAGGTAATTTGGACTCTCTTAGAGATTGGGGGCACGCCAAAGATTATGTTCGAATGCAATGGTTAATGTTGCAGCAAGACAAACCTGAAGATTATGTTATTGCGACAGGTCAACAGATATCTGTGAGAGAGTTTGTAAGGATGTCAGCTATGGAGCTCGGTATAGATATTGAGTTTCAGGGCGAGGGTGTAAAAGAAATAGGCATTGTAAAGTCTGTTGATCAATCGATTTCTCCTGAGGTCAAAGTTGGTGATGTAATCGTAAGAGTTAACGAGAAGTTTTTCCGACCAGCAGAAGTTGATACCTTATTGGGGGACCCAACTAAAGCTAAAAAAAATCTGGGTTGGACGCCAGAAATTACAGTTCAAGAAATGTGCGCAGAAATGGTTGCAGAAGATCTGAAAAACGCAAAAAGATCTCTGGTTTTACAAACAAATGGACTTGCTCTTCCTGTATCCTTGGAAATTTAGTGGAGTGGTTATCCAATGAAGGTTTTTGTTGCAGGGCATAATGGCATGGTTGGTAGTGCTATTTGCCGTATTTTGAGTAAGCAAAGTAAAGTACAGCTATTAGTTCGAGATAAATCTGAGTTAGATCTATTAAGGCAGCGTGAAGTATTTGATTTCCTGTCTAATGAAAAACCAGATGTTGTAATTATAGCTGCGGCTAAGGTTGGTGGTATTTATGCAAATAGCCATTATCCTGGTGAGTTTATTTATAATAATCTCCAAATCCAAAATAATCTTATTCATGGGTCTCATTTAGCCAATGTAGATAAAATTCTGTTTCTGGGGTCTTCTTGTATATACCCTAAAATGGCACCACAACCTATACGAGAGGAGTTTCTTCTTAAAGGGTCGCTTGAACCCACAAATGAGCCGTACGCAATTGCTAAAATTGCAGGAATAAAAATGTGTGAAAGCTATAACCGTGAGTATGGGCGAGACTATCGAAGTGTAATGCCAACAAATCTTTATGGTCCGAAAGATAACTTTCACCCAGAAAATAGCCATGTTATCCCAGCCCTAATTCGTCGTTTTCATGAAGCAAAACTTGGAAATTTACCATCTGTAAAGGTTTGGGGCTCGGGTAAACCAAAGCGAGAGTTCCTATTTGTTGACGATATGGCATCAGCGTGTGTTCATCTGATAAACCTTCCTAAAGATATATATTACGATAAGCTTGATGATATGCAATCTCATATAAATGTAGGTTATGGTGAAGATATCAGTATTAAAGATGTTGCAAATACAATCAAGGAAATAGTCGGATTCCAAGGAGAAATTGTATTTGATAGTGATAAACCGGACGGTACACCGAGGAAGTTGTTAGATTCCTCTTTACTTAGAGATAAAGGTTGGAAACCCGAAGTATCCTTAAGCGATGGACTCAAAATTACTTATGAATTTTTTAAATCTAACTTCTAAAATATCTAAGTGGTATAAAAATGGCCATTAAAGTACTGCAACTTGGCAAATATTACCCCCCTAATTGGGGGGGGATTGAGACCGTAACTTACAATTTGAACCAAGTATTATCGAGTAAAGACATAGAAGTTACAACTTTCGTTTATGGTGATCCTAGAGAAAAAGAAATCGATAAATCAATTAGTCGATTTGACTATATACATTTTCATAGAACACCAATAAGTTTTTCAATGCTGCTTAATGTGATTAAACAGGCGAATAAGTATGACTACATAATATTGCATGTACCTAATCCGTGGTCAATATTGTCACTTTTGTTATCACGATATAGAGGAAAAGTAATCCTGTATTGGCATGCAGAATCTAAAGGTAACCCAATTCTAGAGCGTATTGTTGATTTTGTTCAAAGTAAATTGTTGAAAAGAGTCGATTATATATTTGGCGCGACCTCAGAACATTATAAAAATATGCCAGGTTACGATTCGATTTCGGAAAGGTGTAGGAAGTATAGCTATCCCATAAGTCAAAGGTTATATGAGGTATCTTTGAATCAGAGGGAAAAATCTTTTGACTTTAGTGAAGGGGTAAGGTTACTAAATGTAGGAAGATTGGTAGATTACAAGGGTCAGTGCTATTTAATAGACGCTGTTAGAAAATTAGTAAGTAAGGGTTATGACGTTCATCTTACTCTTATAGGAAGTGGTCCGCTATATTCAGAATTATCTTCTCTAATAAAAAAATATGATCTTGAAGAAAGAATTAAAATTAGACAAAACTTACCAATAGAAGAATTGGAATTAGAACTTCAAAGCTCACATATATTCTGTTTTCCATCGATTTCAGAACAAGAAATGTATGGAATGGCTCAGATTGAAGCTTACGCTTATGGTTTACCGGTAATTGCTAGCAATATTGAAAGGTCAGGAGTTGGAGAGGTGGCTGCTTCATCTGGAGCAGCTTTGATTACTGAGCCTAAAAACTCTGATGACCTAGTAGAAAAAATCGCTACTCTTATAAATAGTAAGTCAAAGCTTAAAGAGATGAGTAGTAGCGCTAAGGATTTTATACGCGGTTTCTCATACGATAGAAAGAGGAAAGAGTTTCTTTCAATTCTTGATTTGAACTGAATTATTGGCTTTATGTAAATAAATCTGATTGCTTAAAGCTGCATAGAGAGTGATAGCTTAGTGTGCGGTGTGCATGGTAATAAAACCATACAAAAGGTGGTGTGATAGTGCGTAAATATGCGGTAATTTTTGGCGCATCGGGACAAGATGGTTTCTTTTTATCTAAGTTGTTGAAAGGTAAAGGGTATTTTGTTCATGGTGTGTCTAGAACCGATAGTAATTGTGACAATTCATACGTTGATAAGTGGTCAAGTTGGGATTACTGGTGCGAAACACAACTCTATGAATTTTTAGATTGGTCAAAGATTGACGAAATATACATCTTAGCTGGTCAGTCTTCTGTCGGACATTCATTTAACGAGCCTTCAAAAACGCTATTTAGTTTTGTAGTGCCCTTAACTATGATTCTTGATGGAATTAGAAATATGAACGTGAAAATACGTTTGTATAATGCATGCTCTAGCGAAGTTTTTGGTAATACCTCGCTGGACGGGGTTAGCGAGGAGTCAGATATGAGCCCCGTGAGCCCTTATGGTGTAGCTAAAAAAATGACATCAGACTTGGTAAAGTTATACAGGAAGGTTTATGATTTGTATTGTGTTAACGGATATTTATTTAATCATGAATCTAATATTAGACCGGATAAGTTTTTTAGTAAAAAATTGGTTAACGCAGCTAAAGATATTAGAAGTGGAAATAGTTCAAAAGTTAAGTTGGGGTGTTTAGATAATATTAGAGATTGGGGTTGGGCAGAGGATTATGTTGTTCCCATGCATTTAATGTTAAATCAAGATGCCCCAGAAGATTATATTATTTCTACCGGTGAAGGGCATAGCTTGCAAGAATTAGCAGAAGGGATTTTTGATTTTTTTGACCTCGACTTGAAGGACTACTACGAGCTTAATTCTAGCTTTGTAAGAAAGGATGATATAAAAATCAGTGTGGGAAATCCGAGTAAGGCACTTGTTAATCTAAACTGGAAATCAAAATATAAATTTAAGGATATAATAAGGAAGTTGGCATCAGAAAATGAAATTTAGTATAGTCATTCCGACCTTTAATAGTGAAGAATTTATTTCTGAAACTCTTGATTCTCTTGATTCTCAAACTTATAAAAATTTTGAGGTTATAATTTCTGATGGTTTGTCAACAGATAATACCCTATCGATTGCTGAATCATACTCTAAAGACTTTGATGTTTTGGTTCGATCCTCTAAAGATAGCGGGATGTATGATGCATTAAATAAAGGCTTCGACTTAGCTAGTGGAGATATATATTGTTATCTAAATAGTGATGATTTATATGAACCTGATACACTTGAAGTCGTTTTAAAACAATTTATGAATGAACCTAATGCTGAATTTATCTTTGGGAATATGTATATTTTTACTAAAGAATATAAGCAAAAGGTTGTCTATCCTCCTTTGATTAAGACCTTTTTCAAAAATGTTAACTATAGTATGTTTGGTCAACCTAGTACTTTTTGGAAGTCGGAGTTATATTCTGAAGTTGGAGGGTTTGACTCACAGTTAAAAATGGCTGGAGATTATGATTTTTTTTGTAGGTGCTTAGATAGAGAAATCAGTCGTTCTTCAAAATACTTATCTAGCTTCCGAGTCCACGACAGCTCTTTAACCAGTAATCATGGAGACATTAGTTTATTGGAAATGCAGGGTGTTCGTAGTAAATACTATAATTTAAAAAAAAGGAATCCGTTCTTGGTTATAATTTCAGAACTTTATTTTAAGGTAAGTAACTTATCTACTATATATAAGAGACTGAGACGTAGTATTCTAAAAAGAAAATTGTCGTAGAACATATTATTTATATTCTTTATCTGTATGATGTAAAATTGACCTTGTAAAGAACTCTTTTTACTATGCTACCGAAACTTATTTTACAAAGTAATTCCCATTTAACAACGAGTTGATAATGCTTATTCCTGTAATTATGGCCGGCGGCTCGGGCAGTCGTTTATGGCCTTTATCTCGTGCAAAATACCCTAAGCAATTCCTAGCGGTAACTGGCGAGCAAACAATGCTTCAGCAAACATTAAATCGCATGGTAGGTCTACAACACGATGCACCGTTTGTTATCTGTAATGAAGAGCATCGATTCCTAGTTGCTGAGCAACTTCGCCGTATTGAGAGCAGTTATAGCGGGATACTATTAGAACCAGTCGGGCGTAATACTGCTCCTGCTATTGCCTTAGCCGCAAAGTTTGCCCTATCTGAAAACCAAACTTCAGATGAAGATGTATTGATGCTGGTTCTTGCTGCGGATCATGTAATCAAAGATACTCAATCTTTTCATCAATCGGTGAAAGCTGCCATTCCGTATGCACGACGTGGTGATATGGTAACTTTCGGTATCAAAGCGAATACACCAGAAACAGGCTATGGGTACATTAAAACCGGTCATAAAGTTACCGCTGCGGATGAAAGTCAAGGTTTTAGTGTCGATAGTTTTGTCGAAAAGCCTAATCTCAAAACTGCGAAGCAGTATCTGGAGGATGGTAGCTACTTGTGGAACAGCGGTATGTTCTTATTCAAAGCATCTACCTATCTTGAAGAGTTAGCTAAGTTCAGACCAGATATCTTGAAAGCATGTGATAAGGCATTCGATAGTCATTTTGACGATCTAGACTTTATTCGTATGTCATCTGAACTGTTTTCACAGATCCCCGACGAATCAATCGATTTCGCGGTAATGGAAAAAACAGAGAAAGCTGTAGTCGTTCCAATGGACGCAAATTGGAGTGATGTTGGTTCTTGGTCAGCACTTTGGGACGTGAACAATAAAGATGAAAAAGGCAATGCAACTCGTGGTGATGTGTTAACTGAGCAGACTCAGAATAGCTACATTTATTCACAAAATAAACTCGTTGCTACCGTTGGTATCGAAAACCTGATCATCGTAGAGACAAAAGATGCGGTATTAGTGGCTGATAAAGAAAAGGTTCAAGATGTAAAGTCGATTGTCAATCAGCTAAAGCAACAAAACCGAGCAGAGTGTCAGCAACATCAAGAGGTATATCGCCCATGGGGTTCCCATGAGACGGTATCTGAAGGTCAGCGCTACCATGTGAAGCAAGTGTTAGTAAAACCAAAAGAAAAAACAGCTCTGCAGATGCATTACCATAGAGCTGAACACTGGATTGTCGTATCAGGTACAGCTAAAGTAACAAAAGGCGACGAAACTTTCCTTCTTACTGAAAATCAGTCGACTTATATTCCTGTGGGTACACCGCACTCTGTAGAAAACCCAGGACAGGTGCCCTTAGAACTTGTCGAAGTTCGCTCAGGCTCGTACCTTGAGGAAGACGATATTGTTCGTTTTGATGAACAAGCATCTAAGTTTGGTGGTGACTACTAACTACTTATTGAGATAGGAAAATTATGGCAACACAATTAATCAGTAGTGAAGTGCTTGGGGCTTCAGGTGTTCAATTTGGTACTAGTGGTGCAAGGGGGCTCGTTACACAGTTTACATCGGACGTTTGTGCTGCATTTACTCATGCATTTGTCGCATCAATGCGTGGAAATTTTACTTTCAATCAAATTGCAGTGGCAATTGATAATCGCCCAAGTAGCCCTGCAATGGCGCAATCTGTCATTCAAGCGCTGACCGATGCAGGTATAGAGGCTATTTACTACGGTGTTGTACCTACTCCTGCGCTAGCGTACACAGCAATGCAAGATAATATGCCCTGTATAATGGTGACTGGATCTCACATACCTTTTGATCGTAATGGAATCAAGTTTTACCGCCCCGATGGAGAGATCACCAAAGCAGATGAACAAGCAATCTTAAACAAGAAAGTAGCCTTTAGTCGTATCGATGAGTTGCCTGAGTTAACGATTGACTTACGAGCTGCCGAGCTTTACCGAAAGCGTTATGTCGATTTGTTTGACTCAGATTTACTAGAAGGAAAGCGCATAGGTATTTACGAACATTCAAGTGCTGGCAGGGACATTTATCAAGGTTTATTTGAGTCACTTGGGGCTGAAGTCATTTCATTGGAACGTACTGATGAGTTTGTTCCAATTGACACCGAAGCTGTGGCTGAATCTGATAAAGAAAAAGCACGTTTTTGGTCCAAACAGTATAATTTAGATTTTATTTTCTCAACAGATGGAGACGGTGATCGTCCATTAGTTGCTGATGAGAACGGCGAATGGTTGAGAGGTGATATCCTAGGCTTGCTTTGTTCGCAAGCGCTTCAAGTTGAAGCATTGGCTGTGCCTGTTAGCTGTAACACTATTATCGCAAGATCTCCTGAGTTCAAAGCTGTTTCTAAAACTCGGATTGGTTCGCCTTATGTCATTGCTGAATTTTCTGAATTAGCAAAAACTTATAAAATAATTGCTGGGTTTGAAGCTAACGGAGGATATTTGCTTGGAAGTGATATGTTGGTTAATGGGAAGCCTTTAAAAGCGTTGCCAACCCGTGACGCCGTTCTACCAACGCTAATGTTACTTTCTTTAGCGAAAAAAACATCGATCGAAAGCTTGGTAAGTAATCTACCACAGCGTTTTACGCATAGTGATCGTATTCAAAACTTTCCTACGGAAAATAGTTTAGCAATACTTGAATATGGCAAGATGAATCCTGAAGAATTACTGCTAAAGCTTGGCTTTACGGATTTAAAAGTAGAATGTACTGACACTACTGATGGTTTGAGATTGTCTTTGACTAATGATGTAATCATTCACCTACGACCTTCTGGTAATGCTCCAGAATTGCGGTGCTATGCTGAAGCTGCGTCCTTTGATACTGCTAAAGCGCTTGTAAACTCTGTTTTGTTGCGTGTGCAGCAAGTTTAATAAAATATAAGAAATATAAAAGCTTGACTTGGAATAATCTGAGTCAAGCTTTTTTCGTTTAATGGTAATGCTGATGAACTTTTTTAAACTTAATAACCCAATACAAAATTATGCTTGGGGCAGTAATACTGCTCTTCAAGAGCTATTTGGTATTGAAAATCCCAACGGAGAGCCTCAAGCAGAGATTTGGATGGGCGCACACCCTAATGGCTGTTCAAAGCTTCAATTTGAAGACGAAGATATTCTCTTATCTGAATTTATCAATAGAGATAAAGTTCGAATTCTATCTTATTCAGTTGAAAAACAATTTGGAGAATTACCTTATCTATTTAAAGTCTTATCGGCAGAAAGTGCTTTGTCAATCCAAGTTCACCCAAATAAAGAGGAAGCGGAAAGTGGCTTTGCTAAAGAAGAGGATTTAGGTGTCTTACGTTCTGCTTGGAATAGAAACTATAAAGATGCCAATCATAAACCTGAACTAGTTTATGCCTTGACCACTTACCAGGCAATGAACGGTTTTCGAGCATACGCAGACATTATCTCATTGTTTTCTAGGGTTATTGAAAAACTTGACTTACCAGTTATTCAAAAATTAGTAGAATCTTTCAGAAAGAATATGACCCCTGAAGGAATGGAGGTTTTCTTTACTGGTGTTTTGTCCCTAGGTGATAAGGATAAAGAGCTATCAATTCGTGGACTAATTGAATATGCAAAAGAGTATCAGAGACCAAATAAAGAAAATGATATCTGGACTTTAATTCTAGATCTTGAACAAACTTATCCTAATGATGTAGGTCTCTTTGGACCTCTTATGCTTAATGTTTTTACACTTAAACCAGGTGATGCCATGTATCTTGATGCAAGAACACCGCATGCTTATATAAGAGGCACCGGTTTAGAGGTCATGGCAAACTCCGATAATGTTTTACGCGCAGGGTTAACGTTAAAGCATATTGATGTAAAAGAATTAGTTCGTTGTACTTCATTTGTTGAAAAGCCTTTAGAGTCTTTGTTGCTTGCGCCGAAGGTGCTTGGAAGAAAAAATAGTTATTCCGTACCAGTTCCAGATTTTAGCTTTGATTGCTTTACTATGGCTAGCGATGAAAAAATATTAGTCCAAGGTGCAGAGATTTTATTTGCGATAGATAGTATTGTAACGGTTGTACATACTTCTGGTGAAAGCTTAGTTATCGCGAAAGGGGAGTCTGTTTTTATCCCCGCTTATGCAGAAGAATACCTTTTAAACTCGGAAGGTAGAGTTGCTAGAGTTTACATTTGACATTCAAATAATTGACTATTCTTATCTTAGCGACCACTAACTCATAGCTAAAGTTTAGTGGTCATTTTCGTTAGAGTTTTGAGTGTTGAATATCTGCCGTTTTACCAAGTTTAGCTCTCAGAAAGCTAGTTATCTTCCAAATGTATGCCAATATTGCTGAGTACACAACAAAGCATGCAACAAAGAGGCTAAACATGAGTACTTCTGGTATATTCACACTCTCGCCATAAATACCAAACCCTGCAAATAAAGCTGCAATAGAACAGATAGTAATTAGTGTTTGCTTAGGACCGAGACCCAAGCGTTGGAATATGTGGTGTAAATGTTCTCTATCTGGTTTAAAGGGAGAATGACCCCTTCTAACTCTTCGCAGCATAATTGCAGCCATATCCATCAATGGGATGGCTATTAGCCATAAAGCAGTCACTGGTCGTATCAAAGTTTCCCCTGCTTCTCTACTGCTTTGACTAGCACTTAGGAGTATCCATATAACACTAAACCCAATTAACATGCTGCCAGCATCCCCCATGAACACTTTACGAGTTCTGCCTAACAAGCCTAAGTTCATACAAATATAGGGTATCATCGCGACAACAATAACTAAGCAGAGGTATGCTAGATTATGCTGAGAATCTAAACTCAGCAATATAGCTATCGCGCTAAAAGTTACTATTGATAATCCACCAAGCAATCCATCAATTCCATCTACCATATTGAAGGCATTTATAGCTCCAATTACAGCAAGCGTAGTTATAAACAAGCTGAATAAGGGAGATTCAAAGATAATATTGCCAATACCAAACATGTCTCCAAGAAAATGAAGGCTGAGTCCCCCAAAGTACACCATGGCTATGGAAAGAGAAGCTTGGCAAGCCATCCTAATTTTGAAGCTAACGTCAAATTTGTCATCAAGAGCCCCTAGAATTGTAAGAAATGCAATAGATCCCAGAAATAGCTCGCTATTTTGGATGACATCGGGTTTAAACAAAATGAAGTGACTTAGAGTTATACAAACTGATATTCCCCCGACCAGAGGTACTGCGCCCGTATGTAGTTTTCTTGCATTAGGGGTATCGACTAAACCAATACGCTTGGCTATCTTACGCATCAAAAATAACGTAGCAAACGAGGAGAAGAATACAAATAGTAGTTCTAGAAACATGACGTAAAGTTGAATTTATATGCTTGAGATTTATTAAAATTCCCCTACAAAGGGATGCGTAAGCATACCATTAAAACACCTAGCAGATGTAGCTTTTATGTACCAAAATGCGTTTACTATTTATATACAGCAAGTTAGTTCAAATTAACCCGAGTATCTTAGAGTGGTTACTATACAAACTTGCTTTACGGTTTAACAAGTTTTTTCGTTTCAACTACCGATAACGAGAGTTGAAGTTATTTATAAGGTGGAGTTTAAAGGTGAGTTGTTCTTCAAGTGTGATCTCTACAAATGAGTGGGTCGCCACCTCTCTCTTTTCTTTTGTTTCATCCTCATACTCTCTTAGTCGTTGATTTCATCCCCGTTTCATAATCCTACCCTAATCTAGTTTGCTAGATTTACCACAAAGCTCATTGTCTTTCTCGTTGAGCGAAATAAGCGTGTAATTTGCGCAAATCTAGATTGATGCTGTACTTACGATAAAGGTGCGCATCTGATTTTGTCGGTAGGGTAGGTATAGATGAAAATTGCGATAGCAGGGACGGGATACGTAGGTTTATCCAATGCAGTTTTGTTAGCTCAACATAACCAAGTAATAGCAGTGGATGTCATTGAAGAAAAAGTAAACCTTATTAATGACAAGCTCTCACCGATATCAGACAGTGAGATCGAATCTTTTCTTCAAGACAAACCATTAAACCTTGTTGCTACATTGGACAAAGAGAAAGCATATAAAGATGCTGAGTTTGTCGTCATCGCAACTCCAACGGATTACGACCCGGTTACTAACTATTTCAATACCTCTTCAGTTGAGGCTGTTATCAAAGACGTTATGGCAATCAATCCCAATGCGACCATGGTGATTAAGTCTACAGTGCCTGTGGGGTATACCGAACGTATTAGAAAAGAACTAGATTGTAAGAATCTGATATTTTCTCCAGAGTTCTTGAGAGAGGGGCGTGCGCTTTACGATAATCTTCATCCGTCTCGTATAATTGTTGGTGAACAGAGCGAACGAGCAGAGAAGTTTGCGAGTTTGTTGGTGCAAGGTGCTGAAAAAGAAAATATCGAAGTTTTGTTCACTAACTCGACAGAAGCAGAAGCTGTTAAACTGTTCTCAAATACTTACCTTGCGATGCGCGTGGCGTATTTTAACGAGTTAGATTCTTATGCAGAATCTCTGGGACTAGACTCTAGACAAATCATTGAAGGTGTTGGGCTTGATCCCCGAATTGGCAACCACTACAACAACCCATCGTTTGGGTATGGTGGTTACTGTTTGCCGAAAGACACCAAGCAGCTTCTGGCGAATTACCAAGATGTGCCGAACAACATCGTTCAGGCGATTGTTGATGCCAACCGCACTCGTAAAGATTTTATTGCCGAATCGATTTTGAAGAAGTCACCAAAAGTAGTAGGCATTTATCGTCTTATAATGAAGGCGGGTTCTGATAACTTCCGCGCTTCAAGTATTCAGGGGATTATGAAACGCCTGAAAGCTAAGGGTATTGAAGTGGTCGTTTACGAGCCGGTGCTAAAAGAAGAGCAATTCTTTAATTCGCGTGTAATGACAGATTTTGAAGAATTTAAGTCAGTCTCTGACGTGATTGTATCTAACCGTATGGTTGAAGAGCTCAACGATGTAACGGAAAAAGTCTACACACGTGATTTATTCGGTAGTGACTAAATCTAGTTATTCGACTTATTAAAAGTAAGGGAGCTTCAAAGCTCCCTTTCTTTTTATCTGAATATTGGATTACCGCACCAACCAAGACTTAGGATTTTGTGCTTTGCTGTTGCGGCGGATTTCGAAGTAAAGTGATGTTTTGTCTTGCCCGCCAGTGTCTCCCGCTAATGCGATGGTTTCACCTGCGGTGACTCTATCGCCTTCTTTTTTCATCAAGGTTTGATTGAAGCCATACAGTGTCATATCCCCTTTGCCGTGGTCTAGAAGTACCAATAATCCATACCCACGAAGATATTCAGCGAAAACAACAGTACCAGGGTATACCGCTTTAACTGGTTGCTGGTGCTTGGCGGAAATTACCATGCCTTTCCAGTTAACCTGACCGGTTTGCTTAGTTCCGTAGTTGTGAAGCACTCTGCCTCTTAATGGCCACGGGAGTTTGCCTTTCTGTCGGCTTAAACCATTCATTGGAATTGAGGCGCGCTTAGCGGCTTTGGCTATCTCGGCTTTTAGACGATTTTCGTTGCGTTGAAGTTCGTCTAAATAGGTTTTGTCGTTTTTAATCGTACTTTTAATTTTAGAAACGGTTTTCTTGCGGCTGGATTGCGATGTGGTTAGCTCTTTCTTTTTAGATTTCTGCGTCACTAACAAGTCAGAGATTTCTTTTTGCTTTTGAGTCAGTGCACGGTGGTTGTGTTCTAAGTCGGCTTCTGTTTTTTGGAGCGCTTCTATGGCTTTAGTACGCTCTTTAGCAAGATGTTGAAAGTAATGACCAATTCGATCTAATTCGGCTTTATTGTCGCTTTGAAGCAGTGTTGCAGCATCGTATTTGCGACGGGTAATGTAGTAGGTTTTGACCAGCTCTTTTAGCGTATCGCTTTGCACCTTCTGCTGGGCTTCTAATTCAGATTTCTGTTTTTGGTACTGAGTCAGGTTGCCATTGGCTTTTTTCAGGGCAGACTGAGTCTGGCTGATTGCTTTCTCTATCGCGTTGATAGAAAGCTCGTGTTTCTTTAGCGCACTTTGAAGCTGATTGAGCTGCTTTTGATTCTTGTTGAGTTGCGTCTGCTGACGCGAAATCTCCGATTTAACGCCTTTTAACTCGGTTTGCGTTGCGGCATTGACGCTGAGAGCTGGGAAAATGAGAGCCAGAAAACATGACAAAACGCCAGTGCGAAGGGCACTGGCGTTAAATGAATGCTGTGATTGAAACAGGTTCATCCTTAACAATAATTCCGCCATAAGGGGAGGCTGAATCTCTTCAGCCTCTTGACTATGACAATGATTATTTCAGATTAACGATTACCTGACCAGTCATCTCCGCAGGGATTTCTGTATCTGTTAGCTCAAGCATAGTCGGAGCAAGGTCAGAAAGCTTACCACCTTCAACAAACTCAACGTTACGCTCACCTACGTATACTAGCGGTACAGGAAGAGTCGTGTGCGCCGTGTGAACGCCACCTGTTGCTGGGTCTACCATCATTTCTGCGTTACCGTGGTCCGCAGTGATCAGAACCTGACCGCCTACTTCACGAATGGCTTCAACTACGCGACCTACACATGTATCTACTGCTTCGATAGCTTTTACTGCTGCTTCGTAAACACCTGTGTGACCTACCATGTCTGGGTTAGGGTAGTTACAGATGATGGAGTCGTACTTACCAGACTTAATCGCCTCAACAAATTTGTCTGTCAGCTCTTCAGAGCTCATTTCTGGCTGAAGGTCGTAAGTTGCGACTTTTGGAGAAGCAACCAAGCTGCGATCTTCACCTTCAAACTCTGTTTCAACACCGCCGTTGAAGAAGAAAGTAACGTGTGCGTACTTTTCAGTTTCAGACATACGAAGCTGAGTTTTACCTTGCTTAGATAGCCACTCACCTAGTGTGTTGTCTAGAGATGCTGGTGGGAAAGCTGTTGCAAGAGGAATGTCTGCAGCGTATTGAGTCAGCATGACAAATTCAACAGATGGGAATACGTTGCGCTCAAAACCAGCAAAATCTGTCACGAAAGTGCGGGTGATTTGACGAGCACGGTCGGCGCGGTAGTTCATGAAGAGTACTGCATCGCCGTCTTGAATACTTGCGTCTTCTTGGCCTTTTGCTTTGATTGCCGTCGCTTTAACAAACTCATCGTTTTCTTCACGAGCGTAAGCCGCTTCAAGACCAGCAACAGCGCTGTCTGCGCTGAATTCTGCTTTTGCTTCAGTCAGAAGTTCGTATGCCGCTTGCACGCGATCCCAGTTGTTGTCACGGTCCATAGCGTAGTAACGACCAACCAGAGAAGCGATACGACCTTTACCTAGCTCTGCGAACAGTGCATCAAAACGCTTTAGTGAGTTCTCTGCACTGCGTGGTGGAGTGTCACGACCGTCTAGGAAGCAGTGTAGGTAGATTTTTTCAGCGCCACGTGCTGCTGCCATTTTAACAGCTGCGTAGATGTGATCTTCATGGCTGTGAACACCACCTGGTGACATCAGACCCATCAAGTGAACCGCTTTGCCTGCTTCAACTGCTTTGTCGATAGCACTAACGAGTGCTTCTGTCTGCTCAAATTCACCATCCGCAATAGACTTTGTAATGCGGGTTAGGTCTTGGTATACGATACGACCAGCACCAATGTTGGTATGACCTACTTCTGAGTTACCCATTTGACCGTCAGGCAGACCCACATCCATACCAGATGAAGAGATCAGAGTGTTTGGGCAAGTGGCAAGCAGATCGTCCATTACCGGTGTATTTGCATTCGCAATCGAGTTGCTTTCGATTTCTTCACGGTGTCCCCACCCATCCAGAATAACAAGAGCCATTGGCTTCTTAGCTGACATAGTTCTAACCTCGTCAAATTCAAAGTAACTGTTAAATCAAATTAGCGTAATTTTACTACACTTCTTAGGGCAAACTGTAGCCTTAGATCAAATAATGATGAGGCTTGGCTGTTACAAGTTTTCAAAATCACCGCTATCTGCCGGGAATTATTGCGAATTATGCACCATAAAGAAAATGATTTTCATCAGTAGCGCAATTGGAGAGAGGCGAATTCTGCTGGCTCAGTGTTACTTGTAAACATAAATGTCTACGCTATCGCACTGAATAGAGCACGCTGTCAGTGTATGGCTGCCTGTTGGCATAGAATCAAAGGTTAGAATAGATTTTTCTATCGGCACATCATTCAAATACCAGTCAACCGGTTCTCTCGATGCTTTCAACTGAAAAGTTTGGTTTGGATAAGGAAAAAACTGCATCCCGCTTTGTGGGGAGAGTATCTTCACTTTTTTGGTGGCACTTTCTGTCTCGTCCGTTAAGGAAACACCTTTGGCTAAAGACCACTGAAGAAGTGGTGTCGGCCACTTGTGTAACGTGTTTAAAGGCTCCTGAAAGCGCAACGTCGGTGGCGCTTGCTCATCAATGAGCCAGGCTGGTTGTGCACTGATACAGTGCTCGCTTTCAACACTGTTTTTCATTAGTCCACTTGGCCAGCAAACCTCACTGGCAGTGACATTTTCTGGCTTGAGAATGGGTTCACTTTCTGACGGGAGCAGGTCAAAAACATCAAACATAATAGGCGCTGCCTGTTTGGCGCCGGTCTTTCCTACGTTAGGAGAGCCATCCGGCCTGCCAACCCATACGCCGACCGTATATTTTTTGCTGACCCCTATAGACCAGGCGTCGCGAAAACCGTAGCTGGTACCTGTCTTCCATGCCACTTTTCTGCCATAGGCTGGAGCAAAACGCTCAGGTGGTGGGATTTGTGAAAGAATGTCGAATATTACCCAGCTTGCAGAGGGCGAGAGTAATGGGGTTACGTGGCTGGGAGCGTCTTTTACATATCTGGGATGAACAGCGGTTCCTTGTCGGGCAAGCGCTGAATACAAAGAAACTAATCCCGATAAGTTAGTACCCACTCCGCCAAGTGCAACCGTAAGGTTCGGGTCATTTGCTTTGAGGGGAATGTGGCTGCTGGTTAGCCAGTCGAGAAATTGTTGTGATCCCAGTTGACTCAGCACCTGAACAACAGTGGCATTTTTTGAAAGCTGCAACGCGCGGTCTAACCGAATAGGACCACTGAAATAGCGATTAAAGTTTTGCGGTTGATAGTCTCCGTGCGAAATGGGGATATCCATCAGTAAACTGCCACTGTGAACCAGTCTTTTTTCCAGAGCAAGACCATAGATAAAAGGCTTGAGTGTGGAACCTGGAGAGCGTAATGCGTGCACCATATCCACATGACCATAACGACGCAGGTTATTGAAGTCGGCAGATCCTTTGTAAGCAATCACTTCCCCTGATTCATTATCCATCACTAAAACAGCGCTCGACAGCGCGGTTGACCAACTCACTGAACGCTGAGTTATCAAGTCTTCAATCGACGCCTGCAAAGTTTGATCAACAAAAGTGCTAAACGTCGGCTGTTCAGGGCTGGCTAAATGAAGCCTTCTCGCCAGAAGAGGGCTTAAAACGGGCGGGAAATAGCGAGAGGCATCCAGAGGTGTCGCCAACAAGAGCTTTAACGTTTCATCGGTAAGTGCTAACTCACTCTGAACGCGCTTCAACACTTTGTTTCTTGCCGCCAAGGCTCTTTCGGGGTGGCGATCTGGTCTGGTGCTGGTGGGGCGCTGTGGAAGTACCACCAGAGTCAGTGCTTCCGTTAAATTTAAATCCTGAGCCGACTTACCAAAATATCGCTGGGCACCCGCTTCCACTCCCTCAATGTTGCCACCCATAGGGGTGTGCGTCAGGTAAAGATCGAGAATCTCTTCCTTTGAGTAGTGAAGTTCAAGCTGGAGAGCCCGGAAAATTTGCTCAACCTTACCCCAATAAGAACGCTCATACGGGTAAAACATACGAGCGACCTGCATGGTAATGGTTGAACCGCCGGAAATGACCCGTCCGTTTACGACTTGCTGAGCAAGGGCGCGAGCCAACGAAAAGGGATTAAACCCCGGGTGGTAGTAAAAATACTTGTCTTCGTACTCCAAAAGGGCGCTGAGATAAACCTCAGACACCGGTCGGCTAACATTGCCTTCCTCAATCTGATGATGGATTGGAATGCGAAATATACCTTTGGAATTAGAAAACTGTCTGAGGACTTCACCATTGCGGCTGTAGACTGTCGTGCTGTGGTCAAACTTTTCCTCAAAATCCAGAGGAGACAAAGCATTGGCAACAAAAAAAGACAAGATTGCAAGTACCACCATGACGCCGGTGATACTTGCAGCCAAAACCAATCCTTTTCTGAGTTTCAAAGCCATACCTCGGCTTAGCCTCTATGGTCGAATGGTGATCGACGGAATGGATTGATAAGGCTTGTAAATCAGCTTCTCAGGCTGATACATGTTTTCCATAAACATGGCTGGAATTGCCGACTCTCCTGGGGTTTCAGCTCGTAATACATAGTTAATGCGATACTGACTGCCCGATTTCATGTTGGTGGAAGCCACCAGACGATCGTTGCGATACTCAAGCATGTCCCAACTGCTGCTTTTCACCACTTTCGCTGCTTTGATGATTTCTGCGCTGTTGGTGAATTGAGGGTTCTCAAGCACAAAGCCCGTCGGAAGGTACTCAACAATCAGTGCATTGTTTGTTTTTTCCCTAAGATTGTAATCGACAGACACTATCAGCTTGTCACCGACTTTGAGTGGTTCTCCTTTGTACTTATCGCCGTTTTCATAGCGGTAAGAACGGATGGCTTGTCGGAACTGAATCGTGGATTGCAAGTATTCCGGTTTAGCCAGCCCTTTGGTTGCGATCTGAATGAAAATGGGCTGTTTACTCGGATTGGAAAGGGTACTTCCTACCGCCAGCAGCTCGTGACCAGAAGATTTCGCCGTCGACTCACGCTGAGTGCCGTTTTCAGAAATCTCGATGGAAACCGATGTTCCGTTATCTTGCTTCAATGCAATACCTGCACGAACCAGCGCCATGCGTTCCTGAGTGCTGAGCCAGTTTCTCTGAGCAGACAGTTCCATAACGCGAATGGCCAGTCGGTTTCTCAGCGAAAGCATTTCAGGGCTCAGTTTAATCACCTTGCGAACGTCTTCGAGGATCGCAATCGTCATCGCCATATCACGAATTTTGCTGCCGTATTCGTAATAACGAATCCGGCTGCGCATCGTGTCCGACTCTGTCCAACTGAAGAATTTCTCCCCCTGCTTAGTTTGGCCATTCAGAAGGAATGCGCCACCAAAATGCGCTGCGGATAAGCGTGAAATGGCGTGATTCGGTTTGTCGGTCAACTGCTGCGATGTGTTGTACAGCTGAGTATTGTTGACCAGACCAGCTTTAGCTCCGAGCCATAAGGCATAGAAATGACTGGCTTGATCGGCTTTGCCATTTCGGATTAGTCGTGTCAGGTTTTCTTTTGCTCGCTCCAGCATCTTGGCAGGAACCACATCATGAAAGCGTGCATTGGCTTCCAGGAGGTATTCGGTCACGTACATGCTGAGCCAGTCGTCCGCGTCACCATGCCTGCTCCAAAGGGAAAAGCTGCCGTTGCTTTTCTGCATGGTGGACAAACGGTTCATCGAATCTTCAATGATTTGACGAACGGGTTTATCGCCCGCCGCTTTGGCTTTTATTGCCGTTAAGTCTGAATCATCAAACAACCACGGCATTGCTTTACTGGTGGTCTGCTCAGCACAGCCATACGGGTAGCGGAACAGCCCCTGAGCGTATTCAGCAATGTTGACCTGAGGCGAGCGAGAGAAGGTGACAGCGGCAAACTGCTCGGTAAAGTCCTGGTAATCTTTCCATAAGTCCGGTGTAAGGGTGTAAGTGCTGCCTTCGGCGGTACCTGAATCAATAGCATCCGAACTGGGCGCTAGTGTAATCAGAGTGCGCTGGCTTGCCATGGGCTGCCCGATACGCACTGGAATATCCCAGTCACGCTGCTGGTGGTAGCGAGTACCATCATCACCCGTCGCATCTATGGTGAGTTTCAGAGTGATAACTTCTGAATTTGATTGAATTTTGCCAATGTTGAACGGAACGGGCACACCAGTGCGCTCGCCATCCTGAAGGGTAAACTCGAACGACGTTTCCCCCGGTAAAGAGAGAATGTCTCCACCTTCTATCGAAGCTTTCACCGTCTGATTTGTACCGGAGGTATTAAACAGCTCCATGTAAGTTTGACTTGAATCCTCTGGAGTCAGGAAACGTGGTACTGCCAACTCCGCCACAATAGGTGCCGAAATAGTCACATTAGACTCCGACTGACCATATTGGCTGTCGGTAAATGCCATCGCCACAACCTGAGCCTGGCCATTGTAATCCGGGATATCCACGGTGGTGTTGGCTTCGCCATTTTGGTCGAACTGCACCAATTCAGACATAATGGTGATGGTTTTGCTTTCCACTAGATCATCGTTGCTCACGTTCAGGTCAATCTCCTGATCGCCGCCATAGCGATGACGCGTCACGAAGGAATCCGGACGAGTCTGGTAGAAGCGGGAGTACATATCGATGACATCACTTTGGTAGCGACGGTGTGAGAAGAACCAGTCAGCCATCACAGGCGGCTCATACTTCGCGAGATTGATGATGCCTCTGTCTACCAAAGAAAGCGTGACCCACGCTTTTTGCTCTAAGGGTTTGTCCAGCTTGACCTTGATGGTAGCAGGCTCTAGTGGCAGCAGCTTATCCGCGTGCTCAATACTCACAGGTAAAACCCTGTCTTTGCGATCAAGCATTACGGGGGCAATAGCAAAGAAACGTCTAGGCAGAGCTTTAGCTCCTGCTTGCTGCTCAGCGGCACTGCTGACTAACGTGGCAGTGACATAAAGGTCGTGACGATTCAGGCTGGCATCAATTGGCAGAGTGAACTGATGTTCGCCTGCTTCAATCACATGACGCTGCTGCAAAAGCGACTGTCCGCCATCCAGGCTCAACTGAAGTTCACCCGCTTGCTTGCTGAATACGGTTACCTGAACGTCATCGCCTGCCGTGTAACGCTTTTTATCAAGCGTCATAGACAACTGATCCGGTTTTACAGGTTGCTGTGCACTGCCTTCATTCCAACCAGCCCAGAAAGGGAATCGTGTAACTGTACCTTGCTCGGTGGTTATCGTAAGGCGATAGCGTCCCCAATCGACATTCAGCTGAAGTGGAATGGCTTTTCCTGCTTCAGTGAGAAGGTTATCTGCTTGGACTGGTCGCCATTTATCGTCACTGCGAATATCCCAGCCACTGCTTTCGCTGTAAACCCAGTAGTATCCGCCCGCATTGCGCTCTAAAACATAATCAAGGTTGCCTGCTTGCAGGGTTTTACCATCTCCGCTGAGCAAACCCACCTGAAATTCAACGCTGCTGTATGAGTTAATGTCATCATCTGGTGCTTTAATTCCAGCTAATGGTTTTCCTGACCACAACTGACGTTGCTGGTTGCGAGAAACGCTTGCACCGCCCGTCTCAAACAGCTCAAACGTGAACAGAGCATTGACTGGCGACTTCATCAGTTCAGGCGCGTACAGTGGGAAGGTTAGGGAGTACTTACCATTGTCATCAAGCTTGATGTCTTCGATATCAGGAACATCGCGCCAGTAGGAAATATTAAACGGCTGACCGACATAGAAATCACTCAGGTCGGTGTCAAAGTAATGAGTTGGCAGGTAATGCGTGTCTATCGAGACGCGATTTTGTGCCGCTGGTGATCCAAACAGATACTTACCGTCCAGTTCCGCTGTGGTTTTAGAGGCACCCAATTCGATGGATTTGGGCATATCCACCGTCAAGTCCATACGCTCGGGAACAAACTCACTCACATCAAACGTGAATGTGCTGATCGGCGCTTTGGCTTTTTTATGTAGCTTGACTTGTGCGACCCACTTACCTAATGGCGCACTGGCTGGAATGGCGTATTCGTCACTGAAGAAGCCATTTGCTGAAGCAGGGTTTAACCAACGACTTGCGGCAATACTCTGGTCGGGCTTGATGTATTCCACATACAAGCGATGCACGTCCTGCAGTACTTCACCATCCTGATCTCGGGCAATGATATTAAGGGGAAGAACTTCTCCCGGACGGAACAGATCCCGATTGGAATAAATAAAGGCTTCATGGTCCTGATATTGTCTGCCTGCCACTTTGTAATCCGAGAGATCCAGAGGCATTTCACGAAGTGGAAGAAGGCTGACTTCTTCACCTTTCTGAACGAACAGGATATCGCCCTGTTTGACTTCGTAATCGAATTGAGCAAAACCGTCTGTCGATTTGCCAAGAGCCGTAACATTGCCGTCTCTATGATGAACCGAAATGTTGGCATCGGTAATAGCAGATGAATCTGAGAAAGAAGAGAGGTAGACCGCCAGTTGCTTAGGAAAGACTTTGGTTTGAATACCGACAGCGGTCAGTGCCACCTGAATGGCTTTTTCACTGTCGTAACTGTAGCTGCCCGTCGGTTTAACAATCAACAGGTACCAGCCATTGACCAGCTCGTCAGGTAAGAAAAGCTCGGTGTATTGCGACTGATTGGCTTTGCCAGTGGGAATATCGAAATTCAGAACCGTTATCGGAGCCGTTGAACTGGTCAGTCGGTTCAGTGCCCAGCGATCAGGTTGTGAAGAGTAATGCGAAGTGTTGAGAAATGCTGCAGGGTCAGAAACCTTCAATACTTCAACAGAAACTTGCTCAACGTTCATCGTAGAAATCGGGATACTGCGCTTTCCGTTGGCTGGCACCACAGGACCTCGCCCGATGACTTCCACCGTTGGATCTTTTCGATAGATACTGACCGTGTGTTCTGACTTATCCTCGTATTTCAGCCCCTGATTCAAAGTGAGAACGTAATTTTTCCCCACCTCGACGTCAGCATAGATAAGCGCAGTCTTGGCTTTATTGAATACCCAGGCATTCGGCAGTTCCTCACCACCTTTGGTCGAGATGGACACCGCATTCTGGAAAGGCACCTGCTCATCAAACTGCACAATAATGGCGGAAGCACCATTGTGTGTGTAATTCCCGAGGTAGCTGATTTTGGCGTCTGCCCATGACAGAAATGAGCAAAGGGTCAAAGCGAAAGCAAGCGTGATTTGAACAAGTCGTCTCATGGCGGTTCCTTTACCGAATAGTTCAACTGGTCGTATTTAATTGCAATTGTGCGCAGACTATACAATATCTCCAACGGTTTGTATAAATGTCATTGCATATGTTGTTGATTTAATTCAATAGTATCGATTTTTATGAGTTTGGTTCAAAACCCCAAAACTATTGTCAATCTTGGGTCAGAAGCCAAAGATTGGAGACCTGAAAGGTGAGCATTGCCTCTTATTTCACTTCTTTCAACAACCATTATCGAATTTCGGCACCTTCGACGTTATAATCTGCCCTTTACAGACACCCGCGTAAGCGTTGCAAGAGCGTAGGACATGCAAGAATATTTAGATTTTATTTCCAATAACACCATTCTAGTGATGGTATGGGCCGGTATTTTCGTCGCCCTTGTCGTCAATATTTTTAAGAGCAAAACCGCAGGCTACAAAGAAGTGACTGCCGCAGAAGTGACCAACATGATGAACCGCGAAGATGGCGTGGTTGTTGACATTCGTTCCAAGGACGAATTCAAGAAAGGTCATATTACAGGCGCAGTTCACATTTTGCCTTCAGATATCAAAAATGGTTCCATCGCGAGCCTTGAAAAGCATAAATCGAACCCAATCATTGTGGTATGCAAAACAGGTCAAACTGCGCAAGCAAGTGCGAATGAGCTGAACAAAGCTGGTTTTGAGAAGGTTTACTTACTGAAAAATGGCTTGATTGCGTGGAATGAAGCGAATCTACCCTTAGTTCGTGGTAAGAAATAATTTTCACAGATACCTACACAGGTTTTCATGCCTTGGCGTTGCCGGGGCAAATATATTGATTAAAGGATTTTGACAATGGCTGAAGCAGCACCTCAAGAAGCAAACCAAAACTTTGCAATTCAACGTATCTTCCTAAAAGACGTTTCTTTCGAAACGCCAAACTCTCCAGAAATCTTCCAAACAGAATGGACGCCAGACGTAAAACTGGATCTGGACACGCAAAGCCGTGAACTGGGTGAGAACGTATACGAAGTTGTACTTCGTCTGACTGTTACTGTGAAAAACGGTGACACAGAAAATGAGAAAACTGCTTTCCTATGTGAAGTTCAGCAAGGTGGTATCTTCACAGCAGAAAACATGGAAGCGGGTCAACTGGCTCACTGCCTAGGTGCTTTCTGCCCGAACATCCTATTCCCATACGCTCGTGAAACGATTTCCAGCCTAGTGGTTAAAGGTACGTTCCCTCAACTGAACCTAGCGCCAGTTAACTTTGACGCTCTGTTCATGAACTACCTACAGCAGCAAGCTCAGGAAGGCGAAGCGCAAGCTTAATCGCCTTAACCACAGCCTGAAAAGGCTGTGGAATTTTGATTGTTATGCACATCAAATCTCACGATGCGATGTGCATTTTTATTATGTACCTGCCTCACAAGCATACGGTAACGTTTTTTGAGTATACTAACTCCATACTCACGACATGTATCGGGTGGAACGATGACACAACCTCAAAGCAACCAACACAGTACCAATAATTACAATGGCAAAGAGATAGCCATGACTGTGATTGGCGCTGGTTCTTACGGCACATCTCTGGCTATTTCATTAGCGCGCAATGGTGCAAATGTGATTCTGTGGGGGCACGAGCCGGAGCATATGGCGCGTCTGCAAGCCGACAGAGCAAACCACGAATTTCTGCCAGGAATTGAATTCCCACCCACACTGATTATCGAAGACAACTTAGAGAAAGCCGTACAGGCAAGCCGAGATCTGCTGGTGGTTGTCCCAAGCCATGTCTTTGGCATTGTATTGGATAGTATCAAACCTGTTTTGCGTGAAGATTCCAGAATTTGCTGGGCGACGAAAGGTTTGGAGCCGGAAACAGGTCGTCTGCTAAAAGAGGTGGCGCAAGAACAACTTGGTGAACGTTATCCATTAGCGGTGTTGTCTGGTCCCACGTTTGCAAAAGAATTAGCACAAGGATTACCAACGGCTATTTCAGTGGCGTCTCCAGATTCGGACTTTGTGAAAGATCTGCAGGAGAAAATCCATTGCAGCAAAACATTCCGCGTGTACGCCAATAGTGACTTTATTGGTATGCAGCTTGGCGGTGCAGTGAAAAACGTGATTGCCATCGGTGCCGGTATGTCTGATGGCATCGGATTTGGTGCTAACGCAAGAACGGCACTGATCACCCGAGGTCTGGCTGAAATGACCCGGTTAGGCGCTGCATTAGGAGCACAGCCTGAAACCTTTATGGGAATGGCCGGATTAGGCGATTTGGTACTGACCTGTACCGACAACCAGTCTCGAAACCGTCGATTCGGTTTGGCACTTGGGCAGGGCAAAGATGTGGATACAGCTCAGGAAGAAATTGGTCAGGTAGTCGAAGGGTATCGCAACACCAAAGAAGTGTGGGTACTTTCAGAGCGCATGGGTGTTGAAATGCCAATAGTTGAACAAATCTATCAAGTATTGTATCAAGGTAAGGATGCGCGCATGGCGGCCCAAGACCTGCTCGCGCGTGACAAAAAAGCAGAAGCTTAAATGACTTTGTGGCAGCTAGCTCTGCCTCATTTTCAAGGAAGATCGGAATACCACAATGAAGCAATGTGAAAAACAGAAGGTCTGGAAAGCCATCGTCAGAGAGGCGAGAGAGCAATCGGAGCAAGAGCCGATGCTTGCCAGTTTCTACCATGCAACCATCATCAATCATGACAGTCTGGGGGCTGCGCTAAGCTACATCTTAGCCAACAAACTCAAGACAGCCTCAATGCCAGCCATGGCAGTACGTGAAGTGGTGGAACAGGCATTTAATTCAGATCCCGATCTGACAGCCTCTGCAGCATGCGACATTTGTGCGACGGTCAATCGAGATCCAGCGGTTGCCATGTATTCTATGCCATTGCTTTACCTGAAAGGGTTTCACGCACTTCAAGGTTACCGAGTGGCGAACTGGTTGTGGAAACAAGGGCGCGTTGCGCTAGCCACCTATCTGCAAAACCAGATTTCCGTGGCGTGTCAGGTGGATATTCACCCGGCGGCGCGGATAGGAAAAGGCATCATGCTTGACCACGCAACGGGGATCGTCATCGGTGAAACCGCGGTGGTTGAAGATGATGTGTCTATTTTGCAGGACGTGACGTTAGGTGGTACGGGTAAGGAGAGCGGCGACCGACATCCGAAGATCCGCGAAGGTGTCATGATCGGAGCTGGTGCTAAGATTCTTGGCAACATCGAAGTGGGTGAAGGCGCTAAAATTGGATCGTGTTCTGTGGTCTTACAGGCGGTTCCTGAGCATACCACTGTCGCTGGTGTACCGGCTAAAATTGTCGGTCGACCAAAAAGCGACAAGCCTTCACTCGACATGGATCAGCAATTTAACGGCAAATCCCAGACTTTCATTGGCGGAGACGGTATATAGCCCACATCGCCAACTGAACCACTTGAGTAATTGTCGCTCAAGTGGTTTTATAGTCTTTGGAGTCTGTAAACTCCTTCTTCACAATTCTAATAATAAAATCATAACGTCGGTTAAATGGAACACTCGCAACTTTTTAAAACTCTGACTCTACATGCGTTGCTGCATCTTCAGTTTCAAATTCAGTCAAATCCTCGCACTTTGCTTTCAACGGCAAAGAAAAACGAGGCGTTGGTGCGTTGGTTCAAACCCAAGTTAAAGCTCAATAAATACAAATCCATTCGCAAGCAAATCAAGCTTTTTGTACAGCTAAATAAGCATTCGAACGCCAATTTAGAGCGATTTCTTGAAGGGTTGGTATTGGGTGAAGACGGAAAACCCGGTTACCCGCATCTTGATGGCTACCTGCTGCTGATCAATGAGATAGAAAAGAAACTCGGGACAACGGTTGTGCTTTCAACGCCTGAAGCGCTGGATCTCGACCACAATAAAAACGGCTGTCTGGTGGCGGTGCTTTCACAAGATTTAAACGTACACTTTAACGATACCAACCAGCTTCAAGTGGGCATTCCCATGCTATTTCGTGGCAATCAGTCTCACCGACACACCTTTTTAGGGGCGATATACGCCAACAGTCAGTTTGACTATGACGTCGATTACGAAGACGAACATTTTATTCGCATCCTATTGAAAGTTAGTGACTAACTTCCTAGTTTCCATTGTCCTCCAGAATCATATCGGCGGCTTTTTCGGCGATCATGATAGTAGGGGCGTTGGTGTTGCCCGACACGATCTCCGGCATGATGGATGCATCTGCCACTCTAAGCTGTTTCACTCCATGCACTCTTAAACGTTCATCCACCACTGCCATATCATCATTGCCCATTTTGCAGGTGCTGGTGGGGTGATAAATGGTCTGGCTGAAGTTTCGCGCCGCTTCCAGTAACTCCTCATCAGTCTGATACTGGCTTCCCGGGACGAACTCTTCGAGAATGTGCTTTGCCAGCGCTGGCTGTGCCGAAATTTTTCTGGCCACCTTGATGGCGTCTACCACTGTTTTTTCATCTCTTTCATCCGACAAATAATTCGGCTGTATTTCCGGGTGCTCCGCCGGATCACTAGACTTTATCTGCACATACCCACGGCTGTACGGGCGAAGCTGACAAACCGAAGACGTAAAAGCCGAAAATGGATGTGCACCTTCGCCCGGTTTATCGGCACTCAGTGGCTGCATGTGAAACTGAATATCGGGTCTGGAAAGCGATTCATTGGATTGGGTAAACACCGCGACCTGACTCGCGGCTAAGGTAAGAGGTCCAGTGCGGTTAAACGCGTACTGCATGCCTACCCACAGGCGTTTGAATACACTGTTGACCTCGTCATTTAGTGTGCGTTGGCTGGTTTTGAACACCAATCGGATTTGCAGATGATCCTGCAAGTTTTGACCCACTCCGGGTAAGGCGTGGATCAGTGGAATGTTAAGTTGATCCATCAGATCACGATCACCAATTCCAGACAGTTGGAGAATCTGAGGCGATCCAATGGCACCAGAAGACAGGATGACTTCTTTTGAAGCTTTGGTGATGACTTTGGATTGCTTCTGCTGGTACTCAATCCCAATTGCCGTTTTTCCTTCAAAGAGTATCCTGTGAACCTGAGCGTGCAATGCCACTGTCAGATTCGGTCTGGAAAGTACAGGTTTCAGAAAGCCTTTTGCTGTGCTCCAGCGAAAGCCCTTGTAAGCAGTTTGCTGAAAATAGCCTACTCCCTCTTGAGACGTTCCGTTGTAGTCTGGGTTTTCTGGTATACCTGCCTGCACGGCAGCCTGAATGAAAAAGTCCGCAATGGGGCGACGCAATCGCAAATCCGACACCTTGAGCGGTCCACCGACACCGTGAAACTCACTCTTTCCGCGCTCCTGATCTTCAGACTTTTTGAAATATGGCAGCACCTCTTGGTATGACCAGCCTTTGTTCCCCAGCTTTTCCCAGCGATCGTAATCTTCCGCCTGACCACGAACATACAACAAACCATTGAGGGCACTGGAACCGCCAATGACTTTTCCTCGCGGCCATTGTAACTGCCGATGATTGATGCCTTTGTCGGGGGCGGTGAGGTAACACCAGTCGGTTTTCGGATTGTGCATGGTTTTAAAATACCCAACCGGAATGTGCAGCCATGGGTTGCTGTCGTTCCCTCCCGCTTCTAACAACAATACCTTGTTTTTGGGGTTAGCAGAAAGCCGGTTGGCTAACACGCATCCAGCGGATCCTGCCCCAACCACAATGTAGTCAAACTGCGCTTCCGATGTGCTCATTTTTTTCACATTCCCTGTCATCGTGTGATGGCGACTCAGAAATTTTCGCCATCAAATCCAATAAGTCTTAAGTTTCATTTATTGAGACTAAATGGCTCAATTTTTTAAGTCAAGGGTTGTTTTTTATTTTTTTGTGTAATAAATGAGCAACGTTGAATCAAAAAAATTAACATTTGCTCGGGTTAAAAATGGGCAATGTGAGGAGATTCAATAACTACAACGGCGTGTTGTTCGACCTATTACAATGCTTGTGTATTGAGGTGAGAAACCCCTGAGTTTGTCGAAAAGCGGTAGTCAGAAATAGGGAAGCGCTGTTCATTTTTAGTCAATGGAGTGATAACCATGAGAGACGAAAAATTAACCCGACGTGGATTTATGAAAGTGTCTGCCCGATACGGGGCGACATCCACACTACTGGCTGCTGGCGCATTAGGTGCCGGAGCAACCTTATCTCAGCTGGCAAATGCCGCTGAGCAAACCGCCAAAAAGCGTTATGCCGTGAAACCCAAGTTTCAGTTGAAGTTCGGTGCGTCGGGTTTTAACGAAAAAAACCTCGATATTCAAAAGTCGGGTCAGTTGTTCTTTGCCAAAGATCTGGAAGCGCGTACCAATGGTGCCATTCGGGTGGAGTTTATTGGCAGCAACCAAATCTGTGGACAGACCAACTGCATTAAGAAGACCCAGCAGGGCATTGTTGATATTTATTCTGCCTCGACTCAGAACTCAGCTGGTGGCGCACCATATCTGAATGTATTGGATTACGCCTACATGTTCCCGTCTCGCGCGGCGCAATACCACTTCTTCTACAGCAAAAAGAGTGAGGCACTGCTTCGTGAACCTTTGCGAAAACGCCATAATGTCCAGTTCTTGTTTACTCACTGCGAATTGCGAGGCATACAGCTTGGATTGAAATGGCAGGACAAACCGACCGTGACATCCGTCGACCAGTTAGCAGGAACAAAGAACCGAGTCACGGGGACGCAGCTTGGGCGAATCGCCATGGAGCTAATGAACCTGAATCCGGTTCCCATTGCGTGGGAAGAAACGTTAGACGGATTGAAGCAAGGCTTAATTGATGGCGCTGAAACCTGGATGGGTGCAGTGGCGTACGCCGGTATGGCGCCAGTGGTCTCGCAGTGTGTCGATCTGAAATTCTTCTGTGGTACGGAGCACACCGCGATGAACCTGTCGGTGTTCGACAAGCTGGGTTCGGAGCTGCAAGACGCGGTGATGGAGTCGGCCTATCTTGCTCAAATCTACACTCAGGGGATGAACGAGGCAGGTTTGTACGACATTGTCGGAGCAACCAACCCGCAAAAGCCAGGCACCATCTTTGCCGAGAACAACGTTCGCGTGGCAACCCTGTCAGATGCCGAGTTGAGAAAAGCGGAAGAGATGTGTTCGCCAGAATTCAATCCAAAACCTTGGGAAGCGTGGCGTGAGCGCCTGAACAAATGGTCGGGTGGCCATGATACCTATCAGGAAATTTAT
This sequence comes from Vibrio nigripulchritudo ATCC 27043, assembly GCF_000222685.1. GTDB lineage: Bacteria > Pseudomonadota > Gammaproteobacteria > Enterobacterales > Vibrionaceae > Vibrio > Vibrio nigripulchritudo. The sequence continues at coordinate 104,755 of NZ_AFWJ01000267.1, read as the reverse complement.
GACATTGCACGCGAGATCCCTAAAGACATGGCTCCGGTAAACGTTGAGCCTCAGCGCTGGTGGCAAAGCTAAACACAGGCGAAGCGGGTGTGTTGTGCATCCGCTGCCGCTTTCATTCAATGGAATACAGGATAGGGATATGACGTTTCTTCGAGTGCTTTTTCGTTGGCTGGATAACAACACCGAAAAAGTGATCATTCTGATTACTTACATTTCCATGGCGGGAATTATCTTTGTTGAGGTGATTCGGCGCTTCTTATTCAACCAGCAGGTGCCATGGAGTACGACGGTTCCTGTTTTGCTGTTCTTATGGGTTACTTGGTTTGGTGCGTCATACAACATTAAAAAGCGCACTCATCTGGCGCTGACTGAAATTCGGTCTCGCCTGTCGTATCGCATGCAGTTTTTCTGTTTCGTGCTCGATGCGGTTCTCTGGATTACGTTCGCCATCATCGTCATTTACTACACCTACCAGCAAACCTGGCTCGCCTATGACAACTTTGCCATTGTCGGAGGTACAGACAACGTAATGGAATGGTGGTTTTACCTAGCGACCCCTCTGGCTTGGGGGCTGATTGTGATTCGGGTGCTGCAGAATCTGATGCAGGACATTGCACGTTACCGCAACAAAGAGCCGTTTGTGCTCCAGGCATCGCTATTGGATTAAGGAGAACAAATGGATAATGGAACGTTAATTACCCTGATATCGATTGGTGTCACGGGGCTATTTTTGCTGGGAGTGCCGATTTTTCTTGTGATCGGTTTCTGGGTTGTAGGGTGCAGCCTGGTGATTGACTTTACTCTGGCAAACGTGGGGGTCACCTTGTTTGAAGGGTTGAGCTTCTTTGGTTTGCTGGCACTCCCGCTTTTTATTCTGACGGGCGACCTGATCAATGCCGCGGGGATTGCGAAGCGAATGTCGGACTTTGCCTATTCCATATTAGGCTGGGTGCGAGGCGGACTAGGGATGGCAACCATCGGAGCCTGTGGGATGTTTGCGGCTATTTCTGGTTCGAATGCCGGAACAACGGCCACCATCGGCTCGATCATGCAGCCTGAAATGGAAAACAACAAATACGATAAGCGCTTCGCGGCGGCAACAGTGGCAGCCGGAGGGACGGTCGGAATCATCATTCCGCCCAGTATTATCTTTATTGTTTATGGATTTTTGCTCGATTTGTCGATCAGTGATCTGTTCATCGGAGGCATGCTCCCGGGCATTTTGATGGTGATTGCCATGCAGGTCACCTGCTATCTCGTCAGCCGACGCAATAACTGGGGCGACATGATTCGCTTTGAGCCGAAACGCATTGTGCGTGCAGGGTTTAGGGCGTATCTGGGGATACTGGCAATTGCGATTGTTATTTACGGCATCTATTCCGGTACATTCTCACCGACAGAAGCGGCAGGCGTAACCGTCGGTTTTTGCCTGATAGCGGGTGTGTTGGTGACACGCCAGATAAAGCTGACCAAGTTACCTGAAATATTGCTTCGTTCCGGTCAGATCACTGGCATGCTTGCGCCTTTGATTGCGGTTTCTGTGGTGATGCAACAGTTGCTGTCTTTACTAGGCGCTGGGGAGGTAGTGAATGGCTGGATGTCGAGTATCGGCGATCCAACATTCGTGCTGTTGGCGTGTATGTTCTTGGTGTTAATGGCGGGAACAGTACTGGAAAGTTTGCCCAACACCATCATCTTAGCCCCTATTCTGGCACCGATTGCTTACAGTGTGGGTGTTGATCCTATTCACTTTGCAGTGGTGTTCTTAGTGGGCGATGCCATCGGGTTTATCACACCGCCTTACGGGCTAAATCTCTATGTGGCCAGTGGGATGACCGGGATACCGTACTTCACGATTGTTCGTCATGTTTTACCGTATCTGTTCGCATTGATGGTGGCTTGGCTTATTATTGCTTTCTGGCCTCCGCTTTCAACATTCCTGCTGCAATTTGGCGGAGCTGGTTAAGTCAATCACCTCCAGTGTGGTGGTGCATAAAAGAAGGAAAGGCAGATGGACGGGGAGCGAGCAACACATCCCACTATCATGCGAGGGTTTGTGGTTCTGGAGAAAGTCGTACAGGCACCCAAACCCGTATCAACATCCGATTTAATTGAGGAGCTTGGGCTGCCCAAGCCCACGTTAAATCGTATTCTTCAGCAACTGGAACAGGAAGGGCTGGTGGAAAGAGAACCCGTCAGCCGGCGTTATATTCCTGGTCTTAGGGCAAGGGAGTTTTCGCTGGGCATCATGTCGAATCATGCGCTTAGTGCTCCAAGGCACGCCATCTTAAAAGTATTGTCTCAGGAGGTGGATGAAACCTGCAACTGCACCATGCTGGATGGGGACCACACCGTTTATTTTGATCGCGTGGAAGCTAACTGGCCCTATCGAATACAATTGCCCGTCGGGTCGCAGTTGCCACTGCACTGTACCGCCAGCGGGAAAATGCTGTTGGCACATATGACGCCCAAAGTGCGGGATAAGCTCGTTCATGCGACGCCATTAAAGTCCTATACACCTTTTACCTTAACGGACTCTAATCAACTGCAAGAAGAGCTGGATCAGATTCGTCGTGAAGGTATTGCATTTGACCGGGAAGAATTTATGGAAGGTATGGTGGCGATTGCCGTTCCTGTGAGGGACAAACAAGGCAGTGTCTGTTTTACCGTGTCTGTGCATGCTCCTAAAATCCGCAAATCTTTGGAAGAGCTAAGGCTTTACCTCCCCTTTCTTAATAAAGCCGCTAATGCCTTGGCAAAAGTGCAGTTTGAGTGAAGCTAGGTCAACAGACTCTAAATACACAACAAAAAAGACCAGCCGAGGCTGGTCTTTGTCATTCTGGAGGAAAAGCGAAATTAAGCTTTTGCTTCCGCTGCTGCTTTTGCGATAGCAGCAAAACCTTTAGGGTCTAGAGACGCACCGCCAACTAGAGCACCGTCGATGTCTGGTTGTGCGAAGTAAGAAGCTGCGTTCTCAGGCTTAACAGAACCACCGTATTGGATGATTACTTGCTCTGCAACTGCTGCATCTTTTTGTGCGATTAGAGCACGGATAGAAGCGTGAATGCGTTGTGCATCTTCAGCTGTTGCTGCTTTACCAGTACCGATAGCCCAGATTGGCTCGTATGCGATGATTGCATCGTTTAGCGCTTCAACGCCGTAAGCGTCGATTACTGCGTTGATTTGGCGAGCACAAACTGCTTCAGTTTCGCCTGCTTCGTTTTGTGCTTCAGACTCACCGATACAGAAAACTGGCTTCAGACCGTTTTCTTTTAGGAAAGCGAATTTCTTAGCAACGAACTCGTCAGACTCAACGTGGTACTCACGACGCTCTGAGTGACCGATGATGATGTGAGACGCACCGAAGTCTTTCAGCATTTCTGGAGAAGTATCACCTGTGAATGCGCCGCTGTTGTTCACGTCAGTGTTTTGCGCACCTAGGATGATTTTGTTGCCGCCTTCTTTGATCAAGCGCTCAGCCAGATCAATGTAAAGTGCTGGTGGAGCAACTGCAACGTCTACGCCAGTTACGCCTTCAAGTTCCGCATTAAGGCCGTTTAGCAGCTCAGTGACCATAGTTTTGCTGCCATTAAGTTTCCAGTTACCCATCACTACAGGACGACGCATAGGAATATCTCCATTAATTAATGTAAAAAATAAACGTGATTGCGAAAGAATATAACAGATTAATACGGCTAAATCATGACTGGTGTCATGTCTTTCCGCGATCTGGCTGTAAGGTCAGATCTCATGTTGTCACTAAGAAAGTAATTTGCAGTGATCAGGCAGGCAAAATCCAGTCTGTGGTGCACCAAGGCGCTTATTTTCCTGTATGTTAAGCGCTGTCAAAATAAAGAATAACAGGGATGTAGCAATGCCAAATTTAGTGATGGAGTATTCAAATTCAGTGGACGAGCGCGTTAATGTTCCGCTTCTGTTGGAAGATCTGCATCAGGCAGCCATAGAGAGTGGGTTGTTTGACGTCGCTTCTGTTAAGTCACGAGCTTTCCGTTGCCACCACTGGCTGGTGGGCGATCAGGAAGATACGGTGGATTTCATCCACATCACCTTCGATCTTCTAAGCGGACGAACAGAAGAGCAAAAGCGCAACCTGTCCCGTCAACTGATGGATATTCTCCAGGAGCAGGCAAGCGCTGTTCATAGTTTGACGGTCAATGTCCGGGATATGGACACCAAATGTTTTCAAAAAGTGCTCAATTGAGCAAAGGTAAGAGATGTCGATTAAGCAATATTTGTTTTCTTTTCAAGGACGTGTCGGACGTCAGGTATTCTGGATCTGGAACGCGTTTTACTACTTAATAGTGATTGGATTCAGTTACGGGGCAGGAGGGCTGTTCCCAGAGCTGGGCAACGTTATCGCCATTTTCTTTTTGGCATGTATGCTTTATCCCGATCTGGCTATCACCGCAAAGCGTTGGCATGACAGAGGCAAATCAGTGTACTGGCTTGCGCTGCACATCCCAGTTATTGCGGGACGTGTTCTCGCGCCTGTTGCGGCTCCAGGCGTTCAGATGCAGACAACCGCAATCGAGACGGTTGCCTCTTTACTCGCTTTAGTTGCAGGAGCATGGATTCTTGTCGAATGTGGATTTTTACCCGGCGACCAAAAAGAGAACCAGTACGGCGCACCCCCAGAAAGGTGATTTGTCTACGAATGAAAAAACGGACCTGAATTCAGGTCCGTTTTTGTTTTCATACCTTATTGCTTGCGTTCTAGATTGAACGGAACAATATCGGCGGATTCTTTGGTGATGTCACCGTGCAACGCATCTTGAAACTTGCCGATTTGAATTGTCAGCTCATTCATTAGTGCCACATTGGCATGCGTTGGATTCTTGCATCGGTCGATCACTCTCTCGATATGGCTTTGCTGAGCTCTTAATCGAGGCTGCATCTCAACCGAAGCGTAAGTGATCATCTCTTCACACATCTTTTGACGAAATTCGTTAAACGCTTCTGGGTCATCCTGAGCCAGAGCGACAAGCTCCTCAAATGGAGGTAAAGTTTGATCATATTGAGCGCGTCCCATCTGCACCCTCCTACTTCTTTGTTACAGCACATGAGCAGAGCATACGATAAAATTAGCTCAAAAAATGCACTTTAATTGCTCTATTATTGTTCAGTCTCACAATTGATATATGCAATTGAGCTAATAAGAAAAAGCGACAAGATGAGCTTGCTGTATAAGTAAATGATACCGTTGGGAAATTATTGCGCGCTTATTTGGTAACTACACCGACGTTTACCCTGGATGATATGTTCGGTGCGTTCGATGGAGTATTCTTTTCCTAAAAGCTTACGAAAGACATTTATCTCGGAAAGGCAGAGGCTAGGGCAGCGTTTCGCAGCACGACAAATTGGGCAGTGATTTTCAATTAATTCAAACCCTTGATCGTTTTTTAGCAACTCAACCATATAGCCCTCACTCTCGCGGAGCTCTGCAAGAATGTTGAGTTTTTCTTCGAGAGTCTGACAATGCGCCATGGCTGAGCGGTATTGACGAAGTGTGCTGGCTTCACGTTCGGCGGTGACTTTTTTCATCCCCTCTTTACCGAACACCGCTTCAACAGCATCAATCATATTGATCATCAGATCGCTATGACCATCAAAGAACTGTTCATGACCTTTATCTGTCAGCGACCAGTGGCGAGTGGGGCGTCCAACTTTGGCTTTCACATCCTCAAAAATCAGTAAGCCATCTTCTTCCAGGCTCTGTAGGTGCTGGCGAGCGCCCATGGTAGTCATGGAAAAGTCTTGCGATAGCTTCTTAGCGGTGATGGCACCTTCACGCTTGATTTTATGTAAGATACGATCCGTTGTTTTCATTCTTCCCCTCATAGCTAGGGCATTCACCCTTGGGACTATTATGAGGTATGAAGTTAATAAAGCAAACTCTTGATTAAATCCGCAATAGTGCTGAAGTTTTGGTATCAGAGCTTAAAGACGCATTAACCCGTGACCTTGATAGTTAACTTTTTCAGGAAAAATCACCATTTTCAGGATTAAAAAAGCGCAGCCTGGCTGCGCTTCGATAACACTCGATTTGAGCCTGGGCTATAAAATGATGTCGCGGACTTCATCATCCTTTCTTTCAAGGTAATGAATCGATTTGATACGACGAATGGTACGACAACGACCACGAATCAATAGCGTCTCCGTTGTTGCAATATTGCCCTGACGAGTAATGCCTTCAAGCAAGTCACCCTTGGTGATACCTGTTGCTGAAAATACCACGTTATCGCTGCGTGCCATGTCTTCCATACGCAAAACAATGCCAGCCGTGACACCCATTTCTTTACAACGTTCCAGCTCTTGCTCACCGTGAGCGCGATTTTCTTCCGTATCGCCTTTCACTTCGTGGCGTGGCAATAAGCGACCGTGCATGTCGCCGTCTAGTGCGCGAATAACCGCAGCAGAAACCACACCCTCTGGCGCACCCCCCACACAATACATAACGTCTACTTCACTGTCTGGCATACACGTTAGAATAGATGCCGCCACGTCGCCGTCTGGCACAGCAAATACACGTACACCCATCTTTTGCATTTCTGCAATCACATCATCGTGTCTTGGTTTCGCCAGAGTGATCACCGTCAGAGTATCCAGCGTTTTGCCTAGGGCTTCAGCAATGTTGGTTAAGTTCTCAGCCAGCGGTTTGTCTAAGTCGATCACCCCTTTTGCACCCGGACCAACAACCAGTTTTTCCATGTACATGTCAGGTGCTTTCAAAAAGCTGCCCTTTTCACCTGCCGCCAATACCGCTAATGCATTGGACTGACCCATAGCGGTCATGCGAGTGCCTTCAATCGGGTCGACAGCAATATCCACAGCATCGCCACCAATACCGACGTTCTCACCAATGTACAGCATAGGCGCATCATCGATTTCACCTTCACCGATGACAATTTCACCCGAGATTTCCGTTTTATTCAGTAGTGCGCGCATGACCTCAACTGCAGCGCCGTCCGCTGCGTTTTTATCACCACGTCCCAGCCATTTATAACCAGCCAGTGCAGCACCCTCAGTGACTCGGGAAAAAGCCATCGCCAAATCGCGTTTCATGTGAACTCCAGATACGAAACCAAAACAGGAAAGAATTGGCGGCGATTCTAACACAGCCATGATTCTAACACAGCCATATTGAAACGTTTGCTATTTCATCCGTGAAACGCCCTGTGGATTGCTCAGCATCAATTTTTCCCAGTGATCGCCAATAGATTGATAGCGAACGTCAAATTTTGGTTAAAGATAGCCTTTTTTTTGACCAACCGAGCAAAGATCACCAATTTTGAACGTGTGTCGACGCGGGATGCTGAGTAGAATGTGGAATAATTTGTGAACTTTCATTCACGTAGACTGAATCAAAATAAACAGGTGGCTAACATGTCTTTAGAAGTCCTAGAGCAGCTAGAAGCAAAAATCCAAACCGCAGTTGATACCATCGCACTTCTACAAATGGAAGTAGAAGAGTTGAAAGAGCAGAACGCTCAACTTAACTCTGAAGCAAACGAGCTGAAAAACAGCCGTGAGGAACTGGAAAGCCAAAACCTTAAAATGCGTGAAGAGCATAATGCATGGCAGGAGCGCATTCGTAATCTATTAGGCAAGATGGACGAAGTAGAGTAAATCACGTCTAAGTTTGCTCTATCATTTTATAGCGTTGTCAGAAGTGCTCATTTACATGCGTAAACTCCGCGCTTCTTCCTAGCTCTAAAAAGATAGAAGCAGCACTTAGTTCATGATTTTCTGATTGAACCAATGTTTAGCTTGCAAGTAATTGGTTCAAAAAGTGAAAAAGCAGCCGATGGCTGCTTTTTTGGTATTGGGTGAGCGGAAGTCTTATTCTTCGTCGTCTTCGGTGAACTCGTCTTCTTCTTCGCCTTCTAGGTCGGAATCAAGAGGTTCCTGAGAGATGATGATGCCTGTGTTGTCAGCGTAAAGGTAATCGTCAGGTAAGAAGGTGACTCCACCAAAATTAACGGCTAGATCTTGCTCGCCGATTTCTTGCTGCGCGGCTCCTACGGGGATTGAGGCTAGAGCCTGAATACCGAGGTTCATGTCTTCCAGTTCATCAACTTCGCGAACGCATCCATAAACTACAATGCCTTCCCATTCATTTTCTTCTGCCAGAGACGCAAGCTCAGCGTCGATGAGCGCGCGGCGTAATGAACCACCACCATCGATCAGCAATACTCGACCAACACCATCTTGTTCAAGCGTGTTACGGATCAGCCCGTTGTCTTCAAAACATTTGATGGTTGTAATCTGACCTGCAAATGAGGCGCTACCACCAAAATTACTGAACATAGGCTCCACTACATCTACCTGATCCTGATAGATATCGCATAGTGCTGAGGTGTTGTATTCCATAAGCAATGTCGTCTTCTGTTACACAGTTCTGTATTCGAGTATATATGCCTAGTAAGTCAATGCAATGACAAGACTCAATTAAGTCATCAGAGTTTGACCCGTGATCACGATTGAGAACAACAGGTTAGTGACCAGAGCACATTTGACGATAACTGGCATCATAGGCGCAAGCTCAGTTGGGGTCGTCGCTGCCAGTACCGCTTTACCGTGATTAACGGTGAGAAGCACCGCCAGCAGCATGGCTAAGCCCCAGGCCAGCGCGGTATTGTGCAGAGCTAAAAATGCGATAAAAGGAACAATCCCGCCAGTGAGTAAAAGCAGGTGGTAGCGCTTGGCTCGCTCTGCTCCCAAGCGAACAGCCATAGTGCGTTTCCCGCAGGCTGCATCATTCTCAATATCTCGCATGTTATTGATGTTCAGAACGGCTACTGCCAGCAAACCGCACCCGACTGAGGGTAAAAATGTGGTGGCATCAATAAACCCTGTATGGAGGAAGAACGTGCCCGCTACGCCAAGCAGACCGAAGAAGATAAACACCGACAAATCTCCCAAGCCAATGTAGCCATAAGGTTTGTTGCCCACGGTATAAGCAATGGCAGCGATGATAGCCAAAAGCCCAAGCCCGATGAATGCCATGATGCTGGTAGGCGTTTGCAGGGCATAGAAGATAAGCGCAAGACCCGATGCGATAGTCAGAATAATATTGATGATGATGGCTTGTTTCATGGTCTGTGGAGTCACCGCACCAGACTGAATGGCACGAGTTGGACCAATACGCTCCTTGTTATCAGTTCCTTTTATTGCGTCACCATAGTCATTCGCAAGGTTGGAAAGGATTTGCAGCAGTATTGCGGTAAGAAGAGCCAGTACCATGACTGGGAATGAAAAGTGACCATTAAATAGGGCAACACTGCTGCCTGTTGCGATAGAAGCAAACGCCAGTGGCAGTGTTTTGGGGCGAGCGGCATCAAGCCATACACTTAGTGATTGTCTCATGCGTCGTACGTCGTTGACCGATTTGTATCCAGTATATCAACGCGCCAGCAGAGGGGAATACCAAAAGCCCACCTAACTGAGGTGGGCTTGTTTTACATCAAATATTTGGATGTATCCAATGCAGACTTACAGGATAAAGCGACTGAGATCTTCGTCTTCAACAAACTCACCCAGCTTGGATTTCACGTACTCCGCGTCAATTTTCACAGCCGTTCCGCTCTTGTCGGTCGCTTCAAACGAAATCTCTTCCATCAGGCGTTCCATCACAGTGTGAAGACGACGAGCACCAATGTTTTCAGTGGTTTCGTTCACTTGCCACGCGGCATTGGCAATTTGATCAACACCTTCTTCAGTGAATGAAACGTCAACGGATTCTGTCGCCATCAGAGCAGAATACTGCTCGGTCAGAGAAGCTTTAGGCTCTGTCAGAATGCGTTTGAAATCATCACTGGTTAGCGCTTCCAGTTCCACACGAATTGGCAGACGACCCTGCAATTCTGGAATCAGGTCTGATGGTTTCGCTACCTGGAATGCACCGGATGCAATGAACAGGATGTGGTCAGTTTTGACCATGCCGTGCTTGGTGGAAACGGTGCTGCCCTCGATAAGAGGAAGTAAGTCACGTTGAACTCCTTCACGAGATACGTCCGGACCTGAACTTTCACCACGTTTACAAATCTTGTCGATTTCATCGATGAAGACAATGCCGTTGTTTTCAACATTGTAGATGGCTTGTTCTTTCAACTCTTCCTGATTGACCAGCTTTGCTGCTTCTTCTTCTGTCAGAGCTTTGAACGCGTCTTTTATTTTCATCTTGCGGCTTTTCTTGGTGTCGCCGGCAAGGTTCTGGAACATGCCCTGAAGCTGATTGGTCATCTCTTCCATGCCAGGAGGCGCCATGATTTCTACGCCCATTTGCGGAGCAGCAATTTCGATGTCGATCTCTTTGTCGTCTAGCTGACCTTCGCGAAGTTTCTTGCGGAAGATCTGACGTGTATTGGACTTTTCTTCAGCGGCGTCGCCGGAACCCCAGCCTTCACGCGGTGGTGGAAGCAGGGCATCCAGAATGCGTTCTTCTGCCTGCTCTTCAGCGCGGAATTTTACTTTTTCCATCGCTTGCTGGTGAGTCATCTTGATGGCTACATCCGTCAGATCGCGAATGATGGTTTCCACTTCCTTACCCACGTAACCCACTTCCGTGAATTTAGTGGCTTCCACTTTCATGAATGGGGCATTGGCCAGCTTGGCAAGGCGACGAGCGATTTCTGTTTTACCGACACCGGTCGGACCGATCATCAGAATGTTCTTGGGGGAGACTTCGACGCGTAAGCTTTCTTCAAGCTGCATGCGGCGCCAGCGGTTACGAAGAGCGATCGCCACAGCGCGCTTTGCTTTGTCTTGTCCGATGATGTGGCGATTCAATTCGTGAACAATTTCTCTTGGCGTCATTTCAGACATATTGAATTCCTTATGATTCTTGCGCTGCTGTGTCGAGTTCTTCGACCGTGTGGTGATGATTGGTGAATACACAGATATCACCAGCAATTTTCAGTGATTTTTCAGCAATTTCTCGGGCATCAAGCTCGGTGTTTTCCAGTAAAGCAGTAGCGGCTGCCTGAGCAAAGTTACCACCAGAGCCAATGGCAATTAAGTCGTTTTCTGGCTGAACCACATCACCATTACCTGTGATGATCAGCGAAGCGGTTTCATCCGCAACCGCAAGCAGTGCTTCGAGTTTTCTCAGTGCGCGGTCACTGCGCCAGTCTTTTGCCAGTTCTACTGCGGCTTTGGTCAGATGCCCTTGATGCATTTGCAGTTTGCTTTCGAAGCGCTCAAATAGTGTGAATGCGTCAGCCGTACCGCCGGCAAAACCTGCCAGTACTTTATTATTGTAGAGGCGGCGTACTTTCTTTGCGTTGCCTTTCATGACGGTATTTCCTAAAGAAACCTGACCGTCTCCAGCAATGACGACTTTATTATTTCGGCGTACAGATACGATAGTAGTCACTTTTATTAACCTTTTGTTTCGCTCGCGATATATGTGAAATATGAGGGCAGGAGAGAAAAAAACAAGGGAGCCAACTGGCTCCCCTGAGAATGTTTGATGTTTTGTGTTTTATACATCGGTTATTGCGATTCTTTCCAAATAGCGCACGGTTCGATTTTTGCCCGTTGTAGCTTATGGCGATCGCGCTCCGCATCGCGTTTGAAGGTGTAAGGCCCTAATACGACGCGATACCAGCTACTGCCTTCTTTCTTGCGAATCTTGCTACTGATCCCCTGAAAAGCAATATCCACTTTACGAGCTTCTGCCTGCGCCAGAGTTTTGTAGGCACCACACTGCATGATGTAAGGAATATCAGAAACCACTTGTTCTTTGGCTTCGACCTGTACTTCACGTTTGGGCAGTGATTCAACGTACTCCCATTTTTCCTCTGGTGGAGGCGGCAGTGGTTTTGGTTTGCTGACGGGCTTTTTCGGTTTTTCCACCACTTGTGGTTTAGGCGGCTCCGGATCCTGGCTTAGTGTGTAAAGCCCATAACCAAATGCGCCAGCCAGTAATATGGCGACGATGCCTGCTTTCCACGGCTTCTTATTGGATGTTTGTTTTCTGGTAGGCTTTTTTTGCCCACGTCCTCTTCTTACGTAATCTTTATTTGCCACGGTTTAACAGCTTGCGTTCAATAAAAACGGGTAACATGGTAATCCAGAATTACTCTGGAAAACCAGTGTTACCATTGAAAAGCTTGCAGGTGTGTCCATCTTTTGGGTCACAGACCCATGAAGCCTTAGCTTCTTGGAGGCGCTGCGCTGTCTCGGATTTTCAGTTCTGTTTCCAGTAGACGTGATCCGGCATGTACATCTCTGCCTTTGAGTATCTCAAGCAGCATCAACATTGCCTGACGACCGATCTCGTAGCGAGGTTGGGTAATAGTCGTCAATGGTGGATCACAGAACTCCGCGAACTGAATATCATCAAACCCGACAACAGACAGGTCTTGAGGTACTTTCAATCCAGCCGCTTTTGCTCCCTTAATAGCGCCGATTGCCATGGCGTCATTGTGGCAGAAAACGGCAGTTGGTGGTTCCGGAAGTGCCAGAAGTTTTGCGATTGCCTTTTGCCCTGATTCAAAGGTGAAATCGCCCATTTCTTTGTAAGTTGGATTCATGGTGATGCCAGCGCGACGTAAAGCCTGCTGATAACCCTGGTTACGGAACTGACACAATGCTGCATCGTCAGGTCCTGAAATCTGAGCAATCTTCGAATGACCCATTTGGGTGAGGTAGTTCACCGCTTCGAACGAAGACGTTAGGTTATCAATATGCACTGTCGGCAATTCCAGTTCCGGCGCGAATTCACATGCCATGACCAGTGGTGGCAAGTTTTTCTGTTCCGGTTTGCTGACATCAAACGGCAGGTGTGTCCCCAATAACAACATGCCGTCTGCTTGTTTGGTAAAGACCAGGTTGACCAGTGAGCTCTCTCGTTTCTTCTGCTGACCGCTGTCTCCTAACAATACGAGATACCCGTTTTCCACGGCCACATCCTCAATGCCGCGAATGATCTCTGTAAAGTAGGAGTCGCAAATGTCAGGGACGATTGCAACGATAGTTTTGGATTCATTACGTCGTAAGTTTCTTGCCAGTGAATTCGGCGAATAACCAGCTTCCAAAACGGCGCTTTCCACACGTTTACGTGTCGTCGACGAAACCTTCTCAGGATTCATCAAAGCCCTCGATACCGTTGCAGTTGAAACTCCTGCTAGCTGGGCAACATCCTTCATTGTCGCCATAATAAGTTGTCCTCTTTATTTTTCATGGCTGTATTTAAGCATCTATAACAATTAAACCTAGCGCTGACGTGAGCAACTTTTTTATTGGATATTTTATGCTCTAAATTAAGATTAATTTACGGGCAGATTAACAAATTTTGCATGAGTACCGTGACATCAATCACATAGGATCATATTCGTTTTCTCAAACTAGCTACAAAGTCTGATCCAGTAACAGAACTGACATCACATCAATTTACAGAGATTTTACTTATCAGGAGAGATCTTGCGGTTCGATGTCAGTGGTCCAGCGCACTTTTTTCGCCATCGGCAATGTGTCGATGACTGGTTTTGAACTGTACAGTAATTGTTGCATTAAAGAACGTGATGGGGCTTGCAACATTAATTGCCATCGTGATTTTCCCGCACGGCGTGCCAGAGGTGCAGGCATTGGTCCCAATACCATACATTCATCATTGAAAAGCGGATGTGATTCAATAGTTTGCCTGACCTGACGCAGGAATAATTCTCCAGCTCCTTCCTGATTCGCTTCAGCGCGAAATAAGGTCAAGAAAGCGTAAGGCGGCAGCAGCGCGAGCTTCCTTTCTTCTAAAGCTGTGCTGGCGAAATGACGATAGCCTTTATGAATGAGCGCCTGTAGAAGTTGGTGCTCTGGGTGATGAGTCTGAAGGATAACTTCACCGGCTTTACTGGCTCTCCCTGCTCTCCCTGCCACTTGAATGAACAATTGAGCCAGTCTTTCTGATGCTCGAAAATCTGAGCTATAGAGTGAGCTGTCCACATCGATAAGCCCTACTAACGTGACGTCCGGGAAGTGATGCCCTTTCGCCAGCATTTGTGTGCCAATCAGAATCTGGTACTCGTTATTACGAATCGCCTTAAGCGCGGTTTCCAGGCTGCCTTTTCGACGAGTGCTGTCTCGGTCTATTCGAATGGCTTTAAAATCGGGGAATAAAGTGGCTAACTGTTCTTCCAGTTGCTCGGTGCCCACTCCCACGGAAACCAGTTGTGTTGAGCCGCAGCCCTGGCATTGGTGTATGACAGGATGTTGTGCCCCACAGTGATGACAACGCATTTCACGGCTGTGTTGGTGAAAGGTGTAATAAGCATCGCAGCGATGGCAATCCGCTATCCACCCACATTCATGACACATCAGAGCAGGGGAGTAACCGCGTCGGTTAAGAAACAACATCACCTGATTGCCCGCATTGAGGTGTTTACGCATTTCCGCTATCAGCGGAGCAGACAGCCCGCTTTCGAGATACAGCCCTTTTACATCCAATACTTTATTGGTGGTGGGTACGGCAGACCCCGCTCGGTTTGAAAGCGTTAAGTGATGATATTTGCCCGTCAGGGCATTGTGCAGCGTTTCGAGTGCGGGTGTTGCGCTACCCAAAACCACAGGAATCTTTTCTTTGGCTGCGCGCATCACTGCCACATCCCGCGCGTGATAACGAAGGCTGTCTTGTTGCTTGTAGGAGGCATCGTGTTCTTCATCGACGATGATGATGCCCAGGTCAGCAAACGGCGTCAGGAGCGCACTGCGAGTGCCAATTACGATGCCTGCGTGCTTATCCCGCGCTGCCAACCAGGCGTTAAGGCGCTCGGTATCGTTCAGCCCGGAGTGGATGACTTCAACCGGAACCTGAAAGCGCCGTTTGAAGCGATTAATGGTTTGCGGTGTTAACCCGATTTCAGGAACCAGTACCAATGCCTGCCTGCCTTTCTCCAGAACAGGCTTGATCATATTGAGGTAAACCTCGGTTTTGCCTGAACCTGTCACCCCTTCAAGTAAGAAGCAGCCATAACTTTGATGGCTGTTTACCGCAGCAATCGCGACGGACTGTTCTTCATTCAACTTGGGCTTGTCGTCGTCACTCTCTACTTCGTTTGACCAGTTAATGGCTTTGGGCTGGCGTTCTCGCTGCTCTATCCAGCCTTTGTCCTCTAAGGTATTCAAAACGGAGCTGGAGACTTCATTATCCAGCATCGCCTGATGGGAAACCGGTCCATTTTCCAGTAATCCCATTACCTTGGCTTGCTGAACCGCGCGCCCAAAACCAGTCATCAAGCGGTCTTTACCTGCCGGAGTGATGAACCATTCTTTCAACGCAGTAAAGTCGGCGGCACGCCCTTTTCGCAACATTGCTGGCATAGCGTTAGCTAGCGTGTCACCCAGTGGATAAAGGTAAAACTGGCTGCACCACTGAAGAAGAGAATATAACGAGTCTGACCACACAGGCTTGTCATCAAGCACTTCTCTAATGGTTTTGAGCTGATGTAGAGGAAACTCAGACTGAGAAACAAGCTCGGTCACGACGCCTACCAGAGTCTGCCTGCCAAAAGGTACGCTAACGCGCCCGCCAATAACCGGGAACTGGTGGGAAGCGATAAGGTAGTCAAATTGCTTGTCTAATGGGACGGGCAAGGCGACTCTGGCAATAGAAGGGCGCATAAATCTTTTATAATGAACCTGATAGGAATGATCTGATTATAACTGAGTTAGTAAGGTCAGGTAACCTAGTGGTGCAGTCTTGCTGAAACTGGAGCATCTTACCCTTTAGGGTAAGGCGAAATAAAACCACACTGTTTGTGAAAATAGTTGGCGAAAAAACTGCCAAATAGGTTGATCCTACCCTCATGTTTCATTACTATACTGCGCCTTGATGATGTGGTCATTCTGCATCGAATTATCTAAACTACGTGTGGTGTCCGGCATAGAATCGGATAGCGACACGGCCCAATTTGAGGTTATCCCATGAAAGTAGGTATTCACCCAGAATACAAATCTGTTGCAGCAACTTGTTCTTGTGGCAACACGTTTGAGTTCCAGACAACTCTAGAGAAAGAGTCAATCCACCTGGACGTATGTGACAAATGTCACCCATTCTACACAGGTAAGCAGCGTATCGTTGATACTGGCGGTCGTGTAGATCGCTTCAACAAGCGTTTCGGTGCTCTAAGCAGCAAGAAGTAATTACGTACTCGTAATACTGACCAAATTTGAAAAGGACGCCCTCGGCGTCCTTTTTTCGTTGATGAAATAAATATTTTTTGATTTAGCTCTCGGTTAAGTGGTCTTAGCTCTTCCAAAATTGCCTTTCTTTAACTTAGCTAATCTATGAAGAATGCAAGTCATACTTTAGTATAACAACAGAGTTTGAGCCTTTTTTGCGGTCGGTATCAGCTCACCATGCAACAAATGCACTTTACCCCAACAAAAAACAATAATTGGAACGTCCCCACATGTCTGAAGACAACACCCTACAAGATTTTCGCCAACAAGCTCTGGACTATCACGCTCAACCTACAGCCGGAAAGATTTCTGTCGAACTGACAAAACCCGCCAATACCGTCGAAGACCTCGCGCTTGCGTACAGTCCTGGTGTGGCAGAGCCAGTCCGTGAAATCGCGCAAAACGCCGATAACGTTTACAAGTACACCGCTAAAGGAAATATGGTTGCCGTTATTTCCAACGGAACCGCCATCCTTGGTTTGGGTAACTTGGGTCCTCTGGCGTCAAAACCCGTGATGGAAGGGAAATCCCTTCTGTTTAAACGCTTTGCTGGTCTGGACTCGATTGATATTGAAGTAAAGCATCGCACCATCGACGAGTTTGTCGATACGGTTGCCAACATTGCCGACACCTTCGGCGGCATTAACCTAGAAGACATCAAAGCCCCAGACTGTTTCGAGATTGAGCAACGCTTGATTGAGCGTTGTGACGTGCCTGTTTTCCACGATGACCAGCATGGTACGGCTATCGTTACTGCTGCAGGTATGTTGAACGCCATCGAACTGCAAGGTAAAAAGCTGGAAGACGCCACTATCGTCTGTTTGGGCGCTGGTGCAGCAGCCGTTGCCTGTATGGAGCTTTTGATTAAATGTGGCGCGCAGCGTGAGAAAATCTACATGCTGGACCGCAAAGGGGTGATTCACACCCGTCGTGATGATTTGAACGAGTACAAGCAACTGTTTGCCAATAACACCGACAAACGCACGCTTGAGGATGTCATTGACGGTGCCGATTTATTCCTGGGTGTGTCTGGTCCTGATTTGCTGCCAGCAGAAGCGTTGAAGCTAATGGCAGACAAACCAGTGGTGTTCGCGTGTTCTAACCCGGATCCGGAAATCAAGCCCGAGCTGGCGCACCAAGTTCGTGACGATTTGATTATGGGAACTGGTCGCAGCGATTACCCGAACCAGGTCAACAATGTTATTTGTTTCCCATTCATTTTCCGCGGTGCATTGGACGTTCGTGCTAGCGAGATTAATGATGAAATGAAACTGGCTGCGGTTGATGCGATTCGCCAACTGGCAAAAGAAGACGTGCCGGAAGAAGTGAAAAAAGCAGCTGGAGTAGAGAACCTGGAATTTGGCGCTGGCTATATTATTCCTAAACCTATGGATCCACGTTTGTTGCCTCGAGTGGCAAAAGCGGTTGCTCAGGCAGCGATTGATTCTGGGGTTGCGAGAATCGACATGCCTGAAAGCTATTTGGAATAAAAGCCAATTAGAATAAAAACTAGGTGGAATAAAAAACGACTTGGATAAATTGCCAAGTCGTGCGATTCAATAAAGAAGGGACAGCATTTGCTGTCCCTTCGTTTTATTCGTCATCGTAAGCTTCGAACTCGATGCCCATTGCCGTCATAATGGCTTTCGCTTCGGTTGGAATGTCATCCGGGCGATCCTTACGCAAGTCTTCATCTGTTGGAAGAGGCTGACCTGTGTAGGCGTGAAGGAAGGCTTCACAAAGCAGTTCGCTATTAGTCGCGTGACGCAAATTGTTGATTTGGCGGCGGGTTCTCTCGTCAGTCAGTACTTTTAGTACTTTTAGCGGGATTGATACGGTAATTTTTTTGACTTGTTCGCTTTTTTTGCCATGTTCAGCATAGGGGCTGATGTACTCGCCATTCCAATCTGCCATTGCGCACCTTCAGTTATAATTTATCTAAAATGGATGACTAGTTCGCCCAGCAAGCTGTTTTCATGTGTTTTAGCGACTTAGCCTTTCATAAAGTGGGATTTTAGCGACTTTTACCGCCATAAGCAAAGACATATGGACGTCTAGAAGTGTTGACGTCCCAAAATGATGGCGCTAAAGTGTTGCACATTAATCGTGACACTCTCAGTTAAAACACGTCACTTGCATGTTATCCAGCGTTTGTAATTGGTATAACAGATGCTCAAGTAAAACGCACCACTGGAAAGGAAGACCAACTATATGAGCCAACGAAAGCCAGCCACTATTGCCGTAAGAACTGGTATTGAAGCGGATACCCAGTATCACGCGGTTGTCCCACCGATTTATCTGTCGACAAACTATGGTTTTCCGTCTTTTGGTGAAGTACCAAAATACGATTACACCCGTTCTGGAAACCCAAACCGTGGGTTGCTGGAGCAAGCACTTTCTGAACTCGAAGAAGGCGCAAATGCCATCATTACCAACACAGGTACGGCAGCAATTAATCTGTGGGTAACGGCATTTCTGGGTCCAGATGATCTTATCGTTGCGCCACACGACTGCTACGGCGGAACCCATCGCTTATTCAACACTCGCGCTTTGAAAGGAGATTTCAAAGTTGAGTTTGTTGATCAGTCAGACGATGAGGCACTGGCTGCGGCAATCAGCAAGAAACCAAAACTGGTATTGCTGGAAACCCCTTCAAATCCATTGGTTCGCGTGGTGGATATTGAAAAAATATGCCAGCAAGCCAAAGCGGTTGGTGCACTTGTTGCGGTCGACAACACCTTTCTGACACCTGTGTACCAAAAGCCTTTAACGCTAGGTGCAGACTTTGTTATCCACTCGACCACCAAGTACATTAATGGTCATTCGGATGTGATTGGCGGTGTGCTGATTTGCAAAGACGAAAAACATGCAGAAGAACTGGCGTGGTGGGGTAACTGTATTGGTGCAACTGGTACGCCTTTCGACAGCTACATGACATTGCGTGGATTACGCACGTTGGGCGCTCGTATGCGCGTGCATGAAGAAAGCTCAAACACGATTCTGGCTTACCTGAAAGAGCACGAGCTGGTGGGCACCATTTATCACCCAAGTTTGCCAGAGCACCCAGGTCATGATATTGCCAAAAAGCAGCAGTCTGGATTTGGTTCTATGCTGAGTTTTGAACTTAACGGAAGCGTGGAGCAGATGAAGGTCTTTGCCAGCTCGCTGACTCTGTTCTCGTTAGCAGAATCGCTGGGTGGCGTAGAAAGTCTTATTTGTCATCCAGGCTCTATGACGCACCGTGCCATGAGCGATGAAGCACAGGCTGAAGCTGGCATTGCACCAACATTGTTGCGTCTTTCTGTCGGTCTTGAAGACGTGAATGACCTGATCGCTGACCTAGAACAAGCGTTTGTCAAAGCCAGGGAGGTGGCGTAATGACGGTTGAACGCCAATTACACAAATTCGGTGGTAGCAGCCTGGCTGATGCAGAGTGCTACCAGCGCGTAGTCAACATCCTTAAAGAATATTCTCAGCCGAACGACCTTGTGGTGGTGTCGGCGGCAGGAAGCACCACCAACCAACTGATTGCCTGGTTAGGGGCGTTAGAAAAAGACGGTCGTGTCGCTCATGAGATGTTGCAAGAACTAAGACAATACCAGACTAATCTGATTGAAAGCCTATTGCCTGAAGAGCGTGCTGCCGGGTTATTGGATGCCCTGAATACCGAATTCTCCGGATTGGGTGAGCTTTCGTTCCCGCTTACAAGTGCGCAAAAATCTTCCGCAATGGGGCACGGTGAGCTTTGGTCGGCAAGACTGCTGGCTGAACTGCTGAATCACAATAATCTCGAAGCCGTCTCTCAGGACTCGCGTGATTTCCTTCGAGCAGAGCATGGTGCGCAGCCCGAGGTGGATCGCGCGCGCTCTTACCCACTTATCAAAGAATCGCTGGCACAGCACCGTCAGTGCCGAGTGGTGATTACGGGCTTTATGGCAAAAAACGACGATGGTGAAACCGTTTTGCTTGGTCGTAATGGTTCTGACTACTCTGCAACGGTAATCGGAGCTTTGGCTGAAGCTACTCGCGTGACAATCTGGAGTGATGTTGCCGGGGTATACAGCTCGGATCCGCGCAAAGTATCTGATGCTTGCCTATTGCCGCTGCTTCGTCTTGATGAAGCCAGTGAACTGGCTCGTCTAGCTGCCCCTGTACTCCATAGCCGTACACTTCAGCCTGTCGCTCAAAGTGCGATGGAACTGCATTTGCGTTGTAGTTACCAGCCTGAATCGGGTTCGACCCGTATCGAGCGTGTGCTGGCGTCTGGTCGTGGCGCAAAAATCATTACTTCTCTGGATGAAGTGTTGTTAGTGAAAGTGGACTTCGGGCATGGCCACGATTTTGATCATCATTCGAAAGAAGTACTCACCACTCTAACTCGCGCTCAATTAAGCCCACTGGCTTTTGAAGCACAAGAAGATCAGGGCTGTTTACTTCTGGCTTACACCAGCGAAGTGGCGGGGGATGCGCTATCCCACCTTCAGGATGTGTCCATTGGCGCCGAGATTAAACTAAAAGAAGGCTATTCTCTGGTTGCTGCTGTGGGGGCGGGCGTGACCAATAACCCGAACCACTGCTATGGATTCTACCAGCAACTGAAAAACGGTCCGGTGGAATTTATCAGCGAAGCAGAATCTGGACTGAGTCTGGTGGCGATTCTTCGCAAGACCGACACTTCTCGATTGATCACAGGCATTCACAGCCAGCTGTTTCAGGCGCAGAAACGTGTGGCTATCGCACTGTGTGGTAAAGGCAACATTGGCTCCAGCTGGCTTGAATTGTTTTCAGAGCAGAAAGACGAACTGGAAAAGCGCTACGGCAAAACCTTTGACCTAGTGGCGGTAGTAGACAGCCAGACCTACTGGCTCGACTTTAGTGGCATTGATGCCAATGAAGTATTCAGTCGGTTTGACGATGAAGCGATCAGCAATGACGGCACAGAATGGCTGGACAAACTTGCCCACCAACAGAAGTACGATGAAGTCATTGTATTGGATGTGACCGCAAGTGAGGCGCTGTCCGATCAATATGTAAGCATTGCGGAACACGGTTTTCATTTGATTTCTGCAAACAAAGTGGCTGGCTCCGCACCGGGTGAGGTTTACCATCAGGTACAGGACGCGTTTTCAAAAACGGGTCGCCACTGGTTCTACAACGCGACGGTAGGAGCAGGCTTACCAGTTAACCATACCGTTCGCGATTTGCGTGAAAGTGGCGATGACATATTGGCGTTGTCCGGCATTTTCTCAGGCACCTTATCCTGGTTGTTCCAGCAGTTTGATGGACAGGTACCATTCAGCGACTTAGTGGACCTGGCCTGGCAGCAAGGTTTAACTGAGCCTGACCCACGTTGCGACCTGGATGGCTCCGACGTGATGCGTAAGCTGGTGATTCTGGCGCGTGAATCGGGTTTAGAGCTTGAACCAGAAAACGTAAAAGTCGAATCCTTGGTACCAGAGTCTTTGAGAGATTTGCCTCTGGATGATTTCTTAGACAACGGACAAATCTTAAGCGAGCTCCTTGCAGAGCGCCTTGAAAAGGCTCAGAGAGAAGACAAAGTGCTTCGCTATGTAGCAAGGCTGGAAAAAGACGGCAAAGCCTCTGTCGGTGTTGAGGCGCTTCCACGAGAGCATGCTTTAGCGAATCTGCTTCCTTGTGACAACATCTTTGCTATCGAGAGTAAATGGTACAAAGATAACCCACTGGTGATTCGCGGGCCTGGTGCAGGTAAAGCAGTGACCGCTGGGGCAATTCAATCAGATCTCAATAGGCTATCTGGTCTTCTTTAAGAAAAGGGCGTGTAACGCCCTTTTTTTCTATTCCCAATCTCTTAAAAATGCCGTAATTTTTCATGTTGAAAAATGTTCAGCAGCATCATGAATAAAATTCATAGTGATCCAGTTGACATTAAATCGGATAAAAGACATTCTTTGGACATATAGACGTCTAAACGTCGTTACGGATTAAAAAAGAGTTTTTTTGTGGTGGTGCCACAGGGAGAGAAGCATGAGTTATACCCACGCCAGTCATATAGATGCTTTGAATCAGAACGTTGCTGAACTTTCTGATGACATCAACGTTTCCTTTGAGTTTTTTCCGCCTAGCAGTGAAAAGATGGAAGAGACCCTTTGGAACTCCGTTCACCGCCTGAAAACCCTTCAACCTAAGTTTGTGTCTGTAACTTATGGTGCAAACTCTGGTGAGCGAGACCGTACGCACTCCATCATTAAAGAGATCAAAGACCAGACTGGCCTGGTTGCTGCGCCGCACCTAACCTGTATTGACGCTTCTCGTGACGAACTGGTGAACATCGCGAACGATTACTGGAACAATGGAATTGAAAGCATTGTTGCGCTTCGTGGTGATATTCCACCGGGTGGCGGTGCGCCAGACATGTACGCATCAGATTTAGTTGAGCTGCTGAAATCTCAGCACGACTTCGACATCTCTGTAGCGGCATTCCCAGAAGTGCATCCAGAAGCGAAAAGTGCTCAGGCAGACTTGCTTAACCTGAAGCGCAAAGTAGACGCAGGCGCAAACCGTGCCATCACTCAGTTCTTTTTTGATGTAGAGAGCTACCTTCGCTTCCGCGATCGCTGTGTTGCAGCGGGCATTGATGTGGAAATCGTACCTGGGATATTGCCAGTGTCGAACTTTAAGCAAGCGTCTCGTTTTGCTGCCATCAACAACGTGAAAGTTCCTGGGTGGATGTCGAAGCAATTCGAAGGTTTGGATGACGATCCAACCACTCGTCAGTTAGTGGGTGCGAGTCAGGCGATTGATATGGTGCGTATCCTGAGTCGTGAAGGCGTGAAAGACTTCCACTTCTACACGCTGAACCGTGCAGAAATGACGTACGCGCTGTGCCACACCCTAGGCGTTCGCCCGCAGGGTTAATTGCTGCTCTATAGAAATAAAAAAAGGTTGGCGCATGCGCCAACCTTTGTTGTTTGTGAGAGGCGAGTAATTACGCCATCGCCTCAAGTTCAGCAAGCACTTCTTCAGCCCAGGTTACCCAAGTTTCACGTAGCAACAAGTTGCGACGCAAAGTCAGGCGCTCTAAACGAGCCTGCTTGTCCAAAGTACTTGGCGTTGCGTAGTAAACCGACTCAATTTCTTTGTAGTGGTTTACTAGCTGACGGGACTCTTCAATCAAACCAGTCAACTGTTCGATATAAGAAGTAGAAGGTTGTACGGAACATGCCATTAACTTGGCAGAGAACTCATCGCGAACGGTCGGGTGTGCAGTAGGTTGGTCAAACCACTCCCCAAGTGCTCGGCGTCCTTCTTCTGTTATCGAATAAACTTTCCTGTCTGGTTTGCCCTCTTGCGGCTCAAGCACGCAAGTCACAAGTTGGTTTTGAGCCATTTTATTTAGCTCGCGGTATACCTGTTGGTGACTCGCTTTCCAAAAATAGCCAATACTGTATGAGAACTCTTTAGTGATGTCGTATCCAGTTGCATCTCGAGTGCTTAAAACAGTAAGGATTACGTGCGGTAATGACATGTCTTCAATCCAATGGTCAATCAAACTGTAAAACTTGAACGCCAATTCACCGATTGTACTTCTACGGTACGTTTATGTTGTGTGAATTAGTGCTCATACCAATCTAAAGACAAATTTAGATGGCCCTGTCACCTTCTTAGCCTTATATCACCTAGAAAATGGCAGCTATTGAATATGAGACCTAAAAGATCAAATTCAATGCCATAGAGATGCTGCGGATAGTTATTAGAAATAGTTACAGCGATTAGATAGCTTATCAATAATAATAAGCATTAAGTAGAATAAAGAATATGATTGGTTGTAAAAACTGACAAAATTCTCAATAGTGTTTTGGTGCCATACAAAAAGCCGCATTTAGCGGCTTTTTGTCTCATTTGAAGAATAATGCACTGCCTAGCCGGTGTTGCGCATTCCTGCAGCAATACCAGCAATTGTGACCATTAATGCTTCTTCAAGCTCAGGTGACGGAGTTTCTGTCTGCCTTGTGCGGTATAGCAGTTCTGCTTGTAGCATATTCAACGGCTCTACATAGATGTTGCGAAGGCGTATAGATTCCAATCCCCATGGATCACTTTGCATCAAGTTTTCGTTATTCTCAACATTAAGAACAGCTTTAATATCTTTTTGCAATTGAGCTCTCAGTTTATCGCCTAAAGGCCACAATGATTCGTCTGTGAGCTTCTGATCGTAGAGGCGGGAAATCTCGATATTACATTTTGAGTACACCATTTCCAGCATGCCTAAGCGAGTCGAGAAGAATGGCCACTCGCGACACATAGCTTCCAATAGAGACTGATGCCCTTTATCTACTGAATACTGAATGGCTTCACCGGCACCCAGCCACGCAGGAAGAACAAGACGGTTCTGGCTCCATGAGAAAATCCACGGAATCGCGCGCAAGCTTTCTACGCCACCTTTAGGGTTACGCTTAGATGGGCGAGAACCCAGTGGCAGCATGCCCAGTTCCAGCTCTGGCGTCGCAGCACGGAAGTAAGGGACGAAGTCAGGTTCACCACGTACCACGCCTCGGTAAGCTTCACAGGAGACTTCTGACAGCACATCCATCAGATCGCGCCATTCTTGCTTCGGCTCTGGTGGCGGCAACAGGTTTGCTTCAAGAATTGCGCTGGCATACATGTTAAAGCTGTTTACTGCGACTTCTGGCAAGCCCAGCTTAAAGCGAATCATCTCACCCTGTTCCGTAACGCGTAAGCCGCCTTTAAGGCTCTTAGGTGGCTGAGACAGCAGTGCAGCGTGTGCAGGAGCACCACCACGACCCACTGTACCGCCACGTCCGTGGAAGAGAGTCAGCTCAATGCCTGCTTCTTCAGAAACCTTAACCAAGGCTTCCATGGCACGATATTGCGCCCAGCCTGCTGCCATTACACCAGCATCTTTGGCGGAATCGGAATAGCCAATCATCACCATTTGATGGTTCTGGATGAAGCCACGGTAAAGGTCGATACCCATTAGCTGGGTAATCACTGCTTCCGCGTTGTTCAGATCGTCCAGCGTTTCAAACAGAGGACATACGTCCATGCGGTAAGGACAGCCTGATTCTTGCAGAAGAAGATGCACAGCCAGAACGTCAGAAGCAGTTCTCGCCATTGAGATGACATAAGCACCGAATGCTTCACGTGGCTGGCTTGCCACGATACGACAGGTATCCAGTACTTCTTTAACGGGTTCTGAAGGTTCCCAGTCGCGTGGGAGAAGAGGACGCTTAGAGCTCAACTCTGCGGTTAGGAAGGCAACTTTGTCCTGCTCGCTCCACTGATCGTAATCTCCGATACCAAGATAACGAGTCAATTCAGACAGTACATCCGAGTGACGGGTACTTTCCTGTCGGATGTCAAGACGAACCAGATGAATACCAAACGCTTTGATTCGACGAAGTGTATCCAGCAGAGAGCCGTCAGCAATGACGCCCATGCCACACTCATGCAATGACTGGTAGCACGCGTGTAGAGGTTCCCAAAGCTGATCAACGGATTTAAGCGGCGCTTTGACTGCTAACTGCTCACCATTGATTTTTGCTTCAAGAATGTCACGAGTTTCAGTCAGCACATCGCGAATGCGTTTCAGAATGGCGCGGTAAGGTTCGTGTTGTCCTTCGCCTGCCAGTTCGCGTAGCGCATCGCTGCACTTGGTCATCGACAGTTCGCTGACCAGTTCATTGATGTCATTCAGGTAAAGGTCTGCCGCTTTCCAGCGAGAGAGCAGCATTACTTCACGTGTGATAGTGTGGGTAACAAACGGGTTGCCGTCTCGGTCACCACCCATCCAGGAAGAAAAGTGCACTGGGCGGGCATCAATTGGAAGCCCTTCGTCCAGATACCCTTCCAGCTTCTCGTCGAGTTCACGCAGAAAGTCAGGAACGCCTTGCCATAGAGAGTTCTCTACTACGGCAAAGCCCCATTTCGCTTCATCCAGAGGTGTAGGGCGTTGCTGACGAATAACGTCAGAATGCCATGCCTGAGCGATTAACTGCTCCAGACGGCGCTCAGTTTTCTGACGCTCTTTGTAAGAAAGGTCACTCAGTTCCAGTTTCGACAAGCATTCGTTGATCTTCACCAGCTTGTTGATCATAGTGCGGCGCGTGATTTCAGTTGGGTGCGCGGTCAGCACAAGCTCAATGTTTAAGTCACGAACGGCTTGTGCCGTGTCAAGCTTGCTGATGCTGTTCTGGCTGAGTTTTGAGAATAAGCTATTTAAAGCGTCTGGTTCACAGACGTGTTCCTCACAATGGCGAGAAATCGTGTGGTATTGCTCTGCCATGTTAGTGAGGTTAAGGAACTGATTGAATGCGCGGGCAACTGGTGTCAGTTGCTCATCAGGCAGACTTTCAATTTCTTTGATGAGGTTCTCTCTGTCTTCCTGACCACCAGCCATTGCTGATTTTGAGAGTTTACGAATGGTTTCGACTTTCTCTAGGATCGCTTCGCCATGTGCATCTTGAATGGTATTGCCAAGCAATCGACCTAACATGCTCACATTGCTTTTTAGCGCGGCATATTTTTCATTCATTGTGTCCCGCCTCGTAAATTTATTACATCCGTTGTTGTGTGTAAGGACACAATCTAGCGAAATTGTTTGGCGTGAGTCAAATAATCCGACACTGAAAGGGCTGATTTCGAGCAACTATTGATATTGCTCACTTTTGATACGGTCAATGTAACTGCATTGTGAAATTTTCTTTCAATTTTTGCTGAGGCTTGCTGCAATCAGGTTTAGGCGTGGTTAAAAAGGGAGCGAATAAGGTCGCTCCCATTAATAACTTTCTGAAATGTTTAGAAACAGTATTGATGAATGGCTTTGTCGAGAATCTTGATGGTTGGGTCGATAAATTCAAACGCCAGAAACTCATCAGGCTGGTGAGCCTGGTCAATGGAACCTGGACCTAACACTAGAGTCGGGCAGAGTTGTTGAAGAAATGGTGCTTCAGTGCAGTAATTCACGGTTTCGCTAGGCTGCTCGCAAATTTGCTCCATGCCTTCTATAAACGGATGTTCGTGATCGCACTCATAGCCCGGTATGGGTTCATGCAGTGGTTTAATTTCTATTCTGCCCGGCCATTTGGCTTCGACCTCTTTGAGCGCTTCTCGCAGCATATTGTCTAAGCCATCTAAGCTGATTCCCGGAAGAGGGCGAACATCGTAGTGCAGCTCGCAGCATCCACAAATTCGGTTGGCGCTGTCTCCACCATGAATGTGCCCAAGGTTTAAAGTTGGGTTGGGAATATCAAAACCAGGGTGATGGTACGCTTTAATCAGGTCATCGCGCAGCTTCATTAAAGCAAACAACACCTCATGCATGACTTCAATGGCGTTTACACCAAGTGCAGGGTTTGAAGAGTGACCCGAGTGACCCGTTACGCGAATGGCATTTGCGACGTGACCTTTGTGCGCACGAATCGGGACGAGACTGGTTGGTTCCCCAATGATGCAATAGTCCGGTTTGAAGGGAGCATCTTCGGTAAAGTGTCTTGCACCAAGCATGGTGGTTTCTTCGTCACAGGTTGCCAATACGTAAAGAGGTTTGGCTTGCTGGCTCCAGTCTGTCTTTTTTACTGCTTCTAATATAAAAGCAAAAAAACCTTTCATATCTGCTGTGCCCAAACCATAAAAGCGATCGTTGGCTTCGGTTAGTGCGTGTGGGTCGTAATTCCATCGCCCTTCATCGAAAGGAACGGTATCCGTATGCCCTGCTAGTAAAAGACCACCTTCTCCTTTCCCCATCTTGGCAATCAGGTTGTGTTTGCCTTTTTCTACCTCGACAACCTGGGTCTCAAACCCCAGATCTTCAAACCAGGTAGCCAGCTTGGCAATAACTTCACTGTTCCCTTCATCCCAACTTGGATCACTTGAGCTAATAGAAGAGGTGGAAATTAAGCCACCGTAGATATCGATAAAACCAGGTAATTGCATATTAACTTCACTTCCACTGTTGACAGATAAAGCTGAAAACGATAAAACACATATTAAATCACAATAAGTGAATAAAAACTCAAATTGAGCTAATAATCAAGTATGGATAGTCACTTTTAACAAAATGAAGTGACCCTCGAATTGGATGTGTTGCAGATGTTAAAAACCACGATCATTGGTGCCAGCGGATATACAGGGGCAGAACTTGCCTTAATGGTTGCCAAACACCCGAATCTCAAGCTATCAGGTTTGTATGTGTCCGCCAATAGTGTCGACGCAAATAAGCCTGTCTCAGAGCTACACAAAAAACTGACCGGTGTCGTGGATATGCCTGTAACACCTCTTACTGATATTGAGGCAGTGGCTAAAGACTCTGATGTCGTTTTTCTTGCTACCGCCCACGAAGTCAGCCACGACTTAGCGCCGACTTTGTTAGAACAAGGGTGCACCGTTTTTGATTTGTCCGGCGCATACCGTGTTCAGAAAGAAAATTTTTACCCGACTTTTTATGGCTTCGAGCACAGTAATCCAGAGTGGTTAGATAAAGCTGCTTACGGGCTAGCTGAATGGAATGAAGCCGATATCGCCGAAGCACAACTCGTTGCTGTTCCGGGTTGTTATCCAACGGCTTCCCAATTGGCTATTAAACCATTGCTGAATGCAGGATTAGTCGACACCAATCAATGGCCAGTGATTAACGCGACCAGCGGTGTATCTGGCGCAGGCAGAAAAGCGACAATGACCAATAGCTTCTGCGAAGTGTCCATGCAGGCTTATGGTGTATTTGCGCACCGTCACCAACCAGAAATTGCGTCTCACTTGGGTTGTGACGTCATCTTCACGCCACACCTTGGCAACTTTAAGCGTGGCATTCTGGCGACTATTACTATGAAGCTAAAAGCAGGTGTGACTGAGCAAGCCGTCGCTGACGCCTTCCACAATGCTTATGGCGACAAACCTGCAGTACGTTTATTCGGTGACAAGTTACCAGCGATTCAGCAAGTCGAAAACACGCCGTTTAACGACTTGGGCTGGAAGGTACAGGGCGAGCACGTCATTGTGGTTTCAGCAATAGATAACCTTTTGAAAGGCGCATCCAGTCAGGCAATGCAATGCCTTAACCTGCGTTTTGGCTATGAGCCACTGACAGCACTGATATAAGGAATTTGATGATGAGTACACAAAATCCACTTGTCGTGAAACTGGGCGGAGCCGCATTAGAGTGCAGCGAAACGCTGGGAAAATTGTTTGGTGCCATCAAGGATTATCAGCAGTCAGCGCAGCGAGCGATTGTAATAGTTCATGGCGGCGGCTATCTGGTGGACGATCTGATGGGCAAACTCCAGTTGGAAACCGTGAAAAAAGACGGACTGCGTGTCACTCCTTACGACCAGATTCCTGTTATCGCCGGTGCTTTAGCTGGTACTGCCAATAAATTGCTGCAAGGCGAAGCCATTAAATCGGGCGTAAAAGCCGTTGGCTTAAGCTTGGCGGATGGCGGGTTGTGTGACGTAACAGAGCTGGACCCAGAACTGGGCGCGGTAGGGAATGCCACACCGGGCAACCCAGAGGTTTTGCAAGCCGTCATGAATACGGGTGCGATTGCCATCATCAGTTCCATTGGCATGACCAATGAAGGTCAGCTCATGAACGTGAATGCCGACCAAGCTGCCGTTGCTGTTGCTGGTGCTTTGGATGCTGAAGTGGTTCTGCTTTCAGACGTGAGTGGTGTGCTGGATGGCAAAGGACATCTACTGAGCAGCTTGGATAAAACCGAAGCGGAGCAGTTAATTGAAGGCAAAGTTATTACCGACGGCATGATTGTAAAAGTGCATGCGGCGCTGCAAGCAGCAAACGACTTAGGGCGTCCAATCCAGGTAGCCACGTGGCGCTACCCTGAAAAACTCACCGAATTATTTGCGGGCATCAACATTGGTACCCAGTTTCTACCCGAATAAAACGAATATTGTATGACCTTTTGGGCGCTGACCGCCAAGTGCAGACCCAGGGATTAGGAGAAGTAAAATGAGCAAAGTAAACGTAAATAAAGTAGTTGTAGCGTACTCTGGCGGTCTGGACACGTCAGTGATCATTCCATGGTTGAAAGAAAACTATGACTGTGAAGTTGTAGCATTCGTTGCGGATGTCGGTCAGGGCGAAGAAGAGCTGGAAGGCATCGAAGAGAAAGCTAAAGCGTCTGGTGCATCTGAATGTTACATCGCTGACCTGAAAGAAGAGATGGTCGCTGACTACATCTACCCGACACTGAAAACGGGTGCGCTGTACGAAGGCAAATACCTGTTGGGTACGTCTATGGCACGTCCAATCATTGCTAAAGCTCAGGTTGAGGTGGCACGTAAAGTGGGCGCAGATGCTTTGTGTCACGGCTGTACGGGTAAAGGTAACGATCAGGTGCGTTTTGAAGGTGCGTTTGCAGCACTTGCACCGGATCTTCATGTGATTGCGCCATGGCGTGAGTGGGATTTGGTAAGTCGTGAAGAGTGTCTGGATTATCTGGCAGAGCGCAACATCCCATGTACTGCTTCTCTGACCAAGATTTATTCTCGTGATGCCAACGCGTGGCACATCTCAACTGAAGGTGGCGTTCTTGAAGACACGTGGAATGCACCAAACGAAGATTGCTGGGTATGGACGGTAGACCCAGAGCAAGCACCAAACGAATCTGAAAGCGTGACGCTGAAAGTGGAAAAAGGCGCGGTAGTTGCCGTTGACGGTGAAGCGATGACGCCATACAACGCGTTGGTTTACCTGAATGAAAAAGGTGCTAAGCATGGTGTCGGTCGTATCGATATCGTAGAAAACCGTCTGGTTGGTATGAAATCGCGTGGTTGTTACGAAACTCCGGGCGGCACCATCATCATGGAAGCGCTGCGTGCCGTTGAACAACTGGTGCTAGACAAAGCCTCTTATGAATTCCGTGAAGAGCTAGGTTTGAAGGCTTCTCATCTTGTTTACGATGGTCGCTGGTTCACACCACTATGTAAGTCCCTTCTTGCAGCAACAGAAGAGTTGGCTCAAGATGTGAACGGCGAAGTGGTGATCAAGCTGTACAAAGGTCAGGCAACGGTGACTCAGAAGCGTTCAGACAACAGCTTGTATTCGGAAGAATTTGCGACATTCGGTGAAGACGAAGTGTACGACCAAAGCCACGCAGGCGGATTCATTCGTCTGTATTCTCTGGCGAGTCGTATCCGTGCACTGAATGAAAACAAAAAATAATCGAGCACCACTTTTTCACAGTATTTAGGGTCAACAGACCCTACTTTTAAGCTAATTACACGCAGCAATGCGGCTCTGAGAACACTCAGAGCCACAACTCAGGAGAGACGCCATGGCATTATGGGGCGGGAGATTTACCCAAGCAGCAGACACCAGATTCAAACAATTCAATGACTCCTTGCGATTCGATTACCGATTGGCGGAGCAAGACATTGTTGGATCCATTGCTTGGTCCAAAGCACTGCTTTCCGTTGGCGTCCTTTCTGAAGGCGAACAGCAGAAATTAGAGCTGGCTCTGAATGAGTTGAAGCTGGAAGTCATGGAAAACCCAGAGAAGATCTTGCGCTCTGATGCCGAAGACATTCACAGCTGGGTTGAACAGCAGTTGATTGGAAAAGTAGGTGACTTGGGTAAGAAACTGCACACAGGGCGTTCTCGTAACGACCAAGTGGCAACGGATCTTAAGCTTTGGTGCCGCCAGCAAGGTCATCAACTTTTGATGGCGCTGGATCGTTTGCAAGGTCAAATGGTCGAAGTGGCGAAAGAGCATCAGGGCACCGTACTTCCTGGTTATACGCACCTTCAGCGTGCACAACCTGTGACCTTTGCTCACTGGTGCCTTGCGTACGTCGAAATGTTCGAGCGTGATTATTCTCGCCTGTCTGATGCCATTAAGCGTTTGGATACTTGCCCGTTGGGTTCAGGTGCTTTAGCAGGAACCGCTTACCCAATGGATCGTGAAAAACTGGCTCACAGCTTAGGTTTTCGCCGTGCGACCAGAAACAGCCTAGATTCTGTATCTGATCGCGACCACGTGATGGAGCTAATGTCTGTTGCGTCCATTTCTATGCTGCACCTTTCCCGTCTGGCAGAAGACATGATCTTCTACAACTCGGGTGAATCGAATTTCATTGAGTTAGCAGACACCGTGACTTCCGGTTCCTCTCTGATGCCGCAAAAGAAAAACCCGGATGCACTTGAATTGATCCGTGGTAAATGTGGTCGTGTATACGGCTCCATGGCGGGCATGATGATGACCGTGAAAGCCCTTCCGCTGGCTTACAACAAAGACATGCAGGAAGACAAAGAAGGCTTATTCGACGCGTTAGACACCTGGAATGAGTGTATGGAAATGGCAGCACTGTGTTTCGACGGCATCAAAGTAAACGGCGAGCGCACACTGGAAGCAGCAAAACAAGGTTATGCCAATTCAACAGAGCTTGCGGATTATCTGGTTGCGAAAGACATCCCGTTCCGTGAGGCGCACCATATTGTCGGTGTAGCTGTGGTTGCAGCCATTGCCAAAGGGTGTGCGTTGGAAGAGCTGTCTATTTCTGAGCTCAAAGAATTCTCCGAGGTCATTGAAGAGGATGTCTATGACATTCTTACTATCGAATCTTGCCTTGAAAAGCGCTCCGCTTTGGGTGGTGTCTCTCCAACTCAGGTGGCTTATGCCGTGGATCAGGCGCAGCAGCGTTTGTCTCAGCGCGACGCTTCTGGAGTGAAAGTACGTGCGGCGCGTCTGACTGACATCGATGCGTTAGACGGCATGGTGGCTTACTGGGCTGGGTTGGGTGAAAACTTGCCACGTAACCGAAATGAACTGGTCAGAGATATCGGTTCGTTTGCGGTAGCCGAGCATCAGGGCGAAGTCACCGGTTGTGGATCACTTTATGTTTATGATTCCGGGCTGGCAGAAATTCGCACTCTTGGTGTAGAAGCTGGCTGGCAAGGTCAGGGACAGGGCAGTGCTATTGTGGCTCACTTAGTTGAAAAAGCGCGTCAGATGGCAATCAAGAAAGTTTTTGTTCTGACTCGTGTGCCTGAATTCTTCATGAAGTACAACTTCATTCCGACGTCCAAATCTCTGCTTCCAGAGAAAGTACTGAAGGATTGTGATCAATGCCCAAGAACGCATGCCTGTGATGAAGTTGCACTAGAGATCAACCTTGCAGAACAAGTGATCACTAAGGCAAGTGTTGCATAACTTTGTGATTGGCAACGGTTTTTGAATCAGCTCAGATCTTTTTAAAGAAAATTGATCTTTTTTGGGAACTTATTGAGAGAAAGCGCGGTCATATTTGTACCACTGCTTTTTCTTAGATGAATCTAAGAAAGCCCCTAACCAAATTTGGTTTAGGGGCTTTTTCTTTTTCTGTTCCAGCTCAATCTCAAAATCATCCTACTTTTAATGATTTGTTATAACATTGCATTTTCATGAAACTTTCATGAAACATTCACCAGTTTGATACCTACGCGTTCTTTTCGGAATTTAAAGTTAGCCCGTTACTAATCATAGACTTCGGAGACTTCCCGTGAAAGGACTTCAAATCTCACTGCTGGCAGCAAGCTTAATCGCTGCGGGCACGACATACGCTAATGTTCCTCAGCAATCAGATTCTTGGTACAAGGAAGCTAAAAGCGCCATTGCCGCTGCGAAAGAGCGTAAACCCATTGATGGACCAGCCAAAAACGTCATCCTGTTTGTAGGGGATGGCATGAGTGTCGGCACAATCACTGCGGCGCGCATCTATGCTGGTCAGCAACAAGGTGAAAAGGGTGAAGAGTACGTTCTGGCTATGGAGCGACTGCCACATACAGCGCTATCCAAAACCTACAATACGGACATGCAAACTCCTGACTCGGCGGGTACAGCAACAGCCATGGTATCCGGGGTGAAAACCAAAGCCGGTATCATCAATGTGAATGACAATGTGCAGCGCGGTTTCTGTAACACCCAGAAAGGCAATGAAGTGAAAACAGCGTTCCAGATGGCAGCGGAAAAAGGGTTGTCGCTGGGGGTTGTATCTACTGCGCGTTTAACGCACGCCACACCTGCTACCACTTACGCTCACAGCGCAGATCGCAACTGGGAGAACGACGGAAAGCTGACCAACATTGCCAAAGACACCGGGTGTACAGACATCGCTCATCAGTTCGTTAACTTTGGTTACGGTGATGGGTTCCAGGTGGCATTTGGTGGCGGTCGTCGAGAATTCATACCTAACACCATGACGGATCCAGAAGGTAAAAAAGGTAAGCGTAAAGATGGTCGTAACTTGGTTGATGAGTGGCAACAGCGCTACCCAGAAGGTAACTACGTTTATGATCGCACAGGATTCGATAAGCTGAGCGGTAACACCCAGCGTGCTTTCGGGTTGTTTGAGAGCAGTCACATGCAGTACGAAGCGGATCGTGTCAAAGAAAACAAAGAGCCTTCACTGGCAGAAATGACATCGAAAGCGATCGAGATTCTGAAAAACAATAACAAGGGCTACTTGTTGATGGTGGAGTCTGGACGAATTGACCATGCCCACCACGCAGGTAATGCAGCTCGTGCTTTGGAAGATACGGTGGAATATGACCGTGCTATCAAAGCGGCACTGGAAATGACAGATCCGAAAGATACCTTGATCATTGTGACCGCTGACCACGCTCACACATTGATTTCTAACGGTTATGCCGAGCGCGGCAACCCAATCCTTGGCTTGTCCCGTTCTAAAGGTAAGCTCAACAAAGACGAATTTGGTAAGAACTACACCACACTGGCTTATGGTAATGGACCGGGTGCAGTGGAAGGTGGTCGAACCGATTTGACAGAAAAAGACGTACAAAAGTTAGGCTACTTACAACAGGCGCTGGTGAAGTTGAGTTCTGAAACGCACTCTGGTGAAGACGTGGCTATTTTTGCTCGCGGACCGCAAGCCTGGCTATTCCAGGGAGTGGTTGAGCAAAATTACATTTACCACGTGATTGATGAAGCTTTGAAGCTGACAAAATAGAAATCAGTCAAAATGAAAACCGCGCTATTTAGCGCGGTTTTTTACTGCGTTCCTGCCAAGGGAAGATCACAAATCTCATCCACAAATGCAATGCAAGCAAGAAGTTAAAGGCGAATCCCGCCATGATCAACGAGAGCGACTCAATGCTTTTTGGGGATTCTCTGAATGCAACCCACCAGATAATCCAGCATATAACCGATAGAACGGCAAGCTGATCCAGGCATCGCTGGCAACGACCGATTTTTTTCCAGAACCAGTGTTCCTGACATGACTGACAAGCCATAAATTGCCATTTTTTACTAAACAAATCCTGTAATTAGTATAGCTAATCGTATGGTATATCGAAGAGATGAAAGTCGATATTTAGATGAAATTAATGTGAAAAGCCCCTGACTCTGGAGAAAAAAGTCAGGGGAAAAGGGGACTTAGAGTAGGGTCTGTTGACCTTTCGCGGTTAAATTTTGTTCGAGTTCTATGTGTTTTAATCGCGGCGCAAGGTCTTTAGCTTAGTCATTCTAAGCAAATACCTTGCAACAAAGAGTAAAGCACATAGAAACGAACCCTTCGGGCAGCATTTGTGGCTCCTTTCTACTGTGTTACCGCTTATTGATGTAGAGGGACTACACCGAATAAGCGTTGCCTTGTATAAAGAATCCACAAATCGCTGCAAAAATCAGCTCGAAAGGTCAACAGACCCTTAGTTATTATTGTAATCGCTAGTATCGGAAATAGAGTCTTAACAGCCTGGACCGCAATCCAGACAGTGCTTAATCATCTCAGGACCCAGATGCAACTTGGCGTTCAGGTCACGTAGCGCGGTACGAACCCCTTCTTCAATGACCGGATGATAGAAAGGCATGTCCAGCATGTCAGAAATAGTCATCTTGTTTTGATGTGCCCAAGCCAGCAGGTGTGCCAGATGTTCAGCATTCGGACCGATCATTTCAGCGCCTAGGAAGCGACCAGTACCTTGCTCACCGTACACATGCAGAACGCCCTTATTGCGGAGCATAACGCGGGAACGACCTTGATTTTCAAACGACACTTCACCCGTCGCAAAACATCCGCAATCGCCCAAGCGCTTGGTAATCTGGCTGTATGTTTCGCCTACCATCGCAATTTGAGGGTCAGAGAACACAGCAGAGATCGCGGAGCGACGAAGACCAGCACGAATATCTGGGAATCGACCTGCGTTATCACCTGCAATACGACCCTGATCCGCCGCTTCATGAAGCAGTGGGATCTGATTGCTTGCGTCGCCAGCAATGAAAATATTTTCTGCAGAAGTTTGTAGGGTGTAGTGATCCGCTTTAGGTACGCCGCGATCATCCAGTTCAACCGAAGTATTTTGCAGATCCAACTTATCGACATTCGGGCGACGTCCCGTTGCAGCAAGCACGTAATCCGCTTTGAACGTTTCCAGATCCCCATCGTGATTTATGAACTGGATCTCGACATGGTCATCCACGCGTTTCATGCTTTCGACTTTGACATCGGCATCCAGATAGAACTCTTCGCTGAAAGCCTTATTTGCATACGCCATTACTTCTGGATCGGTCAACGGCCCTACTTGTCCACCCAGACCAAATAGCTTCACATCCACACCTAATCGATGCAGAGACTGGCCCAGTTCCAGTCCAATGACGCCCGGTCCGAAAACCGCAACGGAGCCTGGCAGATCATCCCAGTCAAATACGTCATCGTTAACGATCAGTCGATCGCCAAGTTCATTCCAGACTGGTGGATAAGCTGGACGAGAACCGGTTGCGATGACAATACGCTGAGCTTTAATTTCTGTGTGATCATCGACGATCAGAGTGTTGTCATCGGAGAACTTAGCGTAGCCTGCAATTTTGTCTTCGGCAGGGATTTCGTCTACCCCTTCAAGTACAAACCCAACAAAGCGATCGCGTTCGCGCTTTACCCGATCCATCACTTCACGACCATTGATCACAATCTCACCTTGAGGGTGAATACCAAAGCCCGGGGCTTTTTCGATCTGATGAACACTTTCTGCAGCAGCAATGAGCAATTTAGATGGCATACAACCTACGCGAGCACAGGTTGTGCCATAAAGACCGCCTTCAATCATAACGACACTGTTAGTGTGTGCTTTCGCCGTACGATAAGCGCCAAGCCCCGCTGTGCCGCCGCCAATGATTGCTACATCAACATTCAATTGTTTCATAATGGGTTCTCGTATTGTTTGGGTCGGGTATCGAAATAAAAGCCCGGAAAATCCGGGCTTAAACTAGGTAAATTGCTTAAACACGTAGTGAGTACTTATTTAAGTAGGAAGCTCTCTAGTTCTTCACTGCCACCGATATGCTTACCACCGATAAACACTTGAGGAACAGTCGCACGTCCAGAAATGGCACGCAGGCTAACCGTGGTTGCGTCTTTACCCAGAATCACTTCTTCATACTGAAGACCGTTATCAATCAGATTTTGTTTCGCCTTCGCACAGAAAGGGCAACCTGGTTTAGTGAATACCGTGATGGATTCCTGTGTTTTGTAGTTCGGTGCAATGTAGTTCAGCATGGTATCGGCGTCCGATACTTTGAATGGGTCGCCTGGCTCGTTTGGTTCGATGAACATTTTTTCTACAACGCCGTTTTTCACCAGCATGCTGTAGCGCCACGAACGCTTACCGAAACCAAGGTCATTTTTGTCTACAAGCATGCCCATGCCGTCAGTAAACTCACCATTTCCATCTGGGATGAAAGAAATGTGCTCTGCTTCCTGGTCTTCTTTCCATGCGTTCATAACGAAAGTGTCGTTTACCGACAGACACAAAATCTCGTCTACACCGTGTTCTCTGAACACAGGGAACAGTTCGTTGTAGCGAGGTAAATGGCTGGATGAACAAGTCGGTGTAAACGCACCTGGCAGGCTAAACACGATGACCGTTTTATCTTTGAAAAGCTCATCTGTTGTAACATTTACCCAAGCATCGCCTTTGCGAGTTGGAAAAGTGACCTGTGGTACAGTTTGACCTTCTTTTGGTGCGAACATGTTGGTTTCCTCTATGGATTTTTGAATTCTTACTGTGAGCCGACTTTAATCAGCGTAGTTGGCCTTTGTTCGTTCAGCCTGTTTCGTTTTGTTGAGTCCATTATTTAACGATCGTGTTGATAGTTCTAATCGTTTATTGTTATGGTATTGATAGATATTTTCTATTTAGGGTGGAAAAATGAATATTCGTGATTTCGAGTACCTGGTCGCTTTGGCTGAACACAAACATTTTCGTAAAGCTGCGGAAGCGTGTTTTGTGAGTCAGCCTACGTTAAGTGGCCAGATCCGAAAGCTGGAAGATGAACTGGGCACGGCTCTTTTAGAGCGCAGCAGTCGAAGAGTCCTGTTTACGGAAGCAGGCTTACAGCTCGTCGAGCAGGCAAAGAGGATACTCGGTGAGGTAAAGGTATTCACGGATATGGCCACCCTGCAAGGCAAAGAGATGAGCGGACCGCTGCACATTGGATTCATTCCAACAGTCGGGCCTTACCTTCTGCCAAAAATCATCCCAAATCTCAAAGAACAGTTTCCGGACTTAGAGTTATTTCTGCATGAAGCCCAGACTCATCAGTTGGTACGCCAGCTTGAAGAGGGACGATTAGACTGTTTGGTACTGGCTTCCGTTGCCGAAACCGCCCCTTTTAAAGAACTCGCTTTATACGATGAGCCGATGAGTGTTGCGGTGCCTTGTGACCATGAATGGGCAGAGCGAGATGAAATCGATATGCTGGAACTCAACGGCAAAACTGTGCTTGCACTGGGGGATGGACACTGCTTAAGAGATCAGGCGCTGGGATTCTGTTTTGCTGCTGGTGCCAGAGACGATGAAAGATTTAAAGCGACCAGCCTTGAAACGCTAAGAAACATGGTAGCGGCAGGAGGAGGAATCACTTTGTTGCCAGAGTTGTCAGTGCCTTCTGAAAAGAAACGCGATGGCGTTTGCTATGTGCGCGCTAGCAATCCGCAGCCCAGCCGAAAGATAGTGTTGGTGTATCGCCCCGGGTCACCGCTACGCAACCGCTTTGAGCAACTGGCAGGCAGTATTGCAGAGCTGGTGTAGATGAAAAGACATTAAAAAAGGCGCGTAAGCGCCTTTTTAATTCGAATGGAATGGATTAGAACAGCTCTTCACCATCTTCACTGTAAATGGCTTCGCTGATTGGGTCGTGCGCGTATTCACGTGGCTCTGTACCCCGGCGGAAGTATTCAAACATGGTTGAACTGTCCGATTTGTTTGTCAGCATGCCAGATTCACGATCAACCCGAGTTCGAATAATACTTGGTGGCAGCTTCTTCCTTTCAACTGGAATGTCTTCCAGTGCCACTTTCATAAATTCAATCCACGCAGGTTGAGCGGTTTTCGCTCCCGATTCAGCCCCAGTGATCTGGTCTTTACCCAAGTTCGGGTTAGCGACACTGCGCCCCAGTTCGCGCTGGTGGTTATCAAACCCAACCCAGGCAACCGCAACCATACCCGGCGCATAACCGTTATACCAAGTGTCTTTAGAGTCGTTAGTGGTACCAGTTTTACCCCCGATATCACGACGCCCCAGCTTTTGTGCACGCCAACCTGTGCCGTTCCAGCCTGTACCCTGACGCCAGTTACCGCCACCCCATACGTTGCTATACAACATTTCGCGCATTAGGAAAGCGGTTTGCTCTGAAATAACCTGAGGTGCGTAAGGTGAATCAACGTCTTGCTCATTGAATTCATTCTCCGTTTTTGCCTGCTGACAATCGGAGTGGCAGACCACCTTCGGAGTGGCTTCAAAAATCGGGTTACCAAACGCATCTTCAACCTTAGCAATGTAATACGGGTCAACGAAGTAACCGCCGTTTGCAAATACCGAGAAGCCCTGAGCAACTTTTACGGGAGTCAAACTGCCCGCACCCAGTGCGATGGTCTCAGAACGCGGAAGCTGGTCTTTTTCAAACCCAAAACGGGTGAGGTAATCAATGGTGTTATCGAGACCCACTCTTCTTAATACGCGCACGGCCATGACGTTTTTAGACTGCGCTAAACCAATTCGAAGACGAGTCGGACCGGTGTATGTAGGCGGAGAGTTCTTTGGTCGCCACGCCGTGCCCTGGCTTTTATCCCACTGATTGATTGGCGCATCATTGACCAGACTCGCCAGCGTCAGACCCTGATCGATAGCAGCAGAATAGATGAAAGGCTTAATACTGGAGCCGACCTGACGCACGGACTGAGTTGCGCGGTTAAATTTGCTATGGACAAAGTTAAATCCACCCACCAGCGAGAGGACTGCACCGTCATTCGGGCTCATGGCAACAAATGCTGTGTTTGCGTCTGGCACCTGAGCCAGCTTCCATGTCGACTGTTGCTCTAGCTGCTCATCCGTAGCAGGAAGAGAGATTTTACGTACCCAGATTTGCTCGCCAGCAGTCATAATGTCTGAAGCTTTCTTTGGTGCCGCGCCCTGACGGTTGTCGCTTCTGAATGAGCGCGCCCATTTCATGGCATCCCAGTCCAAAGAAGCGTAGTTCTGATTTTTGATGTATACCTTTGCCGACTTTTCACCCACTTCAGTCACGATTGCCGGAATCAGCTTACCGTAAGTAGGCACCGTTCTAAGCTGCTTGCGCATGTTGTCTTCGGTCCAAGGCACTTCACCGGATTCCCACAACACTTTTTCTGCGCCGCGATAGCCATGGCGCTCATCGTAACCAAGCAGGTTATTGATCGCCGCCTCATTGGCCGCCTGCTGAAGCTTGGAATTAACAGTTAAGTAGATACGAATTCCAGAGGTATAAGCATCTTCACCGTAGTTTTCCAGAGCCCAGGCACGCGCAATTTCTGCTGCATAAGGCGCGCTAAGCTGGATTTCAGCACCGTGATACTTGGCGACAATCGTTTCTGCACGAGCGTTATCATACTGTTCTCTGGTGATGTACTTTTCTTCCAGCATACGCATCAGCACAACGTTACGACGTTTGGTCGCACGTTCCAGTGAACGGATAGGGTTAATGCTGGATGGTGCTTTAGGCATACCGGCCAATGTCGCCAGTTCACTCAAACTGAGTTCATTCAATTCTTTACCAAAATACACCTGCGCCGCCGCTCCGAAGCCGTAAGAGCGGTAACCAAGGAAGATTTTGTTGATGTAAAGTTCGAGAATTTCTTCTTTTGTCAGAAGCTGCTCAATGTGGATTGCGATAAAAATCTCTTTGATTTTTCGCATGATCTTCTTTTCATTGGTCAGAAAGAAGTTTCTTGCCAACTGCTGAGTAATGGTACTCGCCCCTTGTTTTGCTGAGCCAGTGGTGGCTACAACAATGGCTGCACGCACAATACCAATAGGGTCAATACCCGGGTGATCATAAAAGCGGCTGTCTTCGGTCGCGATAAGTGCATCAATGAGCTCTTGAGGAATGTCATCATGAGCAACAGGAACACGGCGTTTTTCGCCAAATTGTGAGATCAGCTTTCCATCTTCACTGAAAACTTGCATCGGTGTTTGCAGCTCTACATCTTTCAACGTTGCCACATCGGGGAGTTCGGGCTTTACGTAAAAGTAAAATCCAATAATTGTGGTCACTCCCAAAATGGTGCAAACCAATGAAAATATTAACAAATGCTTTATGAACTTCACCGGAGAATCCCTGTTTAGTTTGGCTATCTAGTTACATATCTATTGCTACTGCGATAAAACGTCAGGATTATTTTTTGGATATGTATTAATCAACTCGTTTTTTCCAACTTGCCGAGTGTAACACTCTTTGAGGAGCCAAATCGCCATGGGTAGATCTTTAGTAGTTGGCATCGATTTCGGTCATCACAGTATCAAAGCTGTCGCCATGAAACCCATTGGCGAGCTAATGCAACTTGTTGGTTATAATGAGCTTACTGTACCCGAAGATATTTTCTCTGAAAACCATACGCTCGATTATCAGAAGATTGTAAAGAAACTCAAAGAACTTAAAAAGGGCTTGCCTCTTTTTAGTCAACAAGTCGCAGTTTCCGTACCAGACAAGGCTGTTATCAGCAAAGTTCTGCAAATTGAACAGGATATGGATGGCAGAGAACAAGAGTTTGCCGTTCATCAGGCTTTTGGTCAGCAGTCTCCCATTCCACTGGAAGAGCTGAGTTTAGACTTCTTCGAAGTGGACCAAAAAGTCACCACGCGCAGCACCACATCTACCTTTCAGGTTTATGCTACTCGTAAAGAAGTGGTCGATTCGCGAGTTGCGGCATTAACGAAGGCTGGGTTAAAACCGTTGACGGTTGATGTACACGCTAACAGCCTGCTAAAAGTCTGGCGTCTTGCCAGCCAGGTTCATCCGGAACGCCGACAATGGATGCTGGTGGATATTGGATTGAATCAAACGTCTTTATGCACGGTTGCCGCGGGAAGAACCCCTTTCTATAAAGAAGTGCCTTTCGGTACCCAGAATGTGGCTCAGTCACAAGAAGTTTCTGAATCCATCTCTTTAAGCAGCGACTCTCTTACACAAGGGTTTGTCAGAGAGTTAGGCGAAAAGCTTCAGCGCCACATTAGCCTTTATAACTCCGTTAATCCTCAGCAAAACGTAGACGGAATCTGGCTCAGTGGTGGCGGTGCCAATCTGGTTGGTATTGCGGACATGCTGAGCAGCGAGCTTTCCCTTGAAGTGGCACAGTTGAACCCGTTTGGTTTAGTGGAAAACGGCACTAAGAAGTCGATAAAGCAGTTGTCTGATTCTGCCGCGTATGGTGTGGCCATGGGGCTGGCGATCAGTGGAGTAGAATGGCTGAAAGGAAATCACCATGCATAGCGTTAACTTACTGCCCTGGCGTGATGAAATGCGCGCCAGATACCGCCGCCAGTTTTTTTCCTATCTGGCTGCCGCGATACTCGCCGCAGTCGGGGTGCAGTGGGGCGTTGGCGTTTATTTCTCGCAGCAAATGAGTGTTCAGGAAGAACGCAATGCTGAGCTGACTCGTCACATCTCCTACTTAGACCAGCAACTACGCGGTTTGAGTGAGGTTCGTGATCAGCACGAGTCTATTCTTACCCGACTGCGCTCGGTCGAGGCGCTTCAAATCAAGCGCAACAAAACCACGGATTTCATGTCCCACCTGCCAGATACCATTCCACCGGGTGTTTACGTCGACAAAATTGAAATGAACGATTTTGAAGTTGAAGTGAATGGCATCAGTGACAGCACAGCCAATATCACCACAATGCTCGACAGTATGGAGCGCTCCGCCAAGCTGGCAGATGTGGAAATGCACTCCATTGTTTCGGGTAAGAAGTTGTTTGGCAAAGTATTTAAAACCTTCAAAGTATCCTTCATTTTTGCGCCTATCAAGGAAGAAAAATCATGATCGATTGGCAAGAACTTGATTTCGAAGACTTACCGGAATGGCCGCTTGTTGCACAGATTTTAGTGCTGGCACTGTTGTTTCTGATTCTTCAAGGAGTGGGCAGCTGGTTTTATCTCTCTCCCATGAAAGCGGATCTTGAGCAGCTTAAGCAGAAAGAGCAGACACTCAAAAGCACCCTGATTATCAAAACCAATAAGGTAGCGGCACTGCCAAAATTGCAGGAGCAGTTGGATGAACTCAATAGCCGTTATGACTATCTGTTAAAACAGCTTCCTGAACAGAAAGAGTTGGCAAGCATGCTGGCTTCTGTAAACGAGCTGGGTATTCAGCACGGTTTGACGTTTACCCGTATCGATTGGGGTAAGAAGCAGAATCAGGAGTTTCTTTATCGTCTGCCTTTGAATATTGAACTCACCGGAACTTACGAAAACATTGGTAAGTTCTCAGCGGCCATTGCCAACCTACCGCGGATCATAAACTTCGACGATGTCGACTGGCAGCGGGTCAGTCAGGAAAGCAGCACCCTTCACTTCAGGGTAAGGGCGTACACCTATCAGTTCAAACCGGAGGTGACCGATGAATAAAGCACTATTGGGAATCATGGTAGTGGTGGCTTTATCCGGATGTCGCGCCAATCAGGAGCCGCTGCAGGATTTCATCTTAAAAACGCAGCAAAGTGCTTCAACACAAGTATCAAAGCTGCAGGCAGAACAAACTTTTAAGGCTAGTGAGTTCAACCCGTTGGCGACACGGGCACCGTTTGCGTTGCCTAAGATTGCGGTCGTTCAGACTCAGCCTTCACTGGTTAAAGATTGCTGGCAGCCCTCTTCACGACGCAAAAACGGCAAGTTGGAACGCTTTGCGCTCACTCAGCTTCAACTGAAAGGCGTAATGGGAAGTGGAAACTCTGTTTCGGGCATCATTCAGGTGCCTACCGGTCAGGTCGTCAAAGTGAAGAAAGGACACTACCTCGGGCTGAACAACGGCAAGATCATCAAGATAACACCTAAGCATCTCACCATTCAGGAAACCTTGCCTGATGGGTTGGGGTGCTGGCAGCAGCGTAACGTTAAGCTCGCGTTGAAATAGATTTTAGGAATTAAGATTAGAAGGGAAGAAGTAACTATGGCGGAGTTTTGTCGGGCGCATATATATCGTTGTGCTCTGCTTATCTTTATCGGGTTGTTTTCGACAACCGGGGTTCATGCCCAGTCCAACGAATTCGTTGGTATCGATTTTAGGCTCAGTAAAGAAAAACATGCTCTGCTGGTCGTGGAGTTAGCATCGAATGCGGCAGCGGTAGA
The DNA here is from genome assembly GCF_000222685.1 of Vibrio nigripulchritudo ATCC 27043. Taxonomy (GTDB): domain Bacteria; phylum Pseudomonadota; class Gammaproteobacteria; order Enterobacterales; family Vibrionaceae; genus Vibrio; species Vibrio nigripulchritudo. The sequence goes on along the minus strand of NZ_AFWJ01000267.1, from coordinate 59,954 downwards.
CATTCAGCCGATGCCCGATGGCTTAAACATCTCCCTGCATGAAACCAGCGTGGTGGACGAAAAGCTTTTCGTGGTCGACGTATCCGATTTTGCTACCAGCGTAGAAAATGTGGAAGTGTTCCGTGAGGGCTCTAACACACGTTTATTTGCCAGCACAAACGCGGCTTATAACTACGACTACCGCCTAAGGGATCGTTTTCTGGAAATCACCGTCTCTGCGAAACCCAAAGACGAACCAGAGCAGGCGAGCATTCTAGAAAAAGAAGGCAAGCTTATTTCTATTAACTTCCAGGACATCCCTGTTCGAAGCGTATTACAGCTTATCGCTGACTATAACGGGTTCAACCTGGTGGTATCTGACTCAGTCACAGGCAACTTAACGCTTAAGGTGGATGATGTGCCGTGGCAGCAAGTGCTAGACATCATCCTGAAAGTAAAAGGGTTGGATAAGCGTGTTGAAGGCAACGTAATTCTGGTTGCCCCAAAAGAAGAGTTTGACCAAAGAGAGCAGCAAGATCTTGAACAAGAACGCTTGGCGCAAGAGCTCGGTACGCTGGAATCCAAAATCGTTGAAGTAAAGTTTGCCAAAGCGTCTGACATTGCGGAAATGATCGGCGGCGACGGTGAAATTTCCATGCTTTCTGAGCGCGGAAGTATTTCCATTGATGAACGTACCAATTCCCTTCTGGTACGCGACTTACCGGAAAACATCAGCGTTATTGAAGATATTGTGGAATCTCTCGATATCCCTGTTAAACAGGTTCAGATAGAAGCTCGTATTGTGACTGTCACAGAAGGTGAACTTGAAGAGTTGGGTGTCCGCTGGGGCTTCAGTTCAACAAGTGGACCAAACTCTGTGGGCGCGACCATTGAAAATAACCTCGCGACGGTCGGTCTTTATCAGGCTGGTGGCTCAGGTGGTGATTCTGGAGGCGAAGGCGGCGGTGAAGGTGGAGGCAGCACCAGTATTGATGATTTCCTTGCCGTCAACCTGGGGGCGACAAATGCCAATGCAGCCAGTATCGCGTTCCAAGTGGCAAAACTTGGCTCTGACACTCTGTTGGATTTGGAGTTGTCTGCTCTGCAAACGGAAAACAAAGCGGAAATCATCTCCAGCCCGAGACTGATTACCACCAACAAGAAACCGGCCTACATCGAGCAAGGTACAGAAATTCCTTACCTTGAAGCTTCATCCAGCGGTGCAACTACGGTCGCATTCCGTAAGGCTGTGCTGAGCTTAAAGGTGACGCCACAGATTACCCCAGACAACAAACTGGTGCTGGATTTGAGTGTTACTCAGGACAGACCCGGCAAAGTCGTAAAAACAGGCAATGGTGAAGCCCTGGCCATTGAAACTCAAAGAATCGGTACTCAGGTGTTGGTAGACAATGGAGAAACGGTGGTTCTTGGGGGTATTTATCAACAAAGTGTGACAAATACGGTCGATAAAGTGCCACTTTTGGGTGATTTACCTCTGTTAGGTGCACTTTTCCGCCGAAGCTACGAAAATTTAGGAAAAAGCGAACTCCTTATTTTCATTACGCCAAAGGTCGTTCTACAGTAGGGTTTGGGTAAATTCTCAATCATCGACAAAAAATAAGGTTGCATTCGAGGCATCATAATTGAGATAATTTTGGGTCTGATCACGAATTTATCTGTGAGGAAAAGGTGCCTTGAAGGCTTTCATACAGTGGCCAATCCGGCTTACTTCAAGGCGATGTCATTGAATTAACGTTGTAAATAACTGCTGAACATGGCTGAAAAACGTAATATTTTTCTTGTTGGCCCAATGGGTGCCGGCAAAAGTACAATTGGTAGACACCTGGCTCAACAACTTCATATGGAGTTTGTTGATTCTGACACGGTTATCGAAGAGCGCACGGGCGCCGATATTGCTTGGGTGTTTGATGTGGAAGGTGAAGATGGCTTCCGCCAACGTGAAGAAGCGGTCATCAATGATCTGACAGAGCAACAAGGTATTGTTCTGGCGACAGGTGGCGGCTCAGTCAAAAGTAAAGAAAACCGCAACCGTCTTTCGGCTCGCGGCGTCGTGGTTTATCTGGAAACCACTATTGAAAAACAGCTTGCACGCACTAACCGCGATAAAAAGCGTCCTCTGCTGCAAACTGACAATCCTCGCGACGTACTTGAAGCTTTGGCTGGCGAGCGTAACGGTCTGTACGAAGAAGTGGCTGATTACGTGGTACGTACCGACGATCAAAGTGCAAAAGTAGTAGCCAACCAAATCGTAAAAATGCTAGAAGAACGTTAAGTTCAATTTCGGAGAGCAAACCATGGAACGGATTACGGTTGATCTTGGTGAGCGTAGCTACCCAATTTCTATTGGCGCCGGGTTATTTGATGACTCGGCGTACTTTTCTAACATCTCTTCAAAGAAAGTCGTTGTTATCAGTAATGTAACAGTGGCTCCTCTTTATGCTGAAACCATTACAAGCAAGCTTGAATCACTTGGACATGAAACCAAGTTGTTAGAGCTGCCGGATGGGGAACAGTACAAAAACCTCGATACCTTCAATACCATCATGACCTTCCTGCTTGAAGGCAATTATGGTCGCGACGTGACGATTGTTGCGCTGGGCGGCGGTGTGATTGGTGATGTGGTTGGTTTTGCTGCTGCCAGTTACCAACGTGGTGTTGAGTTTATTCAGGTTCCAACGACTCTGCTTTCTCAGGTTGATTCTTCCGTTGGTGGTAAAACGGGCGTGAATCACGCCTTGGGTAAGAATATGGTTGGTGCTTTTTATCAGCCTCAATCGGTGGTGATCGATACCAACTGTTTGAAGTCGCTTCCAGAGCGTGAGTTTGCTGCGGGTATTGCCGAAGTGATCAAATACGGCATCATCTACGATGGCGAATTTTTTGCTTGGTTAGAAGAAAACCTAGAGCGTTTGTATGCGTTGGAAGAAGAAGCGCTTACTTACGCCATTGCCCGTTGTTGTCAGATTAAAGCGGACGTTGTTGAACAGGACGAAAAAGAGTCTGGTATTCGCGCGTTGCTTAATTTAGGTCACACGTTTGGGCATGCCATCGAGGCAGAACTTGGGTACGGGAACTGGTTGCATGGCGAAGCTGTTTCTTCAGGAACCGTAATGGCTGCAAAGACCGCGCTGTTACAGGGAATGATTGATGAGCAACAGTTTGAGCGAATCCTTTCTATACTTAAGAAATCCCGTTTGCCAGTGCACACGCCTAACAGTATGAGTTTTGAAGACTTTATCAAACACATGATGCGTGATAAAAAAGTACTTTCTGGCAAGCTCCGATTGGTGCTGCCAACGGGTATCGGGACGTCAAAAGTTGTCTCAGATGTTCCAAATCATGTTATTGAGCAGGCGATCGACGCATGTCGTGTGAGTGAGTAATACGTCTGCCAATTACCTAAGGTGACGTCAATGAGTCTTGCTCATGAACTGCGAGTACTGGAATTAGAAACACAAACCGAGCTGCTGGATCGATTGCAGCTCCTGACTCGTTTTGGCTCCAACCTGATTAACATCAATGGAGTCAGTGGTTCAGGCAAAACCTGGCTTGCCCAGCGATATTTGGAAGCTTGGGCATCCGAAAAAAATCAATCTCTTCTTCTTTGTTTCCCCACACAAACCGATGAGCAGCAACGTGCGATGATGCTCAATCAGATTGTGTCCGACCCTCTGTTTAATGAGCACGACGCCATCATCGATAGCTTTTCCCGTTTGGTCGGTGACGAAGCCTGTGATGTGGTGTTTGTGGTTGATGACGCCGAACTCCTTAGTGAGGACTTACTGGCAGAATTGTGGATGCTGGTTATTGAGGCGCAAAATCACCCTAAGTGGTCAGTCAATGTGGTGCTGTTTTCCAAAGGAGATAGCTTAGAGCACATACTGACTCGCATCAGTTATGGTCAGGAAACCAAGCCGATAGATTTAGAGATTGAACCGCTTTCTGCTGATGAAGCCATCGCTTTTACTGAAGCGCTGGTGGTGCGTTATACCGTTGGAGAAGACGCCAAGAAAAAGATCAGAAAAGCCGTCGCTAAAACACAAAAATTTCCGGGGCAGCTAATGGAATTGGGGAATAAGAAAGTGGAAAGAAGGATCATCATCCGTTCGGTCATAGAGTCGCCGATTCGTATTGCCATTGTGATTTTGTTACTGCTTCTTCTGATTGGCGGAGGATACTGGTGGTATCTTAGCCAACCCAATTTACTTGATGATCGCGATTTAGCTGCCACCGAACAAGCCGGAAACGAAAGCTCAGATAGTCAGACAGGGACGGTTGCCGATGCGGGTAGCGAGTTGGCTCCTGGCACAAAACTGGATGATGTCACCTCAGGGAATAGTGAAGCGTCCGCTGACGATGAAAGCACAGATGATTTTGCTTCATTGCCCCCCCAGGTTACGGATTTAACGGCTGAAGTAGGGCAAAGCGACGGAGGAAAACGTGTTGTCGTACCTTCGGATGTTGTCGACGCGTTGCTTCAGGAAGAAAGACCACCGCAGACTATCACCGTGATTGATTCCGCGATTGATGATGCCAGAGAAGATGCCATTACGCGGGAAGAAACTCAGGCTCAGGTACAGGTTCAGCTGGCAGAGGATGACGTGCCTGCCGAAGAAGCGCCGAAAGCGGTGACTTTCTCTTACGCCCGTGAAGAACTGGCAGCGGTTTCCAGCCGAAACTACACCCTTCAGTTGGCAGCACTGACTTCTAAAGAAGAAGTACAGGAATTCATAGACTTGCACCAGATTCAGGAACAGGTCCGAATTTACCCAACCATCCGCAATGGTGTGGAATGGTTTATTGTCACTTATAAAGATTTTCCTACCATTCAACAGGCAAGGGATGCCGTGTCGGAATTGTCTCTGGACATTCAGGCACTGGGTCCATGGGCAAAATCGATGGTTCAGGTTCAACGAGAGATTGAACGTGGCAAATAACGCTGAGGTTTGTCGTAAAATATGTTACATTCCGCAGCCTTATTTTGAGTAGTTGGAATTGAACGGTCGATGAAGAAACAACGCGCCTTTCTAAAGTGGGCTGGTGGCAAATATGGCTTGGTAGAAGACATCCAGCGCCATCTGCCACCTGCGCGAAAACTGGTTGAGCCTTTTGTTGGGGCTGGATCAGTGTTTCTGAACACTGACTACGAACAATACCTGCTGGCCGACATCAACCCCGACCTGATAAATCTGTACAACCTGCTGAAAGAGCACCCAGAAAAGTACATCGAAGAAGCGAAGCGCCTTTTTACACCTGAGCACAATCGCAAAGAGGTGTATCTGGATATCCGCGCTCAATTCAATGACACAGATGATGTGCTGTTTCGATCTGTTGCCTTTTTGTATATGAACCGCTTTGGCTTTAATGGTTTGTGCCGATATAACAAAAAAGGCGGTTTCAACGTTCCTTTTGGTTCTTACAAAAAGCCGTATTTCCCAGAAGACGAAATGATTTTCTTTGCAGAGAAAGCAAAGAAAGCCACGTTTGTTTGTGAAGGTTATGCTGAAACATTTAGTCGTGCTCGCAAAGGCAGTGTGGTGTACTGCGATCCGCCTTATGCACCACTGTCGACGACGGCAAATTTCACCTCCTATGCTGGCAACGGGTTCAGCCTGGATGACCAGGGGGAACTGGGGGAAATTGCGGAAAAAACTGCAAAACAAAGAAACATTCCTGTTCTTATTTCTAATCACGACACGCCATTGACGCGCCGCTTATACAAAGGGGCAAAGCTTAATGTCGTGAAAGTGAAACGAACCATCAGCCGAAATGGTGCGGGTCGCAACAAAGTCGACGAACTTCTGGCACTGTTTGAGCCAACTGACCTTTCTAACCAATAAATTCTGGGATCTCGGCGCCTTGTTGGGTAGAATTGCGAGCAATTATTACTCGAAATTCTTATATTGAGGTCAGGTATGTCAGACTTTCTAATCGCTCCTTCCATTCTTTCTGCGGACTTTGCTCGTCTGGGTGAGGACGTAGAAAAAGTACTCGCGGCAGGCGCGGATGTGGTCCATTTTGACGTAATGGATAACCATTATGTGCCAAACCTGACTTTCGGTGCTCCTATTTGTAAAGCGCTACGCGATTACGGCATTACAGCGCCTATCGACGTACATTTAATGTGTACACCAGTCGACCGACTCATCCCAGATTTCGCGAAAGCGGGCGCATCGATGATTACTTTCCATGTCGAAGCAACCAATCACATTGATCGCTCTCTACAGTTGATCAAAGAGCACGGCTGTAAAGCAGGTGTGGTGTTTAACCCTGCTACACCTCTTCATCATCTGGATTACATCATGGACAAGATCGACTTGATTCTTCTGATGTCAGTGAACCCAGGTTTTGGTGGTCAGTCTTTCATTCCTAATACTCTGGATAAGCTACGCGAAGTACGCAAGCGCATTGATGCTTCTGGTCGCGATATTCGCCTTGAAGTCGACGGCGGCGTGAAAGTCGAAAACATCCGAGAAATCGCAGAAGCCGGTGCGGATATGTTTGTGGCGGGAAGCGCCATCTTTGATAAGCCGGATTACCAAGCTGTGATTGAAGAAATGCGCGGTGAGCTCGCCAAAGTGAACCGTTAAGCGGTCAGATTACGTAGATTGAATGCAGTGCTCAGGCACTGCATCACTTTTTTAGGAATAGAGAAAAATATGTCTTTAAATGGAATCAAGCTGATTGCCTTTGATTTAGATGGAACGCTGCTAGACAGTGTGCCGGATTTGGCAGTCGCCGCTGATCAGGCGGTACAGGCGATGGGCTTCGCTTCAGTGACCGAAGAACAAGTCAGAGACTGGGTGGGTAATGGCGCTGATGTACTTATCTCACGCGCGTTATCCCAGAACATTAAAATCGATTCGAACCTGGCTCCTGAAACCATTCAGGAGGCACGCGCCAAATTTGATGATTTCTACGAGCAGGGCGGTCATAAACTCAGCCACCTTTACGATAATGTTCGAGAAACGTTAATGGCACTAAAGCAGTCTGGCTACACACTGGCTTTGGTGACCAATAAGCCTTCCAAATTCGTGCCCGAAGTGTTGGAGCAACACCAGATGACAGAGTTGTTCTCAGACGTGTTAGGCGGCGATGCTTTCCCAGAGAAAAAACCTAACCCAGTGGCGCTGAACTGGTTGCTTGAGAAGCATGGCGTAAAGGCAGAGGAAATGTTGATGGTGGGCGACTCAAAAAATGACATTCTTGCGGCGCAAAATGCAGGATGCCATTCGTTTGCTCTGACCTATGGTTACAACCATGGAGAGCCAATTTCGAACGCGAATCCGGATTTTGTTGCAGACAACATTGCCGAAATTTTGAATATTGTGCCAGTCACCGAGTATTCGTAACGAAATACTGCGTTTGCACTAGTAAATTACTCATCAATGAGTACACTGCTTAGACGCATGCCCTGATAGGGTATGCGTCTTTTTATATCCATTTGAATTTAGCAAGGAAACCATCCTCATGAGCAAACCCATCGTATTGAGTGGTGTTCAACCGTCAGGTGAACTAAGTATCGGTAACTACTTGGGTGCTCTACGTCAATGGCAACAAATGCAAGACGAGTACGATTGTCAGTACTGCGTAGTAGACCTTCATGCCATCACGGTTCGTCAGGACCCGAAAGCATTGCATGAAGCGACACTCGACGCACTGGCTATCTGTCTGGCTGTTGGTGTTGATCCGAAAAAGAGCACGCTATTCGTTCAGTCACACGTACCTGAGCATGCTCAACTGGGTTGGCTTCTTAACTGTTACACCCAAATGGGCGAGCTGAGCCGTATGACTCAGTTCAAGGACAAATCCCAACGCTATGCGAACGATGTTAACGCGGGCTTGTTTGGCTACCCGGTATTAATGGCAGCAGACATTCTTCTCTACGGTGCACATCAGGTGCCAGTAGGAAATGACCAGAAGCAGCACCTTGAGCTGGCGCGCGACATCGCGACTCGTTTTAATAACATCTACAGCCCGGAGCAGCCAATCTTTACTGTTCCTGAGCCGTACATCCCTAAGGTTAATGCGCGAGTTATGAGCCTGCAGGATGCAACGAAGAAGATGTCTAAGTCTGACGACAACCGCAAGAACGTGATCACTCTGTTGGAAGATCCAAAGTCGATTCTGAAGAAGGTCAACAAAGCACAAACTGACACAGAAACCCCGCCGCGTATTGCGCACGATATTGAAAACAAAGCGGGTATTTCTAACCTGATGGGGCTGTACTCTGCAGCAACAGGTATGAGCTTCGAAGAGATTGAAGCGAAATATCAGGGCGTTGAAATGTACGGTCCGTTCAAGAAAAATGTGGGCGAAGCGTTGGTTGCGATGCTGGAACCGATCCAAGCTGAATACAAGCGCATTCGTGAAGATCGCGCTTACATGGACAGCGTAATGAAGCAAGGGGCAGAAAAAGCGTCTGCCCGTGCTGCTGAAACACTAAAACAAGTGTACAAAGCGGTGGGTTTTGTAGCGCGTCCATAGGGTCAACCGACCTTTAAACCATACTCTGGTTACCCTAAGCCCTCGGAAATTTCCGAGGGCTTTTTGCTGTCTGCTCTCTCGATTTTCTGTTCTTTCAATTCTCTTTGTTCTCTACTCTTCCCTTCCAGTTTCTCTATTCTGCCTCTTTTCCAAGTCCACACATAAACTTCATCAATCATTCCTGTAATTGTCATATGGGGTAGTTACCGTTTCTGTTGAAATTTAGGGGTTGATTCAAGTATTTACTCTAACAATGCGATAGGTGTCTCGATTGAATGGGTAAACTCTTTTGTCAGTTACATAAAAGGTAAACACTTCGCACGTTGCTGGAGCCAGCAACATTCCAATTTTGTGACAAAGAACTGCTACGGATGAAAGCGGTCGACACATCCTTAGTGACAAGAGGTGGACAATGGAAACCAAAACAACAAGGACATTCCTTGCGCTTGCTATTAGTGGTGCTCTCTCCACACCCGCATTTGCAGATGTCGTGCTCTCCCAATACGTTGAAGGTGGTAGCTTTAACAAAGCTATCGAGATTGCAAATACGAGTAATGTGGAAGTCAGCCTGAATGGCTTTCAGCTTGCTAAATCAACAAATGGTGGAGGTTCGTGGACTCAGACACTGTCGCTCGATGGTAAAACCATCGCAGCCAATGACGTCCTGGTAATCTCTCACCCTAGTGCGAACGCGGCGATTCAAGCCGTAACCGACGAGAACAACGGTTCTGTGGTCAATTTCAATGGCGATGACCCAGTAGCCTTGCTGAATTCTGACAACTCCGTTCATGACATCATCGGTGTGATGGGGGACGTTGACTTCGCCAAAGACAAAACGCTGGTGCGAAATTCGGACAGCTTAACCCCTTCGTCAACTTACGTTGCAAGCCAGTGGACGGTATTGGGTAAAGACAATATTGATGGCTTGGGCGAGTTGGATGGAGGTACACCTCCGGTCGCCTTTAACTGTACGGTAGACGGGCACGCTCCAAGCTTTACTTCAATTCAGGAAATTCAGGGTGAAGGGGCGACATCGCCATTCATTAATGGTTACCCATACATCACCGACGACGAGTATTTTGTCCGTGGTGTTGTCAGTGCAGTAACGACTGGGCTGACCAAAGGTTTCTACCTGCAGGCAGAAACCGACGATAGCAACCCGAATACGTCTGAAGGTCTGTTTGTTTACACTGGCGAAACCAGCATCAATCTGCAACCGGGTGATGTGGTATGTGCACGCGGTAAAGTCCAAGAGTTCTACAATCTGACCCAACTGAAAGTGGAAGATGGCAACTACGTTAAACAAAATGAAACGACAGCGCCTGAAGCGGTAGCAATGCAAATTGCAGAATCCGACGCAAACTTCGATGAAACGTTAGAGCGTTACGAAGGCATGCTGGTGAAAACTTCGCAAGAGCTGGATATGCGCGTCACCCGCACCTTTGGCTTTGATTATGCTGCGCGCCGCAACAATATGGTATTGGCGCAGGGTCGTCCAAATATGCAGCCAAACCAGAACAACGCAGCAGGATCTGACGGAGCGAAAGCACAGGCGGAAGAGAATGCTCATCGCCGTTTATTCGTCGAGTCAGATGCCAAAGCGCCAAGTGGCGTAATCCCTTATTACCCAGATTTTGGTCGTACAGACGTTGATCAGGATGGCTCTACCGAAGACTACATCCGCATTGATGATACGGTAGTCGGTCTGGAAGGGGTGATCTCCTACAGCTTCGGTGATTATCGCCTTATTGCGACCAACACGCTGAACGATGATAACTTTGTACACAACGATCCGCGCACGGAAAAACCTAAGCTGAAACGCGGCGGTGATTTGCGCATTGCTACGTTCAATGTACTGAACTACTTCAACTCTCCACAAGGTGGTGACCAAAACCCACGAGGTCAAAACCGTGGTGCCAACAAACCAGGTGAGTTTGAGGTTCAGCAAGCCAAGATTGTTGACGCTATCCTGCGTTTGGATGCGGACATCATCGGCTTGATGGAAATTGAAAACAATGGCTTCGGTCAGGGTGCGGCGATTCGTCAGCTTGTTGAAGAGTTGAATAAAAACATCGACAAGAAACACAAGCAGTACCAGTTTGTTTCTCTGGATACTAACGCAGACGGCACGATTGACGAGATGGATTACGTAGGTACGGATGCCATTACCACCGGAGTGATTTACCGCAGCGCGAAAGTGAAACTGAAGAAAACTCGTGTTATCCCTATGCCTCGTCAGGATGCACCACCTGTGCTGGATGATGACGGCAAGGTGATTGAAGACGGTAAAAACTTCCAGCGTGACAGCTTCGCGCCGACCTTTAAAGTGAAAGGCACGAAAGAGAAAATCACCATTGCCGTAAACCACTTCAAATCGAAAGGTTCGAAATGCTGGGAAGACGCTGCGCCGGTAGACCAAGGCGGTCAGGGCGGTGTGGATGTCGATAAGCAAGGTTCTTGTGAAGCATTCCGTGTGGCTGCAGCGGTCGCGCTTGGCGATGCGATGAAAGAGATCAAAGGTCACAAAGTGATCTTGGGCGATCTGAATGCTTACGGCAAAGAAGATCCGCTGTTGGTGCTGACCGATTACTCGCAAGAGAAATACGGCAAAGAGATCAAAGCCGCGCGTAATACCTTCATCGGTGACAGCGAGCAGTTTGGTGATGCTGGTGCGGTGATCAACCAGAACTATGGTTACATCAATGCAGTAGAGATGAAGCATCCAAACAGCTGGAGCTACTCGTTTAATGACGAAGTGGGCGCGCTGGATCATCTGCTGATCAGTAAGAGCCTGAAGAAGAAAGTGGTTGATGCGACCGACTGGCACATCAATGGCGGTGAATCCACATTGTTTGATTACAACAATGAGTTCAAAGGTGATTTTCCTAAGTATGAGGATCACTTCCGCTCTTCAGATCATGACCCAGCTGTCTTGGATCTGAACATGCGAGGCGCTTCTGTCGGCTTTGCTGGTTTGATGGCACTGTTTGGTCTGGGATTATGGCGTCGTCGTAAGTAATCCAAGTTCCTCTTATGAAAAAGCCAGCAAATGCTGGCTTTTCTTCGTTATTGAGGCTGTATTTTTTCGATCAGATAATCGATGAATAGCCTGACTCTGGGAGCCAGATTTTTACGGCTCGGATACAGAATATTCATTGTTGGACCTTTTTGATAAAAGTCCGGAAACAGCCGCACTAGTGTCGGGTCGTTCACTTCCTCGACCAGGAAGTTAGCAATCAGCCCTATTCCCATACCCTGCTGCACCATCGACATCGATCCCAGTGGGGCATTACAGATGTGTTTGGGGTGGGTTTTAACCCGGTGAATGTCGCCAGAACCATTAGTGAGTGGAAGTATGTCATTAGGCAGATTTGAGCGGGTCAGGCAGACCCAATTGTGTTTTTCGATGTCCTGCAATTGGCGAATCGGCGGCGCTTTGCTGAGATAATTCTGGCTGGCATACACACCCAGCTCAAATGGAGCCAACACTCTGCCGACCAATGAAGAAGCGGTGAGTTCGCCTATCCTGAGTACGATGTCCAGATTGGCTTCCACTGGGTCTTGCACACCATCGTCCAGCTGAATATCAAATACTACGTTGGGGTATTGCTCCGAAAACTTTGAAAGCAGGGGCGTGAGCACGAAAGAACCAACGTCTATCGTCGTACCAATTCGAATGGTGCCACACACTTCAGAAGCTAAGTGATTAATTGAACTAAAAGCCTCCTCTGCAACTTTTAGCAGCCCGCTACTGTATTGATAAAATGTAATGCCTTCGGTAGTGAGGTTGATTTTGCGCGTGGTGCGATGCAATAAGCGGACGTTTAATGTCGACTCTAAAGACGTTATCTGCTCACTAACCTTGGATTTCGCTAAGCCGAGGGATTCGCCTGCCATCGTAAAAGAGCCACACTCCACGACTTTGTTGAATATCGCTATACGTTTTAATTCATTCAACATGATTGTTCCTTTATCGGTAACTTTTGGTTCTTATTTTGTTATCTAGTCAAAACCCACATTTATGAAAATAATGTTTACGATATTTGGATATAGAGAAGCGTCTTTGGTTTCAAAAAAATAAATAATATCGACGAAGGAGAGATTGAATTTTTAATTAATGAGATCTTACTTCCTTATTCTCTGTCCCTTATATATATGTCATGCAATGTCAACGATCCAAAATCAAAATTCTTGTAAATATTTTCACGCTGTAAATTAGGATTTAGTAATTAATTCCCAATGGTACTTTCCATAGATAAATATATGGATAACCAAACCCTACAAAGGTAAATAATTATGAATTACAAAATAACTCCTCTCGAACCATTTGGTGTCATCGTTGAACCCATAAGCAAAAATACCAGTGTAAAAGATCTGAATATTGAAAAGATGCGTGATTTGTTCAAACAAAGGCAACTGGTTTTATTAAGAGGCTTTGAAACCTTCGAAGAGTCCGATGATTTTGCAGATTATTGCGAAGGATGGGGGGAAATCAGTATCTGGCCATTCGGGAAAGTGCTGGATTTGATTCAGAAAGATGATCCTGGCGACCATATTTTTGACAGCAGTTACATGCCGCTTCACTGGGATGGTATGTATCGACCACAGGTGCCTGAATATCAAATCTTCCAGTGTGTGAAGGCACCTAAGCCCGGACAAGGTGGCAGAACTACGTTCACGAACACCATTATGGCACTTGAAAATGCGCCGGAAGAACACGTCGAGTTTTGGAAGAAAGTCATTGGTAACTACGAGCGAAAAATGGAGTTTTACAACAGCCGAACCGTTTCCCCGATTATTACCAAACACCCGCTGCAAGATCATCTAGTTATCCGTTACAACGAACCGCATTTCGAAGAGAGAGGCGACCTCCTTAACCCACCTGATACCCAGTTCACTGGTATTACTCAAGATGAAGTCGAGTACTTCCATCAGACTCTTAGAGAAGCCCTTTACGATCCTCTAAACTTCTATGCTCATGAATGGCAAACCGGTGACATAGTGATTACCGATAACTTTAACCTGCTGCATGGCCGCGAAGCTTTTATTTCTCAATCGCCACGCCACATTCGACGTGTGCAGGTACTAAGCAATCCCCCATTTGATAACCCAAGCCTGGAGTCGTATCAATGACCAAACAGACAGACATAATGATCGTTGGCGCAGGACCTGTGGGGCTCATGTGTCACTATCTGGCGCAGCAGTGCGGGCTCAGCTCAGTGGTGGTTGATAAGTCTGACGCTCCGCTTCAAGTTGGCCGTGCAGATGCATTGAATGCCCGTACGCTACAACTTCTGGAAATCGTAAACTTGTTTGATGATCTGTATCCATTAGGCAAGCCATGTAACACCAGTTCAGTGTGGGCGAATGGTGAGTTTGTATCTCGCCAGTCCTCTTGGTGGGAAGAGTTGGAAGGGTGCTTTCACAAGCATTTTTTAATGCTTGGGCAGTCTTTTGTGGAACAGCTTCTAGATAAAAATCTGACAGCAATGAAGCAAGGAGTCATGCGCTCTACGTCAATTGAAAACATCAAAACAGACGAAGATGGCTGCCTGACCACACTCACCAATGGCGAAACTATCCGGTCTCGTTATGTGATTGGAGCCGATGGTTCACAATCCTTTGTGCGTAACCACTTTGAAGTACCGTTCGAAATTGTGCACCCACAGATTATTTGGGCGGTGATCGACGGCGTTTTGGAAACAGACTTTCCAAAAGTACCTGAGATCATCGTATTTCAGGCTGAAACGTCGGATGTAGCCTGGATCCCGAGGGAAGGTGACATTGACCGATTCTATATTCGTATGGATACCAAAGACTTCACCATGGAAGAAGCCATTGCCAAGATAAACCGGGCGATGTCACCGCATACGCTGAGCTTTCAAGAAGTTGTCTGGTTTTCGCAATTCACGGTGAAAGAATCGGTAGCAGAGAAATTCATTGTGAATGACCGAGTATTCCTGGCAGGCGATGCCAGTCACATTCACTCGGTCAATGGGGGGCAAGGGCTGAATACCGGATTGGCGGACGCGTTTAATCTAATGTGGAAGCTTAATATGGTGCTTAATCATCATGCTTCTGAAGATCTGTTAACAAGCTACGAAAGTGAACGCCAGCCCGTAGCTCGCAGTGTGATTGACAGTTCTGGGGAATTAGTACGTTCCACCAAATACTCAGACACCGGAACCCATGCACAGGACTATGTAAAAATTGTCGAAAAGCGTGCTGGTAATATTACTGGGATGGGGATTCGCTACGGGGAGTCTGGGATCGAGGGTTTACGTGTCTTTGATTTTGAAGTCTTTGATGGAGAGAGCAAAACACGGTTGTACAGCCTGCTGGACTACACCAAATTCACCCTGCTCTTGATAGGGCAGAGCGACGAGCAGCTAAAAAATATCCCTGCCTGGGTTCAAGTCTTAGCGATTCATAATCAAAAAGGCAATGGAAGATTTTGGGCTAGAGACGCGCATTATCAAGGTAATGCGATACTTATTCGCCCGGATGGTTACATTGAATCTATAACGCCATTAGAAAACGTCGAAATATTATTAGAACAATTGTCAATCTGACTATTCAATAATAACCATTAGCTAAATATATTCATATCTAAATTAATGACTGGTAAATAATAGAAAGATTCTAATTATTATCATGTTATTTATTGAATGTTGAATATATCTGAAATTAAATTCTCATCAAATTTAAGTCTTAAATATATTTTAAGGGTTAGTTATGCTAGATATTCAACGTGAGCAATGCGTGGAAAATATATCCTTTATTTTGCTCAACCAATTACTCGCACAAACCGATGCCAGCTTTCAGGGATTGGTTAAGCTTAAACAACAGATACGAGATTATGTTGCGAATGACGGTCAGATAAAACTGCTTCTTCCTGCTTTCCCGTGTAAAACCAACAACCTGGACAAAGTTTTAGGGCACAAACCGGATATGGGGGAGTACTTAGTACTGCGAAAATTCGTGAAAGCCATCCGCGACATTCAAGCAGTGTATAAACCGGGTGTCACTTTTTACATCTTCTCTGATTACCATACGTTTTCAGATTACATCTCAGTCGACCTCGAACATCATTACGATTACTCGAATGAGTTAAGAAAGATGGTCGAAAGCATGAATTGCAGTGACTATCTAAAGATCGTCAATTTCGAGCATTTTGAAGCTTTTGACGGGCTGACAGACGATCAGTATTTCAGAGGGCTGAAAGATAAATTTGGTGACCCTAGCTACGAGCAGAATTTTGCTGAGCTCAAACTGCGCAACAACAAAATGAACAACACCTATCTGGGTTTGAAGAAATTTATGAACCAAGACCAGAAGCATATTTTGTCTAAGTACTCGTACAAATCGCGTCGTCAGCGTTTGGCTGAAATAGCGAAAGGCATGATGGTTCAAGGCAAAGCACTGGATAGTTTTCTGCAAGCGCATTTCGGTGACTGCATACGCTTGAGCATTCATGAACACCCAATGGTAGGCAAGAAATACTCCTTATTTCTTTTCGAAGAAAAGCAGTTCAAAACGCCCTGGCACAGCACCATGATGTTTGATTCGACAACAGGAAAGTTCGTGGTTGATTCGCGGGAAAATCATTTGAACAGTCGCGGGGTGGTCATTCCTGTGATGCATCAAGAGAGAGCGTGGTGTTACCTGAAGCTAACTGCCAGAACAGAGGAAATGGCTCATCAGCTCAAGCAGCTTTCTGCCACGCTTTACCATGAAAAGTCCGGTTTAGTTCTTGAAAATAACACAGCCGATTTGCCTGTGAGTGCGCTCAATCAAAAAGAGCTACGCCACCTGATGAAAGAGTTTGGCACAGTCACGTTGCGCGGGTTCGATGAGTTCAGTGAACCTACCGAAATGGAAAACTGGTACTGTGAGCGAGGTTCTGCCGTTCCCTGGCAATTTGGACAGGTTCAAATCATGGCATCTCAACATACTGATCAAGCAGCGTTGCCGCTTCACTGGAATTTGATGTGTCCGCCTTCATACATGGGTGTGAATCAGGATAAATACCGTTACGAAGATTACACTCCAGACGAATTCATCTTGTATTGCCGTTGTCACTCAAACCAACAACACGATGGGGTTGGTGCCATCACTTCAGTGGATGCCGCTCTTGCTGCGATCAGTGTTCATGGTCTTGAGCGGGAAGCCCTTCGAAATACCTCACTTCGTTATTCCCCGCAGACTCAACATCCAGAGCCGGAATCTATGGTTTACCCATTGGTTACTCGATGCCCATGGAGCAAGCAAGATGTTGTGCGTTGGGCTCAAAGTGAAGGGGAGCATGCTCAGTCAGAAATTCTCTTTTCCATCAATGCAGAGATTGTCGATTCGCCAACTTACGATCAGGTAACCCCTTTGGAAAATCGTATGAACCAGATATGTGGTGATGAACGATTACAAACCCGACATCAAATTCAAGAAGGCGACCTGTTACTGGTAAATAATCATTCAACACTGATGGGAGCGGAACCCTTCATCGGAAAACGCGAATTGTGGCGAATGCAGCTCCAGCCTAAGTCGGTCAACTCTCCGTGGCAACCACATAATATGGCTGAGTTTAACCGAGCCAGTTAGGGTTAAAAGGTTTGAATACACAAGCCAGCGTAACGCTGGCTTTTTTCATTTTTAAACACTGTGATAACCAAATATTTATCTTTATTTAATTTCCGACGTCTGTATGACAGACAAGATATTTATAAGCCTAAAAGAGAATATTCAAAATAGTGATATGCATCAGAATCCTATGAATCACTGTTTGGTGTCCATATATCGACCAAGAATTATAAGTTAGCATAAGATATTGATTGATATGCATATTGACTGGCATGTCATTTAATTAGCCAGTACCTACCTATTAAAAAATCCGTGAACACTTCGAAAGAAGCTCGGCAGATGGTTTTAAGCACTGGCTCAAATTCGACGTTCATGGAAATTCATTAACAACGTACATAGGTTTAGAAATGAAACATAAGTTATTTATCGCGTTGGGGTTGTCCTTATTTGGAACAGCCGCGATGGCTCAGAGTCTTCCACCAGCATCCATTCAAAGCCTGGGGTGCGATCAGGCAACTAACCGTTGTTCTTTGACCTTGAATTTAGAACAGGTGGGTCCGGCTGAATGTACTGCCAACCAAATCACATGGGAATCTGATAGCGAACAAGGAAAGCTAGCTGTAGCGCTGCTTTCATCTGCCATGATGACTAACCATCAGGTTGAGATCGAACTGTCCAACACTTGTTATAACGCCCTGCCTGAACTGGCTTCTTTCAATGTACTTGCGCGCAAAAGCGTTAAGTAAGGGGGGAGTATGAGACTCAAAACTCTTCTCAGTCTTGCTTTGTTTTCAGTGGGAGCGAATGCCGCTGGTACTCATGTCAGTGAAATCAGCAATATACAGTGTGCTATGGACAGCGAGTATTGCGAAATTGTGTTGCCGAATGCACTCAATATTAAAAGCGACTGCGCAGGTAATCAGGTACTGGTTTCTACCTCTGAACAGCAAACTATTTCGGTACTAGCGTCTGCAATGTTTACGCAAACCAAAGTGAAATTTCATATATCTGAAGCGTGTGAGCAGGGCAGCCCTGTTGTTCAGAGTTATCAAATGATTAAGGGATGATCAGCTCTATGAAACTATCTAACTTATACCTAACCATAGGTGCCGTCTTGTCTGGTGTTTCATTCACCAGTGCTGCTACCTGTACGCTTAAATCCAATGAATACCCTGCTCACGCTCAGTGGTCTTGCAGTTTGGACGATTGGGTTAGTGAGCAAACGTTACCTACCAAACGTAAAATTTTGTCGCCGAGCCAAACTTCAATAGTTCTTTATCCGGAAAGTTTAGATTTAGCGGGCGACTTAAGTGTCAGACAGAATAATCCCGAATTTTCGGTAAGTAAGAAGCTTCAAAATTGCGCAGCAGTATATGAAGCGTTTAACACTAGTACAGGCAAGTTTGCTAACGTTATCAGCTGTGAAAGTGGACCATATCAGTTTGATAAATCTGCATACTATCACCGTGGCTCTCACTGTAGTGTGGCCGGGAATATTGAAACCTGTGTAAGCAACAACTTAACGGTGACGCCTGTTCAGGCTGATCTTACTTACAAAGTACCGAGAGCAGACTACCGGGGTGAACTGAAAGAGATTGTTAAGAAGAACCGAATCTCCAAAAACCTTGGTTTAGTACCAATCAGAGTTGGTGACATTACGACCTTCATACCAGCAGAAGTGACAAATTTGACTCCGATACCAACAAGCGTGACTTCAAAGTGGTCTGGGAGCTTCAAGTCTGAAGTTTTGCCATCCGCGTATTATGAATTGAGCTGTGTTGATAATGCGACCGTGCCTTCAGTCAACGTACCGCTCCACTATAAAGATTCCAACCTATCAAAAATTGGCGTCGCATCTGATTCCGGTATCGGAGGATTTGAGCCTAACGCGTTGAAGACCTTCTTGAAACGATGCGGTACCAGCCCAGTCAGGTTTGCTGTTGTTAACAGTCAAGACCTGAGTGAACCGTACTGGCGTGTGAACCTGGATATTACAGGTGGAACGGAATACATCACTGAGCTAGAAAGACTGGCTGACGTTCTTGTTGCTGAAGCGAATTCTTTGATTGTGGAAAGACAGTCTCTGGACAATTTACTTCGTTCAAGCAATGACATGAAACATCAGATTACGCAAGAAATGACAACCATATGGGACACGATTGCGACGACGGTATTTGTGTCTGATTTCTTCACTTCGGGTTATATTCCTTCAGAGTTTGATGACCCAAGTATGGAATGGACACTGGTCATGGAGACGTCCTTACATGACCCAGTAAACTCAAAGCCTAATTTTGAGAAGTTAGATCAGTTGGCGCAACAAACTGGCGTTGGCGGTATCGAGAACTTATTCAATTTTGACTTGGATTATCTCTACGATGAGTTTGGGTATAAGAAATACGAGACTGTCCACTACGCGCATTGGGAATTCTTAGTCTCTCTAGCGCAGTTAACTGGCGATATATCCTATTCTGATACCAATAGTTCAGATCTGCGTCCTATCATTGAAAGCATGAAAACGACAAATAGCCGAAAAGTTCTGGCGCTTGTGAATGTTATTGAGCACACGTTAGCGGTGGCAAGAAACGCCAGCAGTATCGAGCGAGAGAAACTTAAAGCACTTCAAGCTAAGTTAGCTGAACTCTAATCAAGCAAGCCACTTAAGTTAATCACTTAAGTGGCTTTTTTATTCTCTTATATTTACTTCTACTGGGTATAACATGAAAGTTAGGCTAGTTGGAGCGGCTTTGCTATTGGCGCTATTTCAGGGAAATGCAATCGCAGCGAACGTGACCTCTGAACAGTTGGACAACCAGCAAAAGTCTCTCAATCAAATCAATTATCGAATTGATCAAATATTACAATCATTGAGTCAGTACAGACTGGCAAGAGATGAGCACTACTTAGGGCAAAACGGTGTATCAGACAAAGTATCGAAATGGTATGCCGAACATAATGTCTGGATGAATAAGATGAACGACCTAAGGCGTCGTTTAAGTGACCACCAGAGCTTAGCTAAATCGGATGCAGGTGCATTTAAAAGTGAAATGTCTCTGCTACTCAATGAACTCTACATAGCAATTGATGAATCTTCTCATATCCGCAAGCAGGCTATCCGAGGCATGGCGGTGCTGAATGACATACCTCAGTATCCGACGGATTACATCCAGGAGTTCAGCGCAACAATTCCTGCTTTGAATACAAACGTCACCACAACTTATGGTGCATTTGACGATATCAGCAAAACATTCACAGCTGAACAGATGTCTCGTTTAGAGAGTGCTCTGTTGTTAACCAGTGACGTATTGGCGTCAATCATCAGTCTTTCAAGGCTACAGTACCCTGAATTAACTCAGTCGTTAGAGAACTTAAAGCAACTCTTTGCGGTTGAGTCACTGGTGTCTAAACCCGTTGATGATGCATCTAAAGCAGCATCCTTTGTCACATCACGAGCACGCAGGGACTGGTTCCTTGCAGATGCTCACTTCAAAGCCTTTGAAGCCAGTTACCAAAAAGACAGAGCTCGAATCATAAGCAGTCCGTTAGAAGCCTCCTTGAAGCAGCCGAGTCTGAATTTTATGGACAGAAAGTACAACGATGCAAAACGTGCTCTGAGTGTGGCTCAAAGAAGGGCATACATTACCCTTTATGATGTGTATCGGAGAACACTGTCAACGTATGCGCCGCAATGCAAAATTTCGGCAAACCACCAGAAATATAACTGCGCATTACTTAAGAGTTTGATTGGGTTGGATAGAACCGCTATTCAAAAAATGACGCTTGATCAGCAGCGTTATCTGCATGCTCAGTTATCTCGTGTTCCTCAAGCACCTTTCTCGGAGGTGACACAATGATGTCTACATTGAAGAAACTGCTTTGTCTCTTTGCTCTATTCACTTTCTTTAATGTGCCTTCTGTGTTTGCACAAAATGCAGGAGCGTCGGCAGGGGAAGAAATCATCAAACTTGTACTTGGAGACAGAACGCCAAAGGAGTTTGTCCCGTTTACAGACAGTGAAATTCGAGAGTTGGCAAATAAAGATCCCAATGACGATCTGGAGCTGGATGTTCAATCTGGTAAGACTTACCTGCTGCTTCACGTAACCTCGGAAACTCAGCCAGAGCGTATTGAGATCAACGAGTACATTGGGTTAGCAAACCAGCTGGAAGCGCAGATCACGCCATATGGCTATAGTATGCGTGATGAATCCTTTGAGCAGCTGCCGGTGGATATCTATGAGCTATTTAACGATCCGGAACTGCTACAGAAGCGCTTGTTGGATGCGTTAGAGCTTTATGCTCGCAAAGAGTTAATGCGTCGTTTGGATGCCATTGATCCTGGAAGCTGCCCGCAAATAAACGTCGATAGGCTGGTGGAAAAGGTTAATGGACATATCGCGGACCATGCTGACGAGAAGTTAAAAGAATTCCTTGATGAACCATATCGACTGAAATCTGGTGATTTAGCGAAATTCGATCAGTACATTCGAGCTGCAAACAACACCAATAAGATCTTGTGTGCACTTGGCTACAGCGTTTACGAAGCCATGAATCTGCCAATGAAAACCGTGAACGGTGTGACAGAGGTTGATGTTGATCGCTTGATCCAAATGGTGGGTGGTGGAAGTGGAGGCAATACTGCCCAGGCTGTGATCTCTTATATTGAAGATAAGATCAATAGCGCATTGGCTGGAATGGGTTTTGACTTGCCAGCTATCGATAGCATTCTGACTTGGTCTCCGTTGGTTAAAGCAATGGAGTGGGGTTCAGAATTCTTAGAACTGGATGGGTTAAAGATAAAGTTAACCATGCCGTCTCCTGAGTTCATCAAGCAAACCATCGAAGATTTGGGTCTCGCCATTCCGGCTAACTGGGATATTCCAGATGTGCCGACCATCAGCTTTAATGAATCTTTTGAACCGCCAACTCGAGAAGATTTGGCGCTTAAGAAGCGTAAAGACTGGACGGGCTTTGACCTTGGCAAGCGAAGCATTGCTGGTACTAAAGCGTCTGCGTATTACGAAATTCGCGGTTCAGAAGAAGTTCAATGGGCGATCGCAGTGGGTCGAGCAGATGTTTACATCTTCAACAAAGAGAACAATGCTATCGGGGCTTATGCGCAAGCCGAGGTAGGTCCTCAGAAGTTGGAAGGTAATGTCGATATTCAGGTATTGGGACACCAGCTTTATAAGCGTCACTGGCTGAAAAACGAAGGCATCATTAAAGACAGCATAGAGCTTTTGGGTGGTGGTGATGGATACAGCTACTCTTATGATTACACTCAGCAATTTGCGATAGGTCCTATTCCGGTTTATGTCTCTGTTGGGGTGTATGCGAGCTCAAATGCGCGTCTAAGCTGGGGTCTATATATGACTCAAGTGTATGCAGAGCTTCAGCCAATGGCGAAAGCGGGTGCGTTTGGTGAAGGGGCTGTAGGCATCAAAAAAGTCCTGTCAGCAGGTGTAAGAGGTAACATTGATGTATTGAATTTGTCCGCTCCACTTCGTGGTAAAGCGGGTGTGTTCTTCGCTCAGTCTGGTGAACCTTACCTCAAACTCGGTCTGACTTCTGACGTACTACTGAGAGCCATGAGTGGTGGTATCAGCGCTTATGTTGAGTATCCTTGGATCAAGATCTGTAAAAAGAAAATTGGATTTATAAAAATTCCGTATCCATGTATCCGAAGTAAGAGAAAGTCCAAAAATCTTTACAGCTATGCTGGGTATGCCTGGTCGAAACCTATCATGAACTGGCAATTGGTTTATGGCTATCAGGGCGTTCAGATGAATGGCTCTCTGATCGATCAGACCGATCGACGTGAAGCGGATGCGTTAAAAGGCAAAGTGAACCTGTATCAAAGACACGTTGCTCTGAATGACTATAGCTCTAAGACTCAGGTTCGAATTCAAAATACCTTTGCGAAGTTGAAGGAGGAACTTGAAAGTGCATCTGTTACCTTACTTCCTCAAAAACGAGCAGAGTTTCAGTTGAGTAATCAATCGGCTAAGCAAAACCTGGAGCAGTATGAATCCTGGCTTGCGGCGACAATTGATCACAACTCGGCGCAATCACGTGCTCAGGGTGTGATGGCTCGAAACTCCGCCGACTGGCACATGGGAGCTGAGAGCTTCAGTGATTCCGTGCCTGTAAGTTCGCTTAGTGGCACCTCATCGACTTCGGTCACTGAGCAAGAAAAAATTGATAACGCAAATGTGCTAAGAAGCCTGCACGGTTTCTTACACTAAAAACAGTTAGGTTGGTAAAGAATGACAAAAAAGGTAACGCTGTACTTGGCTGCAATGGCAGCGGTTGTTGCTTTGATTTTGATTGGGTATGTCAAAGGAACGGAGCAAAACTACTTGATCCGTTTCGAGCCCGGTAATACATACACTTACGGGTTAGAGTACACCAGTGATGCATCTGGTCATGCTTCGGGGTATGCCGAAGCTGCCAACCTTATTGCCTCTTCGATAAACGTGGATTATGCCTTCAAAGGTAAGATGCATATCCATGTTATCGAGGAAAATGCATTGGGCTATCAATTGGAGTTTTCATTTGATGCAGACACTTTTAAAGCCAGTATCAACGAAGAAGTGAATTGGGTATGGCCGAAAGACATCGTTGTAACAGGTACTCTGAGTAAAGATGGTCTTTTATCCGACTTAGAGTTTCAGGAGCGCTACTTTGCTGAGTTCTCTCCTGTATTAAAGGAGTGGATAGGGCAGTTTCAGGTTTCACTTACCAACGACGGTAAAGCTAACTGGCAAACTGTAGAAGGCGACTTTACTTCAGATTACGATGTGAGTTACCGCTTGCAGGAAGGTTCTTCTCCAACGTTAGATACGACGATCTTAAAGGAATACATTGCGCTTAACCCGCAAGTCCGTATGAATCAATCCACGAATGTGGTGATCAGTCGGTTCTTTAAACGAATCGAGCAAATTCAAACCAACAGAGAGCGAAGTACCTTCTCCGCTAACCGTTTGATGGCGAAAGAGAGCATGTCTCTCAGCCTGAACTACCTCTCTCAGTCAAAAATAGCAGACACCAGAACGGCTTTGGTTGGGCAAGTCGTCCGGGATACGTTGGCTGGTCACTATCAGAAAACGCTGTTGAAGACTCAAATGTATGAAAATACCTTGTCTAACGCTGATCCTGATACTTTCAAAGGTCGTCTGCGCGCAACGCCGTCTTATGGCAATAAAGAGCGCTCTCAGTTGTTCTTCGAGCTTCGTGCCTGGGTTGCCTTGGACCCATCAAAACTGACTCAGATAGAAGAGTGGATGAGGATGTACAATGCCAGCCATCCGTCTTTTCAAATGCTGAGTGCACTTCTGGTTAATATCGGCTCACCTGAAGCTCAGCAAATTCTGCTGGATGTACTCAATACCTCGTCGGTATCCAAGCAACAGGCAATCATGCTAAAGCTTGCGTTCCTAAAAGAGCCGACTCAAGCAAGTGTTGATGCGGTTCAGACAATGTCTCGAACGCTCTTTAAACATGAAGATCAAGTCCAGGCAAAATTGGTTTTGGGTAGCATGGCGAATAACTTACTGGACAGAGATGAAGACAGGGCGAATAAGCTCTATGAACAGTTTGAACTTGAATTGAGTCAGGCTTCAGACGCGAGTGATATTGCTGATTCACTGAGTGTGCTTGGTAACATTGGTTCACCGAACCAAACAGACAAGGTGACGCCCTTCTTAAGCCATGAGAATAAATCCGTGCGCCATGCGGCCGTCAATTCACTCCGGTTCGTCAATACGCCAGAAGCTCAGTCTGTATTGCTGAGCTCATTGGAAGCTGAAGATGAACGTGTTCGAGAAATCGCATCAGCAGGTCTGAGTTTCACCACGCCGCGATCTGAGTTTGTTCAGGTATACAAAGAGCGCCTATTTGCAGAAACCAACCAGCAAGTGATTAAGCAACTGGTTGATTTACTGGGGAACATGGCAGTACAGTACCCAGAAGCGATTGATGTACTTGAGGAGTATATCCCAACTATAGGGATCACAAGCCTCAAAAACTACGCAGAAAATGTACTGGAACAAGCCAGAATTTAACATCAACTTGCATTTCCCTTTAAAACAGAAGCCTTTGGCTTCTGTTTTTCTTTATGGCTCAAAGTGTGAGCTTGTCATATCAACAGAGTTGTTTACTAAACCTGTTATTTCCTCGATAAATCGCTCAATAAAAATGTAGCCAGTTGGTGTTCGGTTTTCATTTGGTAGAAGTGACTCGGAGATATTCATTACGCTTATAGAATTCACTGCGAATAATCCATTGACTAAATTATCATTCTGCTAATTTCCTTATTTTTATGGAGCGAGAGGAATAGGAATGAAAACAAAACGTTACCTTTCAGTATTGATTGGTGGTTTGTTGTCTGCAAATGCATTTGCTGCAATGAACATCCAACCGGACCCTACAAATCCAAACGGTTACATCATTGCTCGTGCAGATATTCAAGCCGTTGAAAAATCATTAACTTCCGATCCTATGTATGCCATCTGGTCGAAAGCGCTCGAAACTCGTTCAAACACAATAGTTGAAGCGATTCAGCCAGGGCTGACGACCAACCCAGAAAACGTTAAACGTGTTGAGCGTGTCTTCCCGCAAACCGAGTGGGATTTCTTAACTCACATGGCGGCACCAGAATACTCTTACACACGTTTCCTGCGTGCGATTGGCAAATTCCCAGCGTTCTGTGGCGAATACACTGACGGTCGTGATTCAGATGCTATCTGTAAGAAATCGATTGTGACGGCTTTTGCGCACTTTGCGCAGGAAACAGGTGGTCACGTTGAAGTAAGTAATGTTTCAGATAACCCTCTTGGTCTGGAAAAGTGGCAGCAAGCGCTATTCCACGTAAGAGAGATGGGCTGGGCTGAAGGTCAGGAAGGCTACACAACAGGGTGTGGTTCTGATGATTGGCAAAACAGACGCTGGCCGTGTGAACCTGGACAAGGTTACTTTGGTCGTGGTGCGAAGCAGCTGTCTTACCACTTTAACTACGGCGCATTCTCGGAAGTGATGTTCGATGGTGATGCGACTGTGCTTCTTAAGAATCCTGCTTTGGTGGCAGATTCCTGGTTGAACATGGCTTCTGCTATCTGGTTCTTCCTGACTCCTCAGGCACCAAAACCAGCCATGCTTCATGTTATTGACCGTACATGGAAACCATCACAGCGTGAAATCGAAGCCGGTATTGGTTATGGCTTTGGTACTACCATCAATGTGATCAACGGTGGTATTGAGTGTGGTGAGCACAATAAGACAAAAGGTCAGCCAGTTAACCGCATCAGCTATTGGGAAGGCTTAGCGGCTCATTACCAGATCCCAATTGAAGCAGATGAGAAGAACACTTGCTATCAGCAAACGCCATTTGGCAGCTTGAACCTGAAAGGTTCAACTGACGTGCTTTACACCAACTGGGATGGTAATTGGAAACCACACCCAGAACGCCCGGGAGGCGCATCGTTTGAATGTGAACTGGTACCTTTCCAAACGGCTTATTCTGCTCTTGTTCCAGGTGACTACGAGAAGTGTGTGACTAACTTCTATGGTTCTCATACCATCTGGCCTGAAGTTCGAGTTGTGGATAAAGCAATTCCAGTAGAGCCTGGTGAGCCAGCAGTTGATGGCGTTGCGGGTTGGGATGTGAACAAGGTTTACAACAAAGGCGACAAAGCGGCACGTAAAGGTGTGGTTTACCAAGCGAAAAACTGGACTCAGGGTGATGACCCAGCGCTAGGCGGTGCATGGGAAGTGTTTAACGGCACAACAACACCAACACCTCCACCAACAAATCCAAATGGATTCATTGAGTGGCAAGAAGGTGTGAGCCAGGTTGCCAATGGTGACAAAGTGACTCATGCAGGTAAGTGCTATATCGCGAAAAATAACCCAGGTGTCTGGGATACTCCGGGCAGCAATCCAAACTCTGGTTGGAACTGGGACCAAATTTCTTGTAAGTAACTCGCTTATACGAGATTGAGATCATTACAAAGCCAGCAGATACCCTCTGCTGGTTTTTTATTTCTATTTGGTCACGCTTAAACAAGAAAGCCTTGGTGGAGTACCAAGGCTTTGTATGTTTACTGTGGCTGTATTTATTCTGGTTGCTCAGCGCTGTTCACAAGCTCGACTTGTAAAGTGACACCTTTAGCTTCCAACTGAGACGCTAAGTTAAGCAGTTCAGTGGATGTAGATGCTTTCAATACAGAAATAGAACCTGCCTGAGATACCACCTCTAAGCCGTACTCCTTCGCAAGAGCTTTCGCTTGATCCTGGCTTGCTCTTACCAAAATGACACCACTGGCTTTGTGAGTCTCGATACCCGTTTCATCAGTAAGTGCGTCACCTGCATACACTTCAACAGGGTTGTCAAAGCCTAGGAAACGAAGCAGTGAAAAAGATTCCTCTTTCTCTTTGAAAAAGGTTTGACCGTTAATAAGCACTTTTTCACCCGGCGCAGCAGAAATACCAATCTCATTTTTAATGTCTGAGTTTGCCATTGCCGATGCAGAAACCAATACAGAGGCAAGTACAATCGCTTTAAATTTCATAAGTATCTCCTTGATTAACCTTGGTGACCAATAATACGGATTGACCAATGGTTGATCGTGCCCGGTACGCTGTTGTTGAAGTGAGGGATGTTGAAGCTCTGAGTTTCGTCATTGCGGTTGCGCAGGATCCAGTGGCTGTGCTCACCGCTGGTATCTGTCACTCGCAATGTCCACTCACCCGCAGCATCTTCACCATAGAACTTATGGCTCAGTAACAGATGATCGCGGTAACCGCGGCTTTCGTCACCAATCGCTTGTCCGATACCTTGCAGTAGAGAACGTCCAACCAGGCTGTTGCGAGGAGACATCAGAACACTGCTGGTACCGGAAGGAGAGACTAATTCGATCAGAAGATCGCTGGTACGCTCGTGGTCAATATCAACTTTAACCTGAACTGACTCCACTTTAAGCGCATCATTGATGGCTACTGTATCCGTAACGGCTTGATCACCCGCGTCTGGCACAGTGATGTTTGCTGTAGTGGTCTTCCACTCAGTGAGCTGTAATGGTGGCAGAGGCTGTGCAGTGCGTGCGGCAAACATCGCTTTATCTACATCGATAAGACCGAAGCCGTAGTATGGGCTGTAGTCGTAACCAGCTGCGTTGGCAGACCATCCTTCTAACCCTGTGACAGTTCGTGATACACCGGATGAAGTGGTGTAAGAAATGTCAGTATTCACGTGCTCTGCGTCGATTTTGGTTGCTGTTGTCGCCAGTAGGTGGCGAATGTCACGCTGAGATAAATCCGGGCGTACGCTCATAAGCAAAGCCGCGGCACCAGAAGTGTTCGGCGCGGAAGAAGACGTACCGTTCATAACGCCGTTGTAGTTACAGTTTGGATCATCCGCTGTTCCACCATGCAAGCCGTTACGATCTGCTCGTTCGATGGTGTTGTAACCACGATCACAACCCATCAGATCAGTGGTAACGTGAGCTGGTTTGTCACGTCCAAACTCACCAGCAGGAGCAGTCAGGAAGACATTACTACCAACGGAAGAGTATGAAGACAGCTTACCATCGGCATTCATCGCACTTACCGTCATATTCCAGTAGTTGGCGTTGTTGAAAGAAAGGTTACTGTTCTGCCATGGCAGCCCTTCATTAGGCACTTCTGCAGTATCGTAGTCTTTTGGAAGAATGCGGAAAGTAGCGCCACTGGTGAATCGAACACTGGTGCGTCCGAAGCCATTACCAGCAGACTTAACAAACAGTGCCCCTTTGCCCTGATGTGCTGTGGTACTGACTTCTTGGTGAACCGCATCCTGAACTGCCAGGTTCAGATTATTGGTTAAGTCGTAAGGGATACTAAATAGAGGCTGAGAACCATAGCTTTGGTTGAACACGCGCACATCAGCCGTTCTTGGATCTTTACCGTGGGTAATGAGCCAGCTTTCGATAGACTGCTCGTCTAGGTAGTTATAACCCTTCAGACCGGCTTGTGGAGCAACACCACGAACACCTTCATTGTTGCCACCCGCCGCTGCAATAATACCCGCTACTGACGTACCGTGGCTGGCTGATGCTTTTGTTGGCGTGGGATCGTTGGTATTTGTAACCAAGTTCCAGGAACCCGGTTTAATGTTTGGTGCCAGATCTGGATGAGCAATCTCAAGCCCATCATCAACCACGGCAACAATCACGCCCTGACCGCCGTATCCAAACAAATGTGTTTGCCACAAGTTCAAATCATGTCCTGCAACACCACCCTGTGCTGCGAAAGCCGCCTGACCAGTATTTAGTAAGTTCCACTGATGTTGTAATAGAGGGTCACCTGGTGTTAGCCAACGGTCGGCGTGGAATCTATCAGTTGCGCCTGCTGTGCCGGCATAAGCAATTGCTGCCCCAATTGCTAATGAGATAATCCGTTTTTTATGCATCGTACATCCTATGTTTATTGTTAGTAATATTAATCGAATCGCATAGCAATGAGATTCATATTTATTAATATCTCGAACTTGGATGTTTATGGAAGGTGCTGATAGGAGACATTGATCGTAGAACAAAGTGAAAAAGCGCTTTCTTTTCACCGACTTTGATTTCAATCTGTTGACAACCGAAGGGTTTAAAGTGTTGGAATGATGTTCGGAAAAATAACCGGATAAATCGGCGAAATTTAAAATCTTGCACCGCGATCAAAACGTATCTGACCAAGCATCCCATTCGGATAAAATTTAACCTAGAAAGGTCAGCAGACCCAAACTAACCTGAATTTTCACTTGCCTTTCCGTGACTCTGCTGCACAATACCGCCCTTAAGTAACATGTCTATAAACTGCCTTTATGTTGTTAATCATCGATAACTACGACTCTTTCACCTACAACTTGTATCAGTACTTCTGCGAGCTGGGTGCGGATGTCAAAGTTGTGCGTAATGATGAAATAACCATAGAAGGTATAGAAGCACTAGCACCTAGCCACTTAGTTATCTCCCCCGGACCGTGTACTCCGAATGAAGCAGGGATCTCGCTGCAGGCTATAAAACACTTTGCTGGCAAATTGCCTATATTAGGTGTGTGTCTGGGTCATCAGGCAATTGCTCAGGTATTTGGTGGAGATGTGATTCGTGCGAAGAAAGTGATGCACGGAAAAACCTCACCAATCTGGCACGAGCAGCAAGGATTGTTTGAAGCACTGAATATGCCGTTGACGGTCACGCGTTATCACTCTCTGACGGTCAAAGCAGAAACACTTCCAGACTGCTTTGAAGTGACTGCCTGGACAAAAGACGTTGACGGTGAATTCGACGAAATCATGGGCTTTCAGCACAACACTTTGCCTATTGAAGGAGTGCAATTTCACCCCGAATCCATCAAAACAGAACAAGGGCACGAGCTGCTCGCCAACTTTCTGCGTCGTTAAAGCCTGCTTCGGGTCACTTTTCTTAACATTTTTTCCGTTTTTTTTCTTAATAGCGTTCTATGCAAAACTATTCGCAATACGATTCGCTTGTCTTCGTAACCCTTCTATCTATATATGGTTAACCCCAGCTTATTTTACGTATAAGTATAAATTGCTTCATAAAAGCATTTGGCTGGTGCATAAATACTCATGGCTCTTGGCAGCTAGCGTGTTGTTTGTTCTATAAAAAGAACAAATCACTATTGAAATAGTTAATTTAATGTAAATACAATGTTTGAGCAGTAGAAAATACCACGTGGTATCGGATTCTGGCTATTGCTCAAATACATTGGGATCGGAATGGAGTATGTGATGACAATGGAAAACAAAGTAGAACGCAGCCTGTTTAATGACGTAATGGTGCCTTGTTACAACCCGATGGAGATCATTCCTGTTCGTGGTGAAGGTGCACGAGTATGGGATCAAGCTGGTAAAGAATACATCGACTTTGCTGGTGGTATCGCTGTGAGCTGCTTGGGACATTGTCACCCCGCGATGGTATCTGCTCTTACAGATCAGGCGAACAAGATCTGGCACCTAAGTAACGTGATGACCAATGAGCCAGCGCTACGTTTGGCGAAGAAGCTGACTGAAGTAAGTTTTGCTGAAAAAGTCTTCTTTGCAAACTCGGGTGCAGAAGCAAACGAAGCGGCATTGAAACTGGCACGTCGCTGGGCAGCAGATAAGCATGGTGAAGAAAAATCTGAAATCATCGCATTTCAACAAGGCTTCCACGGTCGCACATTCTTCACTGTAACTGTGGGTGGGCAAGCTGCTTACTCAGACGGTTTCGGTCCTAAGCCGGGTGATGTTACTCACCTGCCATATAACGACATCGAAGCGCTCGAAGCTCACATCTCAGATCGCACCTGTGCCATCATGATGGAACCTCTTCAGGGGGAAGGCGGCATTGTTTCCCCAACACCAGAATTCGTAAAAGCGGTACGTGAACTGTGTGACAAACACAACGCGCTGCTGATTTTTGATGAAGTTCAGACAGGTAATGGTCGTACAGGCGACTTTTATGCATACCAGGGTCTTGGTATCACACCAGACATTCTAAGCACGGCAAAATCACTGGGTGGTGGTTTCCCTGTCGGTGCCATGCTGACTACAACAGAACTGGCTCAGCATCTGAAAATTGGTACTCATGGTTCAACATACGGTGGTAACCCACTGGCTTGTGCGGTAGCAGAAGCTGTGGTTGATGTTGTACGCCAGCCAGACGTTCTGGAAGGCGTGAAGGAACGTGAAGCGCTGTTCCGTGAAGGATTGTCTAGAATTAACAATAAGTACCCGATTTTCTCTGAAATTCGTGGTAAAGGTCTGCTGCTAGGCGCAGCTCTGAATGAAGAGTGGCAAGGTCGCGCTCGCGACATCCTGGTTGCAGCAGGTAATGAAGGGCTGATGGTTCTGGTTGCTGGTGCCAATGTCGTTCGATTTACCCCGTCTCTTGTGATTTCAAAAGAAGAAGTCGAAGAAGGGCTGGCAAGACTAGAAAAAGCCATCGCAAGCTTAGTTTAAGGCAGTAGCTCGGCACATCGAACTGGTCGGGTGTGAACGTACCCGGCCTTTTTCTTGGCGCGAGATTCTGCAATAGCATCTGGAGGGAGTTGTGATGCTGGTAGTTCGTCCTATTACGAAACAAGATTATGAGGCACTGAATACCTGTGCCGTAGAATCAGGACATGGATTTACTTCTCTTCCTGTCAACGAAGAATTATTAACCAATCGCATTGACCACTCGGTCTACAGTTTCGGCAAATCTGAAGTCACCGAACCCGGAGATGAAGGCTACTTAATGGTCGGTTTCGACAGCGAAACGGGTGAAGTAGCCGGCACTACGGGCATTGAAGCATCCATTGGCTGGGATGTGCCTTTTTACACTTACCACATCAGCAAAGTAGTGCATTCGTCACCCAAGCTAGGTGTAAACAATGTCGTTAAACTGTTGACCTTTGGTAACAATTACACGGGGTGTAGCGAGATCTGTACCCTGTTCTTACGCCCGCAATTTCGTCAGGGGTTAAACGGTCGCCTGATGTCCAAATGTCGTTTCTTGATGATGGCTGAGCACCCGCATCGCTTCTCAGAAACCGTATTTGCAGAGATGCGAGGGGTGTCAGAC
The DNA here is from genome assembly GCF_000222685.1 of Vibrio nigripulchritudo ATCC 27043. Lineage (GTDB taxonomy): Bacteria > Pseudomonadota > Gammaproteobacteria > Enterobacterales > Vibrionaceae > Vibrio > Vibrio nigripulchritudo. The sequence goes on along the minus strand of NZ_AFWJ01000267.1, from coordinate 27,301 downwards.
GATGAAGGCAACTCACCATTCTGGCAATGGCTGCAGGAGCATTTCTTCTCGATTGATTTCACCATGGCAGATTACCTGACGGGTATTGGTAAGAAAGGCTTTATTGCCGACCTCATGCCTAAATTGCCTATTTACATCAACTTACTGTCACCAGAAGCGCAGGCCGTGATCGGCAAAGTGCACGACAACACCCGTCCGGCGCTTCGCCTGCTCGAACAGGAAGGCTTCTCGTGCCGAGGTTATGTCGACATTTTTGATGCTGGTCCGTCGGTGGAGTGTGACCTTCGAAATATCGAGTCGGTACGCCACTCGTTCCGGGCAAAAGTCAGCGTACAGGAACATTCAAGCGCACAGCATTATTTGATGTGTAATTCATCATTCGAAAACTTCAGAGCGACCGCAGCGACTGCTGCGTACGACAAAGCAACCGACACCGTCATGCTGAGCCAGGAAGTGGCGAATGCATTGGAAGTCAAAGACGGTGATTACGTGCGTTTGCTCGCACAGTAACGTGAACACGAAAGAAGGATTAGCAGTATGAGCACGCACTGGATAAACGGGTCTTGGGTAGAAGGCGCAGGCGAAGCACTGGCTTCAACCAGTCCATACAATGGCGAGACGATTTGGGAAGGTAAAGGCGCGACGGAAGATCAGGTGGAATCGGCAGTTGATGCCGCACGCACCGCGTTTTTGCAATGGAAGAAACTACCATTCGTTGAGCGTGAAGCCGTTGTCTTAAAGTTCGCCGAGCTGGTTAAAGAGAACAGCGAAGAAATCGCGACCATCATTGCCAAAGAAACGGGTAAACCCATCTGGGAAACTCGTACAGAAGCGGGCGCAATGGCAGGAAAAATTGCCATCTCAATTCGCGCATACCACGATCGCACTGGCGAGGCGCAGCGAGAAGCCGCAGGCAACCAAATTGTACTTCGCCACCGCCCACTCGGCGTGATGGCAGTATTTGGTCCTTACAACTTCCCGGGTCACTTGCCTAATGGTCACATTGTTCCAGCTTTATTGGCAGGCAACACCGTGGTATTCAAACCTTCAGAGCAAACGCCTTGGACTGGTGAATTCGCGATAAAGCTATGGCAACAGGCAGGCTTGCCTGATGGTGTGATTAACCTAGTACAAGGTGCGAAAGAAACAGGGATTGCGCTGGCGAATGCCAGAAAAATCGATGGTGTTCTGTTCACTGGTAGCGCCAATACAGGTCATGTTCTGCATCGCCAGTTTGCTGGTCAGCCAGATAAGATGCTGGCGCTTGAAATGGGCGGCAATAACCCAATGGTCATCGCAGATCATTACGGTGATGTGGACGCGACGGTTTATACCATCATTCAATCTGCATTTATCAGTGCGGGCCAACGCTGTACTTGTGCTCGTCGTCTGTACGTGCCTGTCGGCGAAAAGGGCGATGCTCTGATCGACAAGCTGGTGGCTTCTACTGCAAATATCCGCGTCGATGAGCCATTTGCAGATCCCGCTCCTTTCATGGGACCTCAAATTTCCATTCAGGCTGCGAGCGGTATTCTCGAAGCGCAAACCAACCTACAAGGTTTGGGCGGTGTGAGCCTGATTGAGGCAGCATCAAAAGGAGAAGCGTTTGTCACACCGGGCATCATTGATGTCACAGAGATTGAAAACCTGCCAGACGAAGAATACTTTGGTCCCCTGCTTCAGGTGATTCGTTATGAAGGTCTGGAATCTGCAGTGGACATGGCAAACGACACCCGATTTGGTCTGTCTGCTGGTTTGGTTTCTACTCTGGATAGCGACTGGGACTACTTTGTCGAACATATCCGAGCGGGCATTGTAAATCGCAACCGTCAGCTAACGGGCGCAAGTGGTGATGCCCCATTTGGCGGACCGGGAGCCTCTGGCAACTTACGCCCAAGCGCCTACTACGCCGCAGATTACTGTGCGTACCCAATGGCATCAATGGAAGGGCAAGAGACAGTATTGCCAGCCACGCTCAGCCCGGGTGTCGAGCTAAAATAGTAAACAAAAATAATATCGGGGCTATCCGCATAGGTAATTAACCCCTAACAATTCGAGCCAAAATAATAATAACTGGAAGCCAACCAGAACTCTGTCACAGGCTGAAGTCACCTCGGGTTGAGGTGACTGCCAATAACCCCTACCTGTCTTGGTAGATTTAACAAGGAGGCGTTATGTCGCCAGACAATTTGTTTGCTTCACTTTGGAATGACTACATCACTCGTCTTTGCCCCTCTGCACACAAAGTGCATGAGTTACTGCAAGAAGACGAGCCACTCATTAACGATCACATCGCACTGCGCACCTTTGGTGTCGAGCCATTAGGGATTGAAACGCTAGCCAAACCTTTGCTAGAGATCGGTTACAAACCTGCCGGTGACTATGTTTTTGAATCGAAGAAGCTGGTGGCCAAACACTTTGAGCATCCGGATCCTAAACAGCCAAAAGTGTTCATCAGTGAACTGGAAGTTCACAAGTGTTCTCAAACCGTTCAGGATATTGTCAATAGCCTGGTTAAACAGGTCGACAGTTCCAAGCTAACAGGCAGCGAATTTCTGTACGGTGGTCGGCTGTGGGACATCAGCCACATCGACTATAAAGAGCTGGCTAAAGAAAGCGAATACGCATCCTGGCTGGCGGCACACGGTTACGGTGCTAACCACTTTACCGTTAGCGTCAACCAACTGAATGCTTTTGAAGAAGTGAAAGGGGTGAACGATCACCTTCGCAACTCGGGCTTCACCATCAATGAATTTGGTGGGGAAGTGAAAGGCTCACCAGATGTGCTGCTAGAGCAGTCTTCGACCATGGCGGACAAAGTCCCTGTTACTTTTGTTGAAGGCACAGAAGTCGTTCCTGGTGGCTTTTATGAATTTGCCAAGCGTTACCCAATGGCAAATGGCGAGCTTTATCCTGGATTTGTTGCGGCATCAGCAGACAAGATTTTCGAAAGTACAGACAGCTAACATAGCGTTGTTACTTATAGCCTTTACAAGGCATCGTCAGTCTCTGTCGGTGCCTTACTTTTGTCTTCGAAAATATCTATTTTAGACCTTCAAATACTCCTTGCTCTTAGCGGTGTTTTTCTATACTATTTGCCGTCCTTAATTCTCGGTCAATTTTCTTTAGTTCCTTGCTTCCTCTGGACGACCGAGCCATTTGTGGAAGCTGAATAATCCGTAAGGAGCAACCAATGCGTCATTACGAAATCGTATTCATGGTGCACCCTGATCAAAGCGAGCAAGTTGCTGGCATGATCGAGCGTTACACTGGTTCAATCACTGAAGCTGGCGGTACTATCCACCGTCTAGAAGACTGGGGTCGTCGTCAAATGGCTTACCCAATCAACAAGCTTCACAAAGCTCACTACGTTCTAATGAACGTTGAAGCTGGTCAAGAAGTGATCGACGAGCTAGAAACTGCTTTCCGTTTCAACGATGCAGTTCTACGTAACATGATCATGCGCACTAAAGCTGCTGTAACTGAGCAATCTATCATGCTTAAGCAGAAAGAAGAGCGTGCTGAGCGTGCTCCTCGTCGTGAAGAGCGTGCAGAGCGTTCTGAGCGTACAGAAGCTAAACCAGAAGCAGCTGCTGAGTAATTCATTCAATGACCAATCGAATGGAGCTGAGTGGCACTGTCGCGAAAGCACCAATTCGAAGCCAAAGCCCTGCGGGCGTTCCTCATTGCCGATTTTGGCTGGAACATCGCTCCACAGTGTTAGAAGCTGACCTTCCGAGACAAGTGTATTGTCGTATGCCGGTCGTCATCAGCGGGCAAAAGTCAAAAGAATTAACTCAAGAACTCGTTATAGGCAGTCACATTAAGGTAAGCGGTTTTGTTGCTTATCAAACCAGCCGAAATGGCAACGGGAAATTAGTGTTACATGCCGACAACATCATACATATTTAAGATCAGGAGATAGCCCATGGCTCGTTTCTTCCGTCGTCGTAAATTCTGCCGTTTCACTGCAGAAGGCGTACAAGAGATTGATTACAAAGACGTAGCAACTCTTAAAAACTACATCACTGAAGCTGGTAAAATCGTACCTAGCCGTATCACTGGTACAAGCGCTAAATACCAGCGTCAACTAGCTCGCGCTATCAAGCGTGCTCGCTACCTAGCACTACTACCGTACACTGATAAGCATCAGTAATCGGTCGTTTTATTAAGAAAGAGGATTAAACAATGCAAGTTATTCTACTTGATAAAATCGGTAACCTAGGTGGTCTTGGCGATACTGTTAACGTTAAATCTGGTTACGCTCGTAACTTCCTTATCCCTCAGAATAAGGCAGTAATGGCTACTAAAGCTAACGTTGAAATGTTCGAAGCTCGTCGTGCTGAACTAGAAGCAAAAGTTGCTGAGCAACTGTCTGCTGCTGAAGCTCGTGCTGAGAAAGTAAACGCTCTTGAAGCTGTTGTTATCGCATCTAAAGCTGGTGACGAAGGTAAACTGTTCGGTTCTATCGGTACTCGCGACATCGCTGACGCTATCACAGCGGCAGGTGTTGAAGTTGCTAAGAGCGAAGTTCGCCTACCTGAAGGTGCTCTACGTAACACTGGTGAGTTCGAAATTAGCATCCAACTTCACTCTGAAGTATTTGCTAAAGTTGACCTACAAGTTGTTGCTGCTGAGTAATTCAGTACCAAGCGATTTGAGAAAGCTGGCTTTATGCCAGCTTTTTTTATACCTGTAAGAGGGAAGAGGGAACTAAAACTTTACCAACAAGTTGGCTGAGACAACCGTATCCGTGTTACTCAAGTTATTCGGGACGCGATCCAGATACTGGCGAGAGTGAGTCAGCTTCAGCGCGATGTTCTCCGTAATAGTGTTGGTAATACTCACTTCATTGTCGAATCGCGTATTAGATTGACCACTGACTATTGAAATTTCCGCACTTAAAGAGAGTGAAGGAAGCATCTTCCAATCCCCCTTGAACAGACCACGAAAAATGAACTCATCCACGTTATGAGGAAAGATCAAATCGTCGTCGTCCAACTCATCCAGATTCGGCTTTTGGTGACGATAGCCCGGACCTAATTCCATCGAAAGCTTCAAATCGTCAGTATAAGAAAACTGATAACCCAACCCGCTCGACCAAGTGTAATCTTTGAAATAAGCACTGTATTTGGAATCGATGCCTTTGAAGTTAGCGTAAAGGTAAGTGCGAGGAGCGAGCTTGTAATCGCTTTGCAATTGGTAGGTGGACTGACGTTTGTCTTCCTTTCCATTCTTATTGAGCTTGTAAAACTTCCATTCACCGGAATGCCGGTGACGACCTTCTGTATAAACCCCCTCAAGGCGGCTATTTAAGGATTCTGAATCAGAGTTGCCGCTGTGTGCCTGATAGCCAAATTCCACCTCGGTTTTCAGAGGGGAGGGGCTCGACGTATCCGTGTCTGAGTTTTCCTCTGCATACAGACTGGCACTGACCACCACCAGGCTCAACGCGAGCAAATTTTTCGACACCCAATACCCCTTACAGATTCTTTTGATACGGAATTGTATTCATAGCCTTTTGGTTATGGGTCAGGTCACTGTTAATTTCTGATTTTCTTAACGGTGCTGCGCATCTTGAAGTAGCCTGCAGATAGAACTTAGCTATAATGAACGGTCAAGATAAGCTGTTGAGAACACCCATGTCAGAAAACCGAGATAATCGTAACAAGAAGCCAGTGGATAGCCAGGTAGACGCTATCAAAGTACCGCCGCACTCTCTTGAGGCAGAGCAGTCTGTGATCGGTGGTCTGCTATTGGACAATGAACGCTGGGACTCGGTAGCAGAAAGGGTAGTGGCAAAAGACTTCTATAGCCGTCCACACCGCATGATTTTTGATGGTGTTCGAACCTTGCTTGAAGAAAGCAAACCGCTTGATCTGATTACCTTATCTGAATTCCTAGAACAGCGAGAGCAACTCGACGACGTCGGTGGTTTTGCATACCTCGCTGATCTGGCTAAAAACACACCAAGTGCTGCAAACATCAATGCGTATGCCGATATCGTGGCAGAGCGGGCATTGGTACGTAGCCTGATTGGTGTGGCTAACGAGATCGCGGATGCGGGTTATGACCCACAGGGTCGCAGTTCGGAAGATCTTCTGGATTTGGCAGAAAGTAAGGTTTTCGCCATTGCAGAAGACAGAACTAACGAGAACGAAGGTCCTCAAAACGTCGATAACATCCTAGAGAAAACTCTGGAGCGTATCGAGATTCTGTATAAGACGCCGCAAAACGGTGTGACAGGTGTGGATACGGGGTTCTCAGACCTCAACAAGAAAACAGCAGGTCTTCAGGGTTCTGACCTTATTATCGTGGCGGCACGTCCTTCGATGGGTAAAACCACATTTGCCATGAACTTGTGTGAAAACGCCGCCATGGTGTCGGACAAACCTGTATTGATTTTCTCTCTTGAGATGCCCTCGGAACAGATCATGATGCGTATGCTGGCCTCCCTGTCTCGCGTTGACCAAACCAAAATCCGTACCGGTCAGCTGGACGATGAAGACTGGGCACGCATTTCTTCTACCATGGGAATTCTTATGGAGAAGAAGAACATGTACATCGATGACAGCTCGGGTCTGACGCCAACCGAAGTGCGTTCTCGTGCTCGTCGTATCGCTCGTGAGCACGGTGGTCTGTCACTCATTATGGTCGACTACCTTCAGCTTATGCGCGTACCAGCGCTGTCGGACAACCGTACTTTGGAAATCGCCGAAATATCTCGTTCTTTGAAAGCATTGGCAAAAGAGCTGAACGTGCCCGTGGTGGCGCTGTCGCAGCTTAACCGTTCCCTAGAGCAACGTGCCGACAAACGCCCGGTAAACTCCGACCTTCGTGAATCGGGCTCCATCGAGCAGGATGCCGACTTGATCATGTTTATTTATCGAGATGAAGTTTACAACCCAGACAGCTCACTCAAAGGCATCGCAGAAATCATCATAGGTAAGCAGCGTAACGGTCCTATCGGTTCGGTTCGACTCACCTTCCAGGGGCAGTTCTCCCGTTTCGATAACTACGCAGGTCCTGCGTTTGATGAAGAGTAATCGCCGAACATGAGTTATATGAAAGCCGCGTCGGCGTGTATCGACCTTTCTGCACTGAAACACAACCTCAGAATGGTGAAAGAGCACGCACCGCAAAGCAAAGTCATGTCTGTGGTGAAAGCTAATGCTTACGGGCATGGTCTGCTCGAAATTGCTCAGGCAGCAGAAGGGGCAGATGCATTTGGCGTGGCACGTATTGAAGAGGCGCTACAACTGCGGGCAGGTGGCATCGTCAGGCCTGTTCTGTTGCTTGAAGGCTTTTACTCCCCAAGAGATTTACCGATTCTGGTTACCAACAATATTCAAACCGTGGTGCATTGTGAGGAGCAGCTTGAAGCTCTGGAACAGGCAACACTGGAAAACCCAGTAAAAGTCTGGCTTAAGGTCGATACTGGAATGCATCGTTTAGGTGTGCGTCCAGAAGTGTATTCTGAGTTTGTTGAGCGCTTGAAAGCGTGTGAAAACGTCGCCAAACCATTGCGCTATATCAGCCATTTTGGGTGTGCAGACGAGCTGGAGAACCCGGTTACTCAAGCTCAAATTGACAACTTTCTTGCCCTGACAGAAGGTTGCAAAGGTGAACGTACACTGGCGGCATCTTCTGGCTTATTGGCCTGGAAAGAGAGCCATCTGGATTGGGTACGTCCAGGTATCATTATGTATGGCGTTTCTCCTTTCTCTGACAAGAGCGCCAAAGAACTCGGCTTTAAACCCGTCATGACCTTAAAATCGCACCTGATTGCAGTGCGAGATCTGAAAAAAGGTGAACCAGTCGGCTACGGAGCTATCTGGCACAGTGAGCGTGACACCAAGATCGGAGTGATTGCCATTGGTTATGGCGATGGTTACCCAAGAACGGCTCCTGCTGGAACACCTGTTCTAGTGAATGGCAGACGAGTCCCCGTTGCTGGTCGGGTTTCGATGGACATGTTAACGGTCGATTTGGGACCGGATTGTGAAGACAAAGTCGGAGACGAAGTAATCCTTTGGGGGCAAGACTTGCCTTCTGAAGAAGTCGCACATCACATTGGCACCATAGCGTATGAGTTGGTGACTAAGCTTACCTCTCGCGTTGAGATGGAGTACCTCAAATAATTGATGGGGAAAACCAACCAAGTTAACTGCTCCTAAGATCTCCTATATTGTCCCCATCAAAAGCAGGTAATGGTATAAAAATAGATTTTTATACCAGCATTAGTTATTCAGAATTGGCCGAGGCTATTGAACTTTGGGCGTAAGGCTCCGATAAGTACCATGGTGTCGGCGGGGACGACTAGACTTGATAATTTGAAGTATTGAAACTCCCAGAAATAAACCTCGCCGTCTCTTATGGCGAGGCGATATGCCATTTCTTCGTTCCCGCAGGGCTTAGTTTGATTGCTAAGTTTTCATTCCGTCATTTCTATACATTGTTAAGACAACATACAGAAAATCTCACTTATGAAACTATGCTCATTGTAAATAAGTGCGTACATTATCAGTAAATGAGATTCAAACATGATTGAAATGTTTACCATACCAATATAGGGGAACAATAAGTATGGCGGAGACCATAAGAAAGGATTCTTTGTTTCGCTTTAGCCACTTAATCGATTTGCTCTATCAGGCTCCTACCCATCAGCAAGGTTTTCAGCCTTTTTTAGAACTGCTCACCATCGAATTTAAGTTATGTGATGCCGTGCTCCACATACAAAACACTATTAGCAATGTCACCGAAGGTGCATGGATTGCTGGGCCCAAAGCTGATGCTTTGATTCAATTTGTTGAGAATAAATTGGAGAAGGGCGATGTTTTGTACAAATACATTGATCAGGCACCTCCTAGCCAATTTTATACGTTACTCAGTGATATTGGACGACCTGAAAGTTCGACATTAACGCCGATTCAACTGGCGGTAGAGCAGTGGTTTGATGGCAATGATTTTTTGGATGCGTCATCTGCTATTGTGGGTAGGTTGGAAAATCAGGTAGCGATGATCACCGTCCATCGCGATACGTCGAATCCCGCTTTCTCAAGCGATGATGTTCTCGTATTCAATGAACTCATTCCGCATATTCAAAGAGCGTTTACTCTCTATCAGCAGTTTAAAAATATCCGAAATGAAACGTCGAATCTGCACCATCTTATTGCTCAATTACCTCACGGTGCCCTGTTGTATGACAGCAAAGGAGAGTTGATTTGTGTTAACCAGAAAGCGATAGAGCTTGGGGAGTTGTACAGTGATTTGGAGGTAAACGCGAACCGATTCTCAATTAATGATGTTTCTGTAAAACGCGAATACATTTCGAATCTGTTCAATGTGCTCAAGCAGGGAGACAACGTCAAACAGGCGTGCCGCGTCACCCATCTAACCAATAAGCAATCACCTATAACGATTCTTCTAGTTCCGATTGGCATTAATCATTCGCTTGCTCATGACGAACAGCAGTTGCTCAAAGGCTATGAGATTGGTGCGATTGTCTATCTTTATGACCGTCAGCACCCAATTCATGTGAATCCTGAGTTTTTAAAAGCGATTTTTGGGCTTACGGATACAGAGACCACGATCTGCGAATTGATCGTCAGCGGTTTTAATCGCAACGAAATTGCCACCATACTTGAGAGGTCCGCGCATACGATTAAAGACCATATCAAATCGGTGTTTGTGAAAACGGGCAGTCATTCTCAATCCGATCTTATCGCGACTCTGCTTACTAGCCCTGTCTATCGTTCAGCCTAGCAGAACCAAAAAGCAAGGCAGGTTGTCCACCTGCCTTGAATTAGCTATAAGTAAAATGACGTTGTTAGCTATTGATTCTCAGCCGCAAGAGCTTGAGCGAAGTTAATGTCGGTTAGTTCAAACCTATTGTCCATTTGGTAAGATTTCGTTCCGTCGAAGATAGAGACATCAACCAAAATTTCATCCACTTCTACACCTCGTTTCTCTTCAAATTCTGAGATGGCATCTTCGAGTGTTTGTTTCTTCACTAAAGCGATGGGCTCTCGTTGTCTATCTAAACCAAACAGATAGTTGTGATCTTCTCCATTGTCACCTTGGTAAAGGACATTAAACTGAAATTCGTACACTAGCGAACCGTCACCTCCTTCAGCCGAATCGATGGACAATTGATACCAGTCAGCATTGAGTTCCTTCGCTTTAAAACTGCTTGCGACTAATTCAGGAAACCCTGCTGATAACCCACCATAGTAGTCATATCTGTAGAATGTTTTTCCGCTGGTGTCGGTGACAGAATAACGGTACGTACCGACTGCCATTTCAGCGGCAGACGTATCGCCTTGGAAAAACGCATCCAAATAAATCACAGATCCATCGTTGTCTAGCTGGTACCACAAATCGTAATCATTCTGCTCAGCTTCAGCGCTTTTCCCTAGTCCTTCAAATATTGAATCCTGCACATTTGCACTGAGTACTTCTACGTAACTCGATGTATTAGGATTAAAGTACTCAATTTTGAACGCATTGACTTTTTTTACCAAGGTGGACGCATTTTCCTCAGCGGCAGGTTCAGCATTGAACTGGAAAACATAACGTTGCTTGGACTTGCTTGAAGAAACGTCATAAGCATTGCGGAAATACGTACGTGCAAATCCTATGAAGGGTGTGTCTTCCGGTTCTGTCAACGCGGTTTTAAACAGTTCTCTTGTATAGTGACTATCACGGTGATTAGAGCCGTCGGACGCTTTTACCAACAGTTTGGCGGCTGCTTGTACCTCAGCGAGGTCATCATTCCAGACAACACTTCTCCCTTGTTCTACTCGTCCAGTGTAAATAACATTGTCTTCTGCATCCAATAACAAGGCTTGGTAGAACAGCTCATCATCTTCTACGGGAAAGGAGAGAAATGTCTCATTGAAAGGCGTATAAACCCGAGAGATACCGGCACTGAGTAGGTTGTTGTTATAACTGGCTAACGTGGGTTGTACGTAGCTATCTGTAAATAACTCAAGGGAGTCACCTTCTCCTTTGGTCAATGAAAAAGTGTATGTATCGCTGACCAAAGTGTCTCCGGCTAACGTCTTCACAAATGCGACCTGACCATCGAAGTCGAGATCAACATCGCTTCTGTCTGTGGACTCAAAGGTATATGTATCCCCATTGGTGTTGGTGACAACGACGGCGTTGCTGTCGTTGTAGCCTTGGTCTGTCACGTTCAACTTAATGGTTAAGAAATCCGTTTTGTTGCCGTCAGTATCGATAAACTGGTAGACGCCACCACTTAACGCGTTAGGAAGCGATCTTTCATTTTCGATTTGAACAAACTTCTCAGAAGGAACAATGTCTTTGACATCATCATTCCATTCAGAAGACTTGGATTGTGCAATAGCATCAGCATTAAAACCACTTAGCTCACCAAGTTCAGCCAGCTCAGAAACGGATTTACTAACGGAATCAACCGCAACAACCAGTTTCGTTTTATCAATTTCTCCTTCGTTGTCGCCATTATTGAAGCTCGTAAGGTGTTGCCCCAGCTTACGTGCCACTAACTGGGCGACGTTATGTACTTTCTTATAACTGTCGCTGTTGCCAATGTTTGTTTGCGCAGCGATAAAGTCACTGTACAAATCGACTTCGTCAGATACCCCTAATTTTGTGCGAAGAATGGAAGCGCTGGTTGCCAGTGAATCGGTGGAGTAATCTTGTGCGGAAAGGGCAAGCAATGTCGTAATTGGGCTAATAAATTGAGAATAACTCGGAGGTGAAACCATAGTGTAAGCGTTGGCAACATAGTTGTTCGTGTCTTTATCCGTTACATTTGGGGTCACGATGGCGATGACCGGGTACTCGCTCGCCTGTTCATTGGAGATATTGAGGTTATACTTCCCTTCACTATCTGACACTGCGGAAGGCTCGCCCACGTCACAAACCATATTCAGATTGGTATCCAAGCAGACGGTTGCCCCTGCTAGGTAACCATCAGCAATGCGTCCGCTCAGGTTACTCGAGGCAGCCTTACCACCATTATCACTGTTGCTACTGCTACTATTGTCACCGCCAAAGCACCCGGCTAGCACAAACATACTTGTTGCCAGAGTAGCTGCCACTCTCTTACTCATAGGTTCTTCCTTAAACGTATTTGTCTATTTGTATTGAAGTTGAGCCTGACAACTAGTGGCATTTTTCTGGTTATGCGACATAGCTGAAACATACTCACAACAAAGACTATCGCTGCGCGACGGTATTACATCCCCCCCAATTGAGGGGGTATAATTGGGCCGAGACAAATGGCTTGAAGGAGACTCTGAGCTCTCAAATAGCACTGAGCGTGTGGTGGCTGTACCTTCAGGAGTACTGTTCTATGACGAAATCCTCTTGGACTGGTGCGTTTAATAGTCACTCTATGGTGTGTCATCTGTCTCCGACAAAATTACTCGAGAACTTGGTTTAAGACTGGCCGTGACTTTTCAGTCGAACCGAGTCGCGATACGTGATTTGAAAAAGTGGCGTATCATGTTGGTACCATTACGCACGAATTTGTGATCAAATTAATTTCTGGAGTTGCCATGGAGTGCAGCAATTAAATAATGTCTAGACACATATTGAAGACCTTACTCATTTCCTCACTTAGTTTGTCAAGCTGTGTATCCGCTTATGAATGGCTACCTCCCTGGATGCCAGACACAGCAGCAGTACCTTTTGCTTTTTCATCCAGTACACTGGGCAACACCATTGGTGTCGCGGGTCTGTTAAAAGGTATAGGTCAGCCTCAAACGGGCTTAATTGGCGCGGGTTTGATTTCCGATAAGGGCAGTAACATGACTTTTATCGGGCTTAATAACTTTCAGGTAGGGAAGGCATGGCTGCTTGGTTTTGACGCATACAATGCCAGCTACTCTGATTTCCCTTATCATCTGGGTACTGCCGGAAGTAACGACTCGCAGTTTTCTCAAAAGACAGTGACCGACGCAGACGAAGCGCAGTACCATTTCACTATGCGCTATATCATTCCGTGGGGGGCAGCAGCGTTCAAAGGAGCGAGAGCCGCCTACGAACCTAAAAGGCGCATTCAGGGGGCGTCGCCAGCGACCAGCGGAATATCGATGGTTCGTATTGAACCTTTCCTTTCCAAGCGCAGCCTGAGTGTTGCAAATGATACTTCGCCGGATTCCACATGGGGCATTAATCTAGGGTTTGAGTGGGACAATCGCAACGACGTCCGCAACCCAAGTCAGGGCGCGAAGTTGAAAATCAATGTGGCTCACGCACCGGACTCAGGAAATGATAATCCGTGGACCAAAGTTGAAGTCGAACAAAGCCATTTCTTTAGCTTAGGCAAAGTGGACGACGTGTTTTCTCGACAGGTTCTGGCGTTTGATATGTACGTTGCAGATACGCCAACCTGGGGTCTATGTGGCTCTGGGACTTGTGAGCGCCCGCCGGGGTATGCTGGTGTCTCACTGGGTGGTTTGTATCATCTAAGAGGTTACTCTGCCAATCGGTATCATGGTCGTAGCGCCGTACACTATAGCCTAGAATACCGGGTTATGCCGGAATGGCAGCCGCTTCAAAACTGGCCAATTTTCAATTGGTACGAAGTGCCTTGGTGGCAGTGGGTAGCGTTTGTGGATGCGGGTAGAGTCGCCAATGAGTTCGACTTTCGAGAGCTTCACAACAACATGAAATACAACTTGGGTGGCGGCGTTCGATTCCAGGTCGAGGGCATTGTAGTCAGAACTGAAATGGCATTCGGTGATGAAGAAAACATGTTCCGTGTGATGATCAATCAGCCGTTCTAAATCGGTCAATTCGAATCAAAAAACAGGCGCTCTAAGCGCCTGTTTTATTTTGTATTTACGACTAATTATTCAGTCGTACCCTGGATAGTTGCCACGATTCTTCGCGCTCCGCCGTGATCTCGGTGTTCGCCTATGTAAATTCCCTGCCATGTCCCCACAGCTAACCTTCCATCGGTAATTGGAATGGTGACACTTGAACCTAGCGTGGAAGCTTTAATATGCGCGGGCATATCGTCATCCCCTTCATAGGTGTGCTGATAGTATGGCGCTCTTTCTGGCACAAATTTATTAAAGTGTTGTTCCATATCGGCACGAACAGTCGGATCTGCATTTTCATTCAAAGTTAAGCTTGCAGACGTATGTTGTATGAAAAGATGTAAAAGCCCTATCGAGTACTGACGAATTTGTGGTAAATGTTGTTCAATTTCATCAGTAACAAGATGAAAGCCTCGGCGTTTCGCGGTGAGAGAAAAGGTAGTTTGATACCACATAGGTTGTGCCTTGTTGTTTCTAATCACTAATTGTTATAAACAATCGCATTAATAGTTGATTCCGATTAGGTACAATTGAGTTTACGTGATAAACCTCAATGTCAGTAACAACGGGTTGAGCCATAATCCGGAATCTGAAAATTTATTACGTTGTTTTGTGTCGATAGGATATAACAAACACAAAACAGACGATTCTTTATTTCGCTTAATCTGGAATTCACTCAGCATCATATAAATTTATCTGGCTGAAGAGAACACAATCGAACGAACATTGGAAAAGTAACCATGTTAAAAAACATTGACCCTACCAAGACCCAAGCTTGGAATGCGCTGACTGCGCACTTCGAATCAGCACAAGACATGGATCTGAAAGCGCTGTTTGCGGAAGATGCCCAACGCTTCGAGAAACTATCTACACGTTTCGGGTCGGATATCCTTGTCGACTACTCTAAAAACCTCGTCAACGAGGAAACGCTTAAGCACTTGTTTGCTCTGGCGAAAGAAACCGAATTAAAAACCGCCATTGATGCAATGTTCAATGGTGAAGCGATCAACCAGACTGAAGATCGTGCTGTGCTGCACACGGCTTTGCGCAACCGCAGCAACAAACCTGTATTGGTTGATGGCGAAGATGTAATGCCCGCTGTGAATGCAGTGCTTGAGAAAATGCAATCTTTCACCAACCGCGTGATTGATGGCGAATGGAAAGGCTTCACAGGTAAAGCCATTACCGACATCGTTAACATTGGCATCGGTGGTTCAGATTTAGGTCCTTACATGGTGACAGAAGCACTGGCGCCATACAAAAATCACCTGAACCTACACTTCGTTTCTAACGTAGACGGCACGCACATCGTTGAAACGTTGAAAAAAGTGAACCCAGAAACAACTTTGTACCTGATTGCGTCTAAGACATTTACTACTCAAGAAACCATGACGAATGCTCACACAGCACGTGACTGGTTCCTTGAAGCAGCGAGTGACGAAGCACACGTAGCGAAACACTTTGCCGCTCTTTCAACTAACGCGACAGCAGTGTCAGAGTTTGGTATCGATACAGACAACATGTTCGAATTCTGGGACTGGGTTGGCGGTCGCTACTCATTGTGGTCTGCGATTGGTTTGTCGATAGCGCTGTCTGTTGGTTACGATAACTTTGTTGAGTTACTGGATGGTGCGCACGAGATGGATAACCATTTCGCAAGCACAGATCTGGAAAGCAACATTCCAGTGATTCTTGCGCTGATCGGTGTTTGGTACAACAACTTCCATGGTGCGGATTCGGAAGCGATTTTGCCTTACGATCAATACATGCATCGCTTTGCTGCTTACTTCCAGCAGGGCAACATGGAATCGAACGGCAAATACGTAGATCGCGATGGTAACGCAGTGACGTACCAAACGGGTCCAATCATCTGGGGTGAGCCAGGTACTAACGGTCAGCATGCTTTCTATCAGTTGATTCATCAGGGCACCAAACTGATCCCTTGTGACTTTATTGCTCCAGCGCTAAGCCACAACCCAGCAAGCGACCACCACCAGAAACTGATGTCGAACTTCTTTGCTCAAACAGAAGCACTGGCATTTGGTAAAGCTGAAGAAACAGTAAAAGCAGAATTTGCAAAAGCGGGTAAAACCGAAGAAGAAGTGGCGTCTCTGGTTCCATTTAAAGTGTTTGAAGGTAACCGCCCAACCAACTCGATTCTGGTTAAGCAGATTACCCCTCGTACGCTAGGTAACCTGATTGCCATGTATGAGCACAAAATCTTCGTGCAAGGCGTTATCTGGAATATCTTTAGCTTCGATCAGTGGGGCGTGGAGCTTGGTAAGCAACTAGCGAACCAAATCTTGCCTGAACTGGCAGACGATTCAGAAATCGCATCTCACGACAGTTCTACCAACGGTTTGATTAACGCATTCAAAGCATTTAAAGCTTAAGTTTAATCCCGTTAAAAATACAAAGGTCAGCAAAAGTGCTGACCTTTTTTTATAGGCGTTTAAAAACAAAATCTCAGGCAACAAAAAAGGCCGTTGCCATGCAACAGCCTTTACGTATGAGTCTCTGTCTTATTCGAAACAGATCTCGATGAATGCGTTACCCCATTCAGAAGAGAAAGGCATGATAATGATTGCGCCTTCACACTTATGACGGATGGTGTGACCTTTACCTGAAACCACAACTGGCGTTGCCATATCGAAGTCAAAGCCGCTTTCTGAAAGAATACGCTTTGCACCGCCAGTTACCATGTTGGTGATTTCACCCACCATATCGGTCACTTCTTCGTTCAAACCATTTGGTCGCTCGCCCAGCATGTTCTGCATGATTTCCAAAGCCAGAGACTCATCAAAAGTAATCGACATTGAACCACGGGTTTGGTCACCGACCATACCAATCAAACCAGACACATCACCACGAGCAATTTCATCTTTCTTTACACGAGGTTTCTGGGGCTTAAGCTCCAGAGAAGCCATAGTTTTCAGTACATTCATTAATGAAGCTAAAAACGGGTTTACAAATTCAGCGCGCATAACGTTCTATCTTTTATTTATCCGTAAAGTCTGAAAAACAACTTTTGCAAGTACCGTGGGTTTCAATAACGTGATTGGTTACGTTAAACCCCTGCTTTTCACTGTTTTTTGCCAACAAGGCTACCAGTTGGTCATCCTGATGTTCGGAAACATTCCCGCACTTGTCGCATATGAGAAGATGAGAGAAGTGTTTGTGAGCACCAAACGAGCAACACGAAATAAAACTGTTCGTGGACTCGACGCGGTGGATGAAGCCTTGCTCCAATAAAAAATCCAACGCCCTGTAGACCGTTGGTGGTTTTGCCTGAGGTTCACTTACTTTCAGCTTATCCAGCAAATCATAAGCGCTGGATGCACTTTTGCTTGAGTAGATAAGTTCGAACACTCTTTTCCGCTGCGGTGTCAGCCTTACACCACGGCTCTGGCAGATGCCTTCAATTTGTTCTAGCAACGACAGCTCCAATTGGCTCACCTATTTTGGTGCACATTATTAATAATATACCATTTATCTAGCAAGTTAGGCAGTAAAGGGCGTTTTTTTTAACCCTAAGCAAAAGATGTCGACCAATCAAGCAATGAATGGATGGCGAAAAACGTTTTGTGATTGTAAATCACTTACCTATCTAGGAAATGTGCACCATGCAACAAAGTGTCACATATTTGGCATGCGTGCGGTAAGTAACTCAAGGTGGCTTTTCTACCAGATTTCTGCACGATCCCGCAATAAAAATATGGAAAAGTGTTAAACATTACAGGCTGAGTACACACTGAAATACTTACGTAAAAGGGGTGGCTATGACTGGACTGATTGGCGCGCTCTTTTCCCCGTTCGTAAACCTGTTTCGCGATCACCAAGTCGCGAAACACAAAGCAGCGGAGCGAAAAGACCGCATAGAAGAATCCAAAACGCTGGCAACCATCAAGCGAATAGAGCAGGGTGACAACAACGCCACCAAGCTGGACGAAATCAGCCTGTCCAATCGCGGCTGGAAAGATGAGTATTTGCTTATCATCACCACGTTACCCGTCATGATGGCGTTCGTGCCTGAATGGGTGCATTACGTGGATGCCGGGTTCAAAGCACTGGAAAATATACCGGAATACTACTGGTATGCGCTCGCCATGATTTACATCGACACATTCGGGTTTAGGCGCATGTTGCGCCGAGCCTTTGAAGTGTGGCTTGAACGGCAATCAAAAAGGATGGTGATATGACGGATTTGTTACCTGTGATTTCGGACTTGGGACTCAAGCCCACTGAATTGCTGATCTTGTTTATGCTCTGGCAGAACATCAAGAACACGCGAAACATTCTCGACAGGCTAGTGGAAAAGGTGGGCAAGCTTTAACTTAAGTTGCACTCAGAGCGGAATGCCAGCTTAAAAACGCATGATAGAGCGTGAATTGACACGCAAGCCAGTTAATGACGGTTTACTCATGCCATGGGTAAGGGACAAGCTAACGGCTAACCTCCTTGCCCTCGCTTGCTGCTGGATGGAATAAAAAAGGAGCCTTACGGCTCCTTTTTTGTGTAAGCCCCTATCCTACAAATTAAAACATCATAATTAGTTTTGCTAATTGAATGATGCTCGTCATCACGTGCAGAACAAGTTTCAGTTCACGATTATACTTCATGTCTTTCTCTCCTAATTTACTATGTTAAAACAAACGAAATATTAATTTTTAATACCCGTCCATCATTACGCACATAGAAAATGAGGGGCTTACGAGCTGAATAATAAAGTTTTTAACTCGGGTGTCAACTAGCTACTAGTTTGGTTGCTGCTTTTTTAGTTCAATCATTTCAGGCATAGTAAAAGTGTAGTTAAGAAACATTGTTGTGAAAGAGGTTAACTCTTCGGACTCATTCTCTGAAATTGGTTCCTCTTCATGAGCTGCACCATTGCCTTCTTCTCTGATGATATGAGCCCACTCCTTAAGAACTTTGGTCACTGTGTGTTCTTCGTATAGCTTCTCGATTCGCTTGTACAGTGTTAGGTCTTTATGGTCAGGGCTTAATTCTTTGGTAGCTACCTCAAGAGTTTTTCTTGCCATAATTGCTGCCGCATCATACAAGCCTGATTTGTGGCTTTTTAACGCTTGTTCATAAAAATTTTTGATGTTGTCAGGTAGATGCTCTAGCTGGGAGGTAGTCGTTACTTTAGGATATGTATCAATGTGTCCATTTAGTATCTCTCTGAATTCTTTTAGATTTCCAAACTTATCTGCATGAAAATCGACTTGACCATTACTTGATAGAAATTCTGCAATAATACCTCGTTGGCATCCGCTACAGATCATTGCTAGCAAATGATGATACAGACCAGGATTAAATGGTTTAGCAGTCGTTAGGTCATAAAACGAGTTAAAGGTCATCTTCTCTGCCTCACAGTGAGGGCATGTTAAGACTAAGGTTGACATTCTGAACAGCTCCAAGGCCAGTGAATACTTTGTGTATTTTACACGATGTTAGTTTTGGATTAGCTCTTTTCATGCAGTTTGTGGGGAAACAGGTGGGTATAAACCTGCCAAAGTACATTCAAGTTTCTATGTCCGGTAACCTGAGCCACTTCCTCTATAGAATAACCTTTCTCAAATAATCTACTCGCTCCCTCGCGCCTTAAATCGTGATAGCGCAAATCCTCGATACCAAGTGAGTTTCTAACACGTTGAAAACCAGCGGTTGCGCTACGTGAGTTGTACGGAAAAATCAGCGCGTTGTTAGTAGGCTGCCTTTTGACAATATCGAATGATTCACCAAGCAGTGGCACGATCATATGATTGCCTTCTTTCTTGCGTGGGTCTTTTCTATCTCTAACCAACACAGTTTTATGCTCTTCGTGTAAGTCTTCCCAGCGCAGTTTGCATACCTCGCCAATTCGCATGCAGGTGAGGATGCTGAATTCTAAGATGTCGACAAATGGGATTTTACTAGCGTGGGTCTTTTGGCGTTCGTGAAGTGCTTCTTTTAATCGCTCAATTTCTTCTGAGGTTGGTCTGCGAGTCCTTTTCTGACTTTTACCGACTAACTTCATATCAATGAGTACTGGTACTGCTTCTTCAAAGATTTGGAAGTTGGCATCTATATCAAAGACGGGTTTTGCTTTCTTCATCACTGAGCGCAGGTAAGCAATATCATGGTAAATAGTGACAGGTTTTGCCCCAGCTGTTTTTCTTATCCGACAGTGCTCTATGAGGTCACTGGATTTCAGTTCGTTGCTTTGAACCTTGGCAATATCACAATCACGTAAGAATCGGATCGTGTATTGCTTTGTGCGTCCGGTTTGTTCCCAGAGATCTCTGTCATCCATGAACTTGTCTAACAGTACCCCTAGGGGGACTGCTTTTGTTCTGAGTACCCCTTGAGTTTCAATGTCTTGAACTCGGTTCTTTCCGTGTGTTCTAGCGATTTCCTTTTTTCTGAAAGTTTTCGATTCACGGTGTATAATCCGTCCGCTTTTTTGACGAAGATGGTCACTTTGAATCTGGATTCGCCACTTTTTAACGTGCGCTTTTCTATAGTAAAAGATGCCAACTGTCCTACTCCTTGAGGGGTACTCCTAGGGGTACTATAGTACGGAATTCGACGAAAAACCAAGCGATTCGACGCAAAAATGAGACAAGAAAAATTGAGGTAAAACAGTGTCTAAGCCAGAGAATACAAGCAATTTCCCAATGCAGCGTTTCAGTGTTGCGCCCATGCTCGACTGGACTGATAGACACTGTCGCTACTTCCACCGCTTAATGTCTGATAATGCATTGTTGTATACCGAGATGGTTACAACGGGGGCGATCATTCATGGTAAGGGCGATTTCTTGGCGTACAACGAAGAAGAACACCCTGTAGCGTTGCAGCTTGGTGGCTCTAACCCAGCGGATTTAGCCACTTGCGCCAAACTGGCACAGGATCGTGGTTATGACGAGATTAACCTGAACGTTGGTTGCCCGTCTGACCGTGTTCAAAACGGTCGCTTCGGTGCCTGCCTGATGGCAGAGCCAGACTTAGTCGCCGAATGCGTTGCGGCGATGCGCGAAGTGGTGGATGTGCCTGTTACTGTAAAGACACGTATCGGCATCGATGATCAGGATTCTTATGAGTTTCTGACGGATTTCGTTTCTGTAGTGTCTGAAAAGGGTGGCTGTGAGCAGTTTACGATTCATGCACGTAAAGCTTGGCTCAGTGGTCTTAGCCCAAAAGAAAACCGAGAGATCCCGCCACTGGATTACCCTCGCGCTTATCAAATCAAGAAAGATTTTCCAAACCTGACCATTGCAATCAACGGTGGTATTAAAACTCTGGAAGAAGCCAAAGCGCATTTACAGCATCTGGATGGTGTCATGATTGGCCGCGAAGCGTATCAAAGCCCTTATATTCTGGCATCTGTCGATCAAGAGCTTTTCGGATCAGATAAATCAATCAAAAAACGCTCTGATATCGTTCGCGCTATGTACCCTTACATTGAGAAAGAGCTGTCTAAAGGAACTTACCTGGGGCATATGACTCGCCATATGCTAGGGCTGTTCCAAAGTATGCCGGGTGCTCGGCAGTGGCGTCGATACATCAGTGAGAACGCGCACAAGAAAGGAGCTGGCTTAGAAGTAGTCGAAACCGCTTTAGCGAAAATTCCATCAGAACTGGGTGTGTAAAAATCGCTACCAGTTGGTGTATTTTGCCAAACAGAATAATTGAAACCCTGAGGCTTAACCTTAGGGTTTCTTTTTATTTGCTTGTTATAAAAAGAAAAAATGCCATTTTTTGAAAGTTGGTCTGCTTCCTGCAATAGCTAAAACATACAGTTGAAAGTGAAATGCAAAGAGAGGCAAACAATGATTGAACTGCTATTTGTGTTGGTATTTCTGGGTGTGTTGTTTTTTACCGGCGTCACCTTAGTGTCGATTTTTGCGGCGGGTGCAGTAGCGTTCGCAGTGATGTTGGTTCTCGGAATGGTAGGCATGGTATTTAAGTTACTGCCTTGGTTGATCGTTCTGGCGGTTGCCTGGTGGTTCTTCCGAAATAAAGTCTACTGCCCACGTTAATTTTGGGTTAGCGCTGTACAAGATGGCTTTTCGTGCAGTGCAAGTATGATAGTATCCCCACTGTGTTCACGTTTTACGGGTGGGGTTTCCTTCAATGAAAAATCGCGTTTTTGCGGCTTTATTCTCCTCTTCTATAGCTTTATGTACGTTCCCTAGTTTTGCTGAGTCTGGCTTTGAAGTAACAGCCATAGCAGACGCCTGGGTAGCAAAAACAGATTACAAGCATGATGCCGATGTGATTCTGTCCAGTGACAGAGATACTCAGTTCACAGGTTCATTAGCATTGAAACACGACATCTCTTACGTGCCAGATTTCCGTATTCGTTTTAGCCCTGTCGAGATGGAATACATCAGTTTCAATAAAACGGACTTCACCTTTTATTACGATCTGATTGAGCATGAACTGCTGCATTTCGATGCGGGTCTAACGTTGTCTCAGTATTCCAGTGGTGTTTACTCCAACCCTGTCGACCCGACTCAGGATTTCAGCAAATTGCTGTTTAGCTGGTATGCCAATGCCGCCATTACAATTCCAGATACCAACTTAGATATTATTGGTGAATTCGATTTCGGGAACAGCGATGGCGACAAAACAGCCGACGTGACCGCAGGTATGCGATATAGATTCGAACTTGATAAAGCAGACGTTGCTATTCGCGCCGGCTACCGAGTGATGGACTATCGCTTCAATTTATTCTCAGGTCCGAGTGACACTTATCTAACGCACGGTGCGTTTGTCGGTCTGGAAGTCGGCTTTTAAAAATCGACCTATAATACTGAAGCTAGAAGGCATATCGATATTGATTGGTATGCCTTTTTGTTATTTGTATTAACATTGTATTTGCAATTCGATGGTTTTCCGTCATTCTTAATAACATACTTGTTAGCAAGGATTGACAGATGACGATTTCTGAATTGCGAAGCCTGTATCAAGATAACCAGCTGGTTGAAGCGATTATCGAACCCTCCATTCAAGAAGGCACCTGGATTGTGGAATTTCGCCACGCCCGGGGAGGCTTTATACTCCTTACAGATTCTCATGGTGAAGAGTGTCATTACATCGACTTAGATAAAGCATCCAAGTCTGCTTTGGCGGTTGGATTTCGCCAAGTTCGCATTGAAGAGTACTGAACTCTTACCTCCTGACCCGTTTCTTACTTCCAAAAAGTTATAAAACATGCTCATCTATTCTTTTTTATTATTAGAGGGAGTGGTTAATCTATCATCACGCAATGAATAGGGATGTCGTGACCATGTTACTTAAGGAACTTTCCGCCCTCGCAAGCCCACTTAATGATCAGCAAATAGGTCAATTACAACAAGCTATTTCTGAACTATCTCCACAGCAGTTAGCGTGGGTAAGTGGTTATTTCTGGGGTATAAGTCAAAATCAGACGGCTGGTGCTGCAGCGCCAATTAATCAAGCCGCCGCAACAGTTGCCGCAAAACCTGCGGGCAAACTAAGCATCATTTTCGCCTCTCAAACGGGTAACGCAAAAGGCGTTGCTGAAGCGCTGAAAGAAGAAGCGCAAGCAGAAGGAATTGCAGTAGAGCTATTCGACGCAAGTGATTACAAAGGTAAGAACTTAGCAAAAGAAACCCACGTTATCGTGGTAGCGTCTACAAACGGCGAGGGTGAGCCGCCAGATAACGCGATGGAACTTCATGAGTTCCTTCAATCGAAAAAAGCACCGAAACTGCCTAACCTGCAATATGGTGTGATTGGTTTGGGTGATTCAAGCTACGAGTTTTTCTGTCAAACCGCTAAAGACTTCGATGAGTATCTGTCTAAGTTAGGTGCAACGTCGTTTATCGAGCGTCTGGACTGTGATGTCGACTACGAAGAGCCAGCAGCAGATTGGCGTAAGAGCGCATTAGAAAAAGCCAAAGACATGCTTTCTTCAGGTGCAGAAGCAGAAGTGGTTCAGCTTCATGCTGCGGGTCAGCCAGCCGCTGCGCACAGCCAGTACACCAAACAGAAGCCATACACAGCAACGCTTTTGGCTAGCCAAAAGATTACAGGTCGTGATTCCGGTAAAGACGTTCGCCATATTGAAATCGATCTTGATGAGTCTGGTATTACTTACCAACCTGGCGATGCATTAGGTGTCTGGTACGAAAACAGTGCTGAGCTGGTCGATGCCATTCTTGAAAAAGCTGGGCTATCGGGCATTGAAACAATAGAAGTAGATGGCGAAAGCTTGTCTATTCGTACGGCGCTAATCAGCAAGTATGAAATCACGACTTCAAATCCTCAGCTAGTTACGAAATACGCAGAACTGTCTGGCAGTAAAAAGCTTGAAAAGCTGGTTGCAGATAAAGACAAGCTCCGTGAATACGCGGGTAATACTCAGGTTGTTGATGTGCTTGGTGAGAAGAAAACTAAGCTTTCAGCGGAAGAGCTAGTGGGTATCTTGCGTCGTCTGACACCTCGTTTGTACTCCATCGCATCTGCTCAAAGCGAGGTAGATGAAGAAGTACACCTGACGGTAGGTGTTGTGGAATACGATGTTGGTGAAGAGACTCGTTACGGCGGAGCTTCCAGCTTCCTTTCTCACCGCTTAGAAGAAGGCGGTGAAGTAAAAGTGTTTGTTGAGAACAACAACAACTTTAAGCTACCACAAGACGACAACACACCAGTGATCATGATCGGTCCAGGTACTGGTATTGCGCCTTTCCGCAGCTTTATTCAAGAGCGTGATAACCGTGATGCGGAAGGTAAAAACTGGTTGTTCTTTGGTGATCGCACATTCACACAGGATTTCTTATACCAGGTCGAATGGCAGAAATACCTCAAGTCGGGCATTTTGACTCAGCTTGATGTGGCATTCAGCCGTGACCAGCAAGAGAAAGTCTACGTACAACACCGAATCCTTGAGCATGCAGAGCAAGTATGGCAATGGATTCAGGATGGTGCCTACATCTACGTATGTGGTGATGCAACGCGCATGGCGAAAGATGTGAACGATGCACTTATCACAGTGGCTCAAGATCAGGGCGGTTTAAGTCAAGAGAAAGCCGAAGAGTTCGTTAACGATCTTCGTAAAGCTAAACGTTATCAAAGGGACGTGTACTAATGAGCGATAAGAATCTACTGGGTACGGAGCTTGGCCCATTATCTGACAACGAGCGCTTGAAGGGTGAGAGTGATTTCCTTCGAGGTACAATTACCGAAGATCTTAGCGGCAAAACAACCGGTGGCTTCACTGCGGACAACTTCCAGCTTATCCGTTTCCACGGAATGTATCAGCAGGATGACCGCGATATTCGTGCAGAGCGTGCGAAGCAGAAGCTAGAACCTTTGCATAATGTGATGTTACGTGCTCGTATGCCTGGCGGTATCATCAAGCCTGAACAGTGGCTTGCCATTGACAGATTTGCTGATGAAAGCACTATGTACGGAAGTGTTCGTCTGACAACGCGTCAAACCTTCCAGTTTCACGGTGTACTGAAGCCAAACATCAAATTGATGCACCAGACTCTGCATAAATACGGCATCGACTCCATCGCGACTGCGGGTGACGTAAACCGAAACGTATTGTGTACGTCCAACCCTGTAGAATCTGAACTGCACCAGCAGGCTTACGACTGGGCAACCAAAATTTCTGAGCACCTACTGCCAAAGACCAAAGCATATGCTGAGATCTGGCTAGACGGCGAGAAAATTGAAGGGCACCGAGACGAAGAGCCGATTCTGGGTAACAACTATCTGCCTCGTAAGTTCAAAACAACAGTGGTTATTCCACCGCAAAACGACGTCGATGTGCATGCTAACGACCTAAACTTCGTAGCAATTGAAAAAGATGGTCAGTTAGTAGGCTTTAACGTTCTTGTGGGTGGTGGTCTGGCTATGACTCATGGTGACACCTCTACTTATGCACGTCGTGCGGATGATTTCGGATTCGTTTCCCTAGACAAAACGCTTGATGTCGCTGCCGCAGTAGTGACAACTCAGCGAGACTGGGGTAACCGTTCTAACCGTAAGAATGCGAAAACAAAGTACACACTTGATCGTGTAGGTATTGATGTTTTCAAAGCGGAAGTTGAAAAACGAGCTGGAGTGAAGTTTGAAGAGAGTCGTCCATACGAATTCACTGACCGAGGCGATCGCATTGGTTGGACAGAAGGTGTAGATGGCAAATACCACCTGGCAATCTTTATTGAAAATGGTCGTCTACTCGACTACCCAGGTAAACCACTGAAAACCGGTATGGCAGAAATCGCGAAGATCCACAAAGGCGATTTCCGTATGACCGCAAACCAGAACCTAATTGTCGCTGGTGTTCCAAAGAGCCAGAAAGCGAAGATCGAAAAGATTGCTCGTGAACACGGTCTAATGGACGACAGCGTGAGTGAGCAGCGCAAAAGCTCCATGGCATGTGTGGCATTCCCAACGTGTCCGTTGGCGATGGCGGAAGCAGAACGTTTCCTTCCTGAGTTTGTCACCGACGTAGAAGACATTCTGGAAAAGCACGGTCTGCCAGAAGATGAAAACATCATCTTACGAGTGACAGGCTGTCCTAACGGATGTGGTCGCGCCATGCTTGCGGAAATCGGTCTGGTTGGTAAAGCTCCGGGTCGATATAACTTACACTTAGGCGGTAACCGTGCAGGTACTCGTATTCCTAAGATGTATAAAGAGAACATTACCGACGCTCAAATCCTAGAAGAGATCGATCAGTTAGTCGGTCGCTGGGCGAAAGAGCGTAACGAAGGCGAATGCTTCGGTGACTTCACGATCCGTGCGGGCATTATAGAAGAAGTCTTTGTATCCAAGAGGGATTTGCATGCCTGATACTACAGCAACTAAGAAGCCACAGCTTTCTGAGTTACTGTCCATGACCAAGGCGGAGCAGTCGCTGCGCCTTGCGGAACTGAATGGCTACTTAGAAACATTAACAGCACAAGAGAGAGTGGCTTGGGCGATTGAGCATCTGGAAGGCAATTATGTGGTTTCATCCAGTTTCGGAATCCAAGCCGCTGTAATGCTTCATCTTGTTTCACAGGTAAAGCCAGATGTACCAGTGATATTGACTGATACTGGTTACTTGTTTCCAGAAACATACCGCTTTATTGATGAATTGACAGAAAAGCTTAACCTCAACCTACAAATCTTCCGAGCAGAGAGCAGTCCTAACTGGCAGGAAGCTCGCTACGGAAAATTGTGGGAACAAGGTGTTGAAGGTATAGAGAAGTACAACAAGATAAACAAAGTGGAACCTATGCGTCGTGCCTTTAACGAATTAAAGGTAGGGACTTGGTTCTCTGGTTTACGCCGTGAACAGTCAAGTTCGCGAGCCAATCTTCCTATCTTAGCGATTCAAAATGGCGTATTTAAGTTCTTGCCTGTAATCGACTGGACAAATAAAGACGTTCACTATTACCTCAAAGAGAACGACCTGCCTTACCACCCACTTTGGGATGAAGGCTATCTATCTGTAGGTGACACTCATACTACTCGTA
>NZ_AFWJ01000268.1 GCF_000222685.1 Vibrio nigripulchritudo ATCC 27043 | reverse complement strand
TGCCGGTATTACTACCGATTGGTCACTCAGTTCATTGAAACCTAATTTGAAACCGAAGTTTCTAATTGGATTATCATCAACGAGTGCCCACACAGATTGATAGGTCTATATTGTTAAAGAGCTTTCTTCTTAAGGATTTAAGCTTCCTTGTGAAGAGGCGGTCATTCTAGCGAGATAATTATTAGTGTCAAACACTTTTTCGTTTTTTATTTTTCTTTTTTCAAAGAAGAAACAAATTATCTATTTTTGAGCTAGAAGCCTAACTGACATATTCGCTGAAGCCTTGTGGCGTCTGCCGTGTCAGTGAGGCGGCATTATAGGGAGTAATTCAGAGTTGGCAACACCGAAATGGCATTTTTATTAAAAAGAAAGGCTAAGCGAGCAAATTTTATTCTAAATAAAATTTACCCCCTTAAATTACACATATTATTCACATTTTACTGTGGATAAGTTAGACATTT
This sequence comes from Vibrio nigripulchritudo ATCC 27043, assembly GCF_000222685.1. Taxonomy (GTDB): domain Bacteria; phylum Pseudomonadota; class Gammaproteobacteria; order Enterobacterales; family Vibrionaceae; genus Vibrio; species Vibrio nigripulchritudo. The sequence continues at coordinate 35,230 of NZ_AFWJ01000268.1, read as the reverse complement.
CCGTCTTCGCTTATCATGTTCTTCACTCTATTAAGGACATCATTAGGTAGTGGGCTTATACCAGCAGAGAACAGTACCTTCTTATACTTGGTTTCGAAGAACATCAAATTGCGCAGATGATCAGGTTCGGTTCGACCCTGTTCCATATTCTCATTATGCGTTCTTAGTATCTCTTCGTTGAGCTTGGTTTCGATGGATTCCAATTGCTCTTCGGAAAGATACATTCGCCCACAGATGACTTTGGCTGAGTCTTTCGCTTTCAATAGCTGTTCGGTTAAGCTTTTTAAATACTGCTGTCCGAGTTTGGATGAGCTCGACATTTGGTAGTGATAAGGACCAATAAAAGAGAAGCGGTTGCTTTCACCCAATTGAATAAGCCCTAAAATTTCCAGCGCACGTAAATAGAGATAAGTAGCCGCATCGTCGAGCCCGTATTCCTCCTGCATTAAATGAAGGTCGTTTTCACGATGACGCAATTCGCGATAGAAATCGTAGAGCTGAGGAAATTCGAAGAACACGTCATCTTGAATTTCATTAAAGAAGTTTTCGTTTTTGAACTGTAGCTTCAGAGCAACCTGGTGAAGCTCTGACAAATTGATACCAGCCCCTACACAATAGGTAAGAAGCTTTTCCAATGGAATAGAGGTGTTGTGAAGGTGTCTTTTTAATGATGATAACGGCACACCCAATTGCTGTGCCAGAGTATTATAGGTAATGCCTTCGTCTTTTATTGTTTGCCGTAATGCCATCAGCAGGTATTCCGGCTTTGCTGTTTGTGTAGTTGACTGCATAGTAACACTCCAATGTACATAGAATCCCACAACGACTCGTTGCTATGAATCCAAGTATCTATCTAAGAAAGATATAAAATCAGAGCATCTACGGTTTGCCAAGTGCTTGAGATGAAATCTAAGCGTCAAATCAAACACATGGCAAAACAGCGACGAAATTCTCTCCATAAATCGTCACTTTTGAGAATGCGTTAGGCGTCGTTCTCAAAGTAGTAAGATATCCGAGTCCTTGGATTTAAGTATTCCCTCACCTTTTCCGGTAGCTTGTGCGGCAAAATGGCCGACACGATTTTGAGTTCACTATCCGCAAGATCAAGAATGGGTGCCTGGTTACGTGGCACATTTGAATCGTAAAGTAATACGTTCGGGTAAAGGATATTCTGCGCATTGACAGAAATGACCATCCCGACCATTTCATTAGACAACTGGACGACGGTACCTGGTGGGTACACTCCCATAAATTTGATGAGAATGTTCAGGTTTTCATTGTTATATAGATGCTTGCACTTCTTATATAGATGAGAGAGCGCGCTGAAAGGAATCTTTTGCTCTGACTCAATTCTTGGGTGGCACAAGTTATCGTAAGCATTGGCTAACGCAACGATCTGAGCATAAGGGTCTATCTGTTCCCCTTTCAGACCGTCTGGGTAACCACTGCCATCAAGGTATTCATGATGCTGGCAAATGATGCGCTTGGCACTGGAAGGGAAATCTTCAATTTTCTCTGTCAGCTCCAAGCCATATTTGGTGTGTAACTTGAGGTAATTCTCTTCCGGTGCAGTCAGCGGTGACTTCTTATTGACGATGGCTGCTGGTACACGAACTTTCCCCATATCGTGAAAAAGTGCACCAAAAGCGATCTCTTTGATCGCTTCCGCCTTCATCCCTTTGCTTTTGGCGATCATCATAGCGATCACCGCTACATTCAGCGAATGGAAGTAAATGTCCTGGAATTTGCTTTTTCCATTCATTAGATGAAGTGTCACGTTGTTGTCTGCTAAAAGCTTATCGACAACTTCATCCACCATAACCGTTGCCTCTTTTACCGCATCAAGCGGTCGGCTGCGGATCTTGCTCATGACTGAACGCAGTTGAGACAAAGAACGCTCAAACTCTTTTTCGCATTTATTCACACGTCGGCGATATGCGTTGAGTTTTTCTATGCGGGTTTGCTTTTCCTGCCACATTTTTTTCTTGGCAAGCTCAAGTGCTGTCTCTTGCTCCACATTTTCCATTGCTTCGTTAGCTGGAAGTGGCTGGGCATCACTTTGGAGTGGGTTTATATAGACGTGTTTAATCCCCAAGTGACGAATGATATCAACTTGGTCCTGGGATTTGATCTTAAAGCTATTGAGAAGAAACGGGTGATCTTTCCAGCTGACTGGTAACCGGATATGCAACCCCGGTTGAATGCGATCGACCGTTATTTTAATACTGGCCACACTGAATCGAATATTGTCCTAAGTTACGTTTTTAACGCTTAACTTTGAGCGGGAGTGTCAATCTAACCGCGATTCACCTGCAGTCACAAAATGGATTACAAAGCGAATATGCAAAGTTTGACTTAGGTAACAATACGATTAATTTTCAGTATGTTAACAACCACTCAGTGCTCAATAAACCACCTAAAAATGTATAAATTGTGATTTATTGAGCACTGACATTATAAAGAAAAAAAGGAGTAGCCAAACCCCTTTAATACATTTCGTTACACCATTTGAGCTGCGAGGTCTCGACCTTGTCCTCTGACATTTTCCAATGTCGGTAAAAATGCCGTCGACAGACCAAGTACTTTCGCGTCATGGTTTGACTCAATATATTCGAGCCTTTGATCTTCCTCTTCAATATCATCCCAATCGATATTGATCTGCCTTGCCAAGTGTAAAGACCAGGCAATTTTGGGCTCTTCTGCGGCGTTGTTAGGGTCTAGACAATGAGCGATTGAATCGACGAGCTGAGGCGCAAATTTCCAGGCTGTTGCGAGTTTCGCTCCAAGCTCAGAGGCTGTTGTGCCCAGCACTTCGCGCTGAACGTCTTCTGCGACTTCGCCAGCATCGATTCTATCTTGAATAGACTTAGCTTCTTCTGGAGCCAACGCATGAATCATCAATTCACCGATGTTATGGAGAATACCAGCGGTAAACACTTGGTTTGGTTCCAGCCCCACTTCTTTCGCAATGTTGCTGGCAATAGTGGCCACTTCAAAAGTGTCGTTCCAGTATTCAGTCACATCCATGGTTTCAAATTTAGGGAAGGCACTGGTCAATACTGATACCACCACTAAGGTTCTGATGGGTTCGGTACCTAAGCGGATAACGGCTTCATCAATAGAAGCTACTGTTCGGCTGCGCCCAAAGTGAGCGGAGTTAGCGAGTCGGAGAATACGGGCGGATACCACTTGCTCCATAGCGATTTTTTGCGAAAGCTGCATAAGATCAACCTCATCCCGGTTGACCATTTCAACGAGCTCCTGCAAGACTTTTCGAATTTTAGGTAATTCATTTATTCTTGATAGTAAACTTGCCTGATCCATTGAATTCTCCCCAAATTAATGAACGTGCAGTTTTAACTATAGGCCAAGAATTCAAAGTTACAGGCGAGCTCTGCTTTCCATGGTGTGACTAAACCTTTGCTAGGTAACGTATTCCCTCATTAACAAAGGGCTCGCACGCTTTTTCTGATTTTAACTTCAGGTGCAAACTCGTGGGACACGTCACTTTCTTTATTCTCGATTTTAGCCGTTAACACTTCTACAGCGGCTCTCGCCATTTTGCTGATAGGAAACTGGACGGAAGAAACAGCAGGATAAAAGCTTTCACACACCTCAACACTGTCAAAGCTGACAACAGAAACATCTTCAGGCACCCTGATATTCTTCTCGTAAAAGTACTGCATAGCACCACTGGTCATTTCTTCACTGGCAGAAAAGATAGCGGTAATCTGAGGGTTGTTTTCCATTAAGGATTTTGCTGCAAAGTAACCACTTTGCCGTCCGTAATCCCCTTCGACAATCTGTTCAGAATTTAGCTCCAGATTATGTTCCTCAACAGCGGCAACAAAACCAGCCAGGCGTCGCTGACCGCTGAATCGGCTACTAGGCCCCGAGATGCAACCGAGGTGTTGATGACCCTGCTGGATTAAATATGACGTAGCTACACGCGCAGCTTCAGTGTGATCAAACGTAATGCAGCGATCTTCTAAACCTTCAACAAAGCGGTCTAACAACACAAATGGCGTTGGTTGCTCGGCTAACGTGCGTAGTTCTTCATCACTCATATAGCGGCAGTGGAGCACGTACCCTTCACAGCGAAGATCATGAAATCGCTGAATCGCTTCACGTTCACCCTCTGCACTATGGTGCCCTTGCGCAGTGATCAGGAACTTCTTGTGTTTATCCAGCTCATTTTGAACCTGATTCATCATTTCACCGAAGAAACCACCGGTATAGAAGGTCACGAGCAACCCCGTCATATTCGATGAGGCGGTTGCTAAAGAGCGCGCAATCGCACTGGGGCGATAGTTTAGCTCTGCCATGGCTTGTTCTACTTTTCTTTTGGTTTCTTCCCGAAATTTCCCTTCTCCATTAATGATACGAGAAACGGTCGAACGGTTGACGCCAGCCAGTTCTGCGACGTCTTTAATTCTTGCCATGCTGCCAGTGTTCCTTATTGTCTGTCTGGGCTCAATGTAACCGAGAAAAAAGCGAGCTGCCAGATTTCACCGCTGGAATTAAGGTTTAGGGGGTTCCAGCGAGGCAGCTGCTTTCTGTTTATGCGATCAGAGTACCGCTGAGTAATCCGAAACCTGAATGCCCATATCTTTGAGTGACGCCTTCAAACGAGGATCCGTCAGTACACTCAGCTCTTTCTCTCGTTGAAGAGCGTAGCTCGATATTTGTTTCAGGTGTTCGTCGACAAGGGCCGGATGACACATCACCTCAAGCACATCACAACGATCTTGGTAAGAACTCACCAAAGTCAGTAACGCATCTAACTCAACCGTTTTATCAAAAAACTTTTCGGTAAATTGATAACGGCAGTTTTCAACAGTTTGCGCTCGCAATGGTACGCCTCTTTCCTTCGCAATGTTTTCAACAATCGGCAAAATTTGCGGGTGCCCATGAGCGTGATGGTGGCTATCAATATGGCTCAGTTCGAGACCCAATTGGTCAAAATACTCAAGTTGCGCTCTGACCTCTTTTTCAATCGCTTCGGCATCAAAGTCTCGGCGCGGCCAAAAGTCAGGTTGTTTAGGAAACAAACCATCATCTCCTTGAAGATTTGGTGAGCCAGTCAGTGGTTTGCCTGCCGTGAAGCGCAGATGAATGCCAACTTTAAGATCGGGCAATTGCTTTGCCATCTCGACGGCTTCTTTGTCTGCGTCCATCCCAACCATGAGCGTGGTGGAATTCACCACACCTTGAGTATGAGCTTCTTTGATACCTTGGTTTACACCGTGCGTCAGACCAAAATCGTCTGCATTAAAAATCACCTTCATAGGACCTCCTTTTTTGCCATCATACCGCCAATGTCTGTTAGCTAAATTGAGGCAGGTAAGGTTTATTGGATTCTAAAATCTCATCCAAGATTGCTTTTGCGGCAGCGATATCGGGTACGAGCGGGTTGTTGGCCAGCGCCATCAGGCTTTTCTCATAGCTGCCTGTTACCGCAGCTTCAACCGCCAGTTCTTCATAGGCTTTAACCTGATGGATTAAGCCTCGAATTTCCGCAGGAAATGCCCCGACAGCCAGAGGTTTTGCGCCAAAGCTTCCGACAACCGAGCTGCATTCGATAACAGCGTCATCAGGTAAAGTATGAATCGCGCCGTTGTTACGAACGTTCACCACATGGACAGCGTTCAAGTTGTTGTGAATCGCATCAACCAGGTTGAGTGAGGCATCGGAATAGTATGCGCCACCACGTTGCTCAAGCTGTTCTGGTTTATGATCAAGATTGATATCCCGGTACAGCTCAAACAGCTCTTTTTCGGTCTGCATCACCTGTTCTGCACGAGTCCCCACTTCTTCTGCAGATTGTTTTTCTTCTGCCAGCATGGCTTCCGTTTGGTAAAAGTAACGGTGGTACGGGCACGGAATGACTCCAAGCGCATGGAGGAAATCAGGATCCCAGGGTTCTTCGAAAATATTCTTCATACTGAAATTCGCACCATCACCTACTTTTTCAAGAACCGTCTCGGTGATGTCTTCACCATGCAGCCATACCTGATGCACCCACACCAGATGATTCAACCCAGCAAAGTCCAGTTGCAGTTCATGGGGTTCACAATCCATCATTTCCGCCACCATCATGGTCATGGAAACCGGTACATTACACAGCCCCATACTTTTTACTTTGGTGTGGCGATGAACAGCCTCAGTCACAAGCCCAGCCGGGTTGGTGAAATTCAGCATCCATGCGTTAGGGGCAAGCTCTTCAATGTCTTTACAAATGTCTAATATGACGGGGATGGTGCGCAGCGCTTTGGCAAACCCGCCTGGTCCAGTGGTTTCCTGACCAATAACGTTGTATTTAATTGGGATACGCTCATCGTTTGCACGTGCTTTTAATCCTCCCACCCGAAACTGAGTCATGATGAAGTCGGCATCCTTAATGGCGCTTCGGCGATCAAGAGAGGCTTTGATTTCAATGTCCGCTCCCACTTTTTCCACCATCCGCTTCGCAAGTGCCGCGATGATTTCCAGTTTTTCTTCCCCTTCCGCTACATCCACAAAATGCATTTCACGAACGGGCAGTTTGTCGAGCCTTTTCAACACGCCTTCAACCAACTCGGGTGTGTAACTGCTTCCTCCACCAATGATGGCGAGTTTAAGTGATTTCTTTTGCATCGTTTTTCTCCTACTTCTCTGCCAGTTTCTGGTGCAGTTCCACCATTTCAGTTGCTAACTCGTGAGCAAGAATGGTCGTCATCAAATGGTCCTGTGCGTGAACCATGACTAACGTCATCGGAACTTTTCCTTCCCCCTGATCGGCTTCGATTAACTGAGTCTGAGTCAGGTGTGCTCGATTCAAACATTCTTTGGCTTGTTTAAGAGATGCCCGAGCGTTATCAAACTCACTCTTTCTGGCTAACACTAACGCTTCAAAACACAAACTTCTGGCTTCACCGGCATTGCAGATGATGTCCATCACTACCGTTTCTTGTTCCATGGTTCTCTCCAATTCTTGAGCAAGCCCAGCCAACGCAGCTGGGCGATAAAATATTGAGGTTTATGCCGTCACGCCTTCACCAGTGGCAGGTGACGTTTGCTGTTCACTTTCTTCCGACTGTTTTTCTTCGGCGAGCAGCTCGCGCTCAAAAATTTTGAAGAATGGGTAATAAAGGAATAGATCCATCACAAACAGCAAGACAACCAACAGCACTGGCGACAGTGTCCAGCCTGCCCCCCACGATGCCCCGATGATGGCAGGCGTCGTCCACGGCATGGTCGCGATCCCCATTCCCACGAATCCGGTGTGAACGGCAAAGTACGCCACTGTTGCATTGATGATAGGAACGAAGACGAACGGCAAAAACAGAGTTGGGTTCATGACGATCGGGCTTCCGAAAATCACTGGCTCATTGATTTGGAAGAAACCAGGGACCGCACTCATGCGCCCTAAACTTTTCAGGTGTGCCGAGCGGCTGAAAGACATTAACGCCACCAGAGCAAGTGTGGCTCCGGACCCGCCAATGAAGATGTAGAAATCCCAGAACGGCTGCGTAAAGATATTTGGTACTTCTTCACCCGCAACAAACGCTTCAATATTGACGGTAAGGTTGGTTAAGAAAATAGGACCTAACAAGCCAACTACAATGGCTGCACCGTGAATACCGGCAAACCAGAGCAACTGACAAAGAAGCAAGGCACCAATGATGGCGGGCAGAGTATTAGATGCACTGACCAGAGGTTTGAATGCCTCCATGATGGCTTGTGGTATCAGCATGTCATGTTGGGTCTGAAGCCAGATACTCAGTGGATACAAGGTGATGAAAACTGCAACCACAGGCAAAAGCACTTCAAAAGAACGCTGGATTGCAGGAGGAACCTGTTCAGGCATTCGGATTGTGATGTTGTATTTCTTCATGACTCGGTAGAGTTCAACCGCAAAGAAACCAGACAGCACCGCAGTAAAGACCCCTGTTCCCCCTAAGAACTGCATCGACAGTGCCCCTTCGCTGGCGGGAGACGCAACGAGCAGAAATGACATGAGTGCCAATGCTGCACTGGTAATGCCGTCCATGCCGTATGATTTCGCTAGGCTATAGGCTACGCCCATGGAGACAAAAAGCCCCATTAATGCCATCGACATAAAGTGCGGCATCATAATGGTATCGAAATGGGTTGTGGCAAAATCTATCCACGCTCGACCAAACGCATTAGTGGTATCCTGATCGAAAGGTGGAAACGCAAATATCAAAACAAAACTGCCGACAATAATAAATGGCATCGCCACGATAAAGCCGTCACGCATTGCCCGAACATGTCTCTGAGCCCCGACTTTCGCCGCTAAAGGAGCAATATGTTGCTCTACGACTCGCATCATCGCATCATATATTTTCATGATTAGACCTTTATTTTAGGTATAAGAACCCCTGCCCAATTAATTAAAATTAATCAGGAGTTCTTTATTAATATTTAACTATTTTATTTACTTAATTAATTCCAGTGCTTGTTTTAGCACGGCATCGCCTTTCATCATTCCATATGTCTGCGGAGGTATCGCCGCAATATTGATTCCAATGCGATCGGTCACTTTCTTCATTTCTTCTAGTTGAAAACGAACCTGTGGTCCGAGTAAACAGACATCATAGTTAGAAACTGCGTCTTCAAACGCGCTCACAGAAAGCGCATCTATCTTGCACTCAAGCCCTTGTTTATCAGCCGCTTCTTGCATTTTCTTCACCAGCATACTGGTTGACATACCTGCGCTGCAGCAAAGCAATATCCTTTTCATAACCCACTCCAGTTGATCAAATAATGAACTACAAAAACTCTATCAAATAGAGCTTAAACAAAAAAGCGCAACCGGTTGCATTTCGCGTGAACGGCCTCTCAGTTTAATAAATAAAAGCGATAGAATTACCTTGTTAATTTATTTTGTTATTCAAAATAAATTAATTTTAAACATTCGTAATCAGAAATAATGATGGTATCTATGAAAGTAGTTATGAGGGGTTTTCTAATTTAAAATCAGGAATTATTGATTAGATAAATAATAGAAAAGTTTATATTCCCTTCACAAGATCAATCTAAAATCACATCAAAGGTGATGTTTATCCCAAATATTTCTCTTGTCATAAAAAAGTGCGCTTAGGCTAAAACTACAATTTCTAACGTTTATGCAAATATAGTGATTAAATTACAACAAGATATATTGATACATTTACCACAATAACGCCTTCCAACGATTAAAAAGAGAAGAAACAACGTGTTGCCCAATCGATTTTAATCACTATACTCACTGCCCTTACTTACTGATTTAAAAGGAATTAAATTGTGTCATGGACGTTAAAGGATCTACAGGCATTAATCGACTCACGACGAGGTTGGGAAGTCGATTCGGTAGATTCAGGCACACTCATCATCAACAATAGTGAAGATAGCCTGATTGCATATTTAACAGTGTCAGAGCAACAAATCGTAGTAGAAAGTATTTTATTCCCCGAACAAAACGTCCACGATGTGGATGCCTTAAACCGAGAGATCTTACAGACTCACAAGCTGATCCCGCTGACTAATATTGGCGTCAACCGAGTTGATGAAGTGAATTACTATGTGGCTTACGGCGCACTCTCATCTCAGGCAAAAGACAAGAGCATAATCATTGAGATTGCCACTCTGTTCCGAAATGCCGAAACCTTTATCGACATGTATAACCATCATCTGGCGTATTAAGTTATTCACCCGCCCGAACAAACGCTGCCAGTTCATGATTTGAACCAGTCGACACCAGCTCCGACACTGGCAGTGTTTCCTGAACCTGTCCTCGAGACATAAACGCAAACTTTGTGGCTATCGCTTTAGCGTCGCTGATGTGGTGTGTCACCATCACAACGGCGATGCCTCGCTCTTTTGCCAAGCTCTGCACCAATGCCAGCATCTCCTCCCTAATAACAGGGTCGAGAGCAGAAAAAGGCTCATCAAGCAGCCAGATACCGTGAGGCTGGACAAAACATCGCGCCAGAGCCACCCGCTGCTTTTGCCCGCCAGAGAGTTGCTCCGGCAATCGATCCAGATAATCATGAATCCCAACCATACGCGCGGCATCTTCGACTTTTTGCTTTTCAGCGGAGCTGAGTTTTAAGCCAGGCTCTATACCGAGACCAATATTTTCCCGCACAGATAGGTGGGCGAATAAGTTGTTTTCCTGAAACAGCATGGAAAGTGGAATTTGGTGAGGTGCACGCCCAACCACCGACTGACCCGAGACTAAGATCTCTCCACCCTGAGGCTGAATAAAGCCTGCCACAAGTGCCAGCAATGTCGATTTCCCTGCACCACTCGGTCCCATCAAAGCAAGGATATCCCCTTCTTCCACTTCCAAATTGAATTGAAAAGACTCGTTGTTGTAACGGTATCGCACGTCATGAAGTTTAAGAATGGTCATGGGTCTTTCTCGGTTTGAATAGAAGTTCGATCAGGGAAAAACTCAGCACACTGAGCAGAAGCAGGCAAAGTGACACCACAGCCGCCGCCTCCATCTGATAACTGCCAAGCAGTTGGAATAGATACAAAGGCAGCGTCCGGAATTCCTGACTGCCAAACAGCGCAATGGCACTGAGATCGCCCATCGACATCATAAAGCTGATAGAAAAGGCGTATGCGAATGGTTTTCGAAGTGCTCGCCATTCCATTAGCCTAAGGTGATTCCAGCCTTTTATCCCTAAGGATGCCGACAGGTATTGATATTGCTGAACCAGTTGAAACATGGGCAGGGAAAGCGTTTTGATGACATATGGCAGAGCCATCAAACAGTTGACTGCCACCACAATCCAGAATGCCATCGCGAATACGTCGGCGATATCTCGAAGTAGCAAGAATAATCCGGTACTGATCACCAGCCCGGGTGTCACCAGAATAATGGTGCCTGCCAGCTCGATTTTATCCGCCTTAAAAGCTTGTCGCTTTAAACGCCAGATTCGGCTGGTTGAGAGAATGGCTGTCCCCAGAAGCAATGCGAGTAGGCTTGAGATCCCCGCCACTTGCAAAGACGCAGACAACGCATTCCAGAATCGTTCATCACCCAGCGTAGTCAGAATCTTGTTGTTTAAACCGCTGAGTACCACCATACCCAATGGTGGCAGAACCAAGAGTAAAACTCCGCCTATCCACAGCCCGTCCCATATCCTTGCCGATGCCGAATCGGTGTACTTGGAGATGGGTTTCATGCTGCCAGCCGATACAGACACAGGTTTAGAGAGCTTCTGAATACTGATGGCTAGCACACCACACAATAGCATTTGCCACATGGCAAGCAAGGCACCCGTTTGTAAATCAAAATCAAACTTTATTGCCTGATAGATCGCCAGCTCTATGGTCGTCGATTTAGGACCACCTCCCAGTGCCATTACCGTGGCAAAACTGGTGAAACACAGCATGAAGACCAGCCCGCTCACTTGAGGAAGCTGGGCTTTAAGACGTGGCAATTCTACCCAGAGAAATTTGTTCCATCGCGACATTCCCAAATGCGCACATAACTTGTGCTGTTCAGGTGGAATACTTTCCAGAGATTGAAGTAGTAGTCTTGCAGCATAAGGAAGGTTAAAGAACACATGCGCCAGTAGAATGCCGTTAAGACCGTAGATAGAGAACGGCAGCTCAGCGCCTAACGCTTTCAATCCATCCGCCAGTAAACCGCTGTTTCCATAAATGGCTAAAAGACCAAACACCCCCACCAGTACAGGCAGCACCAGTGTGCTGGCAAATAGCTTCAATAATAAACTACGCCCCGGGAACTGCCGGTAAGACAGAGAATGCGCAACGGGAATCGCCAGACCAACGCTAAATAAGGTAGACAGCAACGCCTGATAGAAGCTGAATTCCGTAACGTGACGATAGTAGGGGTCGGTCCAGATTTGCAAAAGATTGAGTGAGGGTGAATGAGAAAGCAACGCCCACAAAGCTGACATTACAAATATCAGGATAAAGGTGGCAACAACTATCCCTACTTTGGGTACGTTTTGGTTCACGACGCAGAAAGCCTAAGCATATAGAAGCAAGCCATGCATTATGCATGGCTTGTTGTCTGTTGAAAACTTAGAAAGTTAAGGCATTTTGCCATTCACGAATCCAGGCTTTGCGGTTTTGCGCCACCTCTTCTGATTCGAACAACAATGCTTTGCCTGGCAGGGATAATGTTTCGAAGCCTTTTGGCAGTTCCACATCCGTCACTGGGTACATCCAGTTACCTGTTGGCATCGCAGACTGGAATTCATCACTCAGGATAAATGCCATAAACTCATCCGCCAGTTTTTGATTGGCGCTGTTCTTCACTTTTGCCGCTACTTCAACCTGCGCATAGTGACCTTCAGCAAAGTTAGCTGCTGCGAAGTTTGCATCGTTCTCGGCGATCAAGTGGTAAGCCGGTGAAGTGGTGTAAGACAGAACCATGTCCGATTCGCCTTCAAGGAACATTGAGTAAGCTTCTGACCAACCTTTGGTTACAGTGACGGTTTTCTTCGCCAGTTGCTTCCACGCATCACTTACTTTGTCACCGTACACAGACTTCATCCAAAGCATCAGGCCCTGACCCGGCGTTGAAGTACGCGGATCCTGATAAATAACCTTCAGATCATCACGCTTTTCTACCAGCTCTTTCAGGCTTTTCGGTGGGTTAGCCAGCTTCTCTTTGTTGTACACAAAGGCGAAGTAACCGTAATCGTATGGAACAAAAGTACTGTCATCCCAACCACCTGGGATGGTAACGGTGCTGGTATCTACAGAATGTTCTGCCAGCAAGTCACTCTGTTTCGCTTCTGCCATCAGGTTGTTGTCCAACCCAAGAACGATATCCGCTTTGCTGTTTTTACCTTCAAGGCGCAGACGATTAAGAATGGTCACGCCATCGTCAAGTGCCACAAATTCCAAGTTACAGCCACATTTCGCTTCAAACGCTTTTTCTACTGTTGGACCCGGTCCCCAGTCCGCCGCGAAAGAGTCATACGTGTAAACTGTAAGTGTGTTTTGATCGGCGAATGCCGGCGTGGCAGCAAGTGTAGCGAGCGCTACGGTAGTCAGTGCGTATTTCACTGGTCGCTCCTATCCGTTGTTGAGCGGCACAGGGTTGAGATGAGGAAAATTCCACGCTCAATTCCTACGCCAGTATTATCTGGTTCAGGTGTACGGGTTCAAACCAAAGGTTTATCTCAGCCATAAGATGGACAACATTTTATGCGCCCAAACATTCAGCACCCCGATGAGAGTTGGTTTATTGTATCGCGTTATTTCCACTTAGCCATATGCAAATGGCTTTAATATCTAATTCGCTAATGATGCTTGGGGATACTAGCCGCGTTGATCATAACCCCAGCGAGGAACCAAGCCTTGTTCCACACCTAGATGATCCAGAATGCGGGCAACCATAAAATCAACTAGATCCTCTATTCTGTTTGGCTGGTGATAAAAACCCGGTGCGGCTGGCATGATGGTCACACCCATTTGAGAGAGCTTGTGCATGTTTTCCAGGTGGAGTGTAGAGAAAGGCGTTTCACGCACCACCAACAACAGCTGACCTCGTTCTTTCATCACGACATCAGCGGCGCGTTCAATCAGGTTATCAGACATGCCATGGGCGATGGCCGCGACACTGCCCGCACTGCACGGGCATACCACCATCTGTTTTGGCGCAGCCGAACCTGACGCCACCGGAGAAAACCAGTCTTCTTTACCACAGACTATTAGTTTATCGGTATCACACCCCAGATGTTCCACCAGCTTTTCTTTAGCACCGTCTGGCGATGCCGGTAGCTTCAAACCGTGCTCTGTTGCCATGACAACGCGCGCGGCGGAAGATATGAGCAGATAAACGGTGTAATCTGCGGCTAACAGGCACTCCAGCAAACGGAGACCATAAGGTGCCCCCGATGCTCCGGTAAATGCCAAAGTGATGGTTTTCTTTTCTTGATTCATTCTTACTTCTTAGAGAATTTCTGATTACTTCTCGCTCTTGTATTTCAGAGCGTTGAGTAATTTATCATGGATCCCACCAAAGCCCCCATTACTCATGACCAATATCTGATCACCGGGTTCGGCTTTTTCGACAACACTGGATACCAGAGCATCAATGCTGTCGGACGTATAGGCAGGTTGTGAACATTGCTTGGCAACATCATCCACCGACCATTCAATGGTTTCTGGCTGGAAAAGATACACGGAATCGGCTTTTTTAAGCGAATTTGCCAATGTTTCTTTATGAACGCCCATTTTCATTGTGCTTGAACGGGGTTCGAGCACAGCGATGATCTTCTGCTGACCGACTTTGTTACGTAAACCTTCTAAGGTTAGTTCAATGGCTGTTGGGTGGTGAGCAAAGTCATCATAAACTGTGACGCCATTTTCTTCCCCCTTTCGCTCTAAGCGGCGCTTGGTATTAACGAACAGCCCCAGTGCTTCACAGGCTAAATCGGGTGTCACACCCACGTGCCTTGCGGTCGCTATCGCCATCAGTGCGTTATCCACATTGTGATCGCCTATCAAATCCCAACTGACTCTGCCGACTAATGCGCCCTGGAAGTAGACATCAAACACACTGCCATCGATTTTGACCTTCTCGGCTTTCCAGTCACCACCTTCTCCGCTGGTTTCTTTTTCACTCCAGCAGCCACGCTCCAACACATCCTGCAATGCATCATCGTTAATGGGTGAGAAAATGCGCCCGTTCCCCGGTACGGTACGAACCAAATGGTGGAACTGCTTCTTAATCGCTTCAAGGTCATCGAAGATATCTGCATGATCGAATTCAAGATTGTTCATCACAAGTGTACGTGGGTGATAGTGGACAAACTTCGAACGTTTATCGAAAAAAGCGCTGTCATATTCGTCGGCTTCGACGACAAAAAACATACTGTCACCCAAACGGGCTGAAACACCAAAATTGCCCAATACGCCGCCCACCAGAAAACCGGGCTGATAGCCGCAGTGTTCCAAAATCCACGTCAGCATGCTGGAAGTGGTGGTTTTGCCATGAGTACCGGATACTGCGAGCACCCAGCGATCGTGCAGTAAAAATTCCTGCAGCCATTGAGGACCAGATGTGTATCTCAGATTATTGTTCAGCACATATTCTACGCAGGGGTTCCCACGGCTCATTGCATTGCCAACGACCACCAGATCAGGCTTCGGCTCCAATTGAGAAGGGTCGAACCCTTCGATAATTTCAATGCCCTGCGACTCCAGTAAAGTGCTCATCGGAGGGTAAACATTGGCGTCACACCCCGTGACTTTATGCCCTAGCTGACGTGCTAAAACCGCTGCGCCACCCATAAAAGTCCCGCAGATTCCAAGAATATGAATATGCATAAATTACGATTCCTAGTCTTTTTTGACGTCGTTAGAGTAAGTGAATTTGCTTCTTAGCATGCCTGATTTGTGTCAGTGATATGTGAACAAAAAATGTGATGTCCAACTAAAATGAGTCAGGTATCAGCAAGTTACTTCATTACCATTAAAAAGATTCCACTTATACAATACTAAATGTATCCCCGAACCCCTACTAATTCGGGTAGGAAACCCAACTTAGATTGGGATGTTATTGTATCTGAGCTCACTTGCGCGACCCAGTTTCTTGACTGTGAACCCTAAAGAAACGCTGACCTTCCCCAGTCAGATTCGTCGGTAGCTCAGAACTCTGCTCAAGAAACAAACTAAGGAATAAACATGTCTGAGATACGCACCCTAGGCGAGTTCATTGTTGAAAAACAACATGACTTCCCTCATGCCAGTGGCGATCTTTCCTCTCTTCTCGGTTCAATTAAACTTGCTGCCAAAATCGTAAACCGTGAAATCAATAAAGCTGGTCTGGTCGATATTACCGGGGCAGTTGGCACAGAAAACGTTCAGGGTGAAGCTCAGCAGAAACTGGACGTATACGCCAACGAGAAGTTCAAAGCCGCACTGGAAGCCCGCGATCAGGTTTGTGGTGTTGCCAGTGAAGAAGAAGACGAAGCCGTCGCGTTCAACAAAGAACTCAACAAAAACGCGAAGTATGTCGTTTTGATGGATCCACTGGATGGTTCTTCGAACATTGACGTAAACGTTTCCGTCGGCACCATCTTCTCTATTTACCAGCGCGTGTCTCCAATAGGTACACCGCCAACCGAAGAAGACTTCCTACAGCCTGGCGACAAACAAGTCGCGGCTGGTTACATCATATATGGTTCCTCGACCATGCTGGTGTACACCACAGGTAAAGGAGTGCATGGCTTCACCTACGACCCATCTTTGGGGGTATTCTGCCTCTCTCACGAGAACATGATGATCCCAGAAGACGGTCTGATTTACTCCATCAACGAAGGGAACTACATTCGCTTCCCAACCGGAGTGAAGAAATACATCAAGTACTGTCAGGAAAATGAGCCTTCGGAAGGTCGCCCATACACCTCCCGCTACATTGGTTCTCTGGTTGCAGATTTTCACCGCAACCTGCTTAAAGGGGGTATCTACCTCTACCCAAGTACTCAGAGCCATCCGAATGGTAAGCTTCGTTTGCTTTACGAGTGCAACCCTATGGCATTCTTGATTGAACAGGCTGGTGGTCTGGCATCAGACGGCGTGAATCGCATTATGGATTTAAAACCGACCGAACTTCACCAGCGTGTGCCGTTTTTTGTTGGTTCTAAGAACATGGTTCGCAAAGTGGAAGAATTCCTCGAACTGAATCAAGACTGATCCCCTTCCCCTGCTCAGACCTGAGCAGGGGCATCTGATTGACCTTTGCTATTTTCTCTTCTGTTGTTTTCTCTTTCGCTGCTTTCTCATCGATATCATCTCCACCCAGATCGCCTAAAGTTGAATAGCCGGACGGTAAAAATTCGCTTAAGCTAAATTGAGTAGAATTCATTCGTAAAGGAAATCAGTAATGAGTTTAAATAATGTACCTGCAGGTAAGTCTCTGCCTGATGACATCTATGTTGTGATTGAAATCCCAGCAAATGCAGACCCCATTAAATATGAAGTAGACAAGGATTCTGGCGCGGTATTTGTTGACCGCTTTATGTCTGCTCCCATGTTTTACCCATGTAATTACGGCTACGTGAACCACACACTTTCGTTAGACGGCGATCCGGTCGATGTACTGGTTCCGACTCCGCATCCGCTTATGCCGGGTTCTGTTATTCGCTGCCGTCCGGTCGGTGTATTGAAAATGACGGATGAGTCCGGTGAAGATGCAAAAGTGGTTGCCGTTCCTCACAGCAAACTTTCCAAAGAATACGACCACATTCAGGACGTTAATGACATTCCTGAACTCTTGAAGGCACAAATTACGCACTTCTTTGAGCGTTACAAAGAGCTTGAAGCTGGAAAGTGGGTGAAAGTAGATGGCTGGGCCGATGCCGCTGCGGCACGTGAGGAAATCCTGACATCTTACGAGCGCGCACAGAAATAACTCTCCGAATAGCAAAAGCCCGTCTCACTTTGAGACGGGCTTTTGCTAAAACCTTTGGCACCAGTCGCCTGAATCAATCGGCTCTGACAGCTTGCTGCCATCCTGATACAGATAGACCCAAGCTTCACCAAATGGCGTGGAGATTTTTTCACGGCGGTATTCGTAGGGCACGTCTTCAAGATGATCCAGTTTTGCGAGCGTGTGCGCGTTAATGCGATAAATCTCGCCGCAGATTTCCTGCTGTCCCTGTACCATCCCCGGGTAATGGCCTAAGTCGAAAAGCTCGAAATCCGGACCTGTACGGTACTGCGCTACCAGCTCACAGCCTTCCAGAAAGTGGTGGTTTTCTTCGCCCTGCCGTAACGTCCCATATACAAACACAAGCTGTTCCATTGCGCTCTCCATCGATTCAGCACCTGAATCTAATTAAATTCAAACTGGTAAATCAAGTCCACCGCGCTGTTCAAGCCTGACACGGCTTCGACATACAAGTCCTGCATCAAACGATACCGCACCGTGAACTCACCAAGTGAGTTAAAAATACCCACTCCGTAGGTGACTTTCAAGCCGGGTAATATGTAACCACTCACAGTTACTTGAGAATCATCACCAGAACCGGCTGTATCCAGTTGTAAATCCTGAACCCCAAACGCCTGACCGATCTCCCCGACCACTTTTCCGCTCTTCGCTAGGCTTAATCCAATCAGCGTTGTGGTCATCAGGTTACCACCTGCCTCAGCATCAATATCCCGACCACGCATCAGGTAAGAAAGTGCATTCGCCTGTGGCATTGCCGGTTCTGAAAATATGGTGACATTGGGATCGTCAGCCGGACCATCTACACGAATACCCGCCGTCACATCGTCCTGAATATTGTCTGGATTTCGGATCGCGGTAATCACCACATACGGCTGGTCGACCGGTCCGTTCATCAGGATCTTACCCGTCTGGATAACCAGATCCTGCCCAAACGAGCGGAAAGAACCATCCAGAATGTTGACTTCGCCAACAACAAACGGTCCTTTGTCGCGCTGCGATACTTTCAGATCGCCTTTTAGTTTGCCAACCAGACCAAATGCCGTCAGACCAAAATCGTCACCAATTTTGATATTTACGTTGGTCTGAATATTCATCGGTAACGGCTTTTTGTCTTCGATAGGTTTGAAGTCCTGATCCAGCAGTACTTCATCGCTTGAAACCCCAATCGCACTCGGTGGTAACTCTTCAACCTCAATCCGACCCCATGGAAGGTAGATATCCCCTTCTATTTTTGCCAGCTCTGGCGTAGCGGAGATCTTGAGGTCCGGCTTCGCTTTAATGTGAACCATCGGTGGCAGTTTCACGTTTAATTCGTCAGCAAATACGGCCAGGTTTGCCCGCCATTTCTTCAGATCTGCCCAATTACCGTCACCTTCCAGATTCAGAGTGCCATCTGGGGTATGAATCTGAGATTTAAGCACTGCACCATAACCATCAAACGTAGCAACTATCTGACCATCATTTACGTCTACTGGAGTGATTTCCCCTTTAGCAAGCAGCTTGTCGATAGAGAAATCGCCGTAAAGTTTGGGGTGCAGCAAAGGACCTTTAAACGCCAAATCGGAATGAATATTGGCATTCACCTTACTGAACTCACCCAACAGAGGCTTTAACATGTCCAGATGAATGTCGGATATTGCCAGCTTGCCATCAATGGTTTGCTTGTCTGACTGAACATTGCTGATGTCAGCCTGCCCGGTAAGCTGCCCGTTGTCCGTCAGGTCTAAGTTCCACTGGCTGGTCAGCTGGTCGTTTTTCAATTCTGCATCCAGAGTGATGCCATTCCACCCCACCGTGATTGGCGCTTCTAGAGTCTGTGTGACTTTACCTTCCGGCAGTTTTACCGACAGCTTCACTTCTGGTTTTGCATCAGGTTTCCAGCGAGCCCAGGCTGTGGCGTTAACTTCGCCTTTCAGGTCAGTTTCTTCTGGAATAAAACGTTTGATCTGGTCGAAGTTAAATTTCTTAATCGCGATGTTGGCTTCACCACTTTCACCCGCCTCTATGTCTTGGGTAACACAAAGCTGCGCATCTTGCTGTCGCCAGCAATGCGCTTGTACAGTGGCTATGTTTTTCGCCATGTTGAACCCGAGCTTAGCAGTGTTTTCCAATGTCCAGGTGCCTTGCTCAGAAGAAATGTCTGCACGTTGCAGCTCTCCATTCCAGACCATTTCTGGTTTTTCGGTTAATCCTCCGACAATCTTCAAACTGGTGGACACCAGATCAGACAGCACATCCAGCGTTAACTGATGGTCTTCCTGAGTCCCCGAAAATTGCAAATCGACACTATCGATGTACTGGTCTTGTGCCTGTACATCTTTTACCACCAGTGACAAATCGCCTTTTGGTGCAGGCAGAGGTGAAATGTCACCAGATAGAGCGACCGACTTCACCGACGCTTCATCTTTCCATTCCACGTCATTCACACTTAAATCGACTTTGACCTGCGGCTCTTTGAACTCACCTCTAAGCTTCACGTCGCCATGCATATGACCACGTAAGTCAGGAATAGATTTAACAAATTCTGGGAAGTTCAGCTCGACATCCAGCCCCCACTGTTTGTCGAGAGAACCCGATACAAACAAGTTATTAGGACCGTGCGACAGCTCAAGCCCTTCTGTCTTAATGCTAGGCTCACCACTCATGTTGACGTCAGCGGCATCCAACTGACCGTTGATATAAAGCGGATATTCACGAATCAGCCCCTGAATAGCCAGCAATGGCACGCTGACTTGCCAGCCGCCTGCCTTGGTAAGCTGACCGTTGGTCGTAATGGTTCCGCTGATATTGCCTTCGGCTTCTGGCCATTGCAGACCCGGCTGAATACTGTCTAAACCCAGCGTAGTATTCCATTTCACTAAGTCAGACCAATCTGCTTCTACCTGACCGGACACCCGACCGCCTAAAGTGTTCAACACAAGAGAATGAACCTTGATGTTTTGAAGCGTGCCTTTTGCTGCGGTATCGAGCGCTACATCAGGGATCTCTTTGCCTTTTGCTTTCAGGGCTACGGCTAGATCGAAGCCGTCTAAGTTGCCTTTCAAATCGATACTAGTGATATCAGACTGATAATCCGCTTCGCCAGTGAGTGGCCACTGTACTTCGCCATCTGTCAAAGACACATCAAACGGAAGAATTGCTTTTAGCGGCTCCAGCTTGCCTTCCAAGTGCGCTTTTACAACACCACCGAGATCCGCATTTAGGTTGAGGTTTGCGACACTGCCATTTGCACTTAACTTAAGCGTCTGACCTTTTAAATCTGTCTGATTGAGCGTGGCATCCAGTGCTAAGCTTGGCAGCAGGTAATCCCCTTTAAGCTCAACTTGGGTGCTGGCTTTGGCAGTGACTTCTGGCATATCGAGTTCCAGTTTTTCGATCTCGACATTATGGTCTCCTGCTTTGGCTTGTAGCCCTAAATGATGAATTTTAACTGGAGAGCCACCATTCAATGTAAAGTCCCGGACATCAAAGCCTTCAATAACCACATCCAGAGGAATAAGCACTTCTGGTAGTTCAATATCCTGCGCTGGCTTAGGTGAGTCTTTCGCTGAGGACTCTTTTTGGGCTGAGGGCTCTTCAGATTCTGCCAGCGTAATATCAATGTTATTCCATTGAGTGGGGTGCAGGGTCAGTTCTCGCCCTTCCATCGTAATAGCGGTCGAAAAAGTATCCCACTGCACCTGATTTCCAAGTACATCCAGAGCAATGTTATTAAGCTGAATATTGCTGACAGAGACAGGAACCGGCAGTTTGATTTCAGTCACAGGCTCTAAAGGTGCTGGCTCTTCTTCCGACGGGGCAGTATCCGTCAATACAAAGGTGAGAGATTCCAGAATCAGGTTTTCAATACAGACACGCGGTTCAAACAGACACTCGGCATCTAAATCAAGCTGAACACGCTTGGCTTTTAAATCAATGAATAAATCTGGGTCGGTGAAGGACACATCTTTCAACACAATGTCTGTAAGAATGGCACCTTCGGATTCACCGACACTCAGTTGTGGCAACGCTTTTTGCGCTCCCCACATAGCCAGACTGAGACCGGGCTGAGTGAACAACAACGCGCCCAGCAAAAGTAAAATCACTAAGATCAGACAAGGGATGAACAAGGCCAGACGCACCAGCCATTTAGCAACGGTACGGGTCATAGCTCAGGTCCCAACGTAAAGTGAATCTTAAATTGGTCACCAGACTCTTGGTTTAACCCCTTAGCGAAATCTAAACGAATGGGACCGACTGGTGATGCCCACCGAACGCCCACACCTACACCGGTTTTCCAGTCGGGTTTATCCGTCCATGCATCACCGTAGTCAACGAAGGCTGCCAGCCACCAGTTGCCGTATACCCGATACTGGTATTCCAGACTGCTGACCGCTAAGTATTTACCACCACTGAATTTGTCTTCTGGTTGGGTAGCTGGGATATCTTCGTAACCATAACCACGAATGCTGTTGTCACCACCCGCGAAGAACCTGAGTGAACGCGGTACTTTGTCAAAATCGCCGGCAAATACGCCACCAGCATCAAAGCGTGCTAAGCCGCGGTGATTTTCTCCAATGCTTCGTACAATGGCGGTTCTGCCTTGTAACCTCAAAATACCCGTGTCCGAGAGTAAACTTTCATTACCTGCCTCTACGGTCAGGAGATGCTTGTCTCCCCACATAGGCATAGCGCCACCGCGCACTCGTGCTCTACTAAAGGTAAAGCCCGGTAACACAAATTTGGAAATTCTCGATTCACCACGCTCTTCCGAATCATCGTACAAAAAGCGTATCGACGCGGTTCTCTGCCAGCCGGAATCCAGCTTCCAGTGGCGCTTCACCGCTAAGTTGTGCTCTAAACTTTTAGTTTCGTCCTTATCGGTACGTTTCATCCCGTACTGGATTTCATAGTACTCGCGCAGTACATCTTCCAATGGAATTTTATAGCTAGCGGTGATCGCCTGTTCAGGCAAAGACAGAGACAAGCTGCTGTGCAGGCTATGACCACGATCGTTCAGCCAAGGCTTTTTCCAGCTCAACTTGCCACGAAAGCCGATGTCGGTGGAATAACCCAATCCAGTTTCGATTTGGTTTTCGGACTGTGGGGCAAGGTTAATGTTCATCGGCAGCTCACGCTGCTTTCCGATGTAACTTAATTCGGGCTCGACATGCACCGAAGAGAACCATTCGGTATTAGAAAGACTCTGGTTAAGCTCGCCAATTTTAGACGCCAGATAGGGTTCGCCTGCTTCAAATGGCACAAGTGATTTCACCCGGCTTTCTCGGATCTGGCTACCAAAGATTTGCACATCGCCAAAGTAGTAGCGCTGACCGCTATCAAATTCTATCGTGACGAATGCCTGTTTATGCTCTGGCGCAACTTCAAGTTTGGTTTGCCCAAATTCACCATCAAAATAGCCCTTTCTTAATGCCAGATTTCTTAAGCTGGATTTATAGGCTTCGTAATTTGCGTGGTTCAGTGGATCTCCAACACCGAGCTTAGAACCTTCTCGTAACTTGATGAAATCCGGGTCGGTCGCGGCTTCTCCTGAGATAACAAGATCACTGATTCGAATGGTGACAAGAGGACCAGGATCGACGTTCACAGTGAGTGACTGACCGTCTTCCGCCGCCACAAAACTGATCTCGGGTTGATAGTGTCCAAGCGCCTTTAACGCTTTGATAATGTTGTCTTCTAGGCGCGACTGAAAGCGCAGCGAAGTGGAATATTCACTTGGGTCAATCGCCGACAGATAAGCAGACACATTGGTGTCCAGTTCTCCTTTTAAGCCCTCTATTTCTAGATCGAAAGCAAGAGCGGGCATTCCAATGGTAAGCAAACCACACCCAATGAGGTGCGAAACTTGTATCTTCTTCATATCTGACAGCGCAATGTACAACCTTTTTCTCAAGACCGCTCAAAGCTATCAGAAATTGCGTCCCCTACCTAGTCTTAAACAGTGGAAACTGATATTGGCTCTAATTACAGAGAAAAGTATGGTGAGTGTGAGATAAGTAGTAAAACAATCAAGTAGCCAAGTGATGAATAAAAGAAAGGCGAACCATTCGGCTCGCCTTCGCTATAGTTAATGCTATGGGTTGATTTGGTACATAGCTTGCTCTGTGGAAACGAGCGCTTGCAGCCCTTTTTCGGGATGATTTCGTAGCTTAATACCATGGCTACTAGGTTCACCAATTAGCGGAGAGCTTCTCCATATTGAATCACCTTTGTGGTTAAGTTTTCTCAAATAATAAAGGTGAGATGCGCTCGAAACAAAGTGTGTGTATTCCTTTGTGGAGACAATAAAGCCTTGTTCATTAGGTTGCGAAGAAATAACCGCCACACCACTGATTTCAAAATTTAAAGAATAACTTTCTTTGAGAGTGAGGTGATTTACCTCAATCTCGAATACCAAAAGCTGATTACCCTTGCCAGTTGTCTGATCAGAAAAACACGCTATTTCCTTGCTACTGTCTGAGTCGTGGTTAAATACTAAAATATTTCGACAACCGAAATCAGAGAGGTTGTAAGTGGACTTTTTGATCATTGAACTTCCAGTTACTTTAAGAAGAGATAACTTGTGTCCATGTGAGACAATAATAGACCCAGAAATTGCATCGTACACTTCAAATTCACGAATTTGCTCACCACTCTGTGAATGCTGATAAGATGCAATGGTCCTATCGTTCGTTACATCGTATATCGTCATCGCAGTACCATGAGCTAACACAACTTCCTTCTTTCCATCCTGGTTAAAATCGGAAGCTTTCACAATAATATCACCGTTATCTCTTGCTACATCAGGAGAATTATTAACCAACTCACCATCTAGTTGGATTAGCTCTATCTGTGATACTGCATAATTAAATTTAGGTATAACGATTTCAGAATAGCCATCACTATCAAAGTCGGTGTGCACTGTATTGAGTAATGAATAACTAGTGTAGCTTGTTCCAGAGCTAAAGTTGACCTTGCCTTCAGAGCTTACTGTCGTAAATTTATCTCTAACATCACTATTGTCGTACTTACCAACCAAAAACAGCGCTTCTTCTTTAACAGGTGTAATGTTTGCCCACCCTACTGATCTAAATGCTGTCGAAGGCTTGACAATACTTGTATGTTTCAGCGTAGCACTGTTGCCAGAAATATCCGCACTAGCAAAACCTCTGAGTGAATAACTGTGGTTAGTCCCCCATAATAGCTCTAGATTACTGTCATTATCAAAATCACCAATAGTTAGAGAACTTGCGTCATATGGGCTAGAAGTAGGCAAGTGCCACACCTGAGAAAGAGTTCCACCTTCTAATTTGAATGCTTTTACGCCATCATATGAACAATTCATAACCAACAATTCGCTCACTCCGATCGTTGAATAAGATGTCTCTAAATCACATGGAGACAAGCTTTGAATAGACGAGAGACTGATTAAAGTATTCGTTACGGCAGAGTAAATAGAAAAGTTACTGAAATTGTCTCTTCCAACGATTTCATTCACACCGTCTTGGTTGAAATCTTCAATGATCATTCTATCTGCAGAAAATCGTCCATTGTAATTCCATTGAATCGCCCATGTAGAGGTGTCAATAACTAAACCGCTATTTAATATAAGTTCAGGTGACTGATCATTATCAACATTCGAATACACAAGCTGAGTTGTTCCTGCTACATCGATCTCCGCTATTATAGGGTTAGAAAAGTCATTCCAACTAAATGCAGAAAGCTTGGACCAATTCTCTTCCCAAGCATAATGTATGATGGCAACTTCCATCACACCATCATCATCCGTATCTGAAAATGCCGCCCTCAGTATTTTCTGAGGAGCTTCATACACGACCTTAGGTTTACTGGACAGCTCTTCTAAGGTAAGGATATTCTTTGAGGTAACTATTACTATTTCTTTTTTTAGATCATTATCAATATCTATATAGTGAACCTGCTCTATCCAAGCATTGTTTGGTAATTGATAAGGGTACATCCATTTTTGGTTGTATTGCCCATTATCATAACTATAAAGATAAAGCCCCCTACCATTATCTGTTGTTAGGAACTCATTTAAACCATCACCATCAAAATCATCGATAACAATAGAATTGTCTTTGTATGGGCTATACTCACCAGAACGAGCGATAGGCGCTGACTTGCCGCTATTTACCTTTAATTCCAAAACATACTCAGAGAATTGGTCACTAACTGACTTAAACGTAAATTCAAAAACTTGGACGGGAAATAAAAAGTCGGAATCGGAAGGTACAGTCCAAGAGACAACGCCATCGCTGCTGATTGTGGCACCGTCGGGTCCAGATTCCATACGGACTCTTTCTGAACCATTTGTATCTAAATCAAACAACGATACGCCAAATTGCAATTCATCCCCTTCAAAAACTTGTGCGGGTAGGTTTTCTGTTTTGATTACTGGCTTAGTGTCATTAAGGAAAACATATGCCCATTCACTGGTTATTGAACTCGTTCCATCAAAAATGACCGATTGAACTTTAACTTCATCACCATAAGCCGCCATATAGGCGGGAAGGGTATTGGTTATTTCTCCCTCAACCAACTCATCATTGATATACCATCGATAGCTCAGTTGTAAATTTTCCGCTGGTGTATCAGGGTCTGAAAATACCGAGCTTTCAACAATAATGGCGTTAGCTGTACTCACATTATATGACAGCAGTGAAGGCATACCCGTAAATGCGGGTGGCTGTGTCAATAGGTCAAGTGGATAGAGATCAACGGGTTGTGTCAAAGCGAACTGGAAACCATTCACTTTAGATAGGTGCGTACCTAATTCAAAAGAGCCATCACCGTCTAAATCTTTTTTATAGGTAAAGAATTTATCCGAAAACGAAAGCTGGATTTCAGTATCTGCTTTAAAGCTCAGAGAACCAACGTAGAAGCCATTGTACGAAGATTTTAGTCCTTGGGATGAAATCTTAACTTTCCCAGATTCGCTTAACCACACCGTACCTCTAACACCAAAAGTTGCCTGTGTATCGCGATTAGGAGCAATTGACGATTCTTCAAGTTCTACCTTGATATTTCTTCCGTCTTTGTAAGAATACAAAAGATGACTTTTTATCGCATCTTCATGCCCACCACTATCAAACTCAGAGGAATGTATTTGGGTGTACCCCGTTACTTTCACTCCATCAATATCTAGCTCGTCAAAATAATAGCTTTTTTGCTTATAACTCTCAGAAGATAATGCCAGCACTCCTGAAACCTTCATCCAATGCAATGATGAAGTCACACAATTATTGAAATCCAATGACATAACTCTTATGCCTTGCTCATTCCATTTAGAGTGAACATCAACAAAGCCAGAGACGCCACAGGTAAATGACTTACCAGCGACATCCTTTAAAGAAAGAAAATTACGAATTTGGTCATCACTAAAAATGTGACGATATTCCGGCAATAGCGAAGCAACTGAAGCCTGCCCTACAACAGTTTCATTTAGTTGCACCACATTTGATTTTCCGGCATACCCATGCTCAACCAAGCTGTACGCGGCTTTTTTAAGCTCTTCAGGGGTATGTTGAGTTGCGTTTGTTAGGGTTTTAGAGGCTTGTGAAATCTCTTCTGTTTTTTCTGCTCTGAAGTTGACGAACCTGAATCGTTTGAGCCAGATCCACCGCCTCCACACGCAGTAAGAAGAACCGCAATCCCTAGCACTGACGAAGCTTTTAATTGACGAAGCATACAATTCCTTTGATTTGTTATTTAGGCTTTAGCCTGCTGTTTTTTTTGGAATGAACATATCATATTTATTCATTCTGATTATCACTAAGAATTTGCACTAAGTCGTATTTATAGAATTATTATCGCTTACTCTAAAGCCATAATTTCTATAACTTCCTTAAAGCTGATTTCACTGTTCTGGCGGGTTTCCCCCTCCATTCCACCAAGTTTTCTTCACCAGATCTCAGATACCGTAATGAAGACGAAATTACGCATTCAGGAGCAAACAATGAAAGACCTTCCTTTAACGTCTTCGGTGGGCACACTTGGTGAAAACTTAGCGGAAGATGTACTTGTGATTCAAAAAGCACTGAACGAAGCCAGTGACAAAATTGGGCTGGATGAAACTCTGGTTGAAGATGGCATCATTGGTGATGACTTCGACACCTCCAAAACCTGCCAAGCCATCAAGAAGATGCAAGCCAGTATTCTGGGCTTTAAAAACCCCGACGGTCGTATCGACTGCAACGGCAAAAGCCACAAAGCGTTGGCAGAAGCGGCTTCCGATGAACTGGGCTTTGCGCCAAGCCTGTTTTTACCTCGGATAAAGCCTGAAGTGAGCTTGTCTGAAGAAGACTTTGAAAAAGCGGCTGAATCGCTGGACTGCGATGTTGCAGCGGTGAAAGCGGTGTCTGAAGTGGAATCAGCAGGCAGTGGTTTCTTTGCCAGTGGTCCTCCGTGCATCTTGTTCGAAGCGCACATTTTCTCTAAATGCAGCGACCGCCAGTTTGATGAATCTCACCCCGAGATTTCATCTCGCAAGTGGGATCGTTCACTTTATGTCGGCGGAGAAAAGGAATACGAGCGCTTGCAAAACGCAATGGCACTTAACCGCAAAGCGGCACTGATGTCGGCATCTTATGGACGCTACCAGATCATGGGCTTCAACCATCAGGCAGCAGGGTATGACGATGTCGAAACCTTTGTTCGCGAGATGTTTCTTGCCGAACGCTTCCACCTGTTTGCCTTTGTGAATTTCATTAAGGCAGATTCGCGCTTACACACCGCCATTCAGAAACTGGACTGGGCGACCTTTGCCCGCTACTACAACGGTCCGGCGTACGCCGAGAACCGCTACGACGAAAAACTGCTTGCCGCGTACGACAAACACGCAGGCTGATAAAACCATGAGAACCCCTTGGCAGAGTCAACCTCTGCCTTTTTTCTCCCCTTCTTTACCTATAAGCCACATCGTTAATTTCCCTGAATTCTTCCTCGCTCTGACAGGGATGCAGCAGCAGAGATGCCTCAAAATAACCAAAACACAAACGCAAAAGGAAAATAACGTGGCACTGACGATTCAATACATTCAGGAACAATTGAAAACCCTTCTTGAAAGCAGGCTGGCGAACACTCTGACCAAACCACAACTCGACGAGCTATGGGAAGACTTAAACCGAATTCAGGAAACCAGTCAAGTAGAAATTGGGGCGCTCGACTTCAAAGGGCAGACCGATCATCTGGACGAATACATCGACATTGTTAACCGGGGCGGGCTGGCAATTGACCTCACCAGTTGGAAAATTCTGGCGGGTTCACCGGATCAGGAATTTGAATTTCCAGAAGGTTCAGTTCTGGCACCATATGGCAAAATTCGTGTGGCGACGTCTGGCGATTCTGAATTCAGTTTTCAGTCCGACAAACCCATCTGGAACAACCATGGCGATACCGCAACCCTACTCAACCCACATGGTCAAAGCGTGTCGACCTTAGCGTATGGTGGTGACGCCTACCCTGACGTGCTTATCACCAACATTTATTTTGACGGGGAAGAAAAGCACACCGAAGGCGACGAATATGTGGAAATTTCCAACGTTTCAGACAACACAGTAGACATCGGAGCCTGGCGAGTGGAATCTGTGCGCAACCAGACGACTTTCACCTTTCCAGAAGGCATCCGATTGCAGGCGCAATCCTCCGTCAAGGTGTTCACAAACAAAGAACACTTAAACGAAGGCGAATTCAGTTTTTGCAGCCCAAGAGCGATTTGGAATAACGAGCAAGGTCACTGCAAGCTGTTCGATTACCTCGACCACGAAGTGGGATCTTATCAGTACTAGATATCCTCGCCTCAAGCTCAATAACAACGCATCAAATTAGGTTTTCCTCGTGCAGAGCAGACAAGTAAAGACAAAAACGAATGACTCCAGCCTTCAACCTGACAGCGACTTACAGCTCCTTGTCAGCGACGGATGTCTTTTACTGCACTACGTTGCCCGGCACGGGGACCTTTCTATCGACGCCAACATCGCGCAGGGCATCGCCCAAGCCAACGCCAAACTCGGCACCAAATACTGGAACACAGAAGACGAAATCCAGTTGCTGCACAGTTTTGATCGGCTGGCAAAACAGGTGTATCCCGTTACGGTTGAAAGCATCAAAGCCGTCGTCCCCAGTGCCAGCGATGGCAAAGTCACCTTTACTGGCGCAACGAGAGTCATTACCTGGTATCGGCGCTACACGGTGATGACCTTAATCTGCTTACTGGCGATTCAGATGTTCTACCTGTTCGGACATTCGCTAACCCAGACTTTGGCAGACTCCCTTCCCCAAGCCACGTTTCCCTTAAGTCAGGATCTTGAAGCCAATTATCAGCTTTTAAAGAAATGGAACTGGATATGGATGCTGGGGCAGGAATTTCAGTTCGACCTGCCAATACCCAATGAAGCAACCAACCAGTTAGAACTGGAATATCAAGCCAACCTTATTGCGGCGCAGTCTGTTCTGCAAATGCTACAAAACTACGTATTGCCATTGCTCTACGGCTTACTAGGGGCGTTTATTTTTGTGCTCAGAAGTTTGCTTCAGCAAGTCAGAAACCTCACGTACACCGCCAGCCGCGAAGTGGGCTACCGGCTCAGACTAACGTTAGGCTGCCTTGCCGGAATGATTACAGGCTGGTTATTAAAACCAGAAATGGGGGATATGACCCTTTCCCCTATGGCATTAGCATTTTTGGCAGGCTACAGCATTGAAGTGATGTTTACCCTGCTGGATCGCCTGATTGATGGCATTAGAAAGAATACGGAAGTGGTGAGTTCTTCATCTGGGGGGCGGAAGTCTTAAAGCTCCCAATTCGATGCTGTGTGGACGAAGATAAAACAACATTTAAGAGTAAGAGTTGTCCCCGTGCATCATATTTTGTATTTGAGTAGAAATTGCTCTTTGGTAGTAAATGAATACCTTCTCATGGACTCATACAAGCATAAACTATCAAATTACGAATAAATTCACGCGATACGTGACACAGATGTTCCAATGCATTGAATCACCTATATATGAACAATTTTTTCACTAATCAGCTCAACATTTTGAAATGAAACAAAGTTTATATTCGCTTTAAATCCGAGATAGAGTGTAAGATGCTTGAAGTTAAATCAGATTTAATCGATTGGTTAGGTACATACAATGCAGGAACGAAAAGCTCTCAATAAACTGGTTGTTATAAAATCCACACAATTAAATGAAAACCAAGGATTTGTAACCCCGATATTAAGCATCTCTGACAATGAGGAATTTACCCCGGTAATTAAGCAAGATTACCCTCAAGATATCTTAGTTTCGAAGGGATACCCATATATCGATACTAACTATGAAACAGACGAACTCTTCATTCTAAAGTCCCACAACTTAGATGAAGAAAAATCACTTCAAAGTGGCTCTCCTCGATATTGGGCTCGCGATGAAGCAGCCTTTTCTGATCTAACTCCAAGTACTTTGTTACCGATAGTATCGGTTTCACTACCAAGCAAAGAAAACGGTATCTTACCGGCAGGAATTACCCCACCTTCTAGACCATTTTTTATTCTAGACGACGGTTTCCTTTACGGACCTCTCACTAGCAGCCAAACAGATGACGATAGATATATTGTGGAGCCATATGTGCATCCAAGTTTATCTTTCGGCAAGGGTTATATAGGAAGATTTCCCGCAAACAGTATTACTAATTGCTTAGTTGAGACAAGGATCAACGATGAATCAATGCTATTTGTATCCTCATTCAAACAACTTTCCTCGCATCGAATCGAGAAAAGCAGTATTGACTATGTTTCAGATGACCAACTGATCAAAATAGTAAACCAACTCGGCTTTGGTAAGCAGACCAAGGGATTAGGAAAAAAAGAAGCCGAGCGACTGCAGCAAATAATTACTGACAGCGAAAAGGCAAATAAATTTGGTAAGTCTGATGAACGACTGGAACGTCTAAAAGGTCTATTAGATAGATATTTAAGTGAAGCAGACATAGGCTTTGAGCTCGTAAAAAACTATCTAGAAAGTAACTCTGGTCAATCATTTCTGAACGAATATGTTGAAGTTAACAAGTCCACACTTTTGAGCGATTTTATTGACAAAGTTAAAGCAGATGCAAAAGCAGAAGAGAAAAAGATTCAACAGAAATTACAAGAACAAAAGTCTCTGATTGCGGCAAAAGAGCAAGAGATAGCACAAATCGTTGAAACTGTTGCTCAAAAACGCAGAGATGCGCAAGACAAAATTGCAAGAATCGCCGCTGAGACTGAAGATGAAGTTAGACAAACTTTAAAATTGAAACAACAAGAGCTGAGTGAAAATATTTCATCTCTAGAGGATAAACAAGATTCACTTGATAAGGAGATAAAAGAAAAGCTTGGTCGACTAGAGCTAGTTAATGAAATTGAGGCACTAAAAAATGATTGTAACTACTACGAACAGCATTCCAAAAGACTCGAATCTACAGTAAAAGGCTTCGAAGCTACACTAAAAAACAATGACACTGAAGAGCTAGCAAAAAAAATTGGCGAGATGGAAGCCATTAATAGGGTTTTAAGTGGTAAATCAGCTTCAGTATCCAAACCAGCTCAACAGTATTGTCCCATTATATACAGCCAATCTGAACCAGACACAGCCGAACAAGTTGTAGATTCCATTGTCTCTCATTTCGCTCAAGACAATGGGAGAACATTTAGCAAAGAAGAGATGACAAACCTTATCGTTTCGGTAAATCAATCGTTCCTTACAATATTGTCAGGTCCTCCTGGTACAGGTAAAACATCAACTGCAACACGCCTTGCAAAAGCATTACATTTAGGCAGTAGCAAGGGAGATCAGAATTTCTTGTATGTACCTGTTGGTCGAGGATGGGTATCAAGTAGAGATACGCTAGGTTTTTATAACTCACTTAAAGATGTTTACCAAGAGTCTAGAACTGGACTGTATAGTTTTCTTTCTAGGCAAGAATCCAAAGATTGCGATGCTCTAAAGCTAATCCTTTTGGACGAAGCTAATTTATCAAGCATGGAGCACTACTGGTCTGACTTCCTTGCTTTATGTGATCTAGAGAACTTAAATCGTCCAATAGATACGGGGATCCCTCATGAAAGCCACCGGTTCCTCGAAATCGGTGACAATACAAGATTTATTGCAACAATTAACAATGATGCTACTACAGAGAAATTATCTCCTAGACTCATTGACCGAGTCCCAGTAATTACTTTGGATTCACCTGACGATAAAATAGTAGAGGCAACTAGCTTAACACTTGATGGCTCAATCAAAGCATCAAAGCTGCGGAAATTATTTGTTCCAGAGTATGCAGAGCTATCTAAAGCCGACGAATCTATTCTTGCTAAAATAATCGATACATTGAGTACTCGTGATCCTTCATTCGGAAAGTCCATTCCGATAAGCAGGCGGAAAGTAAACGCGATTACAAGTTATTGTGATGTCGCAGGCCAGATGATTGGCTCAGAAGCTGCCATGGACTTCGCTATTCAGCAGCATATTCTTCCACATATTGAAGGATATGGAGCTTCATTTAGAAAACGTTTGGAACAACTACTGACTATTGTAAACAAAACTTACCCACGTTCAGCATCTCAGATAGAGAGAATTCTGGCAAGTGGTAATGAATTTACAGGTTCATACTCATATTTCTAGGGGTAGACGAACATGCATTTAGAGCTACACATCAAGTCAGGTAGTAGATCAGGAGAAGTTATTCGTTTGAATGAGGTTGGCTCAATAGTAGAGCCAGCTTCATGGATAAGAGAGAATGAAGCAATAGAGTTAGTTTTAAGTGCTCCATCAGATTTTCAAAGAGCTACTCTAAATCTCTATGACCATAGGATTCCTGCAACTTACGTAGACTATGACGAAAACCGCGTAATTTTTATTTGGAAACCCCAACGGCTTAAAAGCCGATCGTTAGAATGCTTGTTTATAAACTACTTTGGGCTAGCAGAGCTATCTGTTGAACTTGAAGATGAAAATGAAAGCAAAATAGTCAAAAGCTTTGCTCCATTGGAAGTCTTTGCATCAAAAATTAATGCTAAAAATGTGGAGGACATGCTCTCCTATCTGGCTACTTTAGGAGACGAACAACTTCATTCTCTTTTTCAAACAACAAAGCATGGAGCCGGATTTAAGGAAGGTTCAACTTCTCCTAATGGTAGCTTGGAGAGGCTTGAGAAAACTATTGATAAGCTATCATTTCTATTTCAAAATTTGTTTGCAAAGCCTATAACTAAACTTTTACCAGAGCACCGTGTCTTGCAAGCGTCAGGGGAAGAGAGTTTGGATGATAGCGCTTTAGGCTGGTTGTTAGACAACCTTTCTGTTGTTGAAGAAGTCGATGATATAGATCGTGCACACTTCGAGTTCGACAGTAGGATGTATAAAGCTCATTCAATTCAAGTGCCAGAACTAAAAGAAAACTCCAACGTATATGAAAACCAAGTAATTCATGGTTTCATCGTAACTCTTTTAAATGAAGCAGATAAGCAACTTTCAAACTACAATAAATCCGACTCTTTAAAATCAACATTTAATGAGCAAATGCCAGAAGGCTACTCTTCTTTCTTTACTCAAGTAAATCGATTCAAAAAAGTGCTTCTTGGCAACCAAATAGAGCGTTGTTTACGGGCAATAGATCGCTTGAAGTTTCTGAAACACAGTTTAGACAAGTCCATTCCAGTGACCAACTATGTTCTTGATCGACCAATATTGACTCAAAAAGCAGAGGCTCAACAAAGCTATAGAGGCGTTTTTATTGAATATATTAACTGGTTTGAAAAAAGTAGTCCGGATTGGTCTGTTTACCAAAATCTATTGGCTATAAAAAGCATTCCAGCGTTATTTGAGGCTTACTCTTATTATAGAATAGGTGAATCTCTGAACAATATTTTAAACCCTATAAGACGTCCTAATTCGAATAGCACATTCATGCACGACATAGACGGGAATGAAATTACTTTGGTCAGAGAACCTATATATTGGATGCCCAAAAACTCTCGTTCAAATGAGAGCTTATATATCAACTCTGAAGGGAAAGTGATAAGGCAAGGGAAAGTAAAACCTCGCTCTAGTCATGGTAAATATTCACATAGAAGCCCTGATGTCGTAATTGAAGTAAGAAAGGAAAATGAATCTTCCAAACTAATAATACTTGATGCAAAATATACATATCCAAACTTGGCCTTTTCGAAGTATCTACCTGATTGCACATTGAAATATGTTCATGGAATACATAATAGGACAAACAATGACATTTTAGTTTGCTCTATGACCATTGTACATCCAGTTGGGAATGAGGATAAATCACTTCAAAGTTTCCATGCATTTGATTACAGTATTGAAGGAAAAATGCCAGTATCACCGTCTCTGCAAACTTTTGGGATTAAATTAGGTGTTTCACAAGATTCTGATAACCTAACAGAAACTTTAAAGCTTTTGTTAAAGCATGCTGGTGCTACCATACCCGAGAACCTCCAACTTCCCTTGTTTACAGGTTAGCCCAATTGAGAGAGGGCAGTATTGATATTCCTACTACGATATCGCCCTTCTTTCTTTAAAAATTAATACAGTTCAGAAATATGAATTCAAATCATTAACTTCAAAATCACTTCATTACAAAGTCGGCTTGAGCAGCTATCATCTCAAACCAGAAGCTGTATGAATCTACCGAAACTCAATTTTAACCAAAATTTTATAATGGTTATATCCTTTTACCAACCTCCCCCACTTTTGCCTTCTCTGCTGCTTCTTCAATAAATGTCTTTGCCAGCTTTATCAGCATTTCTTTGTTTTTGTCTG
>NZ_AFWJ01000269.1 GCF_000222685.1 Vibrio nigripulchritudo ATCC 27043 | reverse complement strand
ATACAGGTACCTATTGTCGCGGCAAATTTTCTGTTGATCGTAATGGTGATGGAATTCAAACAGTAGACAACGGAAGCTTTGTAGACAGAACAGTTAATCCATATGTTTTGGATTTCGATGGAGACGGGAAAGACGATTACATCAGTTTCGATACAAGTAATCGAAAAAACTATACCTATTCACCTCAGGAGCTAACTACTCAAAGCGTGAAAAAACACTAAGAAATAACATTGATCATTTTCGTTTTGCCGATATAAATAATGACGGATATTTAGATTTCATATCATTGAATTACAACTCGTTTGATATATACCTATATACAGGGACAGACTTAGAGCATTCATACAATCGTGGATTCAACAGACATGGTGAAATAGATCCTTATTTTTTGGATTGGAACGCAGATGGTTATCTAGATTTATATTTCAGAGGAAATATTTATAGGAATGACAGAGGTAACATCGAGTTATCTAATAGTGGAAAAATCAAGGAAAATATATCTAATTTTCACTCTGCTTCAGATGTTAACTCTGACGGCAAAGTGGATTTATTGACAGGTGCTAGGAATGCTGAAAAAAGTATTCAAATTTCTGTGCCCTATGCCCAAGATAAAATCCATAAAATTACCGAAGAAGGGCTGGTTTACTCAATAAGCTATAAACCTGCCTCAGACACAAGCGTTCACACGCAAAAAAGCTACTTTGAATACCCCGTTGTTAACTCAACACCACCTCGATATCTTGTTTCACATGTGAACAAAAAGCCAGACGGCTATAGTGCAACCACCTACGACTACCTGTATGAGGGAGCCAAGTCTCATCGTAAAGGATTAGGCTTTTTAGGC
This sequence comes from Vibrio nigripulchritudo ATCC 27043, assembly GCF_000222685.1. Lineage (GTDB taxonomy): Bacteria > Pseudomonadota > Gammaproteobacteria > Enterobacterales > Vibrionaceae > Vibrio > Vibrio nigripulchritudo. Next base: position 34,580 of record NZ_AFWJ01000269.1, on the reverse strand, counting down.
TTTGATAAGATTACGGTCACTGAAACAGGAAATGTGGTCACTAAGACGACTTCAGAGTTTATGGCAGGGCGAGAAGATGCCGCTAATTTTGACTTGAGACAATCGGGTAAGCCCTCAAAAGTACTGATACAGAAAAAGAAAATAGCATCTGATACATTTCATACAGCTAAGGAAACAACCTACAGCTACAGTGCAAAAAGCAAAGATGGTGTTAACGGCGTTAAATATCATCAGGTCTATGCCAGCAGTGTTGAAGTTAAACACTATGACAACCAAGGCACTCACCTTAAAACCACTACCACTACCACGGAAAAAGACAAAAACGGTTTTGGTAATGTGGTTGAAAAAACGACCAATGTAGTGGGTGTTGCAGCTAATTCAGGTTCATTCACAACGAAAGATACATTTGAATATGTGTCTAGTGGTGACGTTGTTAGGTCAAGCTTCTTAAACATAGGTAACTGGTTTGAGCCACGCAAAGTGGTCGAAAAGAAAGAAGGAACATGCTACGACCATTGGGGTTACCCTTACTTTTGCACTTATAATAAAATTTCATATATCAAAGATGATATAGCGCCAGTCTTTAGCCAGTTTACTCATGGAATTGGTAAGTATTGCGGTCCTAATGGCTCAATTTATATTAAGCCCAATGATAAATTTGTACTTATCCATGATGACGTGAGTATTCCACTGCTTATTGAAAAGATGGATTACTACTATAAGCTGAACAAAGAAAGCACTAGCGATACATATTATACCACTGAGCAAAGGGGTGTTTTATCGCCTATTTCTGCTACAGAATTTAAACAGGTTAATGCTCTCAAATGTGGTTCATTAACGTACAGTGATTTTAACGGTGATGGTGTGAAAGACCTATCATCAAATCAAATCAATCATACCGAGATAGTCACCAACTCCGACAGTGAATTCTGGCAAGTCGGAGCCATTAAAAAATCCACCCAGAGCATCACAGACAACACTAGTGGCGACGTAAAAACCACAGTATCGGACTTTGAATACACTGCTAAAGGTCTGCTAAGCAAACAAACCATTACGCCGACGGCTTACCAGTCGGGTGGTGTGTCTGGGCGAAACCTCATCACCCGTTACGACTATGATGACTTCGGTAATATCACTTCTCAAAGTGTTTCAGGTTCTGATCTTGATCTCCGTACAACAAGTACCGTTTATGACAGCAACCAGTTATACATCGACAAAGTGACCAATGCCAAAGGTCACGTGACCGACTACACCTACGATGCATCTGGTCGATTAATTGAAGAAATTGCACCAAATGGGCGAAAGGTAACCTATCAGTACGACAGCTTTGGGCGACTTATCAAAGAAACGCATCCGGGTACCAATAACTTCGTAGCCTACGGATACCTAAGTGCAGGTGCAGAAGAATGTGGGAACGCCGATACCGAAACCCTTCGCTGTGTGAAAACCATACCAAATCAAGGCGGAGAGAGTTGGGTACAGCTGGACTTCGTGGGGCGTGAAGTACGCAGCGGCGTCAAGAGCTTTGATGGCAGAATCGCTTATACGGATACGCATTGGGACCGAAGCGGCAGAAAGACCAGCGTTACCCGCCCATACTTCATTAATGATCCGGTTTACCATGTTGAGTTTGAATACGACACCTTAAACCGAGAGACACTCAAAAAAGAACCAGGCGCGACAGGTGGTCAAACTTTATGGCGAACGAACTACAACGCTTTTACCACAACGTTAACGGATGCACGTGGCTTCGAGCATAAAACCACCACCAACGTTCTTGGGCATATCCTTAAGAAAGAGGAAGCGGTCGGGAAGCCCGATTACAGCTATCAGACGTACACCTATTTCCCAGATGGAAAGCTCAAGTCTTCGGTCGACAGTAAAGGGAACGTAACCCATGTTGAGTACGATAACCTAGGCTACCGTTCAAAACTGGATGACCCAGATTTAGGCGTTTGGGCGTACAAATACAACGCTGCTGGTGAATTACTGGAAAAGACCGATGCGAACAGTGTAACGACCACCTATCGCTACGATTCGTTAGGACGTAAGGTATACCAAAAAGACGGCAGCAACGCCGCTTCAACATGGGTATACGATAGACGAGGCACAGCTTCAATCGGTGCTCTGACGTCCATGTCGGGTCACGGCAGCAACAGCGACTTCTACTACCATGCAAATGGATTGCTGGCAGAGAAAGCCACGTTTGTGGATGGCGACAAGTTCAGTACACTGTATTTCTACGACGATTTTGAGCGCCTAACCCGTGAAGTTCGCCCTAATGGCAAAGACAACTCGGCGACCAATTTGCCTGTTAATTCGAGCGGTGCAACCAACGCGAGTAATAGACTGGCACTAGAGTACGTATATAACCCTAATGGCTTTTTGAAAGAAATCAGAAGCCCATATACTCATGCTGATTTGGCATTTTCCAGCCCTAGTTATCGTGAAGCAATTCAGAAGCTTCTTCAACAATCTTTAGACTTAGCCAAAAGGCACGCTAAGCTTGCTGAGCGATATAATAGACAAAGAATATTTTATAGAAAGAAACGTGATTCATACAATCGTTTGAACACCGCTGAGCCGATTTGGGACGATAGTTCACTCAAATTACTTGAGTCAAAAAATCAAAAGTGGTGCGACGACTACGGTACTTGTTACTTACGTGAAATCCAAGAAAATTGGGTTATTGTGCATGGTGATGTTCCTTTCCCTATAGAGGTTGAGAAACCTGGAAGTTTCTATGAGTTGCAGTCTGAACTGCGAAATATACAAGGAAGAGGCTATGAATACGTAAGTAGTTTTATTAAAACTAACTTAAGTGGTGATGCCATTACGCAGTTAGGGCTTACTAATAAAGGCGATTATTCGTATCTCCTAGAAAATTACAATAGTGAGCAACTATTAAAACTCGATATTGATACTGTAGAAAATTTAAAGTTTACTGCTGAAGAGTTAGAATATGCAGCTGTTATTGCTAACACTGCATATGAACATCACTATGCAATTGCACGAGACCTGATGTTCTTGGTTGGTCGAGTGAATAAGTTACGCTCAGTGCATAAATCGGCAGGTCTAAAAGCCACTGAACATAGTGACCATCTTGAAGCTTTAAAAATGCATTCGCAGTTGGCTGAAAATCATAGTTCTAGTGCTTACCAAATTTATTGGCAACGTCGAGAGTCAGATGCTTACGGGCATACATTGTCTGAAACGCTAGGAAATGGGCTAGTTAATACATATTACTACAGTCGTTCAACAGGCAAGCCAATGATGATAACTACCCATAGGCATGGGCAGGTGTTTCATCATAGATACAAGGATTTGACAGGTAAAAAACACGGATTTATCGGGGCTTCCGATGCCACACGCTGGCTAGACTACCAATACGACGACCACAACAACGTGACCCAACGTTACGACCAGTCGTTAGGCATTCGCGACTACTACACCTACGATGGGCTGGATCGCGTTAAAACCAACAACATCGTCTTCGATAACGGCAGCAGCCATGCGAACGTTACCAAAAACAGTGCGTTCAGCTACGATTCCATTGGTAATATCCTAAGCAAAACAGGGGTTTCGGGCACCTATGAATACAGCAACATTGGGGCAGGTCCTCACGTAGTAACCAAAGCAAACGGGCTAGCTTACCAGTACGATAGTGTTGGTAATATGGTCAGCGCGAAACGCAGTGACAATAGCGTTGAACGAACGCTGCGTTGGACAGCCTTCAACAAGCCAAGCGAGATTACCCGCAACGGTAAAACCGTCACGTTCAGCTACGATGCAAACCACAACCGCTATAAGAAGGTATCGGGTTCCCAAACTACGGTATACATCGACAAAACTTATGAGCGTGTCACCGACGTTGCTACAGGCGAAGTTCAGCATCAGCACTTTGTGTACGCCGAAGGAAAATTGATTGCCTTAAACACTCAAACAGAAAATACCAATGGTGCGATAGTCGATAAACAAGTACGATTCTTGCACTACGATGCGCTAAATTCCGTAGACATGGTTACAGACTTATACGGTTACGTAGTCGACCGCCGCAGTTACGATGCCTTTGGTAAGCAGCGTGATGTGGTATGGCAGTTAGCTGAACGGGAAGATAAACACCGCTACGTTAATCAACTGGCGATCACCAACCGAGGTTACACCGGGCACGAGGAAATCGAAGAAGTCGGGCTGATCCATATGAATGGGCGGGTGTACGATCAAACCCTAGGGCGGTTTGTGAGTGCGGATCCGATCATTCAGGCTCCGTATGTTACGAATAGCTTTAACCGTTATGCGTATGTGATGAATAATCCGTTGAAATATACCGATCCGACTGGTCATTATTGGGAAGATGAAAGTGGTCACGGTGCTACTGGCGAATGTTTGGTTGATGGAACGTCGTATGATGGAATAGATGGCGGTTCTTCACGCTGGGATACAGAAAGCCATAACAAAAGGAATCGTGATAGAGAGCCAAGCACATATCACAAACTTGAACCTGCAATGACACCTATTCAAAAAAGGATGGCGGCAGAATACCAAGCTTCAATCGACTATTTAGTTAATCCTACTTTGAGACAATCACATCACCAGTGGCGTATTGCAAAGCCTATAACTGAGATAAGTGTAGTATTTGTAGTTGAAAAAGGTAAGTTTGTACCAAGTAAGTATGACAAGGTTATTGATCAGTTTTTAGATTCTGGATCTACTAAAGTCATTAATGATAAAGTCTATGAGTTTGTTATTAATCCCAAGAAAGATGTAGTTCCTGATATTGAGGATATTACAAAGAGAATAGATAACTCTGTAATTGGCAAGCCTCGTATAGGAAGTGCTAATAAGCTTCCTGATGGTCAACATGGGTTCAATGACATCATTGATAACTATGCCAGCGATGCCGCAAAGTTTGACATACCAACCAAAGGACCTGGCGGTAAAGTTGTTCGGACATCTGAATTAAGGCAGATCCAAGGTAGTAACAATGGAGTTGATGGTGTTTTTGAATGGATTGTTGATCAAGGCAATGTTACCCACCGACGATTCATACCTGGCGGTACAGTCACTGGCTTACCTAACCAAATTCCGAAGAAATAGGGAGTATTATCATGTTACCAATTAAAATTTTGATAAATTTAGGGTTATTGTGTTGGTCTACTATTCATCTTGGTCTGAAAAAAGGGTGGGTAAGTCGGAAGGACGTTACCGATTATGCAGTAGATCTTCTTATTAATGGCAATGAAAATGAGAATGTTGCGATAATCGCTGGCGGAGATTCCTTGGATGATGATGAGTTTTTTACCCTGGTTTCTAATCATGTTAGACAGCCTGATGATAAAGCTTCCTCTCTTGATAAGTGGAGATTAGCTCACCTTCTTAATATTGCAGAGTCAGATGATAACGAGCAGACTAAGCTTGATCGGCTACAGGAGGTCTATGCGAATTTTGATTACCCAGAAGATATGGCTTCATGCAGCATCTATTCGCAGGATGAAATTGACCCACTTGTAGCTATGATGCAAGTCATAGAAGAATTGAGGAGTAGGCTCACGTAGCGTCAATTTAATGTTACAAAGGAATTAGGCTGCCTAATCTGATCCCGTAAAAATGGACACCGCAATAAGCACATTTATATATTCGAATCTTTCTCGGCTTAATAAAAAATAAAAGGGACAGGCACTTTTAGAAAAATCTTGAGATGTCTTCTTACCGCTTACGCGGAGTTCAAGAATAAGTGGGACACACACTTTCCGAAAAGTCTTGAAGCGCCGTTTTACCGCTTAAGCTGAATTTTATTCGTATCGACGAAATTGAGTGCATTATGTGGAGTATCTGCTGAGAAAGCGGGTGAATATCCCTTATCTCTTTGAATTTTAGGTATGTGAAAACACCAATGTGGCTATTGGCTTAAAAGTTCGAGGTGTGTGGTTTAGCATAAGGGATGTTAGCTATCCGGTAACTGAAAGCCAGATATACGCTTTCGGTTTAACTTCGTCATAACGTGTTTAATGGTAGATTCGCAACCAACGAACGTACCTTTTTCCAGTTGAGTGTAAGCGTTCATCCGAGTCGCTTGGTCAATGCCTAATTGGTTAATGATGGAACGAATACTTGAAGGTGTGTATTTTCTAGTATTTTTTTAACGTAACTACCTCTGATATTTACTTACCATTTCCTCTGTTAATATTTCTTATAATGTAATTCGTATCTGATTTATTTACTTTTATTTTTGAATGGAGTCTTAGGTAATTTTAATATCACTGTATTTACGTTTAAGTAAAGTTAATACTAGTTAAATATTGTTGTTTCAATGTTTTTATTCCTGTTCTTTAAAATCTTAAACCTACCTTTAAAATCTCGAATGTGAGATTTGTTGATAATGTTCACAATTGTAAATTTATGTAAATGCGCTAGGTGAACTTAGCGTGTAGCGTGATGACGTTCCTTGGTTGGAGAGGGCGGTAGCGTGTTTGAAATATCCCTTCCTGGAGTCTTCTTCTGGTTTTAAACAATAGTTAGGTAGAATAATGGACCTATTTAACAAAAACCATCAAAAGGGCAGTGTGTTTTTGCTTCTTGTATTGGTGGGCATTTCTACATTCGGTGTAGCGGTACTCTATGCTAGTAAGAATCCCTTGATTGTCGATGTAAACTCTCCCACTCCTACAGTAAAAAGTGAAGAGAAAAAAAATGATGCGGAACTAATACTTAGCAACGATGTTTCTTTTCCCTCTCCAATACTCGAACTCCAACACTTGGTTGTGAATCAGGAAGAAGAAGTCAGCGACATACTCCCGTTACTGAGAAGCGAATTTGAAGAATACGATACTCCCCCCCCAGAGAACATCAAACGTCTAAAACAAAAAATTCTCGAATATAAAGCGCAACTCGAAACCGTCAGTGGTAATTAAATATGGGTATAAGAATAATGAATAAATGGAATTCTTTAACAATTACAATTTACGCGGCTTTATTGTTTCTACCACTTACTGCCTACGCAAATCAAACCAGCCCGGTATTAAGTGGTGATTTAAATGTTTCTCAAGGTCGTTTGAGTTATTCCATTCCTATTTCAGCACCGATTGGAAGAGCGGGTTTTCAGCCAACGGTTAGTTTAAATTATCGCGACTCGGGAGGCGACGGTAACCTTGGCATAGGCTGGAGCGTAAGTGGAGTATCTTCTATTACACGTTGTGGAAAGAACCTTCGAATCGATGGTGTGAGAGGGCGCATTAATTTTGATGAGAATGATCGCTATTGTTTGGACGGGCAGCGGCTTGTGGCTGTCGATGGCGAATATGGAAAAGACAAAACAGAATACAAACTACGAATCAACGGATTATCCAAAATAATCTCATATGGCACTCAAGGCAGTGGACCCAGATATTTTAAAATTTGGTATAAAAATGGTGAGGTAAGAGAATACGGTAACAGTACGTCATCGAAAGCAACCATTAATAATGGCGCCGATGTTTACAAATGGGCAGTCAATAAACGTACAGACAAAAGCCGTAACAACTATATTGAGTACGAGTACTTTACTGACAATCAGCACAGGATTAAAAATATCACCTACAAGGGCGGTTCGATTCAGTTTAATTATGAAACGCGACCGGATATTAAGTATCACTATTTTTATGGCGAATTGATTAAAAAGTCAGACAGGCTTCAATCTATCGAAACAAAAGTTCTTACCGACAACGTTAGCAATAAATATGAGATAACTTACGAAACTCATGGTGTGAGTGATCAAAGTTATGTTCAAGAGGTGAGGCACTGTGCATTCAACGAATTAGGGGTAGAAACCTGCGCCCAACCTGTCAGTTTTGATTGGGAAATATCGAACTTTCCTACCTACGGTTCTGTGACGGATTCCGGTTATATATCGCCACGTTTTTTTGACAGCGATAGAGATGGTGTACAAGAAATATACGGTGTTAAGCAAGTTAATGGACAGACGATGAATGTAAGTGGGTATGGCGCAACCCACTATAATGTAAATACTTTTACTCTTGGCGGTACAATGGATTCGCCCTCTATTGTGACTGGTACATGTTCAAACCACAGTGCCAGTTTTTACACTGATGCATCTACCGGAAATCTTGTGAATTACTGTGCTGGTTTAGGCATAAATAAAACGAAAGCTGTGGACTTAAATGGCGATGGTTCAAAAGAATTGGTAACAGACGATTGGTTGTATGCTGACATTAATGGCGACGGTAAAGCGGACAGGCATAAGTTTTCTTCCAGCACGCTAAATTATGAAATCTCAGGCGGTCCCACGGGATCACTTGCCGGCACAAGTGGTTTGACCTTCTTAAGCATGAGAGACTTAAATGGTGATGGGTATTTGGATGCGGTCTTCAAAGAGCCAGCGGGCTCCTCTTACAACCTCGTTGTATTTTTATTTAATGGTCACAACTTCACCGCGGGATTACGTTCAGAGCATGAATCTTCACATTATTCAGATACTTCGAACTTACCTAAATTAGCAGCGGATAACTTATCTCTAACCAATATAAATAAAGACCGAAATATCGAGATAGTTAGCGGTAAGGATGTTTATTCTGTATCAAGATTTATACCTGAACATAATAAATTCACCATTCAAAAAATAGGTACTGTAGATAATGGTTTGAGCTACATCCGAGATCTAAATGGCGACGGATGGGGTGATCAAGTCATTAAGCCATCCAGCGGGAATGTACAACTTAAGTACTCGGATTTAAGCGAATCAAATAAGATTACAAGCATTATTGAGTATGAGAAAGAGTATCAAGTTGAATTTTCACTTAACACAAATTTGCGTATTGCTGAAAAGTTTGATTGGCCAATTGTCGACTATCGACCCAGCCAATCCATCGTAACTGCTGTTGTTACAAAGAGAAAAGGTTACCCAAACGCAGACATTTCTGAAAACTACACTTACGAAAATCCACTACGTCATATGAATGGTTACGGGTTTTTAGGGTTTGAAAAAATCATTTTCAGTCGCGGAATTGGTGATAACCGCACTGAAGTAGTTACCAGTTATTATCAAGGAGACCCTTCGTCACTCTTGTTATCTCGGAAGCCAAATAACGTTCAAGTGTTTAAATTGGAACCCTATAATACTAATCGACTTAAGCGCAAAGTGAGCGAAACCACATACACTTACGAATCTACTACCTCTCTCTCTGCCGATTCTGTGTCTTATAATCGAGTCTTTTTAAAAGAATCGAATAAAAAAGAGTATTCGATACAAAAAAACCTATCACAAGTCATTGCTGAAAACCCTGTAATTGCCAGACCCAATCCATTTTTTGGGTATGAAGCACTTTACTACTATTTTCCAGAAGATAGAGAAAAATCTTCGAAAACCACTACATTTTCTTACGATAACTTTGGTCGAATCCAAAATAAAACCGAAACACTCACAAGCCCCAATTTCCCTGACAAATCAATTGTTACAACACTAAGCAATACTTATCTATCGTCTGGGTATTATAAAAATGTAGTGAGTTATCAAAGCTCGGAATCGCTTGCCAGTTCAAACCCGCAACTGGATACCAAGCTTAAAAATTATCCGAATGGCTTTAGCACCAAGTGTGCTGCAAACGGTGATGTGTATTTCAAGCCAAACGCAAAATTTGTGCTCATCCATAGCGATATCGATATCCCACTGATAATTGAGCAATACGATGAATACTACAAATACACCAAGGGTGATGCCTCTAGCAGCGCTGATGGGTTAGTCAGGGTTTCAGGAACCATCAATGAAATATCATCTTCCGATTATGCTCAAGCTTCCGCGACTTCATGTGCTTCATTGCAATATGCCGATTTTAACGAAAATGGTCAGTTTGCATTAGTCACGGAAACCACCACCCATTCGCGATACCAATCAGAAGCCGGCGAGAATTACTGGAAAATCGGTGTGCCAAAAACCTCTATAAGTCGAACCACAAAAGGCAATGGTGAGGATGCGACATTGTCTGAAACGTTCTCCTATAACTCAAATGGGTACTTAACATCTTCCGTATCAACCCCAAGTTTTGATGGGGCGGTTGGTGAAGCTAAATCCGTTACTCAGCGCTATGCCTACGACTCCTATGGAAACGTCATTTCTGAAACGGAAGAAGGCACTGGTGTTAGCGCCAGAACTACTCAAACCGTTTACGACAGCGATGGTTTATTTCCTACCTACACACTCAACGCCAAAAATCATCGAACCAACTTTACTTATGGTCCATTAGGTCGAGTAACAGAGGTAAGCAATCACTCAGGAAGCCGTATAACGAATTATACCTACGATGGATTTGGTCGAGTTGTTTCTGAACAATCCCCAGGTTTGAACAACACCGCTACCACTCAGTATGTATTTGCTCCAAACGACTTGTGTGGAACAAATGTTAGAAGTGAAACTGTCAGTTGCATAATACGCACTTCAGCAACGGGGGAATATCAAATTAGCCAATTCGACTATGCGGGGCGTACACTCAGAACCAGCCATAAATCCTTTGACGGTCGAATGGTGCACATCGATTCATTCTGGGACAACCTAGGAAGAAAAACCGCAGGGACCAAACCTTACTTCGAAGGGCAAACCAATCCGCCTCAAATGACGTTTAAATACGACGTATTGGATCGCGTAATCGAACGAAGCGAGCCTGATGCAAATGGAAACCGCGCACTCTTTAAAACCGAATATCACCCGTATTCGGTTGTCACAACCGATGCTAAGAACATTGAAAGAACCACCAAGTATGGCTTAGATGGCGGGATCGTTGAAAAAATTGAGCCACTCAATGCCACTCAAATTTACCAGTATTACGCGAACGGTAAATTGAAATCGACGTCTGCGATCTCTGCCGGTAAGGCGCCAATTACAACAGAGTTGCACTACGATAACTTGGGGTACAAACAAAAAATGTCCGATCCAGACATGGGCGCTTGGACATACAACTACAACGCATTGGGTGAACTGACTTATCAAAAAGACGCCAATGCCATCGTGACTCAATACCAGTACGATGCTTTAGGACGTAAAGTAAAAGAATGGTCCACCTCCGGCAACCAAGTACAAACGTCCTCTTGGTCTTATGATGCTCGAGTGAAGGGGCAAATCGACTACTTTGAGAACGAAGAAAGCCGAACAGAGTATTACTACGACAGCAGTGAATTGCTGGCAGAAAAAGTTCAAATTGTCGATGGTGAACAGTTCTTCACCCGTTATCAATATGATCAATTTGAACGGCTAATGGGCGAAACTCGCCCCAACGGTGAGGTAGCCACTACTATACTGCCATCGGAAGAAACGCTGAAATTAGAATACGTATATAACGAGCTAGGGTATTTGGCTGCAGTAAGAAGCCCTAAGACCAACGCGGATGATGTTTTTACCAGCGAGAAATTCCGAACTGATGTTAAGAAGTTACTTGATCTTGCCATTGCACAGGCTGATAAGTACCTGAGTAAAGCAGAACGGTACGCTAATCAAAGCCACTTTTATCAGGCAAAAGCGCAGGAATATCTAGCTAAAACCATCAATGTGCATAGCCTTGACTCTGAATCATTGCGACTAGTCGGCGACAGTAAACGCTTTAAGCAATGGTGTGATTCTAATGGTGTGTGTTATCTGATCCCAGCAACTTGGGTGATACTACATGATGACGTCTCGATCCCGCTTGACGTGAAACTAGACGGCTTATTTCGCTTAAACTCAGAACACGTGAATTCAATTCCAGGAGAGCGTCAGTACAACGCGCAACTGCTTGCGGTTTCAGGTATCGATGTGAACTCGGCTGAATTTACCCAGCAACATGACTTTGTACTAAAAGACATGAATGGCGACGGTATTGATGAACTCATTAGTCGTGACAGCATTTATCTGAAGGCAGATTCCACCACGCAAACAGAGCTGTACTATACAGCAGACGATTTGCAATATGCTGCAGACACCGCCAATACCCAATACAAACATTACACCATTTTGGCAGACAGGTTACTAAACTTAGTGGGTAGGGTAATTGAGCTTAGCGGGGTGTATTGCCAACGTGTAAATGATCTTGCAGGTGGTCTAAATGACCTTACTTCTGGTACTCGATCTTCATGTGAAAATGAGGGCGGAGTGAGCCAAGCAGATCATTTAAACACCATCCTAACCAATGCCGAATTGGCGGCAACAGGCAGTGATTCTGCTTACGTGTACTACTGGCAACGTCGTGATACTGATGCCTACAACCACACGCTTTCAGAAACACTGGGTAACGGCTTAGTGAACACCTATCTTCACAATGTAAACACAGGCAGAGCCAATTGGATAGCGACACATAAAGGTTTTGATGTGTATGACGACTCAGCCTATGACGGAACGCGAAGTGTAGGTCGTAATATCAGGCAGTTGGAATACCATTACGACAAACACAACAACGTTACCTATAGGCGCGACAGTGAATTAGGGATAACCGATCGTTACAGCTATGACGAGTTGGACAGAGTCATCAGCAACAGGATTGCCCTCGATTCGCCAACAAGACACATCGCAGGAAACCCCGATCTACAACCCTTGTATGAGTACCGCTACGATGCAACGGGCAATTTAATCACCAAATCAGATAGTGGCAAGGGCGTATACCAATATAACTCGTCGAAAGCGCATGCTGTTACGGAGGCGAATGGGCTTCTTTTTGAATATGACGCTGTCGGCAATATGGTGAATGCAAGGCAAGCAACAGAAACATCGCCAAATGTTTTCGAAAGGCAAATCGATTGGAATGCGTTTAATAAACCCACATCCATTACGCGCAATGGAGCAACAGTTCAATTTAGGTACGACGCGAACCATAGCCGATTCTTAAAAGTATCAGGTACCCAAACCACCGTTTACGTCGATAAAAGCTATGAAAGGGTGACCGATAGTGCTGATAATTCAGTTCAGTTTAACCACTTTATATACGCCGACGGCAAGCTGGTGGCACTCAATACTCAAAAGGTAGACGGGGAAGGCAAGCTTAAAGAGAAGGATATACGATACCTTCACTACGACGCGCTGAATTCAGTGGACATGATCACCGATGGCTACGGAAGAGTGGTAGAACGTCGAAGCTACAGCGTGTGGGGTAAACAAAGATCGGTGATTTGGCGTGAAGATTCTATCGTACAGCACCCGATCACTAATCGAGGCTACACTGGGCATGAAGAAATTAGCGAGATTGGTCTTGTCCATATGAATGGGCGGGTTTACGACGAATCTTTAGGGCGGTTTTTAAGTGCAGATCCGTATATCCAAGCCCCTTTCTTAACCAATAGCTTTAATCGCTATAGTTATGTGAACAATAATCCTTTGAAATACCAAGATCCAACGGGTTATTGGTGGTGGGATGATGATGACGATGATAGTAGTGACAATAGTGTTGAACAAACTGACAGCGTGTTTGTAGACGAAACTATTGTAGAGCACGATCTGATTAACGATACGACCCACACGGTAACAATACCAGTGTGGAACGATAGTGATGATAGCAATCATTCGAATACTTGGGTTCAAGACAACGACAATAACAATAACAATAACAACGATACGTCACCACCGCCGCCACCGCCACCGCCACCGCCACCGCCACCGCCACCGCCACCACCGCCAGTGGATCCGGATTTGAATTTGGAGCCTAAAAAGTCATCGGGGTGGTTTAGCGACCTCGAAAGCGTGTTGGATACGGTTAATGAATCGTTAGATTATGCTGGTCAAATTCCAGGATTAGGAATTGTCGCGGATTTGGCAAATGCAGGGATATATGCGGCTAGAGGGCAATATGGTAATGCCGCTATATCTGCGGCTGGAGCAATTCCTGGAGTAGGTAATGCTGCGACGGGTGCACGCATAGCAAATCGAATTGCCAAACGAGTGACAGGAGCCTGTTCTTTTGTCGCTGGAACGGTGATTGCGACTTCGGTTGCTGCAACGCCAATAGAGGACATTAAAGTTGGCGACAATGTTACCGCACGACCAGATACCGCTGAGCAAGTGGTTGAAGAAAAGCCAGTTAATGCGGTGTTCCAAGAAGACCATCCATTTGTTTTAACACTAAAAGTGAGCGGACCAGATGGCAGTGAAGTGATTACCACTACGCCTGAACATCCATTCTATGTGGATGGAAAAGGCTGGGTTGATGCTGCTGCACTTCAACCGGGTTACGCATTGACTACAATTAATGGCGAGCCTGTAATACTTGAAGATATTCAAGTCGATAATACCCCTTCCGTTGCCTACAATTTCGAGGTAGACGAATATCACACCTATGCCGTTGGCGAAAATCAGGTATGGGTGCATAATGTTTGTGATATCAGAATGAAAGGTCACGGAAATGCGAAAAGAACAACAGGTAGTACCGATGAAATAAAAGTAGCTGTTTCTAGAGCAGGATATGATAAAAAGAGCCTCGAGTGTGCCAAGTGCAAGCTGGAAACAAGTATTAAAAACAGAAAAGCTGAGCAGTTGAGGAAAAAACCAGACGCAGCGCATACGAAGAGAATAAATTTTGAGCGTGATCAATTAGATAAAGTAAATAGACGACTTAAGGAACTGTGAGTAGCTTATCTATGAATCGTAATAACAATCTAGATTTTTATGAAATCCGAGATAACTTTATTGCAGGGAATTATGAACTAAATACGGATGAATATGTTACATGTGGTGAAATTCTACACAATAAGTTGCCCTCTATGGAGGACTTAATTCCATTATTAACTTCAAAAAACAAACCATGCCAGAAAATGGGGGTATTTATAGCAGCTCTTGAAGGGGAAAGAGCTTGTACCATATTTAACTATATTTACAATTTAATCGAATCGCCGTGGGTAGAAGTCAGAGATGAGGTATGCGATTGTTTTACCTCGTGTGGAAGCCGTGGTGAAGAGTTTGTAACGCTATTAGGACTTCTTAAAGACCCCGAAGAATGTATAAGAATCAAGGTTATTCAGGTTCTAATGTGGCTCGAATATGAAAAAATTCTTATGATTTCTGATTACCTTAAAACAGTTCATGGTTTAGAAAGTTTAAAAATAGGTGTTTCTTTATTATTGAAGCAAATGAAGGGCGAAGTGGTATCTTACCAAGACATAGAGAACAATATTTTATCTAAAGATAAAGTTGTCAAAGTTTTTTCTTATATTACAGCCTTCAGATATCTAGGAAGTAATAATAGGATTTCTTCTTTGGTTAACTTGTCAAATGACACTGATATATTGAAGCATTATGAAATATATTTTTCATGATATGAATTATAGTAATTAGTGGGACAAACACTTTTAGAAAAGTCTTGAAGTGTCGTCTTTTCATTCATCCCAAGTTCTACTCGTATCTGTAAAAATTTGTTCAATATCTGGGAAAAATAAGTGGGACAGGCACTTTTAGAAAAATCTTGGAGTGTCTTCTTGTCGCTCATCCCAAGCTCTACTTATATCGATGAAATCAGGCTCAATATTTGGTTATCTTTCTAGACAATGACGGATGTTGCTAATTTTTTTGATTTTGAGATACATGAAACAGCTAAGTGAGTGTTGGCTTAAGAGTTTGTGATGTGTTGTCTTGAGTGAAGGGAGTGTTATCTAACATGCTTAGAATGGAAGATGTGTGCCGATTTATCTCTATCTGTCTCCGCAGGCTAGTAAACTAATTAGAAATTTTATTCTAAAACATCTCTTAGATTTATATTAACAAAATCTTCTTCTCAAAATTGAAGGGTATTAAATGAAAAATATTATATTCATTGCTCTAATACTATTTAGCGCCTTTGCGTATTCGAAACAGTGCAGCTTAACTGGAAAGATAACTCAAATGCATCAATATACAGATGGGACAATATTCATCAACGTAGATGCGTCGTCTAATTGTGATTGTGCACATAAATCGCGTATGGCATTTCATAGAAACGAAAACCAGAGTTTTTATGTCTCAGCGGCACTAACTGCCCTTACAGCCAAAAAGACTGTAACTTTGACCGGAGAAGATCGAAATACTTCAGGTGCATGCCCAATACACAATAATACGCCATTATTAACAGCGTTTTATATTAATGCAGATTGAGTCTCTTCCTACCTAACCATTAACAGGATTCTTTGTTTATCTGCTAAACCTATACATCTAGTTTTTGTTCGTGATTCATTATTTGTTAATAGTATCAATATCTTAAGTTTTTATATTTGTAATGTCGCTCTCGTTTTTTGCCTAAAAAAAGTGCCTTTCATTGATGATGAATTATCAATTCGTTAGCATTTTCGCCGATTATCTAAAGTCTGCAAGGCATTAAAATGATTAAGAAAATACTACTCGTCGCCAGCATAGTGATGAGTTTTAACGCGAGTGCAATCAATGCGAATTCAAATGGTGGATGGATCAGCTTAGGTGTTCCTTCTTATGTCCATATTGGTACTGATGGGCGATTTTTCTTGAATGGAACTAATCAAGGCAGTTGCGCCAACAAGCGTCCTACCTACTTTCGTATGGACATGAATAAGCCGCATTTCGAGAAAACGTATTCATGGCTGTTGATGATGAGTACTCAATCAAAATCTATCGACTGTGTAGTCGACTCTGGGTGCGGCAGCTCTGAAGTTTGGGTGTCTTATTGTCGTGGACCACTTCAGTAACCGAATTCGAATGCTTCATAAGTAAATATTCTGGAAATGTCGTCAAAAAGGAACGTCAAGGTGAACTATTTAAGTACAGCTACTGTTTTATTGCTTACGTCCATTTCGTTAAATGCTAATGCAAGCTCTAGTGTTGCAGGTAATGTGACAAAAGTAGGATGTCATATCAATTCGAATATGTGCTTTGCATATGTTGATGTCCCCATAAATACCAGTTGTATCCATAATGACGGTTCATTGCGTTGGGATGGCGTCGCAACAATAAACAGCGACAAAGTCTACTCTACCCTTCTCGCAGCTCAGTCGAGTGGGAAAAAGGTGGTGTTTGGTGGTGCTGGCATTGATTGTTATCAAGGCTTTCCGAGTTTTAAATGGGTCTTAATTGAATAGGTATTAGATGAAAAAGATACAGTTTGCGGTTACTGCGATATCAATTTCCCTTTGCTTTCCTGCATTTGGCAAGTGGTTAAGCACGCATGGTACGGTAACTTCAATTACTACATACGGTCATACCAATACCATACTCGTAGATTTATCAGATCAGGGAGCAAATATTGCTGAGTGTACGAGTAAAACAACGTTCGCTATCAGCAGTAATTTGGACCCTGAAGCACGCTCTCGAATGTATTCTATGTTGCTGACGGCAAAAGCGTCTGGCAAACCTGTGACGGTTTCATATAACGATGTTGGTGGTTGTGAACCTTGGGATCAAAATATAAATGTGTATCGTCGCATTGTTCGCTTATCACACTAATTTTTAACCTCAGTTGGAAAAGATAAATGAAAAAAATATTGGCTTTATTGATGTTGATAATGGCATCTACCTCTGCGCATGCGAAATACACTGCGAACTTTACTGGAGTGATAACAAATGTTCTGACATATCCGGGCAGCACTTTAATTTTGATTCAAGTGACCAATATGCCAAAAAGTCATCCGAAATGTACGCTTCTTGACTACATGGCAGTTGACCCTGCGATTTCTTCTGAATCTCGTCA
Organism: Vibrio nigripulchritudo ATCC 27043; assembly: GCF_000222685.1. GTDB lineage: Bacteria > Pseudomonadota > Gammaproteobacteria > Enterobacterales > Vibrionaceae > Vibrio > Vibrio nigripulchritudo. The sequence goes on along the minus strand of NZ_AFWJ01000269.1, from coordinate 16,953 downwards.
ACTTGTGATGTCGCGTATTCTCACTGCCTATACCACAAAAGAACCTGTGAACATTGGTTATGACAGAGAGAGCCACTCTGACTCGTGCACAGCGGGTAGCCGTTTACGAGTTCACAGGGTGGGCTAAAAGATGAAAAAACTCATTGTTTCTTTAGCCCTTGGTCTTCTTTCTTTTCAAGCATTTGCTGACTGCTCGGGTCACAGTTGTACCGGGGTTAAAGTGAGTCGCCTATATGTGAATACCGACGGTACTTCAGTTATTGGAACTTCTGGTAACGAAGCAAACTTGACGTGTGAAGCGGGTAAGAATGGCTATATCCATTTGGATCCCGCAAGTAAAAATTACAACGCTGTATATTCATTGCTGCTTACTGCTCATACACAGGGTCACCCTATTTGGATTCGCACAAATTCGGATTCGAGTGCATGCAAAGTAGTTTATGTAGTTTCAGATAGATAATTGTTAAGGACCAACATGAAGTCGAAAATAATCAAATTAAGCACGTTTTTAGCCATTGCTAGTATGACGTTTTCTACACATGCCAATACTGAAAAATTTATTCCCACTCAAATCAGTGTGGAGTCAGGGCATGTTTATATATGGAATAGTAACTATATAAATACAAAAGGTTGTGTTTTATCAGGTGCTGTAAAATTGAACAAAGATTCATTGGGATTCCAAGAAATGTATAGCATGGTACTAACGGCTTATACCGCCCAAAAACCTATTGGGTTTTGGATTAGGTCCTGCGAACCAAGCCCTTGGGGTAAGACTATAGCTACCGCTTACATGAGTTATATGTAGTTTTAGAAGTTAATATCAGCATGAGAATTAGAATGAAAAATTGGACAATTACATTCCTTCTTTCCATCTTTGCCAGCACTTCTTTTGCAGGTGTGGATATCGCTTCTACCGTTGAAAGGTTGAGAGTTAACGGTGATGGTAAATTATGGATAAAAATGACTGACCCGGGGTTTGATAAATACTGTAAGATGGGTTGGTATGGTTTCAATATGTATATTCCTGAGTCAGACAAGTCGTATCCGTTTTACTATGCAATGCTGACCACTGCGCTATCAAACGGGCATACTGTTTATATTGCTAACATCAGCAAATTCAATGGCAGTGATTACTGTGACTTGACACAAACTGGATACGGAATCGTTTTACGTAGATAACTAGCCTTTTTGAAAACAAAGCCAGCAATCGCTGGCTTTGTTTTTTATCAAGATCAATCCAACCTTATTTTGGTGGAATCCTTCGCGCCTTCGTTGTCTGTTACTGTCAGTCTTACTGCTTTCTTATTGGCAGGTAAGCGTGTGAATATCACACTGCCAAATCGAACGCGGTTCTTACCCAGTTTCCAGCGCGTTTTGACTATGTGACCATCCGGGTCGTAGCTGGTGGAATACAGCAGGACAAATCGCCCAAATAGCGGGAAGTAATCGCCCTGTGCAACTGGTGCTTCATTCACGTCAGCGATAATTTCGACCTGTTCAGAATAAGATGCTGTCGCGCCATCATTATCGGTCACGGTTAAACTTACGGTGTATTCACCCGCTTCAACGTACTGCCATGTAGGGTTAACGTCGGTACTGGTTTGCCCATGACCAAAATTCCAAAGGTAGCTGGCTATTTCGCCATCTGGGTCACTGCTGGAATTTGTTGCCGTTACCGACATACCACTAACTTCCAATGTAAACGCAGCGGAGGGTGCTTCATTCGGTTTCTGATAAGAAATCTGCACTACCCCATAACTGTTGTCTTGCGCCTGATGAATCACTTCAATAGATAATCCTACTTCTGCCAGTTTACGACCCGAATGAGGAGCAGTTGGCGAAGAGTAATCTTTACTGTCATCGAACAAACTGACTGGTGTTAAGTTGGTGTCTTGCAGCAAGTTACCCTGATCATCGACAAGAACCAGCGGTGAGTTGTTTTCTAGCGAGAATGCAGCATCACGAACCTGATACCTTGAAATAGCAACATCGCCATTCGACCAGATAAACGGAGTTTGATCCGCATCGACCACCCCGAGCCAGCCTTCACCTGGATGTAAGCCGACCCAGTTGTCTGTGAACGAATTGTCGACGTACCATACAATCAATCCCGGGTCATAAGAGATCAACTGACCGCTACGACGAATATTGGCTAAACCCTGATCCACACCATCGTAGCTGCGCCATTGCAGCAAATAGTAATGATCGGCGAAATGATAGCCCGCATTTCTCTCAAACCCATTAAACCTAAAGCTGCTTTCATCTCCTTCGGCATCATCTACGCTTTCAATCACACCATCTGCATCGAATACGATGTTATCGATATACAGCCCTTCCATAGCCAGACCGCCGTCAGTGACATAATCGAGTGTAAGGGTGATATCAGTTCCCGCCCATTCGGACAAGTCGAACACCGCATCTACCCATCCACCAGATTCGCCTGTAATGGCAGGTACAAGCCCAGTGTTGTACGGGTCCTGCATGGTTGTAATGTTTCCGGGAATTTGAGTTCCATTAACCAACACACGAGCAAAGTCGTAGTCTTTTTCTATCTCATACCAGGCTTTGAATTTGAGCGAGACGGAGCTTCCTTCAGGTACCCGAATTTTTCGGCTCATAGAGTTGTTGAGATCGTCTCCCTTCTGGCTGTAAAACGCGAATTTCCCCTCAAATGGACTGGTGTTGTCCACTTTCTTGGCTGAAAGGTCAATTCTCACCATATTGGGTCGAAGGTTATCAGTGGTTTCAAACAGGCTCAGATATCGAGGCTGATCCAGATCCGCCAGCGAAAGCTGAGTCGAATTTATCCAGTTTCCCCCTAACGACTCCTGCAAAAACTCTTTTGCGTAGGAGCTAAATGCGGTGGGCTGAGTACCCGCAAGGCTGCCCGCCCAACTACCAGAGGACATAATGGACCAGTAAGCCACTGGCTCGCCGTTTCCTGTACCGCGTGTGTCGTACTCGTCTGGTAAACCAAGATCGTGCGCGTATTCGTGAGCAGCTACCCCAACGGCGGCATCAATGGGCTGAATAGTGTAATCAAAAGCGGCATATTGCCCATTGAAGCGGTCGGGTAAAGAACTTGTTGTCCCCGGCAGTAAATGAACACTGCCCAGATCCCAACGGTGTGACCAGATCGCATCCTCTCCTATCGCACCGCCACCTGCTTCTTCACCCACAGACGAATGAAAGATCATCAGGTGGTCAATAAGCCCGTCGGGTTCGCGATAATTGCCATCGTTATCGTAGTCATATCGATCTTCGATATCGTAATCGGCAAGGTTAACGCTTGGATCTATGGCAAGCTGGTTAAGTGCTTCGCGAACCAGTTCTCGTGGGTTGAGGTCATTCCCCGAATCTGCGGAGTTCCCTCCATAATAAGCCGCATTGTTCGCCGCTCGATACCAGCCAAACCCATCACCAGTTACTGAATAGCTTCCGCCAGACTCCTGTTCATAAAACTGCCTCATTGAAGTGAGGTTCTCACCATTGGGACCTTCGTAACCCGAGGATGCAAACAACAGGTCGGCGTAATGAGAGGTGGGGTAGCTGTCATAGAGCATGTCGGTGTGCTCAGCTGTAATGCCATTGTCATCCCAGGGTAGATCTGGGAAATCAATCATCAGAGCGATGACTCTGTCAGTTCTTTTTACAATAACTGAACGCGCCCCCAATGCACTGGCATCCAGTTTTTGTCCTTTTTTCTGTGCGAGGGATTTTAATATCTTATTTCTTTTCTCTATTGCCTTTTTACCGAATTGGGCATTTCCATTTAAACCGTAGTTGTTCTTATTTTTTAAATAAGCGTGTACTGCGGCTTCTTTTTCACTTTGTGTTGCATCTTTGCTTAATTTTCCGGATCGAATGAGCATATTTGCTATTCTTTCCTCATTAACAACGCCCATATCTGCCGGAGCATGGGCGTAAGAAATTCCACTGAATATTGCGAGCGATGAAGCCAGCAATACGGTGTGTTTCAAGTTTGCCATTTGATGTTCCTTAGTGATTGTTATTGGTTTTAGTTCCCTTTTATTTCAATGTGTTGTCTCCTTTTATTTATCTGGTTTCTTTAAGTTTCTCGCTAAGAAAAGCAGGTGGTTCTATCGTTGTTGACTATTTATTGTTAATTGAATGAATAAATAGTCAGGTTGCAATGGAATTAACTTTGGAAGGTTAGTTGAAGTGAATTTTTAAAATTTTGGATATGGTTCTAATTCTTAAATTTAAAATAGTGGTGAGACGAGTTTTAGATAGTGAATGTTTAAAAAGTTAGAATGATTTCAGGTAATTTAGAAATCGTTGAACGGGTTTCTTTATTTAATTTTGGAACAAAAGTCTCGATATTATCAATTGAGTTCTAATGTATATCGATCTTTGGTTTGTGTGTTTTGAACATCAGTTCAGGCTTTCTTCTTGATTAAGAAAAAGCCGCTTCAATAGGGTTGGTGAAGTCGAGTTGTTCATACCATCCGCTTGATGACTGGCTCGGCAATAAGAATTTCACAAATTCTTTACTAAAGGTTTGCCGCGATCAGCCGATGCTTATTATTGAGACAAGAATCATTTGATAGACTCTGAGCCGATAAAGAAGGCGTTAACTGTGATAAGTTGGAGTATATCGTGACAGCACCAACTTGATTTTCTGGTGCTGAGTGAAAAACGGAGTATTCACCATCATGAGCCAGACAGATTTTGAACAAAAGCGAAAATACTATCGATTGCGTTACCCAAAGCAGGAAAGACCTGTTTTGCGCGTAAAAGATCAGTACTACCATATTTGCGAAGTCTCTGAAAAAGGTATCCGTGTGCTAATGGCGAACGTAGCGTCGTTATACCGAGGGCTGAGCATGGCGGGTACTTTGCGACTGAATGCCAATACACACATTCCGGTAGAAGGTTCACTGCTGCGATTTGACAAGAACGAAGTCATTTTTCAGCTCTCTAAAGGTCCAAGCCTGAAAAATATGGTTGAAGAACAACGCCATATCAGAAAAAAATACCCAACATTCTTTGCTAAGCAGCGTCCGATAGCGGCGGCATAAAATATAGGCATCAGCGATCTTTCGCGAGTAAAATGAGTATAAGATTAGCCCTGATTGACATCGTCAGTTAGGGTTTTTTGCATTTTCTATCTATGAGGCTTTGCTATGAAGTTTTCCTATGTTAATCCAACTCTGATCTATTTCGGTCAAGGTCAGATCGCAGCAATTGCGGAGTCTGTTCCAGCCGACGCCAAGGTTTTGGTGGTCTATGGTGGCGGTTCTATCAAGAAAAACGGTGTTTACGAACTGGTTGCCAATGCGTTGGAACGCCACGAATGGCAGGAGTTTTCTGGCGTGGAGCCAAACCCCACCAAAGAGACACTCGACAAAGCTGTTGCCATTGTTAAAAGCGAGAACGTGGAATTTATCCTCGGAGTTGGCGGCGGTTCCGTAATTGATGGCGTGAAATACATCGCTGCTGCGGCGCATTATGAAGGGGACGGTTGGGATATCCTTGAAGGCAAACACCGCGTAGAAAGTGCGGTGGCGCTGGGTGCTGTGTTGACCTTGCCTGCAACAGGTTCTGAATCCAATGCGGCAGCGGTGATCACCAAAGCCGAAACGCAAGACAAATTGTCTTTTTACCACCCAGCCGTACAGCCAAAATTCGCCGTTTTGGATCCTGATGTGATGAAAACATTGCCAGAACGTCAGTTGATCAATGGGATTGTCGATGCGTGGGTACATGTGTGTGAACAGTACCTGACCAAGCCAAATGGCACCATGGTTCAGGATGGCTATGCGGAATCTTTGCTGAAAATCCTGAAAGATCTTGGTGAGCGATTTGAGCAACGCGACAACGATGAATGGCGCGCCAATCTGATGTGGGCGGCCAATCAGGCGCTTAACGGTTTGATTGGTTCAGGCGTTCCGCATGACTGGTCGACGCACGCTATTGGGCATGAACTGACAGCGCTTTACGGCGTGGATCACGCGCATTCTCTGGCTATCATCCAGCCCTCGCTGCTTCGTAACCAACTGAAATTCAAGCGAGTCAAATTGGAGCAACTTGGGCGTAATGTGTTTGGGTTGGCTGACTCCCCAGATCTGGCGGTTGAGACCATTGCCGCAATGGAAACGTTTTATCAGAGCTTAGGAATGCAGACCAAACTCACCGAGCACGGTGGCGAAAAGGCAAAAGCCGTACAGGATGTATTGGATAAGCTGGAATCCCATGGTCAGGTTAAACTCAGTGAGAATGGCTCAATTACGCTGACTGAATCGAAAGCCATTCTGGAAGATGCCATTGCATAAAAACACATTCTTTCTATTCGAATTTTACCTCTGATTTTCAAGGAATTTGACGATCATATCGTCGTCAAATTCCGCAAACCTATTCAAAAGTAAATGAGCTCCAGATAGAAGCGCGAAATGCGGTTAGATCCCCCTTTCTTTAGGGAATATCGGGGCATAAACGTGATTGGTCTCCTATCATTTTTAGTTAATGCGGGAAATAATGTCTTTAATTTTTTCCAAAAGTGACATAATTCATGCGAAGTGATGACTTAATCCTTTTCTATCAAGTGGTTGCGTTAGGCACCTTCAGTAAGGTCGCTGAACAGAACGACCTGACTAATTCAGTGGTGAGTAAGCGAATTGCCCGCTTGGAAGAAGAGCTGGGCGTGCAGTTGTTGTATCGAACCACCCGAAAACTGACTCTTACCGAAGCAGGCAAAGCGCTGTATCAAGGGGCGAAAAACGTCAATCAGGCAGTCAATGAAGCCATGGACGTGATTGTCGGATTCGGGGAAAAGGTGAGTGGTCACGTTAAAATGTCGGTCCCTACGATTTCCGGAGACCTGATACTCGCGGATGCGGTTGCTGAGTTTTGTAATATGCATCCGGGCTTAACGGTTGATATGTCTCTGGATAATCGATTTGTGGATTTGGTTGAAGGCGGGTTTGATCTGGTTATTCGGACTGGCTATCTGGAAGACTCCAGCCTGATTGCACGCCACATTCTGGATTCTCAGTGGTTAGTCTGTGCTTCTCCTTCCTACATCGCAAAAAATGGCAAACCTCTCAAACCGGAAGATCTGATCAACCATAACTGCCTCCAATACGCTTACCAAACCACCGGCGCATCAGATTGGGAGTTTAAGTCATCCAAAGGTAACTACATTGTGAAGGTGTCAGGCTCTTTCTCTACCGACAACGCAACGGCACTTCGAAAAGCGGCACTAGGCGGTCATGGTATTGCTTATGTACCAAGGTGTTTGGTTTATCATGACATTCGAAGCGGTGAGCTGGTAGACATCTTCCCTGAGCTGGTTGGCAAGAAACTGGGCATCTACGCTGTGTATCCATTCACCCGTCAGCCGCCGAAAAAAGTGAGCCTACTCATTGAGCACATTCGCGCGCGTTATCTTGCCATTTCTCACTACTTTTAGGTGATGTGTGGGTGTATCAACACTCTTTAGAACGGTTACGTTTAAAGGGTTTCACATTACTGGACGTGTTCTGGGCATTGTGAACATTGTGGTAGTACTCGTAGCCATTTTTGCCCACACATTTGGCGGCATACATGGCTTTGTCCGCACATCGGAGAAGTTCAGGCAACTCCATGGCATCCTGACCATAAATCGACACGCCCACGCTTAAGGTGACGTAATTGACCTGATTGTTCACCTGATAACCATCGTTAAACAGAGACATAATTCGGTGAAGAATGCTGTCCAGCGCTCTGGAATCGGGCACATCATAGAGAAGGATGACAAACTCATCGCCAGCGTAGCGTGCGATAGAAAATTCGTCCTTCTGATCTTTACGATTCTTAGTGCGAAGATTGTTTGCCAGTCTCTGCCCAAAACTTTGCAAAACCTTATCGCCAATGGCATGCCCGTAGTTGTCGTTAATCTCTTTAAAGTTGTCGATGTCGACAAACACCAGTGCAGTGAGCTTGTTACTGTTTCTGAGTTCTTTCAGCTTGGGCTCTGCCCATTTTTCAAAGCTCCAGCGGTTAGCAAGCCCGGTCAATGCATCGCGATAAGCCAGATCCTCAATGCCTTCCTGATAAAGCGACAGCACGTAATGATTGGTTCGGCAGTACTGGTAAGCGAAGTAATGACAAATAGCTAAAAAAGCCATCATGCTGGTAAGAAAACGCCCGACCGAAAACTCGGAGTAATCCGCAGACAGATACGGGAAGTTGGGAGAGGTAAACGCCACAATGCTGAATATATAGAAGCTTACGGTGGCAATCAGAGCGCTGCGTACCGAATTAACAAAAATGATGGTGGCAAGAATCGGGTAGATCCAGTAAACCGAAGATTTAGACAGCCCGCCCGTTAATATCAGAACAATGGCATGCGTAATAAGCACAATAGTGAGTACGTGGGCTGCGTGGGTGTAGTGACCGCGGCTCAGGAACAGAGCCAGATTCGAGAAGATGACTAATGCGCTGATGTAGTTCACAGAGCCTTGAAAGTGGTCTCCGTGACTGATGCTGAGAAATCCAAATACAGAAAGCAGGATAAAAACAATAACCGACAGTACCACAATGGTTCGTTTGCGTCGGAGCAAACGGACATCAGCCATTTCTTCCAGCTTTCGACCTGCCATGTTGTACATGAGTCGAGCCTAGCCTTTTTCTAGTTATGTGGCTAAAAGCATAGTACATACATTCATATTTGCTTATTCAATGTGTGGTTTTTTTGCATAAAAAAATGCCTCTTATCAGTAAGAGGCATTTCAGAATTCTAATTGTTTGAAAATTAATGGTTATGCAACCAGCTCTTCATCCAGATCGAACGACGCGTCAATCAGTTTCTGCGTATATTCGTTCTTCGGATTGTTGAAGATCTCTTCTGCCGTACCTTCTTCCATCACGACGCCTTTCTGCATCACCATTACACGGTCAGACAGGGCTTTCACCACACTCAAGTCGTGGCTGATGAAAAGGAAGCCAATGTTGTGCTTCTTCTGAAGATCTTTCAGAAGGTCGATAACCGTTAGCTGAACAGAACGGTCCAGAGCCGATGTTGGTTCATCCAGAAGAATGAATGAAGGCTCAAGAATCAACGCACGTGCAATCGCGATGCGCTGACGCTGACCACCAGAGAACTCGTGTGGGTAACGGTTGATTGAGTGTGGATCCAGACGCACTTCTTCCAGTGCTTTACGAGCACGCTCCATACGCTCAGCGCGAGAAAGCTGAGGCTGGTGAACGGTCAGTGCTTCGGTGATGATATCGCCAACGGTCATACGTGGAGACAGAGAACCGTATGGGTCCTGGAACACCATCTGAACGTCTTTCTTCAGTTCAAATTTCTCTTTCTCAGTCAACGTGCTCAGGTCACGACCGCGGTAGGCAATCTTACCTTCAGATGGAAGAAGACCAATCAGAGCACGACCTAATGTCGATTTACCTGAACCAGACTCACCTACGATACCCAGCGTTTCACCTTGTTTCAGTTCAAGGGAAATGCCTTTAACTGCTTCAAAGTACTGGTTGCGGCTCTGGATGAAGTGAGACTTGATCAGGAACTTCACGCGAATATCATCCGCTTTCAGCAGGTTCACAGCATCATCAGCAACAGGGTCTTTGCTGCCGTGCGGGATCGAGTTGATCAGCATTTTTGTGTAGTCTTCCGTCGGGTTCTTGAACAGCTCTGCTGTTTGACCTTCTTCAACGACGTCACCTTTACACATTACGATTACGCGGTCGGCAAAGTGTTTTACCACACCCAAATCGTGGGTGATGAACAGGATCGCCATGCCCATCTTTTCCTGAATTTCTTTAATCAGGTTCAGTACTTCAGCCTGAACGGTTACGTCCAGTGCTGTTGTTGGTTCATCTGCAATCAGAATGTCTGGTTCGTTCATCAGTGCCATCGCAATCATGATACGTTGCAGCTGACCGCCCGAGAATTCATGCGGGTACTTGGTGTACGCCGTTTCTGGGTTTGGCAGATGAACTAGGTTGAACAGTTCCAGTACCCTTTCTTTTGCCTGAGAACGAGTCACTTTGCGGTGACACATCAAGGCTTCCGCTACCTGAATACCAACGCGCATGTATGGGTTCAGAGAAGTCATCGGCTCTTGGAAAATCATGCCGATACGGTCGCCACGAATGGCTTGCATCTCTTTTTCAGACAATTCCAGAATGGATTTGCCTTCAAACTGAATATTGGCGCTAGGTGGAATGATGGAGTTATCTGGCAGCAAACGCATCACGGCGTTAGTCGAAACCGATTTGCCTGAACCTGACTCACCAACAATGGCGAGTGTTTCACCTTTTTTCAGGTCAAAGTTTACGTTTTTTACTGCATGAACCGGACCGTCATTAGTGGTAAAGGTTACCGACAGGTCGCGAACTGTAAGAATTGGGGACTGTGACATTGAACTTCCTTATTATTAATTCAGAGTGTAAACGGCGCTGGTTCGCTCTGAATACAGCTTTAATTGGTTGAAGTGATGGTGTGCTTTCTGCAGCGCATCCAATTCCAGTTGCCACTCTGAGTTGCGCTGAGCGGCGCAGAAGGCGGCAATATGACGGAAAATGGTTTCGCTGTGCTGGATTAGGTTTGGCTCAACGGCGCGAACGATGTCTTGCTGTTCCAACGCAAGAAACTGCATGTGCGCGTAGGCTTGATTCAGTAAATCAAACGCTTCCTGTTGCTGACCCATACGGTTGAGGATTTCAGATTGACTGATCGCCGCGTCTTTGAAGCCCGCTAGCAGGCATGACATTTGGCATGGTTTGATGTCATCACTCTCGACCGCTTCAGAGATATGAGAGGGAAGATGGTCCAGTACATCTTCAAAGAGGTATCGTGCTTCAGGCCAGTGTCCTTGCTCTAGCAATTCTTCTGCTTTCATGAAGCGCGCCCAACACTGCTCTAAATCCATATCTCGATCCTGTTTGCACAAAGTGGGGGATAATTTAAATGAAAACCATTATCAAATGCAAATAATTCTACTTCTTGCGTGATTATTAGCCTTTTGTTCCAGCCCAGGTTGCTGATGTGAGGGTGAAGGTGGTTTTTTCACGAATTTCCCACTTCTAAAACCATATTTTCTACATAGCTCACTTGATATTGAATGCAGGTCTCTTTTCTTAAAAATAAGAATGTTATTGATTGTTTAAATAATTGTTTAATTTGTGTGATCGTAATAACGTGGTATCTCTGGAAAAGCCGATAGTATGGGGCTTAACAGCAGTGTTTATGGAGGCTGGATACTCATGACTTATCACGCACAAGGATCTCAGTTAGAGAAATTAAACCAGTTTCAGGATGAGCTACTGGGTTTGTTTTCTGGCATGTTTAGTTTCGCCAAAATGGCAAGTTATTTGGTGGACGATCAAGCTAAACCTATGTGCTACAAGTCTGTCAAGATTCAACCTACCATGCATCGAGAGTATCTCGAACATTTCTACAAAACCGATCCACTTCATCCTACTAACTTTCGTTTCTCAGAAGCGAAGGTCGTGAAGATGAGCGATTTGGTTCCCGCGCATAACCGGGAGTCTCACACCTACTTCAAAGATTTTATCCGCCCCTGGAAAATCAACGACATCATTGAGCTTTTCTTCCATGTCGACGGTAAGCTGGTGGCCGGTGCCGCCATGTTTGTTGGCAATAACCAGAACACCATGGGGGCAGACGATGTCATGAAGCTGCATCATATGCATCGCTACATCGAGTTTTCTCTCAACCAGAGTATGTCCACGCCGGAATCTATGAGTTACCAAGCCTTCTGTGACCAGTATTCTCTAACGGAAAAAGAGCGCTTGGTGGCACAATTCGCTTTGCAGGGGATGCCGAATAAAGCCATTGCCAACGAGCTTTGCTGTAGCCTGCCGACGGTGAAAACCCACTTACAGCATATTTTCGCTAAGATGGAAATCAACAGTAAAGTTGAGCTGACCAGTTTGGTGTACCGTAACAATTGCGAAGTTTAGTACCTCCCCGTTTCCGACGAAAATCCCGCAGCCATTGGGTTGCGGGATTTTTTTGTTTAGGAAGCCTTTTTCTTCAGCGACAGAGCGTAAACGACGATCGACAATACGGTCAGCCCCAGTAACGTGGCGCTGATAGGACGAGTGACCAGAATACTTAAATCGCCATCTGCCACTCCTAATGCCTGACGCATTCGCACCAGAAATACAGGTCCCAACACCAATCCCAGTACAATAGGGACGGCGGGGATGTTTTTCTTACGTAAAACGTAACCCAACCCTGCAAACCCGAGCGCGATCATAGCATCGGAAAATTGGTAGTTTTGGCTGTAACTGCCAATAAAACCCAGCACCAAGATAAACGCGCCAATAAAGCGACCGCGAATTCGGGTTAAGTTGACGATCCATTTGGTGGCGAAGGTGAGGTAAACAAATACCACGATATTGATCAGCAATAGAGACAAGTACAGACCAGAGATAAACTCGGGGCGTTCCACAAACAGCGTAGGACCGGGAATGTAGTTGTGCACCATAAATACTGCCAGCAACATCGCCATAAGTGCATCGGCTGGAATGCCAAACGCGAGCAGGGGAATCATCACCGACGCAGTCACCGCATTGTTGGACGTTTCTGAGGCAATCAGCCCCTCTTCTGCGCCGTCTCCGAATTTTTCAGGCGTTTTTGAAAACTTCTGCGCCAGGGTATAAGAGAAAAACTGAGAACCAAACTCACCAACGCCAGGTAACAGACCCATTACGACCCCAAGAATGGCGGAGCGCGCAACGGTTACCTTGTGTTTAGCCAGCGTAATCAGCCCCGAAAAGTAACCTTCGCCTTCAAGTTTGGTGGCTTTAGAGTCCCCGCCTTTTTGGGAGAGCAGCACAAACGCTTGCGACATAGCAAACAAGCCGATCACCGCTGGCACAAGAGGAATACCACCGAGCAACCATTCCTGACCAAAGGTATAGGTAAGAGTGTTGTAGGAGCGATCTACGCCAATAGAGCCAAAGAAGATCCCAAGCCCCAGCATCATGGCGGCGTCCAGTACTTGGTTACGGTGCGCCAGCACTACAAACACCATGCCCAGTAACGCTAGCATGGCAAACTCAGCCGAACCAAAATTGGCAGCGATCTGAGACAGGACGGGCGCTAAAAACACCAGAGACATGATGCTGACCAAACCGCCTACAAAAGATGCGGAATAAGCGATGGACAAGGCTTTCTTGCCTTCGCCCCGCTTGGTCATGGGGTAGCCATCGTATGTGGTAAGCACCGCTACCGGAGTACCCGGGGTATTCATCAAAATTGCCGGAATAGCACCGCCATACCACGCGCCGCCGTATACCCCGACCAGAAGGCTGACGCCCGCTAAAGGCTCCATAGAAAAACTGATGGGCAGTAAAATCGCCATAACGCCAGCGGGCTCTAACCCCGGAATCGATCCAATAGTTACGCCGATCAGCGCGCCCAGCAATATGGCGGTAATGACGCTAACCGTGCTGACTTCTGCAAGCCCTAACATTAATGCTTCCATGTCGTCTCCTTACAGATACTGGTTAGCAAACAGTGACCATTCATCTGGCAGTAACCCGTACAGCCAGACATCCGGTAACCAAAGGTTGAGCATGATTCTGAAAATCAGCACCACAGCAGCCACGCTAACTAAGCTGGTGAGTATCCAGAATCCATTCAAAAGTCGGCTCACCCACAACAGAGTCAGTACAAACAGCCAGGTAGCAGGGGCGAAGCCCATGATCGACAAAGAATGGATATAGAGCGCGAATAATGCGCTGGCGATGATGGCAACTCGATAGCTGGCGACAGCGTCGGCACCGGAATCAAGGGCTTTGAGTGGATGAAGGTGAAATTGCCGAAGGTGCTGAAAGACTTTCAATACAGCAAACAGAACAAACACACCCAAACCCAACGCAGGTCCCATCATAGGTTGGGTATACCAGCCTCGCTTGGTTTTCACCCAAGCGGCTTCGTTTGGAAGCTGCCAAAGCAATAGCACGCCAGCGATGGCGAACAAAACAAAAATGCCACTGGTCGCCCGAGTCCATGTAGGGCTGGACTCAGGCGAGGTGGAAGGTTGTTCTATGGATTGGGATTCAGAGATCATACGGCACTCCTTACAAAGGGGGCGATGCCCCCTCTGGTCTTACTGGTTCATGAAGTTGAGCAGCGACTTCGCTTGTTCAAAATCTTTTGCCAGCAAGGCTTCGGCATCTTTGCCACCCAACCAGTACACGCCGGCACCGGTGTTCATGCTGATCTCTTTAACACGGTCTGCCTGCAACGCTTTTTCAGCGATACCTGCAATCTTGTCTTTGATGTTTTGAGGGGTGCCCTTTTTCACAAACAAGCCGTTCCACGTAGTCTGGGTTATGCCCGTTTGTTCCGCTAACGTCGCCACATCCGGTGTTATGGACAAGCGGTCGCGGCTGATAGACGTCAGAAGCTTTACATCACCCGAGTTCAGACACGCCAAAATCAGCTGTGTGGTGGTGTTGATGACGTCGGCATCGCCATTTGCCAAGGTTGAACAATCCAGCACATCGAACGGAGCATCAGAGGAGAACTTAATCCCTATCTGATCAGCCGCTTTAAATGTAATTGCCGTTGGCAGAGCCTGATAACCGAAGTGACCTAACGTGACTTTGTTGCTTTTTGAATACGCGGCCAGTTCTTCGAGGTTGTTGTAGGGTGCATCGGACTTAACCGCAATAGCGAATGGGTAGTCGAGGAAAATCCCGACAGGTTCAAAGCTGTTTTGGTCAAAAGGAGCCGTGCCAAACAGAACCTGTGTTGTCAGTATGTCGGCCACAAAAGAACCGATCACCAAGCCGTCCGGGCGAGAGCGAGAGACGTCGGTTGCCCCGACCACACCGCCACCTCCGGGTTTGTTGACGACAGATGCGGGTTTGCCCGTTTCTTTCGACATCTCTTCTGCGATAACGCGAGTCAGGATATCTTCTAGATCCCCAGGTGGCCAGGGCACCACGAATTTCACCGGACGGTTAGGGTAATTGGCGGATGTGGCTGCAAAAGTGGTCATCAGACCGGCAGCGATAAGAGCAGCCTTCATGGCTTTAGTTACACGTTTCATAAACTTCCCTTTATTGTGTTTGACTGAGAGGGACGATAAGGACAGGGATGTCACTCTGACTGATGACTTTGAGGGCAGTTGAGCCCAGAAACAGACGCGAAATGGCGTTTGCTTCCCTGTCTCCCATCACAATAAGTTGCGCATTGTGTTGCTTTGCTGCAGAGAGGATCACCTCGTGAGGTTCACCTATTTGCGATTCGATATCTGGTGGCTGTTTTAAGGCACTGAGGTTATCCAGTTCGCTGTCCAGAAAGTTTTGGATGCGTGCCTGAATATGGTTGTGCGCTTCCGCCAGAATTTGGTCTGTATGCTTTTGGTTCGCTTTCTTTGGCAGATAACTCACCATGACTTGCTGAGTGAGTTCACCAATGGGAGGAATGGCATGCAGAAACACGATTTTGGCATCGTGCTTGATGGCTTGCTGAACCGCGTTACGAAACGCAGGGCGACTGCCTTTTTGCATGTCCGACGCATAAATAATGGTGTTCACTTCCGTAAGCATGTCCATTGCCTCCACATTCTTTGTGTATTGAACCATTCAAATTCATCCCAAGGATCTCAGGTATCAACCATTGGGATGAGGTTGTGCTAACCCTTTCTAGCGGTTGATATTAATCAGCTGAGGTTGGGTATTTTCTAACAGCCCTTCCTCGCCAAACTCCACACCAAAACCCGACATCTTGTTGCCGCCAAATGGCGCGTGAGGGAGAACTTCGGCGTGCCCGTTTACCCACACAGTGCCGCATTCCAGCTGCGCTGCGACCATTTGAGCCTGATCGACGTCACTACTCCAAACTGAGCCACCCAGCCCCAAATCGCTGTCGTTGGCCAGCTGTATAGCTTGTTCAACGGTTTGATAAGGAATGACGGGAAGAACCGGACCAAATTGCTCTTCATCCACAATGCGAACTCCGTTGGAGACATTGGCGACAATAGTCGGTGGGAAAAGATAGCCAGATTCATCCAGTGGCTTGCCTCCGGAAAGCACTTTTGCACCTTGTGCGACGGCATCTTCAATCAGCTCTTGCACTTTCTGGAATTGGTTACGGTTTTGGACAGGACCAAAGGTGACGCCTTCATCCAGCCCGTTACCGACGGTTTGAGCAGAAGCAATTTCTGCCAGCGCTTGGCATACTTCGTCGTACTGGCTTTCATGGACGTACAGACGCTTCAGAGCGGCGCAGGTCTGCCCCATATTGATGAAAGAGGTCTGGAATAGAGGCTGAGCAATGTCGTTGATGCTGCTGCCCGGGAGGACAATGGCTGCGTCATTGCCACCCAGTTCTAAGGTTAAGCGTTTCAGGTTGGTCGACGCGGCACTCATGATGCGCTGCCCCGTCGCTGTGGAGCCTGTGAACACAATCTTGTTAATGTCTTTATGTTCACTGATCGCCTGACCCAGCTCGCCACCACCAGACAGCACATTGATGACGCCGTCGGGCAACACGTCAGCCATTATCTCAATCATCTTTAAGGTGCTGAATGGTGTTAATTCAGATGGTTTGATGATGACGCAGTTGCCTGTACGCAACGCTGGCATAACATGCCAGACGGCAATCATCATTGGCCAGTTCCAAGGCGTGATGGAAGCGACAACGCCAATGGGCTTGTGGTGAAGTTCAATGCGTTTGTTGGCGTCATCCTGAATGACTTTAACAGGTACGTCGGCATCGGCGGCGTAGCGAGTCCACGCTACGGCTCCACCCACTTCCATCATCGCCAGATCAAGCGGCTTTCCCTGCTCTTCCACAATCAGTGTTGCCAGTTCTTCTGTAGCGCCTTCGATTTTGTCGGCAATCTCGGTCAGCATGGCTTTTCGAGTGATATGGCTGACATTTTTCCAGCTTTTGAACGCGACTTGCGCCGATTCCACCGCGAGGTTAAGCAGTTTGACTGATGC
>NZ_AFWJ01000270.1 GCF_000222685.1 Vibrio nigripulchritudo ATCC 27043 | reverse complement strand
CCGAAACATCCAGTGCTGAAGTAGGTTCATCACAAATCAGCAGGCGAGGTCGTGTCGCCAGTGCACGTGCGATGGAAATACGTTGTCTTTGTCCGCCGGAGAACTCATGGGGGTATTTCACTCCCGCCATTTTGCCCAAACCAACGTGCTCAAGCAGGTCTTCAACAATCTGCCTGGTTTCGGATTCATTGCGTGTCAATTTGTGGAAACGAATCGGCTCCGCAATGATGTCGAAAATTTTCATTCGAGGGTTCATCGACGTATATGGGTTCTGGAACACCATCTGCATCTGACGGCGCAAAGGACAGCGGCGTCGGGCTGACACCTGTTCAACAACAGTTCAAACGCGAAGATGGATTACAGCCTGGTACCAACCGTGGTATTCAGCCACCCACCAATCGGCACAATTGGCTTAACCGAGCCAGAAGCCATTGCGCAGTACGGCGAAGAAAACGTAAAAGTATACAAGTCGGGTTTTACCGCGATGTACACAGCAGTGACTAAGCACCGCCAGCCGTGTCAGATGAAGCTGATTTGCGCAGGTGAAGACGAGAAAGTGGTCGGCTTGCATGGTATCGGTTTTGCGGTAGACGAAATGATTCAGGGCTTCGGCGTCGCAATGAAGATGGGCGCGACTAAAGAAGACTTCGACAGCGTTGTAGCGATTCACCCAACGGGGTCAGAAGAATTCGTGACGATGAGATAAGTCACTTGGGATAGGTTTTATTACCCTCCCAAATTAACATTGAACAATGATTGACCGACTATGTGAATGCATAGCCGGTTTTTTATATGGGTATCTAAATGATACACAATATAAGTTTCCATTCATTGGTACGGAAAAAATATTTATTAATATAACGGTAAAACAATAAATAAAAGTCAGAGGTAGTGAAGAACTAATTAAAAAATCAGAGATCATCAAATCTAAATTTATATTATTTAAATAAAAAAAGATTAGATATTTAATACAAACCACTCATCTCAAATAGTTTATAAAACAATTTAAATTATTGAAATTAGTTATCAATAACTCTTAAATAACATTTAAATCAATAAAAAATATCATCTTTCCTTGCTAAAAACCTCTTTCATAAATGTAAAAAATGAAATTTACATCATTTATTTGGAATGCAAATCACTTAACATAACTCATTGTTTTTAATTGCAAAAATAGAAAATCACTCATTTTTAATAAAAAAATATTAACTATGAGACCTTGCACATATTTTTTTGTAGAGATATAAACTGGTCACAGAAAGGAATTTTTAATACTCAAGGGATAGAAAAATGAAAAAGATTAGTGTGGTTATCCCAACCTATAACCGCGAAGATTTATTGTCTTACACGCTTGATTCGTTAGTTTCACAAACGCTGGATAAAAATTTATTTGAAGTCATTGTTGTTGATGATGGCGGAAAAGATAATACAGAGAAAGTCATTAACAAATATCGTTCCGATCTTGATTTACAATATTTCTGGCAACCAGATAAAGGTTTTCGTGCGGGTAAAGCGCGTAATGTCGGCACAATGATCGCAGATGGACAATATATTGTTTATATCGATACGGGGGTTTTGCTTTCAAGTATTACTTTGGAAGAACATTTAAAAGCCCACGAAGCAGCAAAAACACCGATTACGATTGTTGGCTACGTATACGGATTTGATGTGGATGCAGAAGCATTAAAAGAGCTCGAACCTCACCTGAACAGCAAAGATGTCGACAAGACACTGATGCACTTAAAGCAAAGCGGTGCTTATGATATTCGCCAAGCTCAATACAAGATAATGGGCGAAGATCTGAGCAAATGGCCAGCACCATTTGATCTGTTCTGGACTTGCCATGTGTCAGCAGAAAGAGAAGAGTTGCTCAAAGCAGGCCTGTTCGATGAATCTTTCAATACTTGGGGTGGAGAAGACGTCGATTTGGGCATCCGACTGTTCCTTAACAAAAACGAATACGTCATGAACAAAGCGATTTGCTCGCTACACTGGCCACACCCTAAAGAAGTGTCTGATAGCGACGAACATTCAAACAGCGCCGCTCGCCGAATTCACGAAAAGTACAATATCTGGCAAACCAGCTTCTATAACATTGATCATCGCGAAGATGGTGTACCACTTAACCGCATCATCCAATTGCATCGCCCTCAGGAAATCCCGGCATTTAAGACATTCCAGTTTATGGACATGGGTTAACTTCGCCCCTCACCTACGCAATTCCAATATTAAGGTGCCAATAATAACCAGCCAGGACTGAGCTGTATTGGCACCTGATGAATATCTGTTTTTCGACGCTTACTG
Source organism: Vibrio nigripulchritudo ATCC 27043 (assembly GCF_000222685.1). GTDB lineage: Bacteria > Pseudomonadota > Gammaproteobacteria > Enterobacterales > Vibrionaceae > Vibrio > Vibrio nigripulchritudo. Next base: position 32,902 of record NZ_AFWJ01000270.1, on the reverse strand, counting down.
GCGCTCCCGCAATAAAGTCAGCAGCCATAAAGGATTAATGACATGACCTGTTTTTATGAAAATCTCTACCCCATGGATCCAAACTCAGAAACACCACAGGTATTACCTGAGTTTCAGTCTCACCTAACCGTAGGGGAGACATCCTCACTTATCGGTCGACCACATGTCGCCTTCACTTTTGTACGCGACGAAAGTTATGGCGCATCGCCTAACGAGACAGGACTTATTAATAGCGACGATTTTGTAGGCCGCATAACTATTGGTCAGCACAACCAAATCTATTCACAAAACGATGTAGCCTTTGAAAATACTCCTGTACGACTGACTCTGGTTAAAGCGAATCACCGCCCGGCTGGTCAAATCGACATTGGCAATCACGTGGTTCTTCAAGGCACCAATATCATCAGCTATGAAAAGGTCACCATTGAAGACCACGTCAGTTTTGGTCCACGAGTCACCATCATGGATTGCAGCGGTCATCCGGTTACTGGTCGAGGTGAAGCGAATGAAGTAGAACGCACTCCTACAGCGCCCGTCACGATTCGCTCCGGTGCATGGATTGGTATAGGTGCCACTATCCTGAAAGGCGTGACCATTGGTCGCAATGCCGTCGTGGGTGCCAACAGTGTGGTGTACAAAGACATTCCCGATAACGCCATCGCCCTCGGTAACCCAGCAGTGGTTGTAAAATACCTGGAGCAAGGAAGCGACGATGAAAACGCAAAAGCACTGGCTGCTGGCACTGCTTAGCCTTGCGCTACCTATCGCCTTTCAGACTGCTCTCTTCTCCAGCAAAAGCATGATTGATACCGTAATGCTTGGCAGCCTCAACCCGCTAGATATGGCTGCAATGGGGCTGGCAACCAAGGCTCACATGGTGCTGAGTTTTTGCATTATTGGCGTGGCAATCGGAGGTGGGCAGGTCGCCGTTCAATGTTATGGTGACAAGGTCAATGATAAATTTGTTCGTGTCTGCCTGATCATGCTGGCATTGGCAGCAGTTATTGCACTTGGCTGCGCTGGATTGGTATTCGTTGGCAGCAAAGCCATCATGGCATTTGGCAGCAGCGACTACGCCATCATTGAGCAAGGCAGCCTGTATCTTCAAATCATCGCACCCACTTTTGTACTATTTGCCATAACACTCTCTTTGGCTACCGTGCTCCGCACCATGTTCAAACCCATGGCTGCTACTGTGGTTAGCCTAATTGGGGTCGCACTGAATATTGCGCTGAACATCAGTTTTATTCCCAAATGGGGCATTACAGGTGTTGCTATCGGTACCTTGATTGCGGCTTGTGTCGAAACCTTATTGCTGATTGGTTTTGTGATTTACAAACGTTGGTTCTCGTTTAAGCAGATCAAACAGGTATGGGGAACAACCCGACTTAGTGATGCGACGGTAGTCATCCAGCTATCATCCGTAGCAGCACTGAACAGTGTTATCTGGTCGCTAGGTTTGTATGTTTTCCATTCATTGCTTGGTAAACAAAGCAGTGACGTACTGATCATTCTTGGCGCATTAGCACCGATAGAGTCCATCGCCGCAGCCCTTCTGATTGGGTTTGCCAGTGCCGCTTCCGTGGTCATTGGCAACCACTCTGGGCAAAGAGCAATGGACGATATCCGGTATCTACTGCCGCGTTATCTGAGTCTGAGCCTTATCTCGGGTTTGTTTCTCTCGTTACTGCTTTATTTGAGTCAGCCTCTGGTGATCGAATTTATCGCCAGTGACAACCCTGCGTTACAAGAAACGGCTCGTTTTGCTTATCAAATTTTGATTGCAGCAATGGCGTTAAAAGGCTTATCAATGATGTTTATGATCGGCATTTTGCGTGCAGGGGGAGATGCAAAATATTGCCTTGGAGTGGATGTATTTTGTCAGTGGGTGGTGTTGCTGCCTTTGACCTATTACTTCCTTACCACAGGAATTGAACCCGTTCAGATCTTACTACTGATGATCGTTGAAGAAGTGATTAAGATTGGCTTGTGTATACAGCGTTTGATGTCAGGTCGTTGGGTTAAAGTTCACTCGGATCGAGTGCAGGCTTAATAAAGCGTCCGATAAATCTGCTCCGCCCTGAAAATTCATAGGGCGGAGCAGATTGAGTTCGCTTAGGCGTTATCTAGGCGAATGTGACCATTGCACAGGTCATCACGCGTGATGCCTTTGCCGTCATTCAGGCTGTTGAAGTGACGAAGCAGCTCAGTCAGACCGTGAATAGATGCCAGCAAGTCACCTGTGTGAGCAGATTCAGACGCTGTATGCATGTTGCGGATTGGGTAACCCACAGTGATTGCTGCGCTGTCTACACCAGCGAGTACCGCTGCCATACCGTCTGTACCCATGTCACGACCACTGAAGTCTAGCTGGTACGGGATGTCTTTTTCTTTACACACTTTCTCAAGTGCTTGTACCAGGTACTCAGACACAACTGAACCGCGACCGATGGTGAAACCATCACCCATTTTCAGCGGGTTCATCTTCTTCGCACCGATACCCGGTGCCGCTTCGTAGTCGTGGTTTACGTCAGTAGCAATCAGCACGTCAGGCTTAAGCTCACCAACAACTGCTGTTGAACCGAAGCGACCGATCTCTTCATGCGTCGCGATAGTGTAAAGAACGCGAACGTTGTCCAGACCTTCTTTCGCCAGAATACGTGCGATTTCAGTTACAGAGAAACAGCCCAAGCCGTTATCCAGGTATGCACCGTAGAACGTATCTGGAGAAACGCCACGCTTGATGCGACGGTCCAGAAGAATTGGGTCACCTGCACGTAGACCTAGTGCTTCAACCTGCTTCTTGCGATCTTCACCGTGAGTGTGCAGTTCCAGGTAAATAGATTCAGGCTTGATACCTTGGTCGCCAGAACGCTGACCTGGAGTAGAGAAGTGGATAGCACCCAGTGCTTCAACCGTACAACCTTCAATCGTCTTGTATTGACCTGGTTGCTCTGGATCCTGACAGAATACTTTTACTTCGTGACCGATTAGCGTAGTCGGCAGGAAAGAATCTGTGTTGATCCACACTTTGCCATCGCTGTCGATCTTACGAACTTGCATGCGAATTTTATCAGCGTGACCGACAATCATAACGCTAACAAGATCATCACGTCCCGGATGCGAATCGAATACTAATCCTGCATTACCTTTGAACTGGTGAATGCCCCACTCCTTCGGCATGAAAGATTCGAACTCAGGTTTGATTACGCCGTAGCTCATTGCTGCTTCAAAACCGATTGGTGATGGAGAATCTAGAACGTCAGCCATAAATTCAAACTGGGAAGATGGCATAGGTGCTTGCCATGCGTTGGTGTTGTTATCAGAACTCATTGAAAAACTCGTCGAATGATTAGTGAATACTGGTAGCACCTGGCGTCCTGCCAGGTGATGCTCTGAAAAGAGTCAATTTCGAACTGGTCGAAGCTAACTCTCCAAGCTAAGAGCTTTCTACTATCTTATCAAGACTTGTTACGAATAATTACGATTCATCCGCCAAGTTTTAATGTATTTTGATTCAATTTGTTTCAATTATGTAGCAAATACCTCTACCAAGGGCTCGACTTGAGTTTCAATGCATAAAGGATGATATTCATCATGTAGTGTACAAGCGTGGCGGTGATGAAAGTGGCAATCCAGATGGTGGCATCCAGTCGATAAAACAACATCAGAAACAACAGACAGCCAATTACAGAGTCAGATTGGTCGAAGAAATTAAACAGCACACCTTTAACACCGCGAATATTACCGCCGGGCGGTACATCGCAACGACGTTTGATAAAGCTGTTGGGGAGCTCGAACAGCACATAACCCAACCCGCAGCTCGCGCCCAATAACAGAAGTTCAAGCTGGGAGAACTGATCATAGGGGATGACGGATAGCGCCAGTAAGTGATCAGATTGCGCTGTCCAAGCACCAATAAAGTAAAAGCTTAAAGCGGAAAACACCACCATCCCGACAAAGCCTTTCCAAGTCTTGTTCTTGCCAAACCACGCTTTGCCGTCTCGGTAAGTTCTGCCCCCATCCATGGGAATATGGATCGCTTTTAGTAACGGAAGTTTGAGAAAAACCATGTTCAAGAGCCCTGCCACTACGATTGGTAGCAGCAGGTACAATACAGAATTTAACGTCTCCAAGAAGTTCATGACGCAAGGTTTTCCAACTGGCTTTCGGACTGCTGCCCTTCTAACAAATCGATAAAACTCAGTAAGTTGGCCGTCAGTCGATCAATGAACTCCAGCTTGAACACATTGTTGGTCATCAGGTACGCATTAAACCGAGTCGCGAACAGATAAATCGCATTACCCAACAATACCTTATAGAAAGACCCTGACTCACATTTGTAACCTGTCAGTGCCTGTAATTCACCGCGGTAATACTCAATGTACTCTTGCAAAGACTGGTTGTCTGCAACCTGATCAATCACGCTAATGAGAAATTCAATTACGTCTCGTTGCGGGTTTTGAATACAGGCTAATTCCCAGTCGTACGCAACAAGCTGAGTTCCTGCTTCTGTATGCCGCAGGGCGAGATTTCGAATATTGAAATCGTTATGGCTTAGGCAAAGTGGAAATTCAGACATCGCTTTCAATAGCGTTGAATCTGAATCGATGAATGAGCTGACTCGGAAAACTATCGACTCTGGCACCAAATCAGGGTATCGCTGATGGTTGTATTCGGTAATTCGATTCAATAGCGTTTTGGATTCCAGCAATGAGTCGGCACAAAACTTATCTAAACAGCCGCTGATCACCAAAGGTTCCAACGCATCTAAGTTATCGAAGTAACTGGCGTGTATTTTCGCCAAACCACGTAATGCGGTTTTGATTTCCTTTTCCTGCCATAAGGTTGGCATGTTAATGGTGTCCAGATGAGAGCAATGGCTGAGATCTTCCATCAGCAAGGTATATAACTGGGATTTGTCATCTGCGTGACTACCATACACTTGCGGGCAAAGTGCCAGCAGTTCGGTGTCTCCGAGGGCATTAAGGTGGGAAAACAGGGCGATTTCTCTGCGATGCGCGTTATCAAAACCCAGTACTTTGGCTTGCGCCTGATACAGACCAGATAAGGTATCGTCGCCAGAGATATGCGCCAGTTGAGCGCCTAACAGTTTTATCTCGTCACTGTGTGGTTTGATCTTAGCGATAAACGTCTCGAAGCCCATTTTCTCGGCTGCCGAATTATCTACCGCTAACCGATGAATACCATAAACAGATTCCGTATTAGACACCAAAGTATTGATAACTCCATTATTGGTGTCCAGTTCTACCTTGCGCACTTCCTCCAGCCAGGCATAGTCTGGGTAAAGCACCTGATTAAAGTACTCGGCTGACAGGGTTTGTTCTGGTTTTGGTCGGTTTCGACCCAGTCGCTCATGCGCCTGCACAAATTCATTGGAAACAATGGCAGCACCCGTTGATAAATCGAGACACAAACACGTGGCTGCAATGATTTCCGCCAGACGCTTCACCTTGTCTTTTCCCGCACAGCCCATCAGTGACAAACACTCATTTTGAGTCGGCAACCCTGTTCCACCCCCAACCGTACCAATCACCAGAGAAGGCATGTACACGCTAATCACAATGGCGTCGCCGTCTTTTCGGGCTTTAAGAGTCCCTAGCGACGATTCATGAACACACGCAATATCTTGCCCTGTGGCGGTGAAAATCCCCGCTACAACATTGGCAAAGTTAAGGTTGGTGCTGACCATACCGGCGCAGGCTGCACCAATTTCTCCTTGATGCCAGCTTTCAACCAGTTGATCGGAAGTCACCCGCAAAATGCGTTTCAGCACGGAATCAGGAATACGACAGTGTGCAGTCACACTGACCCCGCGACCTCGCGTCAGGCTCAGAGCATTCACCTTTTTGTCACCCGCCATATTGCCTTCAATCAGGTACTGCTTTACTCCGATATGGGGAAGTTGCTTTAGTTGATCCATGATCCACTCACAGGCAATCCAGGTGGTGGCAGAAGTCATGTTTTGACCCGCCGCGTCAGCAGTTTCGTAGCAAAAACGCAGATGAAGGCTGTCGCCAAAAACTTGAGGTTCAATGCGAGTCAGCTTAGCCACCGACGATACGCTTTCTGCTTTTTCTGCAATGGCAGAATGATTCGCTTCGACCCATTTTTGCAGTGCCACCGCGGACGCCATGTCGTCACAAATGAATGCCGGTGCGCGCACCATATTTTGGGCAATCACGTGAACGTCTATTCCACCACCCAGTTCACACGCTTTGGCACCTCGGCAAATCGAGCTCACCAAGCATCCTTCTGTCGTGGCGATAGGAACGGGAACATACCCATTTATGTATTCACCATTGATTTTGACAGGTCCCGCCAGCCCGATAGGGACATGAACCGCACCAATGTAGTTTTCTATATTTCCGGCTAAGGTCTGTGGGTCAAGATGGCTTCGACTGACGTTGGAGAGCGAGGTTTCAGACACCTGCTCACACCAGTCCAGACGGCTTTGAATGGCGTCTTCTTTGTATTGTGCGTAGCCGGGAGCCGTTGGAAGTCGGCGTTTCATTTTTTCACTAGCTGGCATGTTCTAAGCTAAATCCTTTTAATAAACGAATGATCGAGTCCAGTTGGCTGTCTTTCAGCGTTGGCTGGCTCGGCAAGCGAATCAAATGTTGGGAGGCGTATTGAGCATTCGGGCAGTCGGCTTTGAACTCTTCAAACTGTGCCAGTACGGAGCAATCAAAAAACTCCTGCGGGTTGTTATCCACGTTATGCGCCAGCAGATACTCAGAAAGCCCCTGTTTATCCTCGCAATAAACCCCAAAATACGACCCGTTCGACATTCCGTGTTTGTCTTCATTGAGCAGTTTGATATCGGGGTGATAAGCCAGTTCGGCTTTGATTTTCGCTACATTTTTTCGACGTTCGCGTACGTTACTTTCAATTCTGGATAACTGACGATCCAGCATGTTCACCATAAAGGGTTTAAATTCCGCGCGCTGATCGGGTTCAAAATACCAAGCGGCATCGTTTTTTGATGGTGCAATCAGGTTTCTGAGCCAATGTCTGCCACGTCGGCTGAGCGCGTTCCCCCACCTCACTAGCGGCAACATGGTGAATTTGTAGATTTTTGGGTTGTAAATGGTGGTCAAAAGGCAACGAGAGAAGGTATCAATCATCGAATGACGAAATCCCGCTCCGTGCTTTGGCGGTTGGTAGTTCTCTGCGGTCTGACCGTTCAAAGCCAGCATTCCTCCACCGAAGCAATTGACGATTTTGGCTACCCCAAAGCTAAATAATGCTCCTGAACCAAATTGCCCCATATGGGTGTCGCCAATGTAGCTACCCACCGCATGGGCGCAGTCTTCAAAAATGTCCAGCCCATTCTGTTCGGCGATAGCACAGATTTCTGGCATGTTGGTCGGGTTGCCAAACATATGCGTGGCAATAATAAGCTTGGTATTAGGCGTCACCTTTCTCGCGACATCTTCCGGGTCAATACATAATGTGTCGGGCTCGATATCCACAAAAACAGGCGTTAATCCTGCCTGTACAACTAGACGAACCACCACATAATAGTTGTAGGCGGAAATCAGCACCTCACTACCCAATGGGTAATCTTTCAGATCCAGAAAATACCAGAGCGCATGCCGACCCGTTGGCGTGCCCAGAGTTTTGGCGTGGGGCATCAGGGGTTCAGTCACAGCGTTAATATCACGATCGCGGTACAGCCCCGGAACAAAGCGCGAAGCAAAATACGGCCAATAATCCGAATACTTCATGCCGACAGAATGACGGGGAATCATCATAATCAGTTCCTCATCAGTTTCCGAAGTGGTAATGGCGCATAAAGTCGAACGCCTGAATTTCCGTCTCGACCCGGTGGACCAGATCGGGCGACCAGTTCACTTTGTTGCGTGACTGATTTGGGCTGGAATACACACTTTCCCGACATTTCGTGATGATGTGCGGGTCTTTTTCCAGCTCCAGATAATCCAGTAACGTCCCGACTGTATTATCAAAATCATCTATCAAATCTTCATGGCGAAGAGTCACGACCCGGTTTTCCGGCAATCGGCTGATGATCTCTTTGTTGTAGCGGCACAGTTCGAGATATTTGTCCGTGGTGTATTCCAAAGATCGTCCCATGCGACGCGACCAGGTCGCGATGTTGTCGAACGGGTTTCGGGTGATATGAATGAATTTCACCATCGGCTTGTCTTGCCCGAGCAAGGTTTCAATCAGCTCTGGATTTTCACCCAACTTCAATGTGGTGCGTTTGCCTTCCTGATCGGCCACTGCCACCAGATTGCGATGTCTCCCCTGCCAGCCAGTATCAATATCGTAGGCATACCCCGTCAGCATTCGGCTGTTTTGAGCAAAGCGCTCGGAGTTGCGCTTGATTAGATAACCGAGCTTTTTCATGTCCGGCTTTTTGCCCACGCACGCCAGAGCGTCAAGGCGGTGCGCCACCAGCATATCGGGATGAGCATCCAGTATGGAGCCGTAGATACTGTGACCACTGCGTGGATAACCAATAAAAAGCGCGCAGGTTTTCAATTGCTCAAATTCTGTCGCGATACGCTCTTTCTGAAGAGAGAAGCGCGTTTGATCGACAAAACGTTGCCAGCGCACACTAAACCAAAGCCAGACATCATTATCTAAATCTGTTTTCGCCGTCATGCCAGCGCCTCCTCACAGCGTTCTTTGAGTGCTTGATTCATCTCATTAAACCCTAGCTCTGTGTGCTTCCAGCGAAGGAGCAGATGAGCAAAAAGCAACGCCCCTTTGAACACTTCGTTATGCACAAAGCGAGTGCGGTTTTCATCGATTTTTTCTAAGCGAAAGATATGGTGACCATCGAGCAACTTGGGGTAATGGAACTGACCTAGCCAGCTAAATTCTGTTCCTTCATCCACTGAAATCATTTTTGGGAAGAAGGTGCGTGCAACAGACGAACTTGGATGCGCCGTCACTGTGAGGGTTTCTCCCGGGTTCAGTGGCCCTTCAACCTGAGTTAAGAATGGGTTCCACTCGGGGTATTTTTCGAAATCAGTCAGCACATTCCAGATGTGCTCAATGTTCGAATCAATGGTAATTTCCGTTTCCAAAACTTTCATGGCAAATCCTTTTTCCAGGTCAATCAGACGTGACTTTTCTGATTACCAGGGTTTTAAACTGAGCCTTTGAGACAGATCTGAGCGAATCAGATTGAGTGGGTCTATGTGTTTGACGATACGTTGCCAACTTTCCAGTTCTGACGCTGAAGCGTGGTAATGCTCAGCACTTAAGCAGGCATCTTTCGCGAGATAGAAACGAGGATTAAGCGGTGCAATTTCATTGGCGAACGCACAAAGAAAGTCACGCGACAAACTGTTGTCCTGCACCTGAAAATTGATTGCCCACCCCGGAGCGGTGAATGCCAGCATGCCCGGTGAAGAAAAGTCGCCCATTCGCTTAATCACCAAATGAGTCAGAGGCAAACGGGCTTTTTCCGCCATCGCCAGCATGACGTCTAGAGAGTGCGAAAAATGTTCATCACTGAGATGGTAGTGAAATTCAATCACACCACTTTTCGGCAAGAACCGATTCGCCTGCTTCACCATTTGGTGAGGGCCGCCATAGTTGTAGGCAAACACATGTTTGGTGTTTTGCTTGGCTCTATGCCGTTGTTTTGCCAGTTGGTTGGCGAATTGCAGTGTGCCATCACGGACGATAGGCAGATGCGGCAACCACGCCCAGTCTTTCGCTTTATCGGGAAATGGACGCTTCTCTTCCGCGTAGTCTGCACTCACATACCAGCCATTGATGGGCTGTTTGGCAACGTAAAGACAGGCGTAGTGAAAAGCGGGGTCTTCGCGGAGTAGAGCCAGCATTTCCTCAAAGCTGAAAAATGGGGTTTTGCTTTCAATCACGCTAGTAAAATCAAGCGGCTGGATCCTGAGTTCCACCTCCAGAATCATCCCCGTTAATCCCATCCCACCAATAGTGGCAGAGAAAAGATCGGCATTTTCTTCGGCGCTGCATACCAACACATCTCCACTCGGGACTTTTAATTTGATGGCTTTCACATGCCGACCAAAGCTTCCCACTCGATGATGGTTTTTGCCGTGAATGTCGCTCGCGGTAGCACCACCCACCGTTGCCCATTGAGTGCCGCCATAAACAGAGAACTGGTATCCATTGGGGATCAGCGAGCGATGCAGTTCCCCCATTTCGATATTGGCAGACACCCGGCACGTCATGTTTTCGGAATCGATTACAATCACAGGCTCCAGAGTTTGTACCACCGTCTGACCATCAGTCAGGAAAGAGGCATCACCAAAGCTGCAACCACCCCCTCTGGCAATAAAGGGTTGGGTCAGATCCGTTTTTTCTGGTTCACAAATACGAGTTTGGGTGGCGCAGGTATGTGTCCAGCTTGCGATAGGCTCTAACACACTCACTGCAGCAATCTCCACGCACGGTGCCAACGCTGAACCAAAGTTAGGTAGATAAGCGCACAGCTCACCACTAATCCCCACACCAAGATGCTATAACCGGCGATCAGAAAATCGGGGAATAGCCCATACGCGAGCAAGATTGCGGTGAACAGAATGAAGCGCTCTGTGCGCTCCATTAAGTCTGGCCAGGACGTGTTACTGACAGACACCTCCATCGCAGCACGAGATTTGGCGTAGCTCACCAGCAACGAACCAATGACATAGGCGAAACACAGTGGCCAGAGCCCGCTCACCCATGCGATAGCAAATACCGTCACAGCATCCACAATGCGGTCACACATAGCATCGAAGTAGGCACCAAAGCGACTGCACGTATTGGAAGCTCGGGCAACTGCGCCATCCAGCAGATCCAGATAGCCAATTCCGGCAACCGCATAGGCAAACCAGAGAAAGTTCTCGGTCACCATCAACATGGCGCTGGCAGCAATAGCCAGCAGCAATGCAAGTAAGGTGACGGTATTGGCATTGAACCCGCATTTGAGTGTCAGCCTCGCGCTCCAATGGATTGGGGCTTTAAATGTCGCACTGAAGAATTGTTTGTAGCTGGTGATCATCATTACTTCCTCTGACCCCGCTTAACAGGTTTCCAGCTCTTTCACGGCTTGTTCTGCTTCAGAATGCGCGTGGAAGAAAGCTTCAACCTGATCGTGAGCTTGAGGATCAGGAATCTGAACCGGCGGACTCTTCATAAAGTAAGCGCTGACCGACTCTATAGGACCACCCAGCCCACGTTGTACGGCAAGACCTGCGCTGCGAATCGCATCAACAACCACACCGGCACTGTTTGGTGAATCCTGCACGGATAAACGCAGTTCCAGTTCTAGCGGCTGACCGCCAAACCCTTCTCCTTCCATGCGGATAAAGCACAGTTTGTTGTCTTCCTGCCAAGGCACGTAATCAGATGGACCAATGTGAATATCACGCGCATCCAGCGGAGTGTCTAGCTGAGAGTTTACAGACTGAGTTTTAGAGATTTTTTTAGACTTCAAACGCTCATGCGCCAGCATATTGAGGAAGTCCGTGTTCCCACCTGTATTCAGTTGGTAGGTACGTTTCAGTGACACACCACGATTATCAAAAAGCTTTGTCAGTGCGCGGTGCACAATGGTGGCACCCACCTGACTCTTAATATCATCACCAACAATGGGCACCCCTGCCTGACGGAATCGCTCTGCCCATTCGGGGTTAGATGCAATGAATACCGGAACGCAGTTCACCATGGCGACCTTGGCAGCCAGACACGCTTCAGCAAAATGCTTCACCGCTTTTTCTGAGCCCACTGGTAAGTAGCACACTAAGACTTCTGCTTTGCTTTCACGAAGCACCTGTATAACATCAACTGCTTCCTGATCCGCAACCTGAAACGCATTATCCTGAGGGTATTCCTGCATGTGGCTGCTGTAGCCATCCAGAACCGGAGCCATCTGAACAATGACATCAGAAGCCGGTACGTCAGGGGCAAATACCTGTGTGCAGTTAGGCTTGGCAAAAATGGCTTTATGCAGAGGTTGGTTGACCTTCCTAGCATCGATATCAAATGCAGCAACCACATCAATATCAGAGCAGCGCCATGGCCCTATCTTGTCTTGCATCAGACCATTAGCAACGTTTTGGTTCTCTGGTTTTCCATAGTGATGAATGCCCTGAATCAAAGAGCTTGCACAGTTACCCACTCCAGCAATGGCGACTTTTATCTTTCCCATTAATCATCCTTAAACATCAATAAACATCCGTATAAACAGAAATCACCCGATAAGCTTCATTTATCAAAATCAATGACAAATAAATCACCAGGAGATTTATAAACAACTGTTTTATAGATAATTTTGTTACTTAACCAACGTGAAACAAAATATTAATATGATGAAAATTCACTGTAAACATGCTGAAATTAGCCAACATTCACTAACAAATTAATCACAAAACAGGGAATACTATTGATAAATCAAACAAGACCAATAAAAAAACAAGTTTTCTTTGTGGGGAATATTATCCTTGCCAGCGCAGCGGTTGAATTCTCTATGCTATCGGCAATTACCGCACGAGGGACGGCAGAGGAGTTCGGTAAGTTTTTGTTTGGTATGACTTTTATTCAGCTTTTTTCCAGTATGCTGACTTTGGGTATTCCCCCCCTTTTAGTCAGAATGAGCCAAACGCTCAACGGTAAAAAATGGACACAGGAAATGAGCAAGCTGTTTTTGATTGTTGCAGCGGTTACTGCTGTTTTTTGCATCTTGTGCATCCAGTTTTCAGCAGATTTGGCCAGTTGGCTAAATCGTGATTATCTGACCAAAGTCATGATTTGCGTCGCAGCTTGCATTGCAAGCACGACATTTCTGTTTCTTTGGTGCGGGCTTTTACAGGGCAGAAACCGCCCTGTTTTTGCGAGTTTGCTTCAATTTTTTGCCATTCCGGTCGTAATGGGTGTTTTGCTTCTGTTCGAGAAGAAAGAAATATTCAGCCACACTTTGCTTATTGAGCATTATTTAACAAGTTGTGTCACAGTCATGCTCTTCGCATTCATGGTTTGGCTGACTTCCCATCCTGTACCTGTGAAGCAATCACCACCTCAGGATCCAAGCCACAGAAGCTGGACAACATTTGCCTTGAACGCGCTAATGCAACAATGGTTAATGTGGGGCGGGTTACTGCTTGCTGGACCTTTCTTAAACGATACCGAATTCGCTCTGCTTTCACTCGCACAGAAGCTGTCGATAGTGTTGGCTATTTTGCTGTTTGCAATGAACTATGTCATCGCTCCTAAGCTGGCAGCCGCATACCTGAGCGATCAAACCAATGAACTAAGAAGTCTGACTGGGCTGTCAGTGCGAGTTTTACGCCAGTGGTTAGCGCCTTACTCCACTTTTATATGCATAGTGGGTACCACCGCTTTCTTTGTGCTTGGCGAGCCTTACACATCCGCTATGCCTTTCTTCTTTATATTAATTCTGGGTCAACTGTTTAATGTATGGTCTGGCTCTGTAGGAATCATCCTGATGATGACTCACAACGAAAAAAGCTTCAGTTGGGTGCTCATCCAGAGCTGCCTTCTCAACGCGATGATAGTGATCACGCTGAGCTGGCAGCTCGGAATATACGGCGCGGCGATTGGCTGTGCGCTTTCACTCATCATTCAAAACGGACTGGCAATGAGAGCCGTCCGACAACGCTTAGGATATCGACTTTTACAAAGGGATTTTGCATGAACACAACAGGGAAAATTAACCTGACCAGACCGCATCAGTTTTTTGCGCTCGGATTTGGTTTAGGATTGTCGCCAAAACTGCCGGGAACCGTAGGGGCATTGGCGGCATTGCCTTTTATTTATGCGGCAAGCCAAATGAGCCTGATCGGGCAAATTATATTGGGGCTGTTCATCTGTATCTACGGTGTACTCTGCTGTGACAGAACAGCCAAAGAGATAGGTCAGAAAGACCCGCAAGTGATTGTTTGGGATGAAGTGGCAGGGTTCTATATTGCGATGATCGCGTTTCCATTTCAGTGGAGCTATTTACTGGCGGCTTTTTTCCTGTTCCGCGCATTCGACATTCTAAAACCTTACCCAATTAGCTGGGCAGATAAAAAGCTCAAAGGCGGGCTAGGGATCATGATGGATGATATTCTGGCGGGTATTGCAGCCTGGTTGTGCGTACTGGGATTCAGCACGTTAGGTATTCTGTAGACTGAACCCTGGTTTTAACGCATTAAAAAGCCCCGCAGAAGCAGGGCTTGTAACTAGATTCGTAAGCGAGGCAACGTTTTAGATTGCACCACGTGATGCGCGTTTACGATCGCTTTCTGACAGGAACTTCTTACGGATACGAATGCTCTCTGGTGTTACTTCTACTAGTTCATCATCGTCGATGAACTCAAGTGCTTGCTCAAGAGTCATGATGATTGGCGGCGTAAGAACCTGCGCATCATCGGTACCAGAAGCACGAACGTTGGTCAGCTGCTTACCTTTCAGTGGGTTTACTGTCAGGTCGTTATCGCGGCTGTGGATACCAATGACCATACCTTCGTACACTTCAACACCGTGACCGATGAACATACGACCACGCTCCTGAAGGTTAAACAGGGCGTTAGTCAGTGCTTTACCTGCACCGTTTGAAATCAGTACGCCGTTAACACGCTGACCGATTTCGCCACCTTTGTGCGGACCGTAGTGATCGAACGTGTGGTACATCAGACCCGAACCAGAAGTCAGCGTCATGAATTCTGTCTGGAAACCAATCAGACCACGAGAAGGCATCATGAAGTCCATACGTATGCGACCTTTGCCATCTGGAGACATGTCTGTCAGCTCACCTTTACGCAGACCAATGTTTTCCATAATGCTGCCCTGGTTCTCTTCCAGTACATCAATGGTTACAGTCTCGAACGGCTCTAGCTTCTGACCATCTTCTTCTTTGATGATTACTTCAGGGCGAGATACCGCCAGCTCGAAGCCTTCACGGCGCATGTTTTCAATCAGGATAGACAGGTGAAGTTCACCACGACCCGATACACGGAACTTGTCTGGGTTGTCGGTTTGTTCAACGCGCAGTGCTACGTTGTGAACCAGTTCTTTCTCCAGGCGCTCAAGGATGTTACGTGAAGTCACGAACTTACCTTCTTTACCCGCAAACGGAGAAGTGTTCACCTGGAACGTCATGGTTACCGTTGGCTCGTCAACAGACAGAGCTGGTAGCGCTTCCACTTCATTCTGAGCACAGATGGTGTCTGAAATCTTCAGTTCACCCAGACCAGTGATAGCAATGATGTCACCCGCTGTTGCTTGCTCCACTTCGTGGCGCTCAAGACCAAGGTAACCCAGAACCGTACCCACTTTGCCGTTGCGCGTTTTACCGTCTGAGCCGATAACCGTGATTTGCTGATTTGGTTTCACCGTACCGCGAGTCACACGACCTACGCCGATAACACCTACGTAAGAGCTGTAATCTAGCTGAGAGATCTGCATTTGCAGCGGACCGTCTTGGTCAACCTGTGGCGCTTCTACGTTGTCAACGATGGCTTGGAATAGTGGTTCCATGCTGTCGCCAGTTTCGCCTTCTTCCAGAGATGCCCAGCCGTTTAGCGCTGATGCGTAAACCACTTGAAAGTCTAGTTGCTCATCGGTCGCACCCAGGTTGTCGAACAGGTCAAATACCTGATCCATTACCCAGTCAGGGCGTGCACCCGGGCGGTCGATTTTGTTGATAACCACAATTGGCTTCAAGCCATGTGCGAATGCTTTTTGCGTTACGAAACGCGTTTGAGGCATAGGACCATCAACCGCATCAACGATAAGCAGAACCGAATCTACCATCGACATAATACGCTCTACTTCACCACCGAAGTCGGCGTGTCCCGGAGTATCTACGATGTTGATGTGGTAGTCATTCCAGTTGATCGCGGTGTTTTTCGCCAGGATGGTGATGCCACGTTCTTTCTCGATGTCGTTCGAGTCCATGACTCGCTCTTCCGCTTCGCCGCGTGACTCAAGGGTGCCTGATTGCTGTAGCAGTTTATCAACCAGAGTCGTTTTACCGTGGTCAACGTGCGCGATGATCGCGATGTTTCTCAATTTTTCAATCTGTGGGGTAGCCATGGATCTAGATTCACTTATAAAAGAAGCCGCCTCCCTCATCTTAGATACCGCAATGAAGAATAGCCGCTTACTTGATTAAAAAAACGGTCAATAATGTACCAGATTTTAGAAAAAAGCCTAGGAATATGTGATCTCAAACGGCGAAAAGTAATCATAGATGTAACAAATGGCTCGGCAAATGCCAATAACTGGTCTACAACTTGATTTGCGCACCGTAAAAAGTCGATTGACAAACCCACAAATTGATTGCTGAAATAAGCGTTGCATCATCATTTAGCACTTCAAATAAGTTTTGCACCAACTTAGTGCATTCAAAGATCATTATGGTGCAAAACGGTATTACTCATCAGTAATATTTGAGCTAAATGCATGATATTAAAGGATTCAAATTATTGGCACAGTTTTAGCTTTCACAAAACTGTCATCGATTAATACTATTGAATGTTTATATTAATCAATGCCGGTTTAACTAAACTTGTGCACCACCGCTTTAATAACACTGGAGGTTATCCAAGATGTCTGTAGAAAACGTTCTATCGTTAATCCAAGAAAACGAAGTAAAGTTTGTAGACCTACGCTTTACCGATACTAAAGGTAAAGAACAGCATATTTCTATTCCTGCTCACCAAGTCGATGCAGACTTCTTCGAAGAAGGTAAGATGTTCGATGGTTCTTCTGTTGCTGGCTGGAAAGGCATCAACGAGTCAGACATGGTGATGATGCCGGATGCATCATCTGCAGTTCTAGACCCATTCACGGAAGACGCAACTCTAAACGTACGTTGTGACATCCTAGAGCCTGCAACAATGCAAGGCTACGATCGTGACCCACGCTCTATCGCTAAGCGCGCTGAAGAATTTATGCGTTCTACTGGCATCGCTGACACCGTTCTTGTTGGTCCAGAGCCAGAGTTCTTCCTATTTGATGACGTCAAGTTCAATACAGACATGTCTGGTTCTTTCTTCAAGATTGATGACATCGAAGCAGCATGGAACACAGGTGCAGAAATCGAAGGCGGTAACAAAGGTCACCGTCCAGGTGTTAAAGGCGGTTACTTCCCAGTAGCACCTGTGGATTCTTCTCAAGACATCCGTAGCGCAATGTGTCTGATCCTTGAAGAAATGGGTCAGGTTGTTGAAGCACACCACCACGAAGTTGCGACAGCTGGTCAGAACGAAATCGCTACGCGTTTCAACACGCTGACTGAAAAAGCGGACGAAATCCAGGTTTACAAGTACGTTGTACACAACGTTGCACACGCATTCGGTAAAACAGCAACCTTCATGCCTAAGCCACTTGTAGGTGACAACGGTTCTGGTATGCACGTTCACCAGTCTCTGGCTAAAGATGGCGTTAACCTGTTTGCAGGTGACAAGTACGGCGGTCTGTCTGAGACAGCTCTTTACTACATCGGTGGTATCATCAAGCACGCTCGCGCAATCAACGCATTCGCGAACGCATCTACAAACTCATACAAGCGTCTTGTTCCAGGCTTCGAAGCACCAGTTATGCTAGCTTACTCTGCTCGTAACCGTTCTGCTTCTATCCGTATCCCAGTGGTACCAAGCCCGAAAGCACGTCGTATCGAAATTCGTTTCGGTGATCCAACAGCTAACCCATACCTATGCTTCGCTTCTATGCTTATGGCTGGTCTTGACGGTATTAAGAACAAGATCCACCCAGGTGAAGCAATGGATAAAGACTTGTACGACCTACCAGCAGAAGAAGCGGCAGAAATCCCAACTGTTGCATACTCTCTGAAAGAAGCACTAGAAGCTCTAGATGCTGACCGTGAGTTCCTAACGGCTGGCGGTGTATTCTCTGACGACTTCATCGATTCTTACATCGACTTGAAAGGTCAGGACGTAGAGAAAGTGAACATGACAACTCACCCAGTTGAGTTCGAACTTTACTACTCTGTGTAATATTGATGTAATTATTTACATAATTATTAGGCTCGCCTCGCAGGCGGGCCTTTTTTATATTTCACTTTAGTTAACAACCCCTTAGCATTAGGTTAAATCTCCAGCAATTTAGCGTGTCGCACCCACCATTTAAAATCAGGTCAACAGACCCTTATAACAGAGGCGCGACGTATCCTTTAACGTGACTCTACACTGGTGCTTAAAATGAAACTGATCACCCTACTCTCTGTGCTTAGTTTGATGATTGCCCCTGCCGCCATTAGCCAAACGGTCTACTCTTGGGTCGATGATGACGGCATCCTCCATATTAGCGATACGCCTCCAGATGGCGCTGCCAAACAAAAAGATTCCTTTGTGCTGCCAGACAGTAACGCCAGCGCACCCGCGCCAGTCTTCGCTCCTGCAAAATCGTTGAAAGACAAAAAAACGGCTAAAGCTAAGGCTGCCGAAAAAGCCAACGCTACAGAAAAACAAGAAAGCAAAAAGCCAGAAAAGACGGCGCCACTTTCGATATCCATCAGTAATCTGCAACAAGATCAGACGCTTCGTAGCAACCGGGGCATCATTAACATTCAGGTTGAACAAAACAGAAAACTTGGTATCGGTGAGCAACTCCAGCTCATGCTAGACGGAAAACCTTATGGCGCTCCGCAAACCAAGCCATTATGGCAACTCATTAACGTCGATAGAGGCACACATGTACTTGCAGTACAAGCAGTTATAGGCGGCAAGCTTATTGCATCTACCTCTCCAGTAACGGTGCATTTGCATCGGGCGAGGGTGAAATCTGCGGGATAGCAAGGAATAACGGACTTTATTCGATTCGTTAACTTTTTCTTTTTAGGTTCATGCCCCATACTAAATAAGCATCGCACCATTTTGGTGCAAACTAAAAGGTAAGGACATGACCACCCACGATCTGCGCTCTACCGCGATTCTCGATAATGTTGTGACGGCAACCATGCTGCTTAATGAGCAGTTAGCCGTCCAATATGCCAACCCTGCGGCAGAGCTTCTGTTTTCTCAAAGTGCAAAGCGCTTACAATCCAGCATGTTGGCAGACTTGATCCAGCACGCATCCATGGATTTGAGCATGCTGACCCAACCGCTCCAAACGGGTCAGAGTATCACCGACAGTGATGTCACCTTTGTGATAGACGGAAAGCCAGTGATGGTGGAAGTGACCGTCAGCCCTTTTACCTGGGAAAAACAGCTCTTACTTCTGGTCGAATTGCGCAAGATTGGGCAACAAAGACGTTTAAGTCAGGAGCTCAACCAGCACGCGCAGCAACAGGCTGCAAAAGTCCTTGTTCGTGGGTTAGCACACGAAATCAAAAACCCTCTCGGCGGTCTTCGCGGCGCCGCGCAGCTATTATCGAAAATGCTGCCAGACCCAAGCCTGAAAGAATACACCCAAATCATCATTGAACAGGCAGATCGCCTTAGAGCTCTTGTCGACAGGCTGTTAGGACCTCAGAAACCGGGAGAAAAACGAGAAGCCAACCTGCACGTTGCATTAGAAAAAGTGCGCCAGCTTGTGGAACTGGAATCCAGCCAGTCTATCCAGATTCATCGGGATTACGACCCGAGCCTGCCGTCGCTGATGATGGATTCTGATCAGATTGAGCAAGCCTTACTGAACATTGTCAGTAATGCTGCACAGATATTAGCAGAGCAGGAAAACGGGCAGATCACTCTTCGCACCAGAACGGTGCATCAGGCGAATATCCACGGTCAGCGCTATAAGCTGGCTGCCAAACTGGACATCATCGACAACGGTCCGGGCATACCGAGTGAGCTGCAAGACACCTTATTTTATCCCATGGTCAGTGGTCGCGAGGGCGGCACTGGGCTTGGGTTGTCGATATCACAAAATTTAATTGACCAGCACCAAGGAAAAATCGACGTAGAAAGCTGGCCGGGGAAAACCACATTCACCATTATTTTACCGATTAAGTGAAATACGCATTGCTGTTAGGAGAGAAGAATCATGAGTAAAGGGTATGTATGGGTCGTCGATGACGACAGCTCCATCCGCTGGGTAATGGAAAAAACCTTGTCCTCTGCACAAATCCAGTGCGAAACCTTTGCTGATGCTGAAAGCGTCCTGATGGCTTTTGAACGCCAGGTTCCAGACGTTCTGGTGTCTGACATTCGAATGCCCGGCATAGACGGGCTCGACTTACTCAAAGAAGTCCACCAGCAATACCCAGACCTGCCCGTGATTATTATGACGGCGCACTCCGACCTCGACGCGGCAGTGAATGCCTATCAAAAAGGGGCATTTGAATATCTGCCTAAACCATTTGATATTGATGAAACCTTAACGCTTGTCGAACGCGCGATTGCCCACAGTCACGAACAACGAAAACACCAGTCAACGACCGACGCTTTCACCAGTAACGCTCCGGAAATCATTGGTGAAGCACCGGCGATGCAGGAAGTGTTTCGCGCCATTGGTCGCTTGTCTCGCTCTTCTATCTCGGTGTTGATCAATGGAGAATCCGGGACAGGTAAAGAACTGGTTGCGCATGCCCTTCACCGCCACAGCCCTCGTGCTAAAAACCCTTTCATTGCCCTGAATATGGCCGCGATTCCAAAAGATCTGATTGAATCTGAGCTGTTTGGCCATGAAAAAGGCGCGTTTACTGGTGCCAACACCGTTCGTCAGGGACGTTTCGAACAGGCCAATGGCGGCACACTGTTTTTGGATGAAATTGGTGACATGCCACTAGACATTCAAACGCGCCTATTGCGGGTTCTGGCAGACGGGCAGTTCTACCGAGTGGGCGGTCACTCCCCTATCAATGTGGATGTTCGCATCATTGCTGCGACTCACCAGAATCTGGAAAAACTGGTACATGAAGGGGATTTTCGTGAAGATCTCTTCCACCGCCTGAACGTAATTCGGGTTCATATCCCCGCTCTGCGAGAACGTAAGCAGGACATCGAAAAACTGGCGCAGCATTTCTTAAGTCTTGCGGCTGAAGAGTTGGGCGTCGAGATGAAAACCCTGCACACAGACACCATCGCCAACCTGAATCAACTTCCCTGGCCAGGAAACGTTCGTCAGCTAGAGAACATCTGCCGATGGCTCACCGTAATGGCGAGCGGAAACGAAGTCCTTCCTTCTGACTTGCCACGAGAGCTCTTTGAAGACACAAAAACCATGCCCACTTCGCATGAAAATGGCGGCTGGCAGTCTCAACTAGAAGAATGGGCAAAAGAAGCACTTACTTCTGGTGAAACTGAGATCCTTTCTTATGCACTGCCAGAATTTGAACGTATACTCTTAAAGACAGCGCTAAACCATACGAATGGTCATAAGCAGGATGCGGCTAAAGTCCTGGGGTGGGGTCGTAATACACTCACTAGAAAACTAAAAGAGTTAAACATTCAGTAGAATTGTTTAAAAAAGACTCGCTAGCTTGTTTTCTAGCCTATACAATAGCGCCACTCCGACCAAATACAGAATGGCGTCCACTAACTTTATCTAGGGCAATGGCGAGCAACAAGATTACATTACGTACTGCAGTGATTTTACCTTTTGTGATCGTATTTATGTTCACTTTCGGTGTCATTGCGTTTGTTCAGAAGAGCAGCTTCGAAAACATGGTGTCTAACCTGAGCCATAAGCAGCTTATTGCCTTTACTGAGAACGTCAAAAGTCGCCTTTCTATCTTTCTTGATGAACCTTATCAAGCCAACATTACACTGAGTAAATCTCTCGAATTTAACGGTTTGTATGAACGCGGTGATCTGACCCGCATTGAAGATTATCTCTCAGTGAGTTTTAACCATCTCTATAAAAACATTCCCCATCTGGATGTGGTGGCTTTTGGTGGCAAAGAAGGGGAATTCGTCGGCTTTCGACGCGAGCCCGCGTCCGATTTCACTCTGATGCTCAAAGATAACCGAACGGAAGACGATCTGGTGATTTTCGCTGGGCGTAAAATCGAGTCTGGTGTGAAATCTTCCTTTCAGGGATACGACCCAAGAATTCGCCCTTGGTATGTACCTGCAGCAGAATCGCGCATGCCCGGATGGTCAAATATATATACCAACGCGGACGAGCGTCAGGAAATCACTCTAAGTGCCACTAACCCGGTCATTGTGGACGAAGAGCTGATCGGTGTGATGGTTGCAGACATTAAGATCGACACCTTCAACAATTTTCTGATTTATCAAAAGAAGCGTACCGCGGCTTCCATATTCATCTTCGATCAGGATAATCGGCTGGTTGCCCATTCCGATAACTCCAGCGTGGTTTCTAAAGGCACACCGAACACAGTGAAAGGTCAACGGCTACAAGCACAGGAAAGCCCAAACCCTGTCATTCAGGCGAGCGCACAATACATTCTGGATAACCAGCTTATCGCCAGACAAGCCAGACCCGAAATGTTCTACTTCGTTACCAATGGCGAACGCTATTTCAACAAGCTATCTCGTTACGCCAATCCTTACGGCTTAGAGTGGTACATCGTGGTGACCATTGCTGAGCATGATTTGCTTGGAGACTTACCTCAGCAGCAACAGCGCGGCTGGCTGATAGGATTAACCGTTAGTCTTGTTGGCTTTCTGCTTGGCGTGCTGGTGTTCAACCGGATTACTCACCCCATCACAACCACGGCAAACGCCGCCAGAGAAATTGCCAAGGGCGACTGGGACAGCCCGATGCCGGAGCCGGGGAAAATTTTCGAAACCAGCATGTTGGTGTCTGCCTTCAACAACATGACCCATAACCTCAAGTCCTCTTTTGAAGCGCTGCGTACGCAACTGGTTTATGACTCTTTAACTCAGCTGTACAGCCGACAAGGGCTGATTGAAACCAGCAGTAATTTGAACAACTCTCGCCCTGGCTCTTTGATTCTTATCGGAATCGATCGTTTTCGCGACATCAATGACAGCCTAGGGCATTACAGTGGCGACCAGTTGCTGACCATCATCGCTCAGCGCCTCAAAAATCTGTGCAGTGATCGGGCGCTGCTGGCGAGAGTTGCCGGAGATGAGTTCGCCATTTACGACCCGAGTAACGGTTCTGAAACGGCGGTTGAGCATCTGGTGACTCGTATCAAACAATCCTTCAGTGCCCCTTTCAACATGGGTACAGAAACCGTGGTGGTGAATGTTTCCATCGGTATCGTGCTTTCCTGCGACCAAAACGACATGAGTACCTGGTTAAGAAACGGCAGCATCGCACTCAGCCACGCCAAACAGGATGCGCTACGAGTCGTTTACTATCGCCCTGAAATGGCGGACGTTTCTCGTAAGAAAACTCAGACTCTGGCAAGCCTGAATGAAGCCATTGCCGCCAGTGAATTTGTTCCTTTCTATCAACCTATTATTGATTTAGAAAGTGGGGAAATTGTGGGTGCAGAAGCTCTGGCGAGGTGGGTTTCAGAAGAAAATGGTGTCATACCACCGCTCGATTTCATTCCTGTGGCGGAAGAAAGTGGTTTAATTGGCGATATTGGCTCTCAGGTTCTGCTTAAAGCATGTACCGATACCGCGACAGCCATTCAAAATGGTCAGTGGCATCCCGATTTCAGTTTGCATGTGAATCTGTCGGTCAATCAGCTATCACAACCCGGTTTCACTGAGGAGCTGGAAATGGTGCTGAAGTACACTCGCCTTAGCGCACAAAACCTGACACTAGAGATTACCGAGTCCAAGATTGTCGATAATGACCCTATCATTCTGAAAAACATGCAAGCCATCAAAGACTTGAATGTGAAAATTGCGATTGATGATTTCGGTACGGGTTACTCTTCGCTCGCCTACCTGCATAAGCTGCCATTTGATTGTCTGAAGATTGATCGCTCTTTCATCGTTCAGATGGAGCGAGAGCAGATAGACACTTCGGTCGTCGCAGCCATCGTTAACATCACCAAAGGCTTTAAGGTCAACCTCGTGGCAGAAGGTGTTGAAACCACCGAGCAAGCTGAACTACTGCGCATGCTCGATTGTCCTCAAGCTCAAGGATTCCTGTTCAGCCGACCTGTCCCATTTTCGGAATGGCCAACAGATTTGGTGAACATAAAAGAAAAGCAGTCCTGATCAAACAATAAACTGCTGTTCTCCTACTGACAGGTTACTAAATGGTTTTTATACTTAGCCAAATTAGTCGCATTTAGGAAGTCAACATGATCACCAAGAACCTGCCGTTAACTGACATACACCGCCATTTGGACGGTAACATTCGCAGCCAGACTATCTTAGATCTGGGCAAAAAATTTGGCGTGGCACTTCCAGCGTACGACATAGAGTCGCTTCGTCCACACGTTCAGATTGTTGAAGCCGAGCCTTCCCTAGTGGCTTTTCTTTCAAAGCTGGATTGGGGTGTTGCGGTACTGGGCGACCTAGACGCGTGTCGTCGTGTGGCTTATGAAAACGTAGAAGATGCGATGAACGCGCAAATCGACTACGCAGAGCTGCGTTTCTCTCCTTACTACATGGCAATGAAGCACAAGCTTCCGGTTGCCGGTGTGGTGGAAGCGGTAGTCGATGGTATTCAGGCGGGCGTTCGTGACTTTGGTGTGAAAACCAATCTTATCGGAATTATGAGCCGTACTTTTGGTCAAGATGCCTGTCAGCAAGAGCTTGATGGTCTTCTTGCACACAAAGACCATTTAGTCGCGATTGACCTAGCGGGTGACGAACTGGGTCAGCCGGGTGACCGTTTCGTTAAACACTTTAATCAGGTAAAAGACGCGGGGCTGCAAGTGACCATTCACGCAGGTGAAGCTGCAGGTGCAGAGAGCATGTGGCAGGCAATCCAAGAGCTTGGCGCTGTTCGTATCGGTCATGGTGTGAAAGCGGTTCACGATCCTAAGCTGATGGATTATCTGGCTGAGCACGGCATCGGCATTGAGTCTTGCTTAACATCCAACGTTCAGACCAGCACTGTTGAATCACTGGCTGCACACCCACTGAAAACCTTCCTTGAGCATGGCATCAAAGCGTGCATCAACACCGATGACCCTGCGGTAGAAGGCATTGAGCAACCCTACGAATTTGAGGTTGCAGCCCCAGCAGCAGGTTTGAGTCAGGAGCAGATTCGCCAGGCACAAATCAACGGTTTGGACATTGCATTCCTATCGGAAGCCGAAAAAGAAGCGCTACGCGAAATGGCGAAAAATCGCTAAAAGTAGAGTGTTAAATAACAAAGGAGGCAATCGCCTCCTTTGTTTTTATATGGACCGAAAAATCAAGCCACACCATGCCCTTTTGATGCAGTCCAGACTCGATACCATTGCTCGCGAGTTAGAGTAATGTCTTTCGCTGCAACTGCGGTTTTCACACGTTCGATCTTACCGCTCCCAATGATTGGGATAGGACGAGACGGTAACGCCATTACCCAGGCAAACACCACCTGATCAATTGACTCAGCCGATACCTCTTCTTTGATTTCTTCCAATACTTTCAGCACTCGCTGGTGCTGGTCTGTGGTTGGGTTAAAGAGATTGCCCCCAGCTAAACAAGACCACGCCATAGGGCGACGGCGCTGCGCCTGCAACTGATGCAATGTTCCATCTTCCAGGCTTTGCATGTTGATTGGGTTAATTTCAACCTGATTGGTGACCAGTTTGATGTCGAGATGAGATTGCAGTGATGCAAATTCGTGGGTCGAGAAATTAGACACACCAAAGTTCAGCACCTTGCCAGAACTTCTCAACACTTCAAACGCTTCCGAGACTTCTTCGGGTTGAAGCAAAATATCCGGGCGGTGAAGTAAGAGTGTGTCCACATGGTCAACGCCTAACTGCTTTAACGAGCGCTCCACTGAGGAAATGATTTCCTCGCGTCCACTGTCGTAGTAAGCGATTCCCCCATCAGACTGAGGCGCAATAATACCCAGTTTTGTGATGATATGGAGCTGCTCACGGAGTGAAGGCTCCAACGCCAGTGCTTCGCCAAACAGGGTTTCACATGGAACGTCGCTTCCGTAGATTGCTGCATGGTCGACGGTTGTAATACCCAGTTCCACATGCTGCTTTACAAAATCCAAACGCTCGGCTGGAGACATTCCCCATTCACCCATACGCCAGTAACCTTGAATCAACTCAATATCTGAAAGAGGGTCACCATTGTAGTTGCTTTTATCTTTTTGATTTGAAGACATAATTCCACCTATAAGACGCTTCTCATTTCTTAAATAGTAGACGGCACTTTTAGTCTATTGAACCCTATTCTCTGAATTAACTATTCTCTATAGAGAACAATAAAATGTGATATAAGGGATAATGTCATTAAAAGGAGTACTAATGAAACTGCCGCAAGAGATGAGACTGCACAAAAGGTTCGAACGCTATTACCTGTTTAGCGTGGTGGCAGAATGCCTTAACTTCGGGCAGGCGGCAGATAAGCTAGGCATCTCACGCAGTTATCTTTCTACCCAAATCAATGCTCTGGAACGCGATCTGGATGTCACCTTGTTGATCCGCACCACCAGAAGTGTTCGCCTGACACAAGCAGGTCAAAAGGTATTGTCGCAGATGCAAGGGGTTACCTCTTCGGTGCAGACAATGGAAAAGGAGATTAGGAAATCTGCCTCTGCAATTGAAGGCAAACTGACCATTACCTGCGCCGCGATTTTTGGACAACGCTACTTAACGCCTGCGTGCCGAGCCTTTCGTAAACTGCACCCGGACATCGAGTTCGACATCGACATTGGCTATACCAATCAAGACCTCACCCAACAGCCATTTGACCTTGCTATTCGAGCGACTAACACGCCGCCCGCCAATATGATTGCCAAGCATCTGATGGATTATCAGCATTTATGCTGCGCGTCTCCGGATTATCTCAATCTCTATGGCACCCCACAGACACCTGAAGAACTGGCTCGGCATAACTGCCTGTCAGACCCGCATCTCACCACATGGCGCTATCAACATCAGGGATTCGAGCGAGAGGTTGAGACTAAAGGACAGTTTTACGCCAACGATAATTTTTTACTCTATGAAGCCGCTGTTCAGGGAGAAGGCATCATTAAACTGCCTGATTATTTGGTGCAGCCTGCCATTCAAAAAGGGCAGCTAACACCGATTCTTACCAGTTACTTTACCCAGACTCGTGGCATCTATTTGATCTTTCCACAACAACTCAAACAAAGTGAGGCGTTACTCGCTTTTGCTCAGTTCTTACAGAATTGGGTTACGACCAGCAGCATCAATTGAAATACGAGCGCAGATTGGCACAATCTTATTGAGAAACAGAAAACTCAAAATAGTGTTTCATTTCAGCAATATCCCGTCACACCAACGACGTTTTCCAGTAGAATAGTGCCTACGTCAATTGAGCTGTATGAACATGAAAAAAATTATTCCTTTGGCTACTACAATAGCCGCTTCACTGACTTCATTACCATCCCACGCAAAAAACGAAG
This sequence comes from Vibrio nigripulchritudo ATCC 27043, assembly GCF_000222685.1. Taxonomy (GTDB): domain Bacteria; phylum Pseudomonadota; class Gammaproteobacteria; order Enterobacterales; family Vibrionaceae; genus Vibrio; species Vibrio nigripulchritudo. The sequence goes on along the minus strand of NZ_AFWJ01000270.1, from coordinate 5,527 downwards.
CCCTAGAGACTTATGGCGATATTGCCCAGATTGGCATTCCGCTGACTGCGGCAATGATTTCCTGGTACAAGGACGATACGGAAGGTCTGATTCAACTTACCGAAGGGGCGCTCTACAACGCATTAGCCACGCACGCGATAAAGTTTGCCGTCAATGCTGAGCGCCCGAATGGCGGCAACCATTCGTTTCCATCAGGGCATACTTCGGCTGCCACACAGGGGGCGGCGTATTTGCAGTTTCGCTATGGTTCTGCCTACGGTATTCCAGCGTACGGAGCAGCAGCTTTGGTGGGGTATTCTCGTGTAGATGCCAATCACCATTACTGGCGTGATGTGATTGCCGGAATGGCATTAGCAACCGGCGTTCAGTATGCGGTAACTGAACTAGGCTACTCTGTCACTGTGTTGCCGTATTTTACTGGAGAAGAAACCGGAGTGACCGCTCAAGTACGTTTCTAAGCCTGAATACAAAGTACGTTAAGCAATGACGTGCCCTTGAGCTGAGTGACTTTCCCGCTAGTAAAGAAGCCTTGCTGACTGATGCCCCAATAGGGCAAATGCAGAGGCCACTTCTCTCTCGAAAGCTCTCCAGAATCAAGTATGCCTTGCCACTCTTTCTGGGTGGCAAGGCGCATACCTAGCAACCCACACACTTCTGTAGCCGAGTCATAATCCATACGATTCCAGGGCTTGTCGTATTCCATATAGAAATGCTCGTAATCCCGGATAAACGGGATCGCGTAGGTCTTCTCGCCCAATTTGGCTTGCCTGCGAACCAGAATATCCATCTCTGCCGCCTTTGATGCCGTTGATTGCTCTGGTGGCGTAACAACCATTTCTGGAGCAGGAGCAGGAGCAGGAGCAGGAGCAGGAGCAGGAGCAGGAGCAGGAGCAGGAGCAGGAGCAGGAGCAGGAGCAGGAGCAGGAGCAGGAGCAGGAGAGGTTACAGCAGATGGCGCTTTTGCCGGAGCACTTTTTGCGGTCTGTGTCGCCGCCGTTTGAGAGGATTGATTCCTTATCTCTCGGATAAAGGCATCGCTGTATTTTGGAAGCTTACGGATCTGCCGCCACTCTTTGAGTGCTGTCGCGTAATCATCGTACGGACCAATCAAGCAACGATATTCTTTGCCATAGCGCATCATCCAGACATCGGTCGAAATTCTCTGATAAACGGCTTTTGCTTTTCTCAGGGCAAGGGGCTTATCTAAAATGCCGCATTGAATCCAGAACAATTCCGCACTTCGGGAAGGTCCGCGTTTTCCCCACAGACCGTCACCAATTGGGCAATCGTTCTTGAGGACAGGAAGCTCGTTAGTGGATGCCTGGGTTGCATCACACAGATATTCATCTGCCAGTGCGGGTTTGACAGCACTCACCCCAACAAGCAGCGTCGCCGCGATAGCGATCATCCATTTCATTGTTGAATTCGTGTCCATAACCTTCCCCCACACATTGCCTCCATAGCTATGTGAATGCAAAAAAAGAGCCTGCATAACGCCGGCTCTTAAGTTTATGAATATTTCCGATGGGAAATCAATGGTATTGGATCACCCTTTATAGATTTTCGGGTTAAATACATCTCGTAACCAGTCACCCAACAGGTTGATCACCAGTACCAAGGTCACCAATACCAGACCTGGGAAGGCAGTAATCCACCATGCACCAGAGAATATGTAGTTAAATCCGATACTAATCAGCGCACCTAATGACGGCTGATCAACTGGCAAACCCAAACCTAGGAATGACAATGCCGCTTCAGACATGATGGCATTCGCCACCTGCACGGTAGAGATAACCAGAATGGGTGACAGACAGTTAGGAAGAATGTGGCGGAACATGATACGAGGCGATTTAAAGCCCATCACGCGCGCTGCTTCCACGTATTCTTTTTTCTTCTCAGCCAACACTGATGCTCGAATGGTACGTGCATACTGTGGCCATTCCGCCACACCAATGATCACCACCAGCATCACTACCGCATATTGAGCGTAGAAGTCACTGCCGAAACTGGCTTTGAAAATCGCCGAAACGATGATTGCCACCATCATGGTTGAGAATGACAGCTGAACATCAGCAAAACGCATCAAGAAGCTATCGATACGACCACCGAAGTAACCCGCAGACAGACCAATGATGATGCCCAAGAAAAGCTGTAAACCTACCGCCAAGAAACCAATCGTCAGCGACAGGCGAGAACCGTACAAAATGGTGGAAAAAATGTCACGACCTTGCTCATCGGTTCCAAGAAGGAATCGCTCGTCTCCATCTTCCATCCACGAAGGCGGAAGTTCAGAGTCCATGATATCAATTGAAGACAAATCGTATGGGTCAGACGGTGCAATGATCGGTGCCGCCAACGCCATCACCAAGAACAGCATAAACACGGTAAAGCTGAACATGGCGACTTTGTCTTTCAGGAAGTAGTACAAAAAGTCGGATTGTTTAAAGCGCTCCCAACTTGATGGAGCAGCATTTGTGTTATTCATGGTTATGCTCCTTTACCTGTCAGGTTCACAGTTGGGTTGATGATGCCGTACAGCAAGTCAACAATGGTGTTGGTCACCACGAAAATCAGCCCAACAAAAATCACGTACGCTGTAATCAGCGGTGTGTCTACACGGTTAATTGCTTCAAGGAAAAGGAAACCAGTACCTGGCCACTGGAAGACCGTTTCAGTCAGAATGGTATAGGCCACCATAGTACCAATCTGCACACCACCTACTGTAAGAACAGGTAGCATGGTATTTTTCAGTGCGTGCTGGTAGTAAATCTTGTTCAGTGCCAGACCTTTTGCCTTACCAAACTTGATGTATTCAGAGCTCAGCACTTCCAGCATTTCAGAACGTACTAAACGAATAAACAATGGCAGCATAATGGATGACAGCGCCACACATGGCAGAATCAAGTGTGACAAGCCGTCTAGCGTAAAGAAGCCAGACTCCCACCCGAGCACGTTCGCGGTATCACCCCGCCCATAGGAAGGCAGCCAGCCGAGCTCAATGGAGAAAACGTACATCAGCATAATGGCGGTAAGGAAAACCGGAATCGAGATACCGATGCTGCTTCCTGCCATGACAATTTTGGTAAAGATGCTTTTTGGATGAATGGCGGAATACACACCCAATGGTATCGAACACACGATAATGATGAGGGTTGCCCCAAACACCAGTTCCAGTGTTGCCACCAGCTTATCCAGAATGACTTCAACCGCAGGGCGCTTGAAGAAATAAGATGTCCCTAGATCACCTTGTAGTGCATTGCCTACAAAGCGTGAATATTTGGTAATGAATGGATCGTTGAGCCCTAGCTCATCACGCAAGGCTTGTCGCTCTGCTTCCGAAACCGACTGACCTACCAGTTCCCGCAATGGGTCGCCAAGATTATCCTGAATGGCAAACGCCACCAAGCTGATCACAAACATCACTATCAGTGCCTGAAACAGGCGCTTGACGAGAAACGTAAACATTCCTTGCCCCTTAACTTTCCATGACTTTCATGTAATACCCTTCAGCCTCAAAAGTGGTACCTGGCTCGACTGAAAGAAAAAGCCAAGCACCAAAATAGACGAATCTATCAATCACCGACTGTTGGTTGTTTTATTGATACGCCAGACCTGCATTCAGGTCTGGCGCAAGTGGTGAAAGCTTCGCTTACTTAACAACCAAGTCGCCGAAGTAAGGGAAGTTCATACCGTTGATGATTGGACCAATTTCCACATTGCCTTTTGCAGCCCAAGAAGGGTCTTGCCAATGCAGAGGAACGAACGCTGCTTCGTTGTATAGAATCTCTTCTACTTTCTTCAGAGCCGCGCTACGCTTACCAAGATCCGTCATCTTGTTGGTCTCTTCGATCAACTTGTCAACTTCTGCATTTGAGTAGTGACCACAGTTGTACTGACCTTTACCTGTGTCTGCATTACGCGACATCGCCAAGAACTCAGTGAAGTTACCTGAATCTTCTGTATCTGGGTGCCATCCGATCATCAGCATGTCAGCCGCACATTTATCAAACTCTGGCCAGTACTGCGCTTTAGGCATAGTTTTCAGATCAACCTTGATACCGATCTTAGACAGCATTGCCGCCGTTGCCTGAGCGATCTTGTCGTCGTTCACGTAACGGTTGTTTGGCGCCATCATGCTTAGATTGAAGCCGTTCTCGTAACCCGCTTCTTTCATTAGCTGCTTCGCTTTCTTAAGATCGTAACGAGGCTTAAGATCTGGGTTGTGACCAACAAAACCAACCGGGCTTTGCTGACCTGCAGCCGTTGCCGCACCTTTCATTACTTTCTTAGTGATACCTTCGTTGTTGATTGCGTAAACAATCGCCTGACGAACACGAGCATCTTTCAGTGCAGGGTTGCTGTTCTGGTTCATCTGGAACGTGATAACACGGGTACCAGGCATGGTGTATAGGTCAACGCTGTCTGCTTTCTGAATACGCTTGTAGTCGTTTGGTGCAACAGGAGCAATCATGTCTACGTCACCCGCAAGCAGTGCAGCAACACGAGTCGCATCTTCTTTGATTGGAACCAGTGTTAGCTTATCAACGTTACCTTTCGAGCTGCTGTCCCAGTAGCCATCGAAACGCTCAAACGTCACTTTCACGCCTTGCTCACGCTGCGTGATAACGAATGGACCCGTACCAGAAACGTTAGTCGATGCGTACGAGTTACCGTGCTTCACTAGCTCGTCTTTCGCTTTACCTTCCGCCGTATTACCTGAGTAGAACTTGCTGTCCATTGGGAACAGGTAAGTCATTACGTTTTCAACAAGTGGGTAAACGCCGTCAGTTTTAATTTCAACTTTGTAATCGCCTGCTTTAGTAACAGAAGCGATTGGACCAAAGATACCTTTAAAGTCCGGAGAGTTTTTCAGACGATTGAATGTCCAAACGACGTCGTCTGCAGTCAACGTGTTGCCTGAGTGGAATTTAACGCCCTGACGAATGTTGAAATGCATTGTTTGACCATCAATACGTTCCCAAGATTCAGCCAAACGAGGTTCGAATTCCATTTTCTGGTTAAAGCGGATAAGAGGATCAAATACCATGTGAGACATTTGCAGTGTGCCACCAGACAGCTGCTCATGTGGGTCCAGTGATACTGGGTCAGCATCGTAAGCAACTGTGATGTCTGCAGCTGCAACGCTGAAACTCAAGCCTGCAGCCATCAGCGCCATCGCTAATTTGGTCTTTATGGTTTTCATTGCATAACTCCTTATGCGGGAATCCAATCCCTAGTTGTTGTCTGTGTTGTGTTATTGCATTGCCACCAAGTCGCTAGGCGATCTTGATGTCTTCTCTTAAGCCTGTGAACTCAGGCATCAAAGAAATCAGTTGTTTACTGTACTCATGCTGCGGATCAGTAAAGAGCTGTTCCGTCGGGGCAACTTCAAGCAAAGTACCCATCTGCATCACGCCAATTCGGTCACACATCTGTCGAATTACCGGAAGGTCGTGACTAATAAACAGCATAGTCAAGTTCAGTTCGTCCTGAAGATCTTTGAGGAGGTTGAGAATCTGTGCCTGCA
>NZ_AFWJ01000271.1 GCF_000222685.1 Vibrio nigripulchritudo ATCC 27043 | reverse complement strand
TTAACTGAAATTCAAACACGCATCGGTCTAGGACAATAAAACCAAATCTGAACGCTAAAAATACACAAAGCATTATCAACATTGCTAAAAAAATATGCATACACACCACTATTTCAAGAGTTAGTAGAAAATGACCGATTGTCATGCTTCGGTATTGTTTGACTTTAACTTACATAAAGTAAGTACTGCAACGAAAGACCCAAATCCCCAAAAAGGCCAATACCAAACCAGAAGACTTCGCCATGGAGGAACTGGAAAGAGAACGCTCCAGATCAAGCACACCAAAACACTTAATGCTACGTGGACACTTAGATTTGGGCGAGTAACAATGCTCTTAGTCACACAACCCGCCAATATCCCAGCAAAAAAAGAAATAAAGCAGCTTACTATTGGATAGTTTTGGGAAGAGAAGAACTCGTAGTAAGCAAATGTACCTGCAATCTGGATACTAAACAGCGTTGCGAAACCACACCAAAATGCCAGTATGTTTAACTTCATTAAACTCCCTCTTTGTTGCCCAGACTTTTTAACATCAGATTCAATTCGCTCCAAGAACCCCCGCTTGTCCTGTCAGCGAATAGCACTATGAGACAGAAAAACAGCCCAAACAAAAGGAAGAGACCGAGATGCTTCAAACACAACTTTCGGTAACTTTCACCTATGTCGTTGTGTGCTCCCTTAATAAATATCAGAAAAGGCAAAGCAATAGCCAAAGGTAATGACTTTTTATCGAGTTCATCGATAGTTTTGTTGTAGAAATTAATACCTTTAAATAAATTGATTGCTGCACAGACTAAAATTATTAAACCTACTTAAAGAGCAATATCTGAAATCGACAAATCTTTTCCACCTTCGCACTTCTTCACCATCGAGTACAGCCTATATGACACAATTTTCTTCACAAGAAAACCGCTGCGTTAAAATTGCGACTAGCGGATAGCACGGCTAAGTATAGAAGCCATAAACTGATCCTAAACAGCACAATCCATCGTATTGATAATTCGACTAAATGTATTTGTGCGCATTATCATATAGTGGTCACGCGCCTTGACTGAGAGTGTTCATGTCTTCGAGAGAAAGAAACCTACCTTCACACCGTATTTCCAGATTTGGCAAGTTTGCATCCTTGACTGCCCGTGTGGCGGGCAATGTGTTGGCGGAAGGCACCAAACAGCTTGCCCAAGGGAATAAACCCAAAGCCAAGGATTTGTTGTTAACGCCGCAGAACATCGGTCGCCTGACCGATCAGCTTGCGCATTTGCGCGGTGCGGCGATGAAGTTAGGTCAAATGCTTTCGATGGATGCGGGGGACTTGCTTGAACCAGAGCTGGCGAACATTTTGGCGCGGCTTCGATCCAACGCCGATCCCTTACCTTCCAAACAGCTCAATCAGGTGTTGGAAAGCAGCCTTGGAAAAGAGTGGAAAACCCAATTTCTGGCTTTCAAATTCAAACCGATTGCCAGTGCGTCTATCGGTCAGGTGCATCAGGCATACAGCGACGATGGCGACAAATTAGCGGTTAAAGTGCAGTACCCGGGCGTGCGCAAAAGCATAGACAGTGATGTCGATAACGTTGGCACGCTGTTGAAGGTTGTTGGCTTGTTTCCCGAATCGGTGGATTACAAAGGGCTTTTGGAAGAAGCCAAAAAGCAGCTTCACGATGAAGCGGATTACCAACGTGAAGCGGAATTCGCTACTCGCTATTACCAAGCTTTGAAAGCGCATCCGTTTTTTGTGGTGCCAAAGATTTACCAAGAAATGTCTTCCGATTCTGTGCTCACAATGGCGTTTATTGAGGGCGTTTCCATCGATCAGATTGAAAGCTTTGATCAAGAGACACGTAATAAGGTTCTGCATAACCTCATCGATTTGATGTTTAGAGAACTCTTTGAACTGCGTATGGTTCAAACCGACCCTAACTTCGCAAACTACCTTTACCTTGAGCAGTCTGACCAAATCGGGTTGTTGGATTTCGGAGCCACGCGAGAATACAGCACCGAATTCAGCGAGGGCTATCGTCAGGCATTTATTTCTGTAACCAACAATGACGAGCAAGGATTAAATCAGGCATTGGAGCAAATCGGCTTTTTCAGCCAAACCATTTTGCCGCATCAACGTCAGGCAATTTTGGGGTTAGTGAAACTGGCGTGCGAACCCATGCTTGTCGATGAAGAATACGATTTCAAAGCCAGCGGATTGGCTCAGCGAATTCGGGAAGCGGGAACTGTGTTAAGCATGGAACAGGACTATTGGCATACTCCTCCTGCTGATGCATTATTTCTTCACAGAAAGATTGGTGGGATTTACATGCTTGCGTCTAGGCTTGGAGCAAAAGTCAACATTCACCAACTCATCAAACCTTATCTGGCTCCTTCTGTGTAACTCACTTGAAAGCCAGTCCCTTGGCAATCAAGAAGCCGATTAAAACAGATCGAGGTGAAGCCTTTCTGCCTCAGTTAAAGTTTGGAATTTGTTGTCAGCAGAACGTTCGCTCAGACCATTCATCATAGGCTCAATTTCGGTCGCGAGATTTTGCTTTCGTCCGCAAACATACACATGAGCACCTTGGTCAATAAAATCGTTCACCAAATCCTGATGCTCGTTTACGGAGTCTTGCACGTACACTTTTGAGTCGTTATCTCGGGAAAACGCCACAAAACAGTTTTGCAATGTACCCGACTTGAGCCAACGACAAATCTCGTCCTTATAAGCAAAGTCTTTGTCCTGATGTTTTTCACCAAAAAACAGAATGCACGGCGAATTTGGCTGAGTGCGTTCTCTGGCTTGAAGGTATCCGATGAAGGGGGCGATGCCTGCACCAGTCGCGATAAGCACACTCGGGACATTCATATCGAAATGGAAACTTGGGTTAGATCTCACAAAAAGTGGCACCTGATCTCCCGCTTCCAGTGAGTGAAGGTAAGCCGTAGCACAACCCGGTCTCGGCTCAGCATTTTCCGGATCGCTCCACACCTCTCGCACACAAATATCCAGAGTATTGGTATCTGCCAACAGGCTTGATGCAATGGAGTAGGTTCTCGGTTCAATGCCTGAAAGACACAAAGACAACTCTTCGAGCGTTACAGCTTCTGGAGGGTAGAAATCTCGCAGGAGATCGATAATTTGATGACGTTTCAAATACTCTGTTAACGCCGCTTTATTGCGGTGTTTTAACAGTGCTTTCAAGTCGTTGTTCGGGTATTTCTGGGTCAGTTTTCGCAGCGTCGCTTTGCTGATTCTGGCGATTTCCTTACTTGCCAAAGCGGCTTGCACTTCTGAAAGAGGAACTGAGAAAAATTCAGCAAAAGGGGTGAGTAATGGTGCCTGATTGGTTGGAACCAGATGAACAATATCTCCCGGCTGATACTGGATCCCACTGCCTTCAATGTTCAATGTGAACCGATACAAACACGGAAATGTGGCTGTCAGTTGTGAAGCCGAAAGCAAACTGGCTTGATAGGCAGAATCTTCACCGTAAGACGTTACCGAAATATCCAATGACAGACCCGCTTCGGAATTGTTCTCAAGCAGAACGGATTTTAGTGTGCTTTTCCAGGTTTCAAATAGTGGGAGATAGTTAAGATCGGCATCGACCCGGTTGATTAATCGCTTAGCTCCCAAAGCTGCCAAGGCGTTATCTAACCCCTTACTGAATCCGCAGAAATTAGGGTAAGCCGTATCACCCAGCCCAAAGACACCAAATGAGAAAGTCAGTGGTGATGTGATTTCCTGAAATTTTTGCCAGAAAAGCTCGGCATTACCCGGTGGTTCTCCGTCACCAAAAGAACTGGTAATAAAAGCGACGAAGGTATTTTCATTGATGGAAGAAGGATCAAATTCATCCAGTTCTTTTAAGGTGATATCGAAGCGCTGCGCAAGTTCGCTGTCGGAAAAGAGCTGGCTCGCCAGCTCTTTGGCATTTCCGGAGACAGAACCATACACAACATACATGCTCTGAATGGCTGACTGCATAGGCTTACGCTCCCTCGTAGTACTCGTCGTAAACTTCTTTGGAAAATTCAACGGCGTCGAAATCTGCCATTAGATCGTTAATCACACGTCTTACGCTGATGTACTCTGTGATCTCTCCTTCTTCGTTAAAAATTGGCTGTACAGAAGTATCTACGACGTAGATTCCGCCATTTTTCCCTTTGTTAGGCACAATACCCGTCCAGATTTTTCCGGCTTTGATTGTATCCCACATGTCTTTGTAAACCGCCTTCGGCACCTGCTCGACACGTACGATGTTGTGGGGTTGACCAACAAGTTCATGCTCCTCATAACCCGTTAGCTCACAGAACAGAGAGTTCACGTAAGTGATGTTGCCTTCAAGATCGGTTTTAGAGATAACCATGGCGTTCTGAACCGCTTTCATGATCTGATCGTTTAGTGTTTGTTGAGTCATGTTTTATACCTTTTATGATAATGGTTATTATTCAGACTAATATAAGTTGCATTTGAAATGCAACTTATATTACACAAATAAGATCATCAAGATAATCTCATGATTTTATTAACAATAAATCAACATTTTCATGCAAAGCTCAGCAGGAAAGATAACGGCAATGAGACGGTAAATTTTGCGAATATTAGACTGTTTAAGATCGCTTTTTCAGAGCCATTCGGCTCCAGATAACTTCGGCTTTATTCGGTATCTTGCTGGGCTGATTCTGCAAATGGAGAACCACTTGAAGGTCGAATTCTTCAGCGTACTGAAGTAATTCTTCATCTGAGGTTGGGAAGACATGTTGCCCCATTCCCGCAGGTCCATTTCTTAGTGAAATGGCACACACGCCTCCCTTGCTCAGGAGGTCGGAAAGTCTTTGGATACACGTTCTGCGTTCATCTCGATTCAGGTGATGCCAGACTCCATCCAACAGAATAAAATCAAAGGATTGACGGGCATTTTGCAATTCTTTAAGGCGAGGCAGGCTGTCTTCAATCCAGCTTATATTGTGTTCATTATGAGTGGCTTTAGCAATATTCAGAAATTCTTTTAATGGCTCAACAGCCACCACCTGATACGCTAATTTCGCTAAAGCCGCAGCGTTTTGCCCAACTCCGCAACCCGCATCTAACACGCGGCTACCTGCAGAGGGTAAAAAGGGCAGAAAATCACGGTTAATCACCTCGAATTCCAGATTCAGGCTTGCCTGAGCAAACAAGTCAACACCCGACTCGTACCCTTTTGTTCCTTTTACTGCATTCATTCCATTCACCCCGTCAAATTCCGACAATTATTTTCCTCTTTTGGCGGTCAATGTTAAACAGATAAATAGAAGCCCAGTGATCGTCTTCTAAAGTGGGGATATAAACGATCACTCTGAACACATTCTTTGTTATTTCAGTATGAATATCAGAGTTTCTTACCCTGATCTTTCGACTAAACGCATTCGGAGTACACCATGGAAAGCAAAATAATTGTTGATTCTAAAGGCAGGAAATCTGTTACAAACCGTTGTACCGGACCTTGCCCAATAGAAAGAGGAATGCGTTTACTCAGCGGGAAATGGAAGGCATCGATCATCTATCAGTTGAAAGATGAACCAGTACGTTTTAACGATCTGGCTCGGTTACTGAGTGGCGCCAGCAAAAAGATCATTGATCAGCGCCTGAAAGAACTGGAAAGTGAAGGAATGATAGTTCGTAAAGTCATCAGTGAACGCCCCATTGCGGTAACCTACGAGCTTACAGAGTTTGGCAGAACGGCACTCAGAATTCTTGAAGAGCTGAAGAACTGGGCTGAAAACCTCCCCGTTCCTGTCACAGAGTGATCCTAAAGAAAAGCAACTTATGTGAGTAACATAAGTTGCCCTTGATATTCAATGTTAGGTTAGGGTCTGTTGACCTTAGTATTCCACTGTGCCGCGAATAGGGTAGTTGTTTTCTGGGTTACGAATCCAGGCAAGTCCGCGAGTCAATGCTCCCAGTTCTGGTCGTACAAATGGGCTATTGGCAATATCAACCACCTGAAGCCCGCCATTCTCGTTAACCACAAACAAACCCGGCTCGGCAAAGTTATGGTCTGTTTCCTGCTCAGAACGTGGCTTAGAGATGTACAAACCTAAAGCCTTCATCTGTTCTTCTGTTAACCCATAAGCAATTGGGAAGCTGACATCTAACTGCTCCAGATGCGCTTCTAACTGATGTCTGGCGTCACCTGACACAGCAAGAATATCAATGCCAAGTTCCTCAAACGCTTTTTTGTGGCTTTCAATTTCATTCAAATATTTGGTACAAAGTGGGCAATGCTTTCCACGATAAACAATTACCGCCTGCCAGGTTGCGTCTCCTTGTGGCTGACCAAGAACAACGTCTGATCCGTCAAGCAAAGTTGCAGAAATCTCGGGGAATTTATCCCCCGCTTTAAGTTTCACTGAGTGTCCCATATTTTCTCCTGGTTGAAGTCAAAGTTCGTACTGATTACGAAGTAACTTAGAGAAAAATTATCAATAAAACAACCAGTTAACTTTTAGTAACCTAGTTACTAATTTGCCACCATGTGTGTCTGAATCAGAGGGTTACCGCCTTGCCCCAAACACCTGAGTCCAGTAAAAACGGTAAGTCGCATCGCTGTTTTCAACCATGGCAGCACCGACGTCTTTGTATCCGGCTCCCATGATGTTCTCACAATGCCCTTTACTGGACATCCAACCCGCCATGACATCGTGAATATTGATTCTTCCAGCAGAAATATTCTCGCCAATAAAGCCACCCGGGTAACCCGCGTCGTTCGCTCTGTTTTCAGGTTCTTTGCCATCCAGACCCGTATGATCAAAGAAGTTGTAGTTCGCCATATTGGAGGAATGGATCTGAGCTGCCATTTCAAGCTCGCTGCTCCAGGTTAAAGGCTCGACTGCTGGCATTTTAATACCACCACAGGTTTGAGGAGAAGATCGGAAATGGTTAATCGCAGCAAGCATTTCCTTAGCAAATTCAGTTTGGTCGACGGGAGGTAACGTCGGGTCCGTGGGCTTAGTAACGGGGGGAATTTGACCACCCGTCTGACTCGCACCATTCGTGCTTTCACCACCACATCCAGCCAAAAAAGCCATCGCCATTACTGTCAAGGTGCCAGATTTCAAAGTACTTAACATGAGTTTCCCTCGCTCAATTCAAATCGATGGCACCGACGCTAAAGATAATTTTATAAAAGTTAAACAGGCAAACTGAAATACTGATAAACAGTTTTCAGGACACTGACATTGCCCTGTAATTTGAAACAAGAGGGAAATAAGCTGACTTGAGATTGGAAGGAATGCCTCAGACTAATCGTTCTGAGGCAAAAGAATTTACATTGTAAATTTTAAAGAGTTCGAAGCCTCACTTTGATGTGTTCGGATCAGACAAATTCTTCACGCTATTACGAGCAATAAGTGAAGGTTCGAGTTGAACCACCTGATGCTCTGAGGTTTCTTTTTCCAGTTTCTTCAGCAGCGCATCAACAGCCGCTTTGCCTAATTCATGTTTTGGCTGATGAATTGTCGTTAAAGAAGGGGTCATGAACTTTGCGATATGGACATCATCGTAGCCAATCAGAGAGACGTCTTCTGGAACGGAAATGTCCTTTTCGCTGGCGGCATTGATCACTCCCATTGCCATCATGTCGTTACAGACAAAAATTGCACTCGGCAGAGCTCCCCTCTCATACATAGTATTAAAGGCTTGGTAGCCACCATCACATTCAAAATCCGATTCTACAATCCATTTGGATGAAACCGTCAGCCCTGCTTCATTCATCGCACGTTTGTAGCCTTCGTAACGCATTTGTGCCTGATGTTTGCTAAGCGGTCCTGTAATGCAGCCAATATTGTGGTGACCTTGCTCAATCAGGTATTTCACTGCCAGATAACCACCGTGTAATGAGTTGTCCTGTATCTTATCGCTGGTAAACAGCATAGGTCCCCAATCCATCACTACCACAGGCACGTCTGGGTGTCGGTCGAACACTTCGATTCGTTCACCCTCGACCGTCGAGCACATCAAAATCAACCCATCGACTCGTTTTTGCAGCAGGGTGTCGATGGAGGTTTTCATTCGCTCGTTATCCCCTTCGGTATTGCAAAGAATGAGGTGATACCCATTTTGGTAGCAACTCTCCTCTACTCCTCGCACTATCTCGCTAAAAAACGGGTTCGTTGAGGTGGTCACCAACATGCCAATGGTTTGAGTGCGATTGAGCTTCAAACTGCGGGCAATGGCTGAAGGTGCGTAATAGTTAAGTTCTTTGGCGGCGTTATTTACCCGTTCCGAAATCTCTTCGCTAACGAATCGGGTCTTGTTGATCACGTGACTGACCGTGGAAGTAGAAACGCCAGCAAGTCTGGCAATGTCTTTCATTGTCGCCATGTTATGCATTCAACTGTTTTTCAAGAAAATCATCGACTTCTTTTCTTGTTGGAATGGAGGTTTGCGCACCGAAACGAGTAACGGACAGGGCTGCCGCAGCGTTTGCGAATTGGATGGCCGATTCCAGTGGCTTGTTTTCCAGTAGCCCAGTCACCAACGCACCGTTAAAAGTATCCCCTGCTGCTGTGGTATCTACCGCTTCTACGCGATAACTGGATATTCCCTTTCCGACACCGTTCTGGCTAAGCCAGACGCCTTTCGCACCTAAAGTGATCAATACGGTTTCAATGCCTTTCTCATGCAGTACATTTGCTGCCTGCTGAGCAGACTCCTCATCCGTTACTTTAATGCCCGATAACACTTCTGCTTCGGTCTCATTCGGAGTGATCACATCGACACAGCGCAATAGACTATCGGGCAAAGGGCAGGCAGGTGCAGGGTTCAGTACCACGCGAGTTTCACTTTCTTTTGCAGCCACTGCAGCACGTTCTACCCCATCCAAAGGTGTCTCGAGCTGCATTAACAGGTAATTCGCAGTGCGAATCTGATCCAGTTCAGGTTGTATTGCTTCTGAAGACAGCTTGGCGTTGGCTTCCGCCGATAAGCAAATCGTGTTTTCGCCATCATCAGATACCTGAATCATGGCGATACCTGTCGGGCAATCGGGCTGCACTCTTACCCCACGAATATCAATACCATCCCTCTGAAAGCTCTCTCGGATATTGAGCCCAAAAGCGTCGTCCCCGACACAGGCAATAAAGCCGATATCCGCGTTCAGGCGAGCGGCTGCGACTGCCTGATTGGCACCTTTACCTCCCGGAATAACCTGATAGTTTCGCCCGTGTAACGTCTCGCCCGGGCGGGGGAAAGAGGGAACCTGCAACACATGATCTGCATTGACACTGCCTAACACCACTAACTTGCTCATACGATTATCCTTTGTTTTCTATCTAATGTGGCTAAAAAACGACACCAGCCTGAAAAATTACATTCGCATACGGAGTGCATTCACCCGTGCGAACCACTGCTCTGCTTCGTTCTGTTCTGGCTTTGAAGGCTTCATGAGGCACGTAATTCACCGCAATACTCTTACCAGATCTGCCCTCTTCTTTTTTCAGTTCTGCCAGCAAGGCTTGGTGGTGTTCTGGGCTGACATCGGCAAACTCTTTGGCGATCACCACACCTTCAATCTGCAATTCCGACAACACTACCCGCACGGTTTCAAGAAACTCGGGAACGCCGTGAGTCAGTGCTAAATCGATACGTCTGACCGAGGGAGGAATAGGCAATCCCGCATCACAAATAGTGATTTCATCGGTGTGACCAAGCGTCGCCACCAGATGGGACAATTCTGAATGGATCAGGGTACCTTTCTTCATTTTCTCACCTCATTTACCAAAGTTTTAAGAAACAGACTTCTAACATTTCAAAACCATCGAAACGTTTCGACATACTCCTCTCCTCAGATTTTTTTGCACGACAAGAACGGCAGAGATGTGAGTTTGATCTTTGAAAATGAGGAGTGAAAAAGAGAGAAAGTGAGAGTGATCACTGGATTTGAGTGCCATTAAAACGGCGGAATACTCAAACCCAGATTACGTAACTAGCTGCTTAGCATTTCTTCAAGCCTTGTTCGCATGGAATCTGAAAGCTCCGGGTCACTCATTAGTTGCTCGGCGACATCGCGGTTGTTTGCCGTATCGTCTGACCCCGACATTAGGTATTCAAACAACATTTCTTTTGTCGGTGTAGGAACGTCGCTATCGGTGATGCGATTGCGTAACTGGTTTTGGTAACCAGTATCAAAATGTAAGGAGCTGGATTTAGCCAGATGCGCGTCGACGATCTCTTTAACCACGTTAGGGTTGCTGTCGTTCAGTGCCAGATTGCGCAGTCTGCTTTCCATTTCCGGGTTTCTTGCCAGTACTTTTACCGCGACCACGCGCTCATCGAAGTTTTCACTTTTCAGGTATTTCACTACATCGTTATCCAATTCGCGATTGTTAAGATTATCGATGGACACCAATGTCACGTAGGGTGAATGTTCCGATTTTAGGTTATGAGCCAGATAGTCCGACACCTCTCCTTTTAACGCTTCGGACTGATTACCCAGAATGCCAATGTTGAGCAAGGCGGTTTCTGCGATTACCTGATTGTCACTGCCTGAAACGGCTTCTAAGGTGTGCAGTGCCTGAACTGAGTTGACCTCCCCCATCTTGGCTATCGACATTATGGCGCGCAAACGATTTTCCTCATCCAGAGTATTGTCTTCAATTAACTGCGAAAGAATGTATTCTCCTTCTGGGCTTTGGGAGCGCTCAAGTGCAAAGATCATCAGGGATTGCTGATCGTCTGATAAGTTCTGATTTGTTAACCAGTCTTTGATGGCGCTGAAACCCTGATCCGCAAGATAGGCTCCGATAAGGTGCGCGCTGTCTAAATCGGGTGATTGAGTGTATTCCGCAAAGCGATCTTGAAAATTCTGATCATCCACCTTGCTCATATTTTTTGCCGTCGCGGAGTCCAACCCTTTCCATTTCTGATTGAACATTGCCACGAACTGATCCATCTTCCAGTCTAACTGAGCGAGCTTCCCAACAGGCTTAATTTCGGTTTGCTGAACCACCGTCAGCATTCTGCTTTCGTACTCTACTGTTCTGGTGTGTGTATGGTTCAGCGACTGAGGAAAACCTATGTCATTGTGAATCAAACGCCATTCGTCACTTTGCTCGGTCACCTGATATGTCTGGGCGTTCGAGGCTGCACCTAGCCATTCGCGATCAATCTGCTCAGCATTTTCTCTGACGTAAAAGAAACGATGTTTGCCATCCGCCAGCGTGAGGGTCTGGTTTCCGGAGAAGTAGGAAAACTGAGTGAGCGTGGTTTCGATAATCGTCAGCGGGTGTGACGGGTTTAGACCCAGCAGATCGGTATTGGTAAAGGCGCCGTTATCAATTCGGGTTGTAAAGGTGAGCTTTACCGGGCGATCTTCTCCCTGTGGGTCCGTTGACCACTGGATGTTGTAAACCTGTCCCATGAGCTGCTCTGAACCTGCACTCACTGGCTTGAGCGCCATGTTAAATCGGTAATTCACTTCACCAAGAGACATGGTCTGATTACGCATTTTAGTCGAGATAGAAACGACGAACTGGTATTCATTCGGCAACGGCTTTTCTGAATATTCTGAAGGGGTTTGTTCAATGTTTGGTTGAGCGATTTTGCTTTCTAACTGATTGTTATGCCCGTCTAATGAAGCCTTGGTTATGACTTTCTCTTTCGATTCAAAGAAGAGTATCGAAGCCCCGGCAATCGTAGCCAGACATATGGTCATAAGTAAGAGAGTCCGTTTCATTATTGCTTTCAACCTTTATTGGAAGAGTTAGGCGGGCTGCTTAACCCGCCTATATTGGATCAGTGATCTGGTGAGTTAAATATACGTTTTCTTATCGTAAATAGTGTGGTTGAACTCCCAGATTGGCGACCAGCTAATCAGAGAGGTTTCAGCGTTCAGAATATTCCAGATACCGAACAGCTTAACCTGACAATACAAACCGATGCTGCCGTTTCCGCCCGATGCACTGGCATCCCATTTCAGGCGAGTGTAGTACTGAAAATCTGACGAACTTCCCTCTTTGTAAGTCACGCCAGCTTCAGCGTGAGCCTTGGTGCCTACGTTGATTAGGTTGATGTTACCTTTGACTCCTTTTTCAACAGTTTTCACGCCCAGATTGAGCATGGCATAGCCTTTGGCAGTGGCATCTCCAGCGACAAAAGGACGCACAGAGGCATAAACAAAGTCTGGACGTCGCTGACCATTAATCTCAATTGGGGAATTAGGCTTATCGAAACCACCGATCTCTAAACCAGCGGCAAAGTCAGCGCCTGTTTTTAGTACCGCGCCAATTTTCACACCCAGTTTGAACACGCCTGCAGGATCAATTGGAACTTCTGGAATAGGCACTTCAGGCGATGCAATAGTATGGGAATACGTGCGCTTAATATCGGCTTTAAGTAATGCATTACACGTTGGGCTTATTGAAATTGGTGTACTGGCATTAACGGTTAAAGCCAGATGAAGCCCCCGAACACAATCAAGTTCCTGAGGATTAAAAGAGAGGTTTGTATTTCCGAGAACTGTTCCTATTTTGGTATTGTGAGGTCCCACATTCACTGTGAATTTATTATTCGTATTCCCCAGTATTTTCCCACCGGTGTAAGTTACATATCCGGATGAGTTTCGCGTTTGCTGAAAACGCCCAACCACATTATGAACCTTTGCAGAGTGTGTTTTATTTAACACCGTTCCGGCATTCACTGTTCCCGCATGTACGGAGGAAGAAATAAATCCTACCGCCATGACAGAACAGATGGAAAATACCATTTTAGAGATTTTATCCATAATCTTTTCCTAATTTAATATTCCTGTAAGCGATCGTTTGAATGTCCATTAAGGTGCATAAAACTCCTCATTCACCACATGCAAATTCAAACAGTTAAATACGCTATATAGATTTATAAATCAGTCAACAACATCATAACCAATTGTATTTATTAAAAAATAAATTTCACCATAAAATAAAAGAGGAAATTAAAGTTAATAAAATCAATAGTTAAATAAAATATAAGTTTTCACTTAATATACTGAGTGCTATTTTTTAAATGTGAGTAAAGTCAAAATTATTTTTCTTTATTTCACAAATAAATAACACATTGTTATTATTTAAATTAATTTAATCTTACATTAACTTTGAAGTGAACATTATATATCGCACAGCACTCCAATTAATTTAAAAATCAATTACTAATTAAATGATGTTTAAATAATATTAAGCTAATTTCTTTTGTGATATTTATCTAAAAAATAAAGCAACATAATGATAATAATGGATCAATTATTTGAACCATTATTCTGCAAGCTGCCGTAAACCTTGCCAAATTTGCTCACCCGCTTTGTGTAACCGTGCCTGATAGCGATACGCATAGAACGAAATGGGCAGAGCCAGTGATTCGGAATCGAGCACGGTTAGCTTGTTCTCTTTTATCTCTTGTTGAATGGCATAGTCTGGTAGCCAGGCGATTCCCGCTCCGTCCAGTACGTGAATTTTCAGTAGATCCGTCATGGAAGAAGTGAACACAACGTGTAAGTTGATGTTCGCCCGAACCTTTTCCACTTGCCTTCCCATATAGGAATTGATGCTATAGGCAAGATAAGGCGTCGGTTGCTCATCAGACAGACTGAATATCGGGTTGCCTTGTTCATCGCATGCTGAAACAGGTAATAACTTGGCATCCCCCACTTTCAGCGACATGTAAGGTGGCAGTCGCAATCGCTCATCGTCAAACGCCAGCAGTACATCACATTCTCCTTGCTGCAGCGCCTCAATTGCCCGGTCAACATCTATTGATTCTACACTGAGCACTGGCTTTGCATTTCTGCCGCTCTCCAACCTATGAATTTGAGGTATTAAGCTGCTTGCGAGCGAATGCGCACCCGCAATTTTAACTACGTTACCCTCCAGTCGGGATATGCCTTTCAACTGGTCAACCGAATCTGTCATCTGGCTAAGCAGATTGCGGGCAGACGTACGAAACACACTGCCACTTGGCGTGAGATCAATGGGTACTTTGCTTCTGTCAATCAGCTGGACACCCAGAGCATCTTCTAACGACTGAATTCTTCTGCTGAACGCAGGTTGTGTCATGTTTCGTTGCTGCGCAGCCTTAGAAAAACTCCGGCATTCAGCCAGTGTCAGGAAGTCTTCCAGCCATTTACTTTCGATGTTCATAAGGCTCACCACATTATGCGTTTCTTGCATGATGTTAAGGATATTAGCATTTATCAAACGCATTTCCATACCTTAAATTAACAACATGCTCACTGATGAAGTACACCCTAAATGGAAAAGATAATCGGAGTTCTGGGCGGTATGGGACCACTAGCCACCGCCGAGTTTATGAAAAAGGTGATTATGAAAACACCGGCTCAATTCGATCAGGAACACATACCTATGCTTATTAGGAATGTGCCACAAGTCCCTGATCGCACAAATTACCTGATGGGTTTTGGCTCCGATCCTTTTGCTGCATTGAACCATGGTTTTGGAGAACTTCTTAAAGCAGGGGCGACTTGCATCGTGATTCCCTGTAATACCGCTCACCACTGGTATGAGAGGCTGACTCGCGGCAAGCGAGTTCACACCATCAGCATTATTGAAAGCGTTGTGGAACAGGCTGTCTCTCGCGAGTATCAGTGTGTTGGCATACTTGCCACAGACGCCACCATTCAAACCAACTTGTATCAGTCTGCATTAGAGCAACATGGCATCAAAGCGATTGTGCCAGGTCAATTGCAGCAAGCCTCTGTCATGGAGGGAATTAAAGCCGTAAAGGCAGGCGATCTGAATATCGCGACCAACATCATTGAACCTGTTTTTGATGACATGGTGAAGCACGGTGCAGACGCCGTTATTTTTGGGTGCACCGAGATCCCAGTTGCCTTAGAAAAGATTGAACAAAAAGCACCGGAGAAATGCTTAGACTCTTTAGGAATTTTAGCCCAGAAGTGTGTTTTATGGGCTAAGTCACCGGCATAACGCCACTGTTAACCGAATTGGAATCAACTATGGATAGATTAAATAAAATGGACGTTTCGTCCCCGGAAAACGGGATTTCACTCTGGAAGAAAATCTTTATTGGGATGCTCATTGGTATTGTTGTTGGTGTCTTCGCCGGACCCGATGCCGTGCTGCTCAAGCCCATTGGCGATCTCTTTCTGAATGCCATAAAAATGCTCATCATCCCTTTGGTGTTTTGCTCCCTCGTCGTTGGCGTAACGGCCATAAGCGATACCCAGAAAATGGGGAGGATTGCAGCAAAATCGGTAGGCATTTATCTGCTGACCACCGCTCTTGCAATTAGTATCGGGCTTATGGCTTCTTTGCTGGTTTCCCCGGGAACAGGTCTGGAGATGAGCCTTTCCGCTGCTCAGGAAACGGCAAAGTCACAACCTTCTTTCATTGATACCTTAATCAATCTGGTACCCAAAAACCCAATCAGCGCACTGGCTTCAGGCAACATTTTACAAACCATCTTTTTTGCTATTGGTCTGGGTATAGCGCTCTCTTTAAGCGGTGAAAAAGCCAAACCAGCTATTCGGGTATTTGAAGGGCTGGCAGAAGCCATGTACAAGCTCACAACCATAGTGATGAGCTTTGCTCCCTACGGGATTTTCGCGCTTATCGCCGTGGTTGCCGGGCAATACGGTTTAGACATTTTGCTTCCACTGATTAAGGTGATTTTCCTGGTGTATTTGTGCTGCATCATTCAGGTATTGGTGGTGTATTCAGGCATTTTGAAATTGGCGGGCAGGCTGAGCCCAACTCAGTATCTGAAAGCTCTGGCTAACCCTGCTGCCGTGGCATTTACCACCACCAGTAGCTCAGGCACCTTACCTGTCACCATTCGCACAGCGCATGAGGAATTGGGCGTTTCCCGAGAAATATCAAGCTTCGTTTTACCCCTTGGTGCAACCATCAATATGGACGGAACCGCTATCTACCAAGGCGTCGCGGCGATATTCATTGCGCAGGTGTTTGGCGTTAATCTCGAGATGCAGGATTACCTAATGATCATTATGACTTCTACACTGGCGTCGATAGGAACCGCGGGCGTTCCGGGTGCAGGGTTAATCATGCTTTCACTGGTGCTATCCACGGTAGGGTTGCCACTGGAAGGGCTGGCGATTGTCGCGGGTATCGACAGAATTCTGGATATGGCGAGAACCAGTGTAAACGTGTGTGGCGACCTTATGGTATCGGTTCTCATAAGTCGCAGCGAAAAAGGGTTGGATACGTCTGTCTACAATAACTAAACCTTTCCCTTAACCTTTAGGTTTCGTAACCTGAAGTTTGCCAACCGCTCCCCGGTTGGCTTTTTTGATTAGTCGAACAATTAAACCTGTTTGACGTCGATTATCTACAAAAACTAAAAACTCATTCAATTTATTGCCATCTTATCTTATTCACTGTGAAACCTATACTGGCTGTGTTTTTACACATTCAACCAAAGGCGACAGTTATGAAAGCGATGATAATAAATGAGTTTGGTGCTAGCGACGTATTTCAAGAAGCAGACATTGACAAACCTGAAGTGAAAGCCGGTCAGGTACTGGTACGTGTCGCTGCATCCAGTGTAAATACTGTCGATATGATGATTCGCGAAATGGGTGAAGCGTTGCCTTTTTCACCGAAAACACCTGCCATTTTAGGGATGGATTTTGCGGGCACTGTAGAAGCCGTAGGTGAAGGGGTAAGTCAGTTTAATGTAGGTGATGAGATCTACGGTTGTGCAGGTGGCTTGGGAGATCTACAGGGCAGTCTTGCTGAATTCATGCTGGCAGATGCCAACCTCATCGCTCACAAGCCAAAGAACCTTTCAATGAAGCAGGCTGCCGCATTGCCACTGGTCGGTATTACAGCTTACGAAGGCTTAAAACGTGCTGGAGCGACAAAAGGACAGAAGGTACTGGTTCATGGCGGTGCGGGTGGTGTTGGTCACATCGCTATTCAACTGGCAAAACACCTCGGCGCAGAGGTATACGCGACATGTTCTGGTGGTAAGCAAGTCGATTTAATCGAGCAGTTAGGCGCAACACCAATTAATTACAAAACCGAATCCGTTGCCGATTACGTGACCCAATATACCGACGGAGAAGGCTTCGATGTGGTCTATGATTCCGTTGGCGGCGAAAACATCGCACCTTCTATGGATGCCGCGAAGCTCAATGGTCAAATAGCTACAACGGTTTCTTTAGTGGAACAGGATTTGTCTGTGGCACATATGAAAGGTTTGTCATTACATGTGGTGTTTATGCTTATCCCTATGATCCACAACGTTGGTCGTCAGGTTCATGGGGAAGTTCTTACAGAACTTGCCAACATTGCGGAAGCCGGAGAACTGACGCCAGTGCTGGATGAAATCAACTTTACTCTCTCACAAATCGGTCAGGCGCATGATCGTCTGGCAAGTCGTCAGGCGATGGGAAAAGTGGTCGTTGAAATATAACGGGAAACCTATTATCCGAATTCGACTGCCCTTTTGGGCAGTCGATTGATTAGGTTCCGTTAATCAAACTACATTCTGGCGTTAGTTAATGAAGCACCAAAGCCAATAAACAGACTGCCGCTTACATAATTTAACCAACGTGAAGTAGTGGGTGCTGACAACCAGCTTTTTAACCGAGTGGCAAAGAAAATCACCAAAACAAACCAACTTCCCACGACTAACGCCTGCACCATTCCAAGCAACAAGCTTTGCTGCATAAGATGCTGAGGATCGACAAACTGAGGAAAAATAGAAAGATAGAATATCACTATTTTCGGGTTCAGCATATTGGTGAGAAATCCTCTGATAAAGCTGCCGCCAATGGTGGTTTTTTGGTGGACTTCGGCAGTATTAACATTGATTTTAGCCATTCGAATTCCGTTTCTGATGTTCGAAATACCAAGCCAAACCAGATAAATCACCCCTACCCATTTAAAGATACTGAATGCCATGGCGGATTGAGAAAGCAAAAGGCTAAGCCCTTTTGCCGACACATAAGCATGAATAAGAAACGCAACGGCAAAACCAAGAATATTGGTGAGCGCGAATCGCCGACCGAACGAAACAGAGGTGTAAAGAATCAATAAAGCATTGGGACCGGGTACTATCGCCAGCAAAAATACAATGCCAGCAAACGCCATTAAAGTATCAATCGTCATATTTTGCTCCTGAGGAACGCTACCCGCGATTCACAAGATCGGCGGGCACAAACACACACGTGCTCAAATACAATTTGAGACACAGATAAAATCAGAGGTGTTTAAGAGCGAGGTGGGCAGCGATTACAGCCGATGTGACATAACGTATTCATGGCGACATCCATTTAAATTGATGAATTTATCTTCACACCAATTGCCGTTTCGGGCAAAGAATTTCAGAGCCTCTTTGCCTATTTCCTGATGTTGATACAAAATGCTGTTACCTTTGTTTTTGAACCCTGACACACAGCTATGCCTCCTACGTTTTCTCAAACAGAACAAATGACACAGTGGTTATTGCAGGATGATATTCGCAAACAGGCGCTGGAAGCGGTTGCCAGGCTTAACCTTCCCCAATGTTATCTGGCTGCGGGTTTCTTAAGGAATTTAGTCTGGGACCAGCTGCATAACCAGAAAGAGAACACTCCGCTTAACGATGTGGATGTGGTTTATTTCGCTCCGGAAGAAGCCGAAGAGCGCTATTTGGAGTATGAGCGCACACTAAAAGAGACCTTACCCAACCTTAACTGGCAGGTACGAAGTCAGGCTTACATGCACGTGAGAAACGGCGACCAGCCCTATTCCAGCACCGTCGATGCCATGGGTTATTGGCCAGAAAAAGAAACAGCAGTAGGCGTTCGTTTAGCATCGGATGGTAACTTCAAATTTGCCTCTGCTTTTGGGTTCGAATCTCTGTTTAACCTCCATATCTCCCACAACCCTAATCGGTGTCAGACTATTTTTGAACAACGCGTCGCCAGTAAACATTGGTTAAAAAACTGGCCAAAGCTGAGTATCCAAAAATAGAAAGGTCGGGACTAATCCCGACCTTTTGCTCATTCCATATTAATGATTATCGCTGAATTTTTACCGCATCATGCGCCAGCAAATTGATCATCGGATTGGCTTCCAGCACTTTCTCTTTCATCCAGTATGCCACCAGCAACCCGGCAAAGAACCCACCCAGATGCGCCGCGTAATCGACGCCCTGATTTGCCATGATCATGCCGAACAGGTTGAAACCTAACCAGATGATAAAGAACAACACGGGCGAAATCTTCTTCTGGAAAACCACAATCATAAACGTCAGGCTCGCATGACGGAACCACAGTAGATAAATCGCGAAGAACCCGGCAATCGCGCCACTTGCGCCAACAGAAGGGATCAAACCGTGCATGTTGCTGAAGAAACTGACAAGAGACGCAGCAATACCACAGAAGAAATACAATGCCAGATACTTCTTATGCCCGACGGCATCTTCAATGTTATCGCCAACTACATACAAGAAGTACATGTTACCCGCCAGATGCATCAGATCCCCATGCAGGAAGGTAGCAGTAACCAGCGTCCAAAGCTCCCGACCTGCCAGAATGTCCGCTGGTGTCATGGCGAGATGCTCAATCACCCAGTCGGTCGTTTCATAGCTGAAGGCATAAAGCGAAAAGATGATGCAGTTAAGCGCTATGATTATCCAGTTACACCACGGTGTGGTCTTAGGCTTGAGGTTATATTCCACAGGCATTTGGGTTAAAAACTGGAACAGGTAAGTTTTCCAGCTGATTTTCTGATTGAGGTCACCAAGCACCTTTCTGAGCTCTGGGCTGCGCTCAACCGCTTCCAGCTCATCTTTGTCTATCCAGCTTCCGTCACAGTGTCGGCACACATCAATTTCATGTTGATAGCTTTTTAGAAGGTGATGACGTTCCATCGGCTTTTCACAGTCCGGGCACTGATACTCTGAAACCCCAAGCTCTTCTCCAAAGTGCTCGGTGTAGCATTCGCCAACAGGACCATCATTTACTTCTTCAATAAGCCGGTTAACTTCATTTTTCTCGAACCAAAGACCACCACACTCTAAGCAAACATCGATTTCTTCACCTTCATATTGCGTGGCTTTCAGGTAGGCGTTATCACACGCTGGACACTTCTTACTCATGATTTATCTCCCTTAATCGCACCAATTTCTACACCATTTTTTGACAGCTCTTTCTTGAGCTGATCAGCACTGGCGGCGATGTAAGGCAACGTATTTTGCTGCATATCATCGACAATGATTTGCAACTGCTGCCCCGCGTAATTCGCACCCAGCCGACGGGCTAAAGCGCGGTTAAGAAGATCGTCCGTTTGAGAATAAAAGCGGCGTGCAGAAGTGAGGATCTCATTCGGCGTTTCTAATGTGGTTGGGTTGTATTTCATGGTTTCCCAGATGTATTTGCTCATATCCGGGCGGTTGTCTTTCAATTCCTGCGCGGGCGCATTACGCATCAGATAGTCTTTTATGTATGCCTGCAAATCACGAGTATTGTCCGACAACTCGTCGTGTAATGACATTCTGAGATAGTAATTGTCTTCCATTTTACTGTAGGTATCGAAGGTCAGTGCCTGTTGCAGACCACTTTGCGCGGCTAGGTAGACACCCACTATGGTCGACACAATCATAAATACCTGATTGAGCCAAAAGCCTGAGCTTTTTAGCTCTTTGTTATCCAACTGCTCTTTAAGTTTCAAAACAACGTCCTTTACTCTTTTCTTTCTAATGAGGAAATCTCCTCATGCTCAGAAACGCAACTGAGCGCATAAATTCTAAAGAAAACAAGATATTGTTAAGTGACGTATCTAATAAAAATTGAAATAAAACGAGGAATTTTCAAAAGAAATGGAGCGGTCTCGCAGAAGTGAAACAATGCGATAAAAATCACGGAGAGATTTGGTTGATTTCGCTTAAGAAAGAAAACGTGTGGCACAAGCTTCGTGCCACTAAGAGTATCTTATTTTTCAGCTTCGCTGCGAACTGCTTTGAGCAGCACAGAGGTATCCATTCGTCCTTCGCCTAATGCCGACAAGGCTTTGTAAGCATTGATGGTTTTCTCTGTCATCGGCAATGTCAGCCCTTTTGCCGTTGCTTCGTCCAGACAGAAGCCTAAATCTTTGATCATCCAGTCGATGGCAAATCCGAAATCGTATTTGTCCTGCGCCATGGTTTTTGCGCGGTTTTCCATCTGCCAGGAGCCAGCTGCACCATTTTTCAGACAGTTCACCAAAGTAGGTACATCTAACCCCGATTTCTCTGCCAAAAGCAGACCTTCTGAAAGACCATTCAGTACACCAGCAATACAGATCTGATTCACCATTTTCGCTCGCTGACCCTGACCGACGTTCCCCATCAGAACTGACGATTTTCCATACGCTTCAAAAACAGGCTGGAGTTTATCGAACAGGGATTGTTCGCCGCCGCACATGATGGTCAGCACGCCATTTTCAGCGCCAGCCTGACCACCAGAAACAGGCGCATCCATAAACTCTATCCCAGCCTCTTTGGCGGCAAGTTCAAGTTCTTCAGCAAGCTGAGCCGACGTAGTGGTGTGATCCACCAGAATCGCACCTTTTTTCATAAACGTCAGCGCACCCGATTCGCTGGTCGTCATGCTTCGTACATCGTCATCATTCCCTACGCAAGTAAGAACAACGTCGGCATCTTTCACGCAATCTGCCACCGTTTCAGCAATGTTGCCTTTGTATGTTTCCTGCCAGAGCTGCGCTTTACTAAAAGTGCGATTAAAAACCGTAACGTCAAACCCCGCCTTGACCAAGTGACCTGCCATTGGGAAACCCATGACGCCTAATCCGATAAAACTCACTTTCATTGTTATTCTCCTTGCTTAGCGTATGTCACTTATAATGCACGTAAATACTGGTGTAACCAATGCACGGATATAAAAAAACCGAGCACTTTGGCTCGGCTTTTCTGTCAATGTAAAGCTTACATCTCAGCGTTGTGGTAAACCTGCTGAACGTCATCACAGTCGTCTAGCATATCCAGGAACTTCTGGAACTTCTCGGCATCTTCGCCTGCAACTGGCGTATGAGTTTGAGGAACGAAAGTGATTTCTTCCACATCCAGAGTCAGATCTGGGAATGCACCGCTCAATGCCGTTTTCGTTTTGAAGAACTCAGTGTGTGGAGCAAAGACTGTAATTACACCGTCTTCCAGCTCAACGTCTGTCACATCTACGTCATCCATCATCAGCGTTTCCAAGATGATTTCATCGTCTTCGCCTTTAAACTGGAATACTGCCTGATGTTCGAACATGTGAGAAACAGAACCTTCAACACCGATTTTTGCACCCGTTTTAACAAAGCACTGGCGAACGTCCTGGAAAGTACGGTTGCCGTTGTCTGTCAGGCAGTCCACGATGACGCTTGTGCCACCAGGGCCAAAGCCTTCGTAACGTGCTGGCTGGTAATCTTCACCACCACCGCCATTTGCTTTGTCTAGTGCTTTATCGATAACGTGCGCTGGAACCTGGTCTTTTTTTGCTTTAGCAATCAGGTGCTTAAGCGACAGGTTCATATCCGGGTCTGAACCACCGTTCTTCGCACACATGTAAATTTCTTTACCGTACTTGGAATAAACTTTAATTTTTGCGCCTGCAGTTTTCGCCATTGAGGCTTTACGCACTTCAAAACTTCTTCCCATCGGGGTGTTCTCTCTAGTTCAATTTGGTACAAGTTGGTATTACTTGGGTGTTTAATTAAGCCACACCCATGACTCTTTTATACTTTTCTACCGACTGCTCGAATAATTCAATTTCCGACTCTAGCCTCAGTGTGGCTTTGTGCTCGGTCAGTACTTCTGGTCCCGCCTGAGCCTGTTTGATCTTCCACACTAAAAACGAAGCTTGCTTGTCGATTTCTACGGCATTTTTTTCTTCAGATGGAAGAAGTGAAAGGTTAAACGACATCACTGTGCCCTGCATCGATAGTTAGAAAGAGCAAGAATATAACACAGCCAGCCCATGAGGGTAGAGAGTTACAGGTGAAATCAAAAAGAAAAGTGACAGGAATCAAGTATGGCTTGGAAGGAAATCCGCTTATTTTTCTACCCACTCTTTCCATCAACTCTGATTCGCGTGAGCTTGCTCCAGAAGGATACAAGGTAAAAAATGAAGCAAAGTGCAATTAGAATCACAGGCAGAACATGCAGGGGTTTGTGTGAAGTTACATAAAAAACCTGACCTAATTGGAGGGTCGCAGCAACGGGCATTGCGGCTAGCATTAGTCGTATTGAAGGCGAATACTGAAGTGGGTAACCAGTATGCTTCTGCCCCACGACAAGCATGATAACGAGAACCGCAATTGCGGCGGTTTCTGCAAACAGGATAAGAAGCGCCGACCCGCTAATGGATAATCCCCAGATATTGCTAGTACCAATCACGCCAAACCCTGCTGCAATCAGGAGGTAAAATGCATAACCCGCCTGATAGTAGAGATCGCGCCACGCTTTGGGGAGATGCCAGTCGTTCAGAATATTTAGAACCGCACAAGTACAAGCCAGTGCTAGCCAGCCAGAGACCGAGCTCCCTGGCATCCATAAATCGACAGAGAGAAAGAGAACAATGATTCCGATGGCAAAATTTCGTCTCGGCGGTCTTGCCAGATGACACTGGTCAGTCACGTCAAACCTTTCCAGTGCATGATTAACAATCACCATAGACATGCGGCTGAACACAATCATCATCAATATGACAAAAACACCGCCCGATGCGGTAAGCCATTGCCTTGTCAGATCCAAATCGTCTTCAATCCAGAAGAAATAGCTAACAAGTGCACCCGAACAGTACAGAGCCAGATAATAGTAAAATATGCGATGGCGAGCCTGCCTGGCATCGAGAATCGGACGTATCAGAACGGATAGCAACAGCAACGAGAAGGCAACATTCATCAGTTGCATTGGAAGCACACCTATCATTGGTAACATCCAGCCAAGCGCTCTTGCTGACACCCACAATGCCACCAGTAGAATCAAACGCCTTCCTGTAAGACGTTCAGTGTCGGTCCAGGCTGGAAAAGCCGTTAAAAGAAAGCCAGCGATTACGGCTGATCCGATACCAAAAATCAGTTCATGCATATACCAGACATTGGACGATGGTGAAGCACCCACAACCGCATGCAACATCAGCAGAAGTGTGTAGCTGGTTGCCAGTAGAAAGAAAGGGCGAAAGCCACATGCATACAGCGGAGCTTTGCTGTTAAAAAGATTTCTCATCTTCTCTCCAAGTCTGGAACGCCAGCTTAACTTCCTCTGTTTTCATCAGATTCATGGCATTTGCATAGAGGTAATCCTGATCGCGCTCTGTGCGGGGAAGGTGGCATTCGTAGGTATATACCTGACGACCGGGGTTATCGCTGAGCACCACAATGTGGTCTGCCAGTTTTATTGCTTCCATGAGATCATGAGTAATGAACAGTACGGTTAGCTTCCTTTGTTCGATTTCGGAAATTAAGAGTGAATACAGATCCTCTTTCAAACCAATATCCTGAGCACTAAAGGGCTCATCAAGAAGAAGCAGTTCTGGTCTTACGGCAAAAGAGCGAGCCATAGCAACTCTTTGCCTCATACCTCCACTAAGCTCATGGGGGTATTTGTTTAGGTCCTCCTCATCCAGCCCAACTTCTAGTGCCAGTTTGAGGGCAGCCTGATTGCGCAGACTCTTTCTCATCCCTTTGGCTTTTAAACCCCAGCCAATATTGTCTCTGGTATTTTTCCAAGGCAGCAAACGGGTGTCCTGAAACAGGATGGAAGTGGTTTGGAAGCTGTTATCGATTTCGCCTTGGTCTGGCTGTAAAAGACCGGATATCAGATTAAGCAGAGTTGACTTGCCACAGCCAGAACGACCCACAATCGCCATGACCTGTCCCTGTTCGAGATCGAGACTGATTTCATCAAGCACTTGCCTGTTATCGAAGGAATGACTGAGGTTACGAATAGAAAGCCGTTTGTTTTTATTCACGCCACCTCTCCATGTGTCGTTTAAAAGGTTCAAACACCGCGTATTCTGCAATCAGTAAGACCGTCACAATCGCGACTATCCATGCCATTGTCGCGGGCGTATCAATGTTCACCCGAGCCGCCGCAAGACCTGCCCCTACACCTGTATTGCTGGATAATAGCTCTGCCATGACGACCACTTTCCATGACGTGCCCAAGGCAGTTACCCAAGACGGAAACAGATAGGAGAGTATGTGAGGAAGGTGTACGTCGTAAAAGATCATCCAGCGTGATGCGCCAAAGCTTTGAGCCATTTCATTCAGCTTGGGATCCAGCGTTCTTGCCCCCTGAACGCCAGCGGCAAATGTGATGGGCAAAGTGGTCACGGTAACGGTAAATATAGGCGTGCTGTCACCTGCACCGAACCACAAAAGCGCCAGCACAATCCAGGCTATGGGGGGAATGCCAATCAGAATGGTGGCTATAGGTCTCACCGCCATGGAGAGTGTTGCAGACAGCCCTGCCAGTGTGCCCAGCAGGCTTCCGACAACAATAGAAATACCGAACCCTATCAAGGCTCGGTAAGTCGTCACCCATAGATATTCTGTCGCCATTTCCTGCTGAAACAATTCAAACAGCTTTTCCAGAGAAGCCTGTGGTGAGGGCAGAATAAAATCGCCATACACCTGATTTCCAAAATCCCATAGTGCAAAAAAGACCAGTATGCTGGCCAGAGCGCCAAAGCCACTCCAGAGATAATGACAGGCTTGTCTCAGCCAATGCATTAGGAACAACACCTCTTACTGTATGAACGAACTAACAAACCAAAGACCTAACCCAGATAGAAGTCATCAGGAGGCAGCTTTCCACCAATGATTGCCGGATTAGAGTCTGCGAGAATGGAGTAGAAACTCTCAATTTCCTGCTGAATGTCTTTTGCTTTATCCAGACCGAAATTACAGAAAGGAATAGAGCGCTCAATGATTGGGGCTTTTAGTGTCATATAACTTTCGCCCAGCCGACCGGCGCTGGTAGGGTTGTTTACCACCCAGTCAGTTGATCGGATTAGAGCGGCGTTCAGGCGATCAGGCAGATCCGGCATTTCATCCAGAAGCGTGTCTGAAACCATCATCCCTGCCTGAGGAATTCGCGCGGGTCCGTCAGTCACTTCTCCCCATGCGCTTTGCAAATCAATAACACGGGTTGTTTTCGTTCCGGATTTCAGCCCTTTAAGCAGAGCCGCCGTGGCAGCAGGCTCGGGTAGAACTGCATGTTTAGCCCGACCAGACAGTAAGAGTTGCAGGCCTTCAAAGGGAGAACCAACGTAGTTAAGGCGATAGTCTCTCCCAGCCTTCATGCCTTTTTCTTTCGCAATATGCTGGAATACCAGATCCGGCATATCAGCCTTAAATGGCATGACAATGTCCTGTCCTTTCAGTGCCTCAACAGACCTGATGTTCTCATCAACCGAAATCACATAGAGAAGTCCCCAGGTCATGATGTTCATGAGGCGAACTTTCACGCCTTTGTTGTATAGGTTGGCAGCGACGTAACTTGGCGTTCCCGCAAGCTCCCAGCGACCCGCAACAAAATTGGTTCTGAGTACGTCGGGGTTTCTGTAGGTTTCAAAATTTAGTTGCTCTATCAGACCAGAAACGGCATTCGTTTCTGCGGAATGCGCTAATGTGACCGAAGGACCAACAGGAGGACCATACATAGTGAGCTGCTTTCGCTTTTGACTTTCCTTCGCAAATGCCATTGCCGGAATCAGGCTGGTTCCCACCGCTGCCGCGCCCGCCAGGCCACAATGGCGTAAAAACGCTCGTCTTGTTGTATTCATTGATTTTTTTCTCCTTAAAAATTGGCAGCAACAGCCATATAGACACTCCGTTTTGGCGCTTCAACAAACACCTTGTTGCCTTCCAGTGAAAGCTTCGCCATTGAGTCGTAAAAGCCTTGGGTTTGCCAATACGCATCAAATGAGAATAATTCTCATCCTAATTTATGAGTTACGAAGGAGTACTTGATAATAATCAATCTGAGTTCTGGGTAAGGGATTGAGGTTGAAAACGCCTGACAGGTACTTACGGCATTTAGAAATTTTATTTGATGTTTGATACGTTATTTCATAACAACTTTTCATTCATGAAAAATATGTAATGGATAAATTTATTTCCATTATATATAAAACTAAAAATAATAGTTACTATATAACATAACAAAAATATCAATTACTTAAAAACCAATCGATTTCTTAAGGTTTTTCTTATTTTAAAATCAAAATAACATTAATTTATTTCTTGATATTAATTGAAGTGCGATCACATTGAAAAATGCCAATTTTAGGAAAATTAAGACCTCTGCCATGTTTTCTCTCTTTATCTGGAACCAAATAAAATTAGAGTCAAAGCTCTAAAAAAAGCTCGAAATGAATCCTACTAGACTTAAAAATTAAATCTTTATTTACAATAAGTTAAAGACAAACAGGAGTTTATTACGTTTGGTATGTAAAAGAAGACAACGACTTATATGCTACCGAACTCGGGTATTTCATCAAACCGCTAATGTCAAAAATATCAATTAAAGTCACAAGTAATGTATATCAATGGATGTAGCGAAATAAGAGCTAAGATTCTAACCTACGCACATAAAAATAGATTATATGCAAGTATCAGATACGAGATATAAATCCTTCTATTGTGAGTAAAAAGCATCTTTTATAAAATATTCCGCATTCCAGTAGGGGACATTTTTTGTTGGGATTAATATTTCATTATTTTCAAAATTCACTAATTAATCTATATCAATGGATAAAGATAGAGATTCTATAGGTGCACAAACCTATCTATCCGTGAATATATTCTACTTTAGTAAAATATAATACTTAACGTATTCGATACATATATCAAAATATGCCTGTAAATAACTTATGGGTAGGGAGATCTTTATGAAAATAAAACCCATAGTTATTGCAACAGGGTTAGTTGTTCCATTGTCTTTATTTCTTTTCAACAATATTGATAAAGAGGATTCATTAGCTGTTGAAAACACCAATAAACACCAAGATACACACGCGGTAATAATCAAAGACGTGGCAACAAAAGAAGTCAACCTGCAACAAAAAGTTGCTGTGCCTGTTCATCGTTCACCCAATCCTGAAGTTGATAAACTGGCTCTATATACCGACGAAAAAGAGAAGAAATGGCGAGAACCCAGGCATGTGGAAGAGGTTTGGGTAGACATTAACCCAAGTGACACTCTGGATAAAATTAAGCCTAAAAGCACTGCAATTGAAGCCATAAAAGCCATTGAATTTTCTAATGTTCCTGAGTTTAAAGCACTAAACCTCGGCGACAAGCTAACACTGAATTTACCCGACGATTCAAATATCGATATAGAGGTGGAGTCCAATGAATTTCAAAATGAGGGCATCCGGACTTGGTCAGGCAATTTCACTATTGACGATCAAAGCTATCCTGTGACCTTCACTTTTGGAAGCTCTTCAATTTTAGGTTTTATTGGTCACCCTAGTGGCTCAATTAAAATTGAAGGAAGAGGGAGAACTGCATGGATATATGAAGTACCCGACAGCCACGGTTACGATTATTAATAATGCAGATCAAATAAAAATAAATACGATTAAATATTAGGATAAAAAATGAATAAAACGTTATTAGCGGCGGTTATTACGTCGAGCCTTGTTGCGCCTTCTGTATACGCAACAACGAATATCGACATTCTGGGCGTTTATACAAAAGCCACTTCAGACTGGTTCGCAACGGAACAAAACAAAACCGAGCATATCACCCAGATCCAACACCGTTTCAATGTTGGTAACCAAATCCTTAAAAAGAGTGGTTTGGATGTCAAGGTTAACCTTGTTGGCACCAAAGAATACAACTACGACTCGGCTCCAGGTAGAAGACTTAATCAGGAAGCAGCACTAGACGCCATCACTCCAAGCTACAAACAAGATGCCATTTTCAGTGATATCGAGCAGGTTAGGAAAGAAAAAGGCGCCGACATGGTCGCGCTCTTCCGTAACCTGGATGTCAAAAACTCACCGGATTACGTAAGAGAAGGCAACACCATCAGTTTAAGCTGTGGTCTGGCTTGGGTAGTTCCTGCATTCCGATGGGATGCAAGCAATACGTCTTGGGTGAAAAGCCAGATGTACAGCCATTCTTATCTGAACGAATGTGGAGACGATACCTTTATCCACGAGCTGGGTCATAACTTTGGTATTAACCACGCTCGTGAACAATACACGGTTCCACCACATACACAAAATGGTACGGAAAAAGACGCGTATGGTTATGGTGTGAACGGTAAGTTCGCAACAACCATGGCTTATGGCTTCTTATTCAATGTTTACAACCGCTCTTACACGTTCTCTAACCCAGATACACAGTGTGGCGATCAGGCTTGTGGTGTTAAAGATAAGTCCAACGCCACGCGTGCCATTGGTCTGACAGCGCCGAAAATTGCCAATATCTACCAGAGTAAAGACGGTGGTACAGACACAACCGACCCTGTTGAACCAAAAGAACCACAGGAAACGAAGAATGTATTCAGTCTTGAATCGCCTGTTGCCGTTCCGGATCACACGCAAATAGAGATCCCGCTTGAGGTTTCTTACACAGGTGAAGTCACGGAACCTACGATTGCGCTTGATATTGAACACGAGTTCATCGGTGATATTTCAGTAAGATTGATTGCTCCAGACAATGCCTACTGGGTGCTTAAGAAGGCAAACCGAAGTGACCGTGGCAAAAAATTCAATGTGACCTTCACTTTGCAAGATATGCAGGGCGTAGACATTACTGGTCAGTGGAAACTTCAGGTTACCGATCACTTCCGTAATGATGTAGGTGTTGTTAAAAACGCTACTCTGACTTTGAAGTAACCAATAGAAACAGACAAGGCAGCCTACTAGTGCTGCCTTTTTAATCAACTCTGACTATTGATAATATAATTATAATCGATTTTACCTTTCAAAAGACACCTATTAATCTGTAAAAACAATCTAGCTAACAAAGTTGTCCAGTTAGGTTGTCGCAATGTTTGCTGTTATGTCTGGAAGGAATTTGATTATGAGTAAAAAATTAACGACTGCTGCAGGTTGCCCTGTCGCCCATAACCAAAATGTAATGACTGCGGGACCTCGTGGCCCACAACTGCTGCAAGATGTCTGGTTCTTGGAAAAGCTTGCCCACTTTGACCGTGAAGTCATCCCGGAAAGGCGAATGCACGCTAAGGGTTCTGGGGCTTACGGTACTTTCACTGTTACGCACGATATTACCCAATATACCCGAGCGAAACTGTTCTCTGAAATTGGTAAAAAAACCGAGCTATTTACCCGGTTTACAACGGTAGCAGGTGAACGAGGCGCTGCCGATGCAGAACGTGATATTCGCGGTTTTGCGATAAAGTTCTACACCGAAGAAGGCAACTGGGATCTGGTGGGTAACAACACCCCTGTTTTCTTCCTTCGCGATCCTCTGAAATTCCCCGATCTTAACCATGCTGTAAAAAGAGACCCGCGCACAAATATGCGAAGTGCGGTTAATAACTGGGATTTTTGGACATCACTGCCTGAAGCCTTTCATCAAGTCACCATTGTGATGAGTGATCGAGGTATTCCAGTCAGTTATCGCCATATGAACGGGTACGGCAGCCATACGTTTAGCATGATCAATGCAGATAACGAGCGTTTTTGGGTGAAGTTCCACTTCAAAACTCAGCAAGGCATCAAAAATCTGACTGACGGCGAAGCCGGAAAGCTGATTGCTGACGACAGGGAAAGTCATCATCGTGACCTTTATGACAACATCGAAGATCAGAATTTCCCAAAATGGACCCTGTACATTCAGGTCATGCCAGAAATGGAAGCCGACGAGGTGAACTTCAACCCGTTCGACTTAACGCGAGTGTGGTCTCACAAGGACTATCCACTTATTGAAGTGGGAGAATTGGAGCTGAACCGTAACCCTGACAACTACTTTGCAGAAGTAGAACAGTCGGCATTTAACCCAGCCGCAATCGTCCCTGGTATCGGATTCTCACCAGATAAGATGCTGCAAGGCAGACTGTTCTCTTACGGCGATGCTCAACGCTACCGTTTAGGAGTCAATCACCACCAGATACCCGTGAATGCACCGCGCTGCCCAGTACACAGTTACCACCGAGACGGCGCAATGAGAGTCGACGGCAACTTTGGATCAACCATTGGTTATGAACCCAACTACAAGCGTGAGTGGGAAGAACAGCCAGACTTCTCTGAGCCACCGCTGCGTATTTCTGGCGATGCTGATCACTATGACCACCGCGTCGATCAGGATTACTTTAGCCAGGCAGGTAACCTGTTTCGCATCATGAGTAAAGATGAACAGCAGCGTTTGTTTGAAAACACCGCGCGCTCTATCAAAGGAGTTCCGGAATTTATCCAGCAACGCCATATCGACCACGCGTATCAAGCCGACCAGGACTACGGAAGAGGGCTAGAAGCCGCCATACATAAAGCAAACCAGTCCTGATCTTAAAACCAAAACCGGCATTCAGAGCACCATTCTCTGAATGCCGGATATAAGGAGAAGAACCATGAACGAACGTGAATTTTTCAGCCTTTTCAGTAAAGAAGATTTCTTTATCTTCTTCTAAACAAAAACAGCCTGACATAGTCAGGCTGTTTGGGTTCTACTCACACCAAATCAGAACTTCATTCCCAGAGTGGCGCTAAACTGAGTCAGGTTGACGTCGTCCATCTTGCTTCTGTCGGCACCAAAGTCGACGTAAAATCCATAGTTCGTGGAAAAGCGAATCCCGGCACCATAATAAGCGGCGGACTCGCTCACTTTTTCATTAGCGCCATGGGCTTGAATACGGTGATTCGCGTAGCCAGCTTCAAGATAAGGTTTAATGAAGGATCCGTCAGAGAAAACATACGAATAACCAAGCTCACCGCCCAGCTTCAAAGTATGCCCTTTTAAATCCTCTTCTCTGTTCGATTCATACGATGCTTTTAAGCCAGCAAAACCGTTAAAGTTGTAGGTTGTTTCTAAGCGAAAACCTGTTCCACCCTCTGAAGCGGTATCAAAGCCGCCCAACGATTTATCATAATCTGTTTCTGAATAGCCTGCGCCTAGGCTCCAACCTTCTAAGCGGTTGAAATCCTGCGCGCTCGCAAGCCCAGACAGCAAAGCTGTCACCAAAAATAAACCAACACGCGATTTTTTCATTTTCCTACTTCCGTTTTACCTAGCCGAGTCCAATGCTGCGCTGTCACCATACTAAAATCCTGACTCAGCCTCACAATTTTTGCGTTAAAACTGGGTGGATTGCGATCTAGGTCTAGCCTCCGATCTCTATCTCTGCAATCCATCTTTCTCAACCTAGCACTTAGTCAAAGTGTCAGCGCTTTCGATTACAGACAATACTCTGTATTTAGAATCAGTACCTCAGCAAATCTGAGACCCGAATTCAGAATATTTGATTGGAATTTCTGTAACTTGAGTTGATAACATAATTGCATAATGACTCTAAGACATGATGTTCTTAAACCTAGAAATCGAGGTGACCGCTCAATGACTCAGCCCAGCTCCTCCGCTTTAAAGCCCAATGATTCACCCAAAAATGGATCCGCCAGCCAACTCGACAAGAAGCGCCGGGTTGCCCTTCTCATTACGATACTGAGTATCATCACTGGCGTACTGGTTGCTCAATTTCAAAGTGTTCACTTAGCTTCGGTGGCGGCTCTTACCGTTCTGTGCATTGGTATGTGGGCAACGGTGGTTGTGCCTGAATACTGGACGGCGCTGACTTTCTTCCTGATAGCAATTGTTGCCGATCTTGCTCCTGCTTCCGCTGTTTTGTCAGGTTTTCAGTCGTCTACGTTCTGGCTACTTTTCGCTGGGTTGGTTCTGGGAGCATCATTCAAACACACAGGGCTTGGTAAACGGATCGCGAAAATACTGGCATCAGCGCTGGGCAACCAATACTCCACCATGATTTGGCGAATCGTTGCGTTCGGCATTGCGCTGTCTTTCATTATGCCCTCTTCCATGGGGCGCATCGCGCTGTTGCTTCCCATCATGATGGCACTGACGGATAAAATGGGTTACACCGCCGACTCAAAAGGCAGAATCGGGATTATTACTGCCACCGCTTTTGGTACCTGGCTCCCTGCATTTACTATTCTGCCGGCCAATGCACCCAATATGATTCTTGCGGGTATGACGGAAAACTTGCTTGATATCCAGCTCTCCTACTGGGATTACCTCATCATCCATTTCCCGGTTTTAGGTGCTTTAAAAGGGATCGTATTGGTTTGGCTAATTCTCAAAATTTTCCCGTCAGATGACCCCAAGTACATCCAGCAGGAGCAGGTAGAAAGAGAGCCTGTATCCGGAAATGAAAAGCTGTTGGCTGCCATTATCTTTGGATGCCTTGCCTTTTGGTTAACCGATAGTATTCACCACATTTCTCCGGGATGGATTGGTCTTGCAGGCGCCATTCTGTGTCTTTGCCCATTCTTTAATCTGACGGCGAAAAACAGCTTTCAGGCTGATCTCAACTACAACTCGCTGTTTTTTGTCGCTGGCATCATAGGACTTGGGGCGGTGATTTCTCAGTCCGGGTTGGGCGAAACCTTAATTCAGTCATTGGGAGAAAGCGTTTCGTTTTCTCCGGATGAGCAGTTAAAGAGTGTTGTCTCGCTTACGTTTATTTCATCTGTGGTCGCCATTACCACCAGCTTGCCAGGTGTGCCAGCGGTGATGACGCCTATTGCGGGTGACCTGGCGACATCGACGGGTCTGCCTGTGATGACAGTTTTAATGACTCAGGTTTTTGCCTATTCCAATATCCTGTTGCCGTATCAGGCTCCACCCATTGTGACCGCAATGCAGATGGGTAAACTGCCGGTTTCTTCCATCAGTAAACTGTGTGTTTCATTATTTGTTATTACATTGGTGCTACTGTTGCCCTTAGATTTGCTGTGGTGGCAGGTTATTGGTCTACTCTGATAAGAGTGGATTACAGGGAGAAATCAGGTGGACAATCATCAACTCAGAACCTTTGTCGCCGTGGCTCAGGAAGGCAGCATTACCCGCGCTTCAGAACGTTTGTTTCTAAGCCAGCCAGCAGTGAGCGCACATATTAAGGCTCTGGAGTCCTCACTCAGCCTGACTTTGTTTGAACGCACGCCTCAGGGCATGCGGCTAACGTTGGATGGACAGCGTATCCTGATCAAGGCAGAACAAACCTTGAAAGCCCATCAGGATCTGCTGGAAGAAGCGCGCAAAATTCAGGGGCAAATTGCCGGTATCGTGAATGTCGGAGCCAGTAGCCACACTCCCCCAGATATTCTTGGCAAACTCATCATGTATGTTGCAGAGCGTTTTCCAGACGTTGAAATCAAACTCCAGCAACTCCCTAATGCCGATATCGTTCGTGGTATCAAAAATGGCAGCCTGGATGCTGGCATATACAACGATATAGGGCAGACGCCAGAAGAATTCTATTCAGTCACTTTAACCAAAACTCGCCTGCTGCTCGCCACATCACCACACCTGCCGGACATTCCCGTTCCGGTCGACTGGTCGTCACTGCAACACTTACCGTGGATTTACCCCGGAGCTGAAACCTGTTGTGGCAAAGCTGCCGAAGCCCTGTTTGAAGAACACGGTTTTCGCCCCAGTAAACTAATCAGTGTCGACAGAGAAAAAGTGACCCGCACACTTATTGCGGGAGGATTAGGTATCGGTCTGATTCATCAGGAAAAAGGGACAGCAGAACCCGACGACGACAACCTGAAAGTCATTTGTGATATTCCTCTTCGATTGCGCACCATGTTTGTGTGTTTAAATACTCGTCAAAACGACCCTCTTATCCAGTCTCTGATAGGTGCAATCACCTGAACCCTAACTCCTGAATCACTCCAAC
>NZ_AFWJ01000272.1 GCF_000222685.1 Vibrio nigripulchritudo ATCC 27043 | reverse complement strand
TCCACCATCGACCAGTTGATCTTTCGCTCTAGTTTTTCCATCCAGTCAGTCCAGGCTTGCATCGCGGCTTCCATATCCGCAGGTGTAGTGTTTGTTGCCCATTCTGGATCGCCACCAACATAAATCAACATGTAATTACTCATTGTTTTCTCCTTGTTAAATACACTTTTATTGTTAGAACTAACCTGAATCAGTTAGCTACTAACTAGACGAACCAAACTTTCGCGCGAGGACACTTTTTCTAAAAAAAATCGATTTTTTTATTTTTTCTTTAATTTTCTAGCTTCTTGAACAAATAGGCTATTGCGCTCATCTGTACTTTTACCTGCAATTCCGTAAAATCCACCGCTCACTGTTACTATGAGTATATAAGCGAATATGTCTTCTGCTGTTTCTTACTTCACCCGATTCCAGTCATCCATTGAAGGCTATTCCCTACCCGAACGGTTTACGTTTCCGTTTTACTACCAACCTCATCCGCTTTGTGAACTGGCTTCGCAGGAGCTTCAGGCGCATATTCAAACTCAAACCGACTGGGAACACGACTTTGGGTTGGGCGACGATCCATCTACTGGCAAAGGCAAAATGTTCGGTATTCTGCTGGTTCAGAATGAACTTGGCGAACTGGGCTATTTGTCGGCATTTTCCGGCAAAGTAGCGGATAGCAACCATCTTCCGGGGTTTGTTCCACCAGTATACGATTGGCTGGCAGACGACAGCTTCGTTCAGGCTGAAATGGATGAAGTGACCAAGGTAAACGCCCAAGTGGATGCACTTAAGGTGAATCCCGACTTTGACGTGCTCACTGAAAGCCTGTCAGAACTCAAAAAGCAATCAGAGGTCGAGCTTGAAAAGCAGCGCCAGAAAATGATTGCCGGACGAGCCAACAGAAAAGCTCTAAGAGCCGAAGCAGAAAACACTCTGAAAGGTGACGAACTGGATTCGCTCAAGGAAGAACTTGGCAAACAGAGCGTTGCGGAAAAGAACCAACAGAAATATCTGAAACTCGAATGGCAACAACGAATTGATGAAGTGCAGCAGAAGTTAGACGCCCTAACTGCCGAACTGGAAGCATTGAAAGAAAAACGCAAAGCGCTGTCTGCCGCACTGCAAAACAAGCTGTTTGATCAGTACCGCTTCTTAAATCAGGCGGGTGACGAAAAGTCACTGCTCGATATATTCTCTCAGACGACCAACCCAATTCCACCCGCCGGCTCTGGCGAATGCGCTGCACCTAAACTTTTGCATTACGCGTTTGCTAACCAGTTAAAGCCTGTGGCTATTGCGGAATTTTGGTGGGGTGTTTCGCCAAAATCAGAAGTTCGACAGCATAAAAAATACTACCCAGCCTGCCAAAGCAAGTGTCACCCGATTTTAGGTCACATGCTGGAAGGCATAGAGATGGATGAAAACCCACTGCTAAAAAACCCGGCAGAAGGGAAAGAAATCGACATCCTCTATCAGGACGAAGCCATCGTTGTCGTCAACAAGCCTTCAGAGTTTCTCTCTGTACCCGGTCGTTTTATTCAGGATTCGGTTTACCACCGCTTGCAAGAACGTTTCCCTGATGTAGAAGGCCCGTTTGTGATTCATCGGCTCGACATGTCTACCTCTGGCATTCTGGTTTTTGCTTTGACTAAGCGAGCAAACAAAAGCCTGCAAAAGCAGTTCATTACCCGACATGTTCAAAAGCGATATGTGGCACTAATAGAAGGCTCACCCGAAAGCGACAATGGAGAAATTCATCTGCCGATGCGTGGTGATCCTGACGATCGCCCTCGCCAGCTCGTCTGCTATGAACACGGAAAGCCCGCCGAAACTAAATGGGAAGTACTAGAGCGAATCGGGTCGCGCACTAAAGTCCGCTTATACCCTAAAACCGGACGAACCCACCAGCTCAGAGTTCATTGTGCTCACCAGCAAGGGCTGCATATGCCAATCGTCGGTGACGATCTCTATGGCATTAAAGAGAACCGCCTTCACTTGCACGCCGAATGGCTTGCTTTTGATCACCCATACTCCAAAGAACCCATGGAGTTTCAGGTTGATGCTGACTTTTAAACCTTTACCTAATTGTTTCTTTCGGAACAGGCTTCTTAAGTTTGTGAAAAACCTCTGATTATTAGGGATTTAAAGCCTATACAGTATGTTCAATGTTTATAATCCAACCAAACAAGTTGCATGGAAGATACTGTGTCATCAGAAGAAATCGAAGGGCGTCGCCCGTTAAAAGTTCGCCAGGTTGGGATCAGCAGGAAAATCGCTGCCTGGCTTGCCCGCCGTTCCGTTACGCCTAATCAAATTTCTATCGCCAGTGTTGTGTTTTCAGCATTGGCTTCCGCCGCTTTAATTGCTCAATCTTTTGCGCCTCAAACATGGCTGGTTAACACGTTATTAGTTTGTGTTGCTCTGTTTATTCAGTGTCGCCTGCTTTGCAATCTGTTTGACGGCATGGTGGCAGTAGAAGGCGGTAAAAGTACACCTTCTGGCGAACTGTTTAACGACATTCCCGACCGCGTCGCTGATTCCCTTATTTTCATTGCTCTGGGTTATTCCCTTACCCAGCTTTACCCATACGCGATTCACTTGGGTTGGCTCGCGGCATTGCTGGCAGTTGGAACGGCTTATGTTCGTACCCTCGCCACCGCAATCGGCAGCAAAACCGATTTTCGTGGACCAATGGCAAAACAGCACAGAATGGCGCTGGTGACATTTGGGTCGATTGCCACCATTTTGGAGCAAATCTGGCTGCCACAAGGGGCTGTTTTCCTAACCGTTTTGGTGCTAGTCAATTTGGGTTGCGTAATCACCTTAGTAAGAAGAGCACACGCCGCCTATCGGTATCTGGAGAATCAGCCACAAAGTACGGCACGACAAGAAAATAGCGTAGAGGAACAATAATGTTTGGTATTCCTCAACACTCCTTCTACGTCATGGCGTTAGTGCTGGCGCTACTCTGCATAGGCACCTTGGTTTGCTGGTTTAAACAGGTGAAACACCCCGACAAAGACTATACGGAGCTGAGCCAACGCATCACCTCTTGGTGGTGGATAATTGGATTGGTGTTCTTTGTTCTTATCCTAAGTAAAAATGCTGCCATCGCCTTTTTTGGTTTTGTAAGTTTTCTGGCACTAAAAGAATTCCTGTCGATCATTCCCACTCGATTGGCTGACCGCCGAGTGATTTTATGGGCTTACATTGCCATCCCACTTCAGTATCTCTGGGTGGGTTATGAATGGTACGGAATGTTCCTGATCTTCATTCCGGTGTATGTCTTCCTGTTTCTGCCTATGCGAATGGTTTTGCTGGGCGACACTAAAGGGTTTATCCACTCTGCTGGTGTCATCCACTGGGCAATGATGCTTACGGTTCTGTGTATCAGTCACATTGCCTACCTGTTGGTTCTGCCAGTTAAGAACCCAGAAGCGGGTCATATTGGTCCTATCCTGTTTCTGCTGTTTATGACTCAATTGAATGACGTCTCGCAGTATGTCTGGGGGAAATCTCTGGGTAAGCACAAAATTGTTCCCAAAGTCAGCCCCAACAAAACATGGGAAGGATTTATTGGAGGCGTGGTCACCATCTCGTTGATGAGCGCATTAATCGCACCGTTTTTGACGCCGTTTTCTCAT
Organism: Vibrio nigripulchritudo ATCC 27043; assembly: GCF_000222685.1. GTDB lineage: Bacteria > Pseudomonadota > Gammaproteobacteria > Enterobacterales > Vibrionaceae > Vibrio > Vibrio nigripulchritudo. The sequence continues at coordinate 30,805 of NZ_AFWJ01000272.1, read as the reverse complement.
GCTCAGGGGTTGCTGGCAGGTGCCTTGATTGCCTTCTCTGGCTTTGTTGGGGATCTGGTGATTTCTTCAGTGAAGCGTGATTTGCAAATCAAAGACAGCGGTACTCTGATTCCGGGTCATGGTGGTGTTCTTGATCGGCTTGATAGCCTCACCTTCACCTCCCCGCTGTTTTTCCATCTGCTCTACTACCTTCATTACTAACAAGGAACAAAGAAGATGAACCGACTAATAAAAGTATTGTTCTTTGCTCTGGTAGTGAAGCCGTTTGTGCTGGTGGTGATTGGCTTGAACACCAGAGGAAGGGAAAACCTGCCGGGTCAGGGAGGATATGTGGTGATTGCCAATCACAATAGCCACCTGGATACCTTAGTGCTCATGAGCCTGTTCCCTCTTTCACAAATTCACAAAATCCGACCTGTTGCCGCTGCCGATTATTTTCTCGAACAAGGTGGATTCAAAGCTTGGTTTGCTAACGTTTGTATTGGCATTCTGGCTCTGGACAGGCAAGGAAAGTCCGACAGAAACGCTCTGTTCGACGAGTGCCACAAAGCCATTCATAACGGCGACATTCTCATTCTTTTTCCTGAGGGAAGCAGAGGCAACCCAGAAGAATTCAGCGAGTTGAAAAAAGGGATATTCTATCTGGTGGATCAGCACCCCGAGACGTCTATCATCCCTGTAATGATGCACGGTTTGGGCAAAGCGATGCCAAAAGGCAGCAAGATTCCCGTACCCTTTAACTGTGACTGCATCATCGGAGAGCCTCTTCCTAGGTCTGACAGTGCGGATACGTTTCTGGATACCATTATCGAGTCCTTTACAGAGCTGTCAGAGCACTGCCTGACTCGAGACAAAAACAAAGCACTGGAATTCAACCAACCGGACTTAGTGGTTAAAACGGAAAGGCTCATGATTCGCCCTGTCGCACCCGAAGATAAAGAAGACTTACTCGGTTACCTTTCCAACCCGAATGTTGCTCAATATCTACCAGATGGCATTTATGACGAAGCCAAAGTTGACGCCTGGCTGGAGGAGCAACTGGAAACATCTCCTGTCGCCTACTCTTTAATTGAAAACAAGAGCGATACCGCAATCGGGCATATTCATTTCCACCCCACTTTTAACGACTACACCTATGAAATTGGCTGGGTGATTCATCCAGACTCGCAAAAGAAAGGATATGCGTTCGAAGCGGCGAAAGCGCTGATGGAACATGGCTTTGCCAAAATGAATATTCAACGTATCGTCGCGACGTGCCAGCCAGAAAATACTGCCTCTTATCAGCTAATGGAAAAGCTTGGAATGCGCCGTGAAGGACACTTTAAACAGTGTATTCAGCGCTCGAACGGAGAATGGTGGGACGAGTATTTTTACGCCATATTAAAAACGGAAATGTGAGGCATTGCCTCAAACTTCATCGTTCCACAGGAGTATATTATGTACAGCAAGCCTTCCAACTATGAAGACTTGCTGTATACAACTCAAGGACTGAGACGATGAAAAAGTTATATCCCGATTTATGGCAAACCGCCCTTTATGACGGTGGAATGGTTAACAGCTACGCTTATCTTTTGACACGCCCGAACGGCAATATTCTTTTTTACAATACTGGCGATAACGACGAGCTACAGCATATTGAAGAACTTGGCGGTATCCGCTATCAACTGCTTACTCACCGAGATGAAGCAGGACCTTCTCTAGAGAGAATTCGAAAACGATTTAACTCTCAACTCCTCTATTCTGAAGCTGAATCCGATGCCATCAGCCAGTATGCAAAGGCAGAGCAGCTTTTAGAATTAAAAGACACAAGGTTTGAAGATATTGAAGTGCTGTTCACTCCGGGTCATACCGATGGCAGCGTATGTTATATCTATCACTCTCCCCATGGACAAACCTATTTGTTTACAGGTGATACGTTTTTCCAATGGGATGGTCGCTGGACGACATTCATTATCCACAGCTTTGGCGGAAGCGAAGATTCAGCAATTCAAAGCCTGAAGAAACTTCGCTCCGTAAAACCCAACGTGGTAATGAGCAGCGGATTTATAGGAAAAATTGGCTTAGTCGAACCCACTTACGACGAGTGGGTATCAGCTATCGACGGTGAAATTGACCAGCTTAAATTACACATCGATTCCCTCTAATTTAAGCAGAGCTTGCTTGCGCTCCAAGCCGCCCGCGTAGCCCGTCAGCTTACCGCTTTTTCCAATCACCCGATGGCAAGGCACGATCACTGATATCGGGTTTTTGCCATTCGCCAGCCCTACAGCCCTTACGGCTTTAGGATTGCCTATGGCATTGGCAAGCTCCTGATAACTCCAGGTTTCACCAAAAGGAATGGTGGTCAGCGCTTTCCAGACTTGTTTCTGAAAGTCTGTACCCTTCGCAGCCAATGGCACGTCGAAAGACTGCCTGTTGCCGTCGAAATATTCCGTAAGCTCGGCGCTGGCTTGTTTCAAGACGGGATGACTAGCGTACTCAGTTCCGAGTTCATCCGGTTTGGTGGTGCAGGTTTCAAACCAAATGCCTAATAATCCTTCTTCATTGGCTTGTAGGGTCACGTCGCCAAGTTTGCTTGGCATAATGGTGTATACGTTAGTGTTTTTCATAATGGTGTATTCCAGCAATGTAAGGTAGCGTAACTTCCCCAAGGGGCAACATTTTCTTGCGTCATATCCGGATGGTGTTCCATCGCTTTTTTAACCACCAGATCTCCGGATAAAAAACAGTCGGTTAGTGATTGCCCTCTTAACTGGGCATAGTTAATTGTCCAAGGTCCTACCCCTTTTATCTCGATCCACTCTTTAGGGTCGGCATCGGGGTGTTCAACAATGTAGTGGGCAAATCGATGTAGAGTTTCTTTTCGGCTATTCGGCATTTTCAGAAAACTTAAATCCGCCTCTGCAACTTGTTCTGGCGTGGGAAAATATAATTTGTCAGAAATGCCATTCAACGTTGAAACCAGAAGGTTCAGCTGACCAATCGCCGCTTTCACGGATACCTGTTGTCCTAAAATGGCACGAACGCCTGCTTCCCAAGGGCTCCAGACTCCGGGAATTCGAATACCCGATTCCTGAACCAAGGTTGGGGCTGCTTTGCTAAGGTGTTGCTCAACTTCCGATATGTTGACATCCAGATCGAACATTCTTCTCAACTTAAGCACCAGCGGTTTTAAGTCTGTAATCTCTTCCAATTCAAACTCAACCTGCATGAGCTGTTTTGATTCTACCGTCGCCTTAAACCAGCCCTTGTGACCATTGAGTTCAAAATGACGAGCATAGAAATTATCACCGACGTCCTCAACTCCGTGTATTGCCCGCATGCGGTAGAAATTGAGCATATGCTCCCAATGCAGCGGGACTTTAAAACACAGCCGAACCTGATTGGTTTGTGCTTCCATGTCTTCTGATTTTCTCACTTGTGACGGAGTAAGTTTTAGCAGCGTTTTAAATGCATCATTAAAACGTCGAACACTGTTAAAGCCACTGGCAAAAGCGATGTCGCTGACACTCACAGAGCTTTCGTGCAGCAACTGCTTAGCGAACATCAACTGATGATACTGGGCATATTGTTTTGGTGACATGCCCAGATACTTATCAAAAAGCTTCCGCAGATACCGGTCTGAGATACCTAAACGATCTGAGAGCCCCGTTATCCCGTGAGTTTGCAACGCGCCTTGCTCGATCAGTTTGATTGCTCTCTGGAACGACGTTTCTGCGCCTTTCCATGCCCATGAACTGGGTGCACTATCTGGTCGGCAACGCAAGCAAGGTCGGTATCCCGCCTGTAGCGCCTGCGCCTGATCGAAGTAATAAGTCACATTTTTTTCTTGTGGCAGATTCGCAGGACAAATTGGGCGGCAGAATATGCCAGTGGTTTTCACGGCCACAAAAAATCGACCGTCAAATCGATGGTCCCGTGCCATTCTGGCTTTCTTACACTCTTCGATGGTTAAGGGCTGAATGTCCATTTACCTGATTTCCTTTAACTGCTTGAAGCCAGTGTACGCCATTTATCAACTTAAACTAGCCATTTTCGGAACCAAATGGATACGAGAATTTTACACTCCATACACAGATTGCTTATTTCCCGTGAAGTGAATCCTAAATTACAAAATTGCATTCGCTAACCTTAATGTTCAACTAGTTGATATGAATACTCAGTGATACATTCTGACCACCATAACTATATAAGAAACGAGTATTTTTTTATGAAAATCAAAAACAACCTCCTCGCCATGATGATCAGTGCAACAGTTGCTGCACCTGCTTTTGCTTCCACTATCGAGGTTTCTGACCCACTTCTGAATACCTCTTTCCCATCTGCTTCAGGTGTGGTTGTAGAAGGCGACAAACTCTTTGCCGTAGGAGACGACTCGCCTTGGCTTTACAACATGGATTTGGATTTCAATATTCTGAGTCAGGATTTGATCAAGCATTACCCGATTGGTGATAACGGGCGAATCCTGAAAAAAGTGAAACCAGACTACGAAGCGATGGAGGCAATGGACATTAATGAGCGCCCTTCTCTGGTTGTACTTGGCTCTGGTAGCAAAGCCGACGTACGTGAGTGGGCTTACATTATCAGCCAGGATAAAGGCGTGAAAATTGAGCGTTATCTGGCGCCGCTTTACAAGCAGCTTTATCGCGCGAGCGGCTTTAGTGGTAACCAGGAGCTTAACATTGAAGGCTTGGCGGTATCAGAAGATACGGCATACATCTTCAACCGTGGGAACGGTGGTTCCAACATTATCTTCGGTATGCCGTTAGTTGAGTTTGAAGAGTACCTACTGGGTAAGCAAGACGCGATCGAAGAGTTAAGTACTTACCACGTTACCCTGCCTAATGTTCAAGGCTTTGAAGCGGGTCTGTCTGGCGCTACTTATTGGAATGAAACCGATAGTCTTGTGTTTACCGCATCGGTCGAGGCAACGGGCGACGCTTACAACGATGGCGAAATTCTTGGTAGCTTCGTTGGCTACGTGCCTGTAGGTAAACTTAGCGAAAGCAAATCTACAGACTTAAGCAGCTACGCAAAATCCATCGACAAAAATGGCAAGCCTGTCATCACAAAGGTTGAATCTGTTTCCATCACCGTAAGCACACCAGAATCTATTCGTGGTGTACTGGCAAGCGACAATGATGATGGCACCAGTGAATTCTTCTCCTTCTCACTGACCAAATAGCCCTCTTTGATTAAAGCCGTTGACGTTTTATTTCGTCAACGGTTTTATTGATAATCCAGAAACAAAATCAGCTCAAATAATTTCACCTAAAGCTCATTTCTTTTCTTTCAATCGCGAGGCGAATTGACCTTCATGCCGAATGTATCAATTCGAAATCTCTCATTGCCGATTGTGATTAAATTCATATTTTTATTTATTTAACAATACCTTTTGCTTCATCGACTGGTGAGTTTTGGAACGCAGTGCTAAATTTCAGCGATATGCATTCAAACACATCAAGGATTTAATGTGAAAAAAGGACTTCTACTCACAGCTCTCAGTCTGGCTATTCCTTTCACGGCTTCTTCCGCGGAACTTACCGTCACAGTACCAAAACAAAATACAGAGTTTCCTTCCGCATCCGGCATCGTTTATACCGAAGATATGGTTTATGCCGTTGGCGACGACTCCCCATGGCTTTACAAGATTGGACTCAATTTCCGAATTGCCGATAAGGATCTGATCAAGCACTACCCCGTTCAAGACAATGGTCGAATCGTGAAGAAGGTGAAGCCCGATTTTGAGGCGATGGAATTGCTCGACATCAACGGCAAGCCTTCTTTTGTCATGTTGGGATCTGGTAGCAAAGCTGGCGTTCGCGAGTGGGCATTTGTCGTCAGCCAGGATAAAGCGTTAAGAATCGAAAGATCATTAGAGCCTCTATACGCACAGCTTTACCGAGCAAGCCGCGATTTTGGAGTCGAGGAACTTAATATTGAAGGGCTTGCCGCTTCAAATGGGACGATTTTTATTCTCAACCGCGGTAACGGCGGTTCCAACGTTATTTTTACCGTCCCCACACAGCAGTTTGAAGATTACCTGACAGGCAAAACAGATGAGATCGCTAACCTCGGAGTCAACAAAATTCAGTTACCGGAAGTGGGTGGATTTGAAGCGGGCTTGTCTGGTGCAACCTATTGGGAACAGACCGACAGACTGGTCTTTACTGCTTCGGTAGAAGCAACTGGTGATGCTTACAACGATGGTGAAATTCTTGGCAGCTTTGTCGGATCATTTCCGATCAATCAACTGGAGTCAGGAACCACACTCGACCTAACCAAAGTGGCAAAACCGGTATCCATCAGAGGTAAGCAGGTGATTACTAAAGTTGAGTCGGTTTCTCTTACAACCAGCGACCAGCTTGCTGTTAAAGGTGTATTAGCCAGTGATAATGACGATGGCACCAGTGAGTTCTTTAAATTCCGCCTGACTCAATAACGTCTCCTATAGCCCAGAGTTTCTACAATACTCTGGTTATAACAAAAGAGCCTCCATATGGAGGCTCTTTACTTTCTGCATCTATTCAGCTTAATTCTTACCGCGACGCGCTTTGATTCGATTCATCATAGACAAACGACGCTCAGCAGACGCCTGATCTTTTGGTTCGTCTGGGTTATTAGTACGCCCGCGACGATGTTTGAACGCATCTTTGCTGTTAAGCTTCTGAACGTAAGCATCGCGACGTTTTGGTTCGTAACCCGGTTGTTCAACGCGGCGGATACGTTGTTTGATTAGGTTTTCTACCTGAACCAGAGTCAGTTCTTCTTCACGACTTACAAAAGAAACCGCATGCCCTTGTTTGCCAGCGCGACCTGTACGACCAATACGGTGCACATAGTCTTCCGCAAGAAACGGCATGTCGTAGTTGATTACATGAGGCAGGCTTTCAATATCGAGACCACGAGCAGCAACGTCTGTTGCAACCATCACTCGTGCTTTACCTTCTTTAAACTCATCTAACGCACGGCGACGAGCACTTTGCGCCTTATCGCCATGGCAAAGTACCGCTTTAATGCCATCGAGTTTCAGTTCTTTAACGATTTCGTTTGCCGTTTCTTTGTAGTTCACAAACACCAGCACCTGTTGCCAGTTTTTGCGACCAATCAGTTCAGAAAGCAGCTCTGTTTTACGTTCCTGATCCACTGGGTATACAACGTGTGCAACAGTCGCTGCCGTTGAATTCTCGCTGTCTACGCTAATGCGCTTTGGCTTACGAAGAATGTCGCTTGCAAGCTGATTAAGCTGGCTAGATGTTGTCGCAGAGAACATCATGATTTGTGGTGCAGTTTCCACTTCCATCATGATTTCACGTACCGCGTTAATGAAGCCCATATCAAGGATTCGGTCAGCTTCATCAAACACAAGGAACTCAAGGTTTGCAACCGACACATTGCCTTCGCTCATGTGTTCGCTCAAACGACCCGGAGTTGCAACCAGAATATCGACACCCTTTTCAAGCTGACGAACCTGAGAAGACATTTTGTTACCGCCGTACACCGCGGCAACATTGAGATCTGTGTACTTGGTGTATGCCTTGATGTTATCGGCAATTTGAGCAGCCAGTTCACGAGTCGGAGCCAGAATAAGCCCACGTGCTGTGCCTTTTGATGGCGACTTGCCAGAATCCAGAAGGTGCTGAATCACAGGCAAAGAGAATGCAGCCGTTTTACCTGTTCCTGTTTGAGCAGTTGCAAAAATATCGTGCCCTTTTCGCGCCATAGGAATGGCTTTTTGCTGAATAGGGGTGAGTTTTTCGTAACCGATTTCAGTAAGTGCTTTCGCTACTTCAGGAGCGAAACCTTGAGAAGAAAATGACATTGAAGCAAGGTCCTTAGATCAGACAACCTTTGATGACAAGCTGTCGTCTCTCGACGATAGCCAGCCAAGACTGGTACATAAATTTCAATTAGCGGCATAGTATACCCAAGTCACCTAAAGATGCTAGGTTCTACAAGTATATGTGCATTAGATTTGTACGCAGTGATTCTAGTTGAACGCCTAAAAAGAAAAACCGGTCTTATGACCGGTTAAATAGTTTTTAATGCGAATTGGAATTAGTGAGTCGACGACAAATAAGGACCGTTATCAATACTGTTGAACCAAACGAGATGCTTTAAATCGGTCGAATTCTGACTCGACCGGATTTTTACGTTTTTTCCGACCAAAGCCTGCGCCTTCGAATACACTTGTTCTGCGCTTTCCTGATAAGTGGCGATACTCATTTTAAGCTGGCGTCCCTCTTCATTGGAAACCCAAACAAAGCGGTCATCTTTAGAGACACTCTTCAAAACACCAAAATTATTCCAACTGTTGTTACTCATAACCTATCCTTTCTTGTTTTTTTAGTTTCGTATCGAATCTTCCTTTTTCAATGTAATGCCAGTTATTGATTTAGTAGTCAGGCTATACAAAGGACTGAATATTAAATATGCAACCAATATTCAGAAATAACAAGGCGAAGTTCTTATCAATTATGCCAAAAGATGATAAACGCTAACCCTATAAAGAATAAGGATAAATGAGCAGTTTTATTGAGACTGTTGTCAGATAAATTCCGAACCCAAATGATAAATGAGCCACGACGCTTCTGATTCTTGCCATGTTAGGTTTTGGCGTATTTTTTGCCGCTACTCCTAGCCCAAACGCTGGCTGCATAATCAGAAATGGTGCCGCCACACTCACAAACCCAGTGAATAGTGCAACAACCAAACTTGGTGATTCGGGCCACTGCGGGTAAGCACACAACATAATCCAGACAAATGCGATTCCAATGGTATAGTGTGCAACCCACCCTAATACTGTCTCACCTCGCTGTGCTGGTGTTGCCATAATTGGTGAATGCATAAACTGCCCTTTTCGCATGCACAGCATCCAACGTCCGACCCACGAATAATCCAACGATTGCAGGTTCAATAGTCTTTTTTGCAACCAGGCAAAAACATCCATAAATGCCGTTGCACCTACTCCAATCACCAGTGCCTGCAACACAATTTCTCTCATTTCCTTTTCTGTCCTTTCTTTTTGTGCAACAAAGTGATTAGATGCTACTACTTAAAGCTAACTTCAAGTCAATAACTATGTTGGATATAGGCACGGTTGCTAAACAAAGCGGTTTGAACTCATCAGCGCTGAGATATTACGAATCCATTGGGCTCATCCACTCTGCAGGAAGAAAAGGATTGCGTAGGCAATACCCAAAAGAGGTGCTTCAAAAACTGGCTTTGATTAATTTGGGTAGAAAAGCGGGTCTATCGCTGGATGAAATTCGCGGCATGTTTGATGAGTCTGGCGACCTGAATATCGACCGACAAGCCTTACTCAATAAGGTCGATGACATTGAGCGTTCCATCCGCCAGTTGATTTGCATTAAAGACAGTTTGCTTCACGTCGCCAATTGCCCGGCTAAAGATCATTTGCAGTGCCCTTCCTTTCAAAAAATGCTCAATGAGTTGTAAGCCCTTTGGCATCGACTAGCTTTTGGTATCAATGAATATTCGGTAGGTATAAAACACAAACAAATAAAGCCGAACACAGAGGTTCGGCTTTAAGTTTGTTTACCAAGCGTTAGTTAGTGAAAATGCACCAACATCTCGACTTCATCCCCTCGTTGCGGCGCGTTCAACGAGAAGTGCAAATAGCCCGCTTCTGTCACTGGGATTTGCAGGTATTCATTGCTGCCCGAATAATTAGACACGTATTCGTGCTGCTCTGCTGTTGGCCAGTAAGCTCGGCTCGCGTACAGATCGACGTTGCCATTGTTTGGCTTGTTAGCGTTTTCGGTTTTGCTAATTTTACCCGTTAGCCACACACGCACCTCTTGAACACCTTGCGGGACATAAACCGCAGCATAACGTTGTTGGTGTACCGTTAAGGTCTGTGCTTGACCAGATTCCAATACTACTGGCGCTAAGTCATCTTGCTTAGGTTTTAGTGGAGTTGGCGCTTTGGTTTCCAATGAAGCCGTTAGCGTCACCACATCAAACGCAGTTCGACCTGTTATGCTCATGTAGTAACGACCCGGTTTGATGTAACCCGATGGCTCTGGTTCAAACGCCACGATCTCATTACTGCCTGTGCCATATTGGCTGAATTCATAATCGTAGTAATGGGCTACTTTCTCAAAGCTCATATACAAATCCGCATCGCCTTGGCTGCCACCTTGGATCTTAACTTCAAAGTGAGTGGCGTTTTCTGGCACATCAACGTAGAACAACTGCTCGCTGTATGCCCCACCACTCAATACCACGCTTTGATTTGCTGCTAACGGGGTTACTTGATCCGCAGGCTCTGTCGGCTCACCCGGATTTGGGTTTGGATTAGGCTGTTCTGGTTCACCAGAAACAGAGTCTAGCCAGCGGTTAAACTCACCATTATATTGCTCACCCAATAATTGAACCTGCTTTGCCCACTCAGCAAAATCACCAGAACGAGAAAGCGCCAGTAAACGGTCTACCTCTTGCGAATGCTCTTCCAACATAAAGCGTACCGCTAAGTAACTCCAACGATAAACGCGATTCGTATCATGGGAATAAGTCGTCGCAAACACATCCGACAGGCTCATCTTTCCATCAGCAATTACACCAATCGCCGCGTCGTAGCCTTGTTTATAATGCATGTACTCAGCAAAGCCCTCCAGCCACCACACAATGTAACCATGAGCCAAGTTATCGCTGAATGAGCCATATTGGTTAAAGCGTGCATCTAGGTAGTGAACATATTCATGTTCTAGATTGAGAATTGAAAGCTCGTCACCGTTAGCGAAACGGTAGGCAACAAAACGCGCCACATTACCAGCCTGTGCCGGATCCCCTTCAAGATACTGACCACCATTATCCGTCGTGTTACCAAACAAGAAAGACGAGTAATCCACGTAACTGCCATTATTCGCAAACACCGCGACTTCGACTCGCTCGTTGTTGTCGTCCGCCACTGGCTGATGACCGGTGTTCGCCACTTGATGGAAGTCTGCCTCTTTTGCCGCTAAAACCTCGCAAGCTTCAACAGCCTGCACTTGTGTTAAATCTTGAGAGCGAATGATTGCCGGACCATCACACTCATGACGGTTAGGCAGCACGCGAGCCGCCAAATCACGTTTCGCCTGGTCTAAATCCAGACCATTCAAATGCTCTGGCGCGAAGTAGCCCATCATCTCAACCGCTGCTAACCAAAGCTTGTCGTGTTCACTTCCAAGTGGGTTTTGTTCCATCACTTGTTGCATCACACGCAGTGCCTTCTCTTTGGTTTCTTGGTCTGGGCTTGCTAATAAACGGCCAGTTTCGCGTACTGCGTTGTAAACCAAGAAGCTCGCGTCCATATTCAATGCCCAAGCGTTATCACGAGCAAACACCGCCAACGCGTCGATGTGTTGCGTGTTGCTCGCCATATAGTTGTAGAAGTCATCTCGCGCAGCGTGACCGGCCATTGCGCGAAAGAGGTTGTTAAGCCCATCCACCCACTGCGTATCTTTCGCAGTTTCACTATTGAACTGACGCAGTGCCGTAAGTTGTGCGCCCATCGTCAAGGGAAGCTGCTTTACGTTATCGACCATCAAAGTCAGGCTTTTCATCGCCCCCACTTGTTCGCGACCTTGTTCTAAAGCGTATGGGTTGGCTAAAAACGCATTAATCGACTGAGCAAAACGTTGACCTAATGCCTGTGAAAAGTCCGGCTGTTGCGCGTTATAGCGAACGTAGTAAGCAGCACGTACAAACTCACCAAGGTTTTCTAGTTTGCGCGCCTGCTCTGCCTCACCTTTGTAACCAGCAATAGCTTGGTTCAACGCAATTTGAATACGACTTAGGCTCGCTTCACTGTAAATGTCGTTGAGTGAATCAGCAGTTGCAGAGAACCAAGCGCCATAGCAATTATGGGTCGCCTCAGAGACGGCTAAAGCAAGATCGGGCGCCTGTTGAAGTTCGGGAATATCACACTGCTCTTGAGCAAAGGAAAAACTGGAAACACTGGCAAGTACACAAGCTAGCGCCAAGCGATGACGTGGAAATATACGGGTATGAGACATAACAACACTCATTAATTAGTTATATGTTTGAGGGCGCTGTTATATTCCTTATTCTCAACAAGGTGAATTAAGTTGCATAAAATTTATGAGCTCAGTTCAGGAATTAGAATATATACTCTAATTTATAAACAAACTGCTCAATATGCCGATTGCCTCTCACCTAAACGTTGCACAACCTATTGAAATAACGTAGATAAAACCCATAGATTAGAAAGAGAAAAGCCAGAAGTGAGTCTGGCTTTTGGGTGAGCAGTGCTTACCTGCGAGATTCCATTCATTCCGATTTGTCGGTACAGTACGCCCATTGAAACATAGGGTGCCTCCACAGCGCGCCATGAAATACGAAGTACAGGAAAAGAAAATGAATAACGATCTCCCGATAATTGAAACCTTAGATGAGCTTGAGCAATTTCTTATCTCTGTTGAGTCTGGCAGCCTAGGGTTGAACGGGGTTGCAGGTATTGCACTGGCGACATCCAATGCCGATGGTCGTCCGTTTGTTGCTGTGCTGGACGACAACCACCAGCTGTTGCTTGGCCGTTGGGTGTCTAGCCATGTGTACGAAAACGGGAAAGACATGGTACGCAACGGTCCAAGCCGTAAGCATTAACAAAGCAGGCATAAACAGAAAAACCGGCTAGACAGCCGGTTTTTTAATAACTCACAGAAAGCAAGAAACAAAAACAATTACTTGATGTTCTTTGCTTCGGCCAAAACGGCTGGAATAACCTGACCGAAGATCAAATTCGCCATACGTGGAGTTTCAGTTTGCGGGTAACCACCATTCATCGCGATGACCGTTCCTGTTTCTTTCTCCATCGCCAACACCTGACCATGAATACCAATCATCACAAGTACCTTATGCTCACCTAGATTCAAAACTCGATACTGGTCTTTATACCAGGCATCGCTGATCAATGCGGACTCTTTGCCTTTCTTCCATGCGGAGCGCACTTCATCATTGCCCTGCCACAACGCATCAATAAAGCCTTTTGGAATGACTTGCTCACCTAAGTAGTTTTTACCGTCATTCACAATCATCTTACCAACACGAGCCAGATCTCGTGTCGTCATATTCAAACCACCAGAAGCAACAACAAACTCCGCTGGGTCGGCCATCCAGTATGCGTTGTTTTCAGCACCCAGCTTTTTCCAAACTCTTTCTTCTAGGTAGTCAGCCAGCGTTTTCCCCGTGACTTTTTCTACTACCATACCCAGTACCTCAGTATTTGGGTCTTGGTACTGGTAAACCTCACCAGTTGGATACTTACGCTCGTCGATCAGAACTAGGTAATCTTTAATACCATTAAGCCCAGAATCGTTCTTACCATGCCATTCCTGTGACTCGGTTAACCTTGGATCCCATGATTTATGCGGTGGCGTTTTAATGGCTAAACCACTTCGCATATCAGAGACTTCCTGAACAGTAGAGCCTTCAAAAGCGGTTCCTTTGAATTGAGGAAGGTAAAACTCGACGCTCTTCGACATATCCAGCTTACCTTCGCTAACTGCAATACCCGCAAGCGTCGCAGTGAAAGACTTGGTGACCGACATATCAAGGTGCGTGGAGTCTTTTGTCAAACCGTTGAAATAGTGCTGATGAATGATCTTGTCACCCTTAATCACCACCATGGCATGATTTTTCAGGCGGTCGCGTAATATCGTATACAGACTGTGCTTGCCATCCGCGTCAACCCCTTCCAGCTTATTCAAGTCCAGCAAGTTTTCTTCAACTAAGCGTTGAGGAGGCACAGCTCCTTCACCAGCAGAAATGCTGTAGTGGCGAGTCAGTTTATAAGCGTTTGGGAAAGTCATTGCCGCAAACTCCCCCTGATCCCACGCAGAACGTTCGAGACCAAGTGATTCAGCCTGTTTAATAAATTCCACATCTTCCTGATGAAAAGTCGCGGCATTGGCACTAAACGTAAATGACATAAGTATCGCGGTGACTAAACTGCTATTTTTCATGATCTTCCCCAATTTTGGTCTTAATTATGAAACTCATTAAGCACCATTATAAGAGGGTAAACAAGTCAAACATTGTTTTACATCAAACCTTATTGCAATATCAATCAATCTATTCACTAGATGCTTGAGGCAGCAACACCAGTTTTCCTACGAAGTTTTTCCTCATAAATGCTTCTTGTGCAATTGTAATTTTACTTAACGGATACTCTTTCGAAACAATAGGTTTTATCTCTTCGCGTTCGATGTATTTGATCAGGTTTTCAAATACCGACCTATTTTGATAGGTACAACCAAAAAAGCTCAAGTCATTCAGATAGAGGGTTCTCACGTCCAATTCGACCATTGGTCCAGCTATCGCTCCTGCTACGGCATAGCGCCCGCCAACCTTTAAAATCGAGAGTAGATCACCCCAATTTTCACCAGCGACCAGATCCAAGACAACATCTACCGACTTTTCCCCCAATGACACCAGCGCACTCTGGTTTCGAGAGATGACTTCATCGGCTCCTAGCTGTTTTATCTGATCGAACTTACTTGAACTGCACTGTGCAATTACAGTAGCACCTCTGCGTTTAACCAATTGAATCGCTGCTGAGCCGACACCACCCGACGCTCCCGTTATAAAAACAGTATCCCCTGTCTTGACCTTAGCTCGTTCAATCATGTTTTCAGCCGTTGAATATGAGCACGGAAACGACGCCAACTCAGAATCAGTCATAGTACTTCGCACAGTGAATGCCTCACTAGACAAAGCGGTTGTGTATTGTGCGAAGCTCCCGTTGCATTCTGAACCAAAGGTAATGCACGTAATGTCGGATTCGGATAATTGCTGAATAGAGCGAACCAAGACACGTTCCCCTACTCTGTTTGGGTCCACTCCCTCACCAACCGCAACAATTTCTCCGCAGCAATCTGCTCCTTGGATCCTTGGAAACTGCAACGGAGCTCCCGACCAACTTGCATCACTGCTTTCTACACTTTCAAAACCTTCAATCCCACCATTGTTTGTCTGAGTAGAGACAGACTTCGAATACCAACCGATTCTGGTGTTTATGTCGGTATTGTTCACAGCACTTGCGCCAACTTTTATTAACACCTCTCCCACATCAGGTATTGGGACATAAAGATCATGACGGTATTCAAGCTTGTCTAACCCACCATGCCCGACCAACTGAACACCACTCATAGTTTTCGGTACGTTTGTGACCATTTATTTTCCTCAGCTTCTTTGCGAGTACGATTAAGTTGTAACCGCCATATGTAATTTATATACACTCATCCTAGAACGACGTTATAATTCAATCAAACAAACATTAATAAACCTTCAATTCAGAAATTCTTAATTGAGTTGACGATACAAATATGAGTACTGACTTAAAGCTGGATAACTTACTTGACCTTGAACTGCTAAGAACTTTCGTAATGGTGGCCAAGACGGGTGAATTAAAGAAAGCTGCCGAAGCTATCTTTCGCTCACAAGCGGCAGTAAGTATGCAGATGAAAAAATTAGAAGATTCAGTGAACTGCGTTCTGTTGCATCGGAGCAATCGTGGTATTCAGTTAACTGAAGCGGGTAAAACGTTACTTAACTTCAGTGAGCAGTTTCTGAAGCTCAATAGCGCCACGCTATCGGCACTGGGCTCACAGGAAATTACTGGTAAAATCACTTTTGGCATTCCCACTGATTATGCTCCGCATTTCTTGCAGCACTTTATGCCTCTGCTGCGAAATGAAATTCCTGGTTTGGACGCAAAGATAATATGCGAAAGAAGCCGCCAATTAAGAGCAATGGTGGATTCTGCTGATGTCGATATCGCAATCGTTGCTGCTGAGGAAAGATATTCAGATGACGTTGTATTGTGGAGCGAGCGCTTGATTTGGGCGAAGCCTATCACATTACAGATTGCAGAAGGCGAGAGTATCCCTGTCGCCATCTATGATGACGACTGTATAGTGAGTGATATTTGTTTCCGCGATTTGAAACAGTCAAAGACAAGCTTTCGGCAAGTTCTGCGCAGCCCTATACTAGAAAACATCGCCACCAGTGTACGATCAGGGTTCGCTGTGGCTCTGTTGCCTGAATCTCTGTTTAAGGCAAACGAGATGGAAGCCCTTCCTCCTACCCTTCTTAAAAGCAACCAGAATCTAAATATCTGCATGATTACTAACGAGTCATTAGACGACGCAGTTATGAAGAAAATTGAATCTTGTCTACGTTTGACCGGAAAAACAATGTCCTCTTACTCCTTGAGTTAAGAGTGAACCGGCTGACACCCGCTTTAGAGATTTAACAACCGAATCAAACTCTTCAATTTTTAAAGCTAGGTATAGATTGAATTAGTCGCCTAGCTCTCTTGTGATTAGTCCTTTTTGTCAAACCAGTAATAAACCACTTTCTATGGGAGTTTTTGTTTTAGCGGAAATTTAAATTGGAAAGAATAGGCATGGAGTCATTGTGCTATGCAAAACAACCTAGAAATACATAAATTTAGGCGCTTCAATCCTCAAAACCCAAAAACTTCAGGTCGTTTTGGTATGTGCGTTCATTGAAATGAAAAGTGAGAAACCTCTAGGTGGAACTTACCTGCCTGCTTATCGGCTAATAGGAAGCCAAATTGCTTGGTGTCCTTAAAACGGAAGTTAGCGGCATTCGCAACGCGTCTTCCCCAAAAGACAGGAATAAAGTCTGCTTCTTGCAGGGTGATTGTCATCCACTCGCCGTCCAAAGTATTAAAAAGGGCGCGATAGCTTACACCATCCCAAGAACTGTCTGTGCGAATTCGAAGTTGGTAGGGACGACCATCCCCTTTTATGCGCAACATTTACACATTACGCGAAGCCAAGGTTCGAGATGCGTTGAAATGGTCGAAAGACATCAACAAGATAATCAATACACGAGAAGAAGATATTCAAATGCTGCTGGGTAGCACCGACTTAACGGCACTTTTAGAACTTAAGCAAGCAGGTATTAAACGGAAAACAGAGGTTCTGACTAAACTACAGGACTCGCTTGTAGACTTTCGATACCAGCTTTGAAATTGTCCCTCGCCCAACGAAAGGCAAAGAAGTAGACGCCAACCTATACCAGCACAGCCACTAAACATCAGTAAATCAGCTGAGTGTGTAACAAAAAATGGGACTTAAAAATCCCATTTTTTATGGTGAGCTGAAGCTAATCCAATTCACCTTTTGACCAGCCCTTTTTATTAAATCAATATGTTACCTTTTTGAATGTAATCGAACGTAATCAGTAGGTATTTTTTATTCTCGCCCATAACTAAATCCATAGTCCTATCTATGCAACAGCCACAAAGCTATAAAACTTACTTTTTCAAGCTTCGTGCTCTCATAACCAATTAATAACACTATTAAAAATTCTTAAAATGTTGCTCATAGCCTTGTCGCCGACAAAGCTTGAAAGTAAGTCGTTTGTTCCCTTTAGATAGGATTAAGCGAAAGCTACGCCCAATTCTGAATCGAATCAGGGATGGATTAGATTTAATGTTTTTACCGCCTAGCACAGTAAATGGCGTACCTTGAGCAATTGAGTTCACTACGCTCAATGTTTTTTGACGAGTCGAGTTTGGCATATCGCGCCAGATTTTTTTGTCAATAAGACAGATGCAGTAAGTGTTTGAGCTGGTTAGCTCAGGACTGCGTGGTTGGTATTTGAATACGATATTTTGCATTTAGACGTACCTTTTTTGTGTTCGTACGTCTATACGCAAAGAAAAACAATTTTTTTCGCTTTTTACTTCAATAAAGGCAACAAAAAAATATAACCTACTGATTTTCCTTGATTTAAGCTTACAGTTAGATCATCATTTATCACATCACCATCTATAAATGTGAGCATTACAGCTCCTTCATCAGGTGAAAACTCCCACTTATCATCAGAAGTTATCCAGCCCTCTAAGTCATCGTATCTATAGTGTATTTGAACCTGTGATTCAGTGTTGAACGACACTGTTTGCTCACCTTGAATCTCAATTAACTGCCGATCTCCCCACTCGACGGTGATCAAAAGTGGTTCCTTTACCTCGTCCTTCTCATTTAATGATAAAGCTAGATCACCTAATAGATCATCATCACGAATCAGAGATACTATTGGAGAATTTATAGACTGTTTAGCAAAGCACTTTGCTTGCTGATAGTAGCGCACAAAATGTGGCCACTTGGCAGCAAAATAGCAAAACTGATCAAGATGCTCTCTACGCGTAACAGCTTCACTCCAAACTCGTTCACGCTCTGGATCTTTAACCAGTTCTTTCCAGTCATCAGTATTGCTGTTTCGACCTTGAACCATCTCATCCAATGAAAGTTTATCTAACGGCATATGTAGCCTCCTTCTTCAAGGGCGATTTTAGCGCTGTAAGCTTATCTCTTAGCTCACCAAAATTTGGATAATCTTTGCTCTTAATTTTATATTGATCCAGTAAACTCTTACCCCCTACAGATTTGAGTAATACCTGACATATCGGGCTTGGCTCTTCACAGTAAACCCTATAAAAGTAATCAATAGTTTTTGTCACGACTGATCTAATTTCACTCGTTGTAAGATGAGACTCCTTTTCGGTTTTCTTCGCAGTGTACTGCGGTTTGTTTTCTCCTTTCGTCAGGTATTTACTTTTATACAAGTGAAAGCCTGGGATTTGGGGTTCGACATCAAGAAAAACACATAAATACCTAAACGAGGAATCCACTTTGTATCTGGTAGTGCTTTTGTCCATACATCCCTCAAAATCGGATTCAATGGGAGCCTCTACTTGGCCTAACTCGTCCAACAACTTCTTATTAGCCTGAAGCCAAAAATAAACCATATTTGCTGCTACTAACTGGCTATAAATGCCTAGGCAATTCGAAAGCTGATCTAAATCTATAACAAAAGCCCCACGATCTGTTTGATTATCAACTATATCGATCTCATCATGTCCAAGTTGCTGTAGTCCTGCGAAAACTACACCTGACTTAAGTTTGCACCAGTAATCGATTTGACTGAACAACTTGATATCACGCGGTATACCGTTAGGTAGTTTTTCGTTTTCAAAACTATCAGATGAAAACATATCAATTATCCGAGCTACAGCATTAACCTGACAACCAAACGTCAACGATACCTTTCGCTCATCAAAAACCTCGAGAGCCTCATACAAGACTAGCTCAATACATGCTCTATGCTGTTCAAGGTACTGCTTGCGACCTTCAACGCTCCAGTCAGTTATTGGCAATAAATCATCAAACACGTCAAACATACTTTATAAATCCAGATTTTAGTTTTTGTTTGGCTAAGCTGCTCTTTAGTTGATTTACTTCATCAACCGTGAGATCTACTTTATCTAGATAAACAGCTTGATTTATCTTTTCTGCAATTCCACAAAACCTTAAGCCAGCCCAAGAAGAAGGGTGCAGGAATAACCTCTCCGCTTGTGTTAACTCATCCTCATTCAGCGATTCTTTTGTCTTCATTGGCCCCAACAGCCCGTCCAAAGTTTCATTACAGCCTAGGGTATTTAGATATGGCGATAGTCCTAGCTCTCGCATTTTGTTTAGTTCAGCCTTAGCTCCTTGTGAAACCCACCAGCGTTGAGCTGCGAGTAGAGCTTTTGAAGGTGAATATCCACTATTTAGAAGTTGGTCATAGTGAGATTTAATGTGAGCTGTAACAATGTCAGGCAACGCCCACAATGAACCGATTGAGCTAACAGCGCCCCACTCTATCATCCGCATATCGAAACCAAATGCTTCATTAACAGGGATAGAAAAGACACTAAGGGGGATATTGCTACCGCTTTGACAAGCCCAAAACTCAACGCGCTCCGTTCCAGCCACTTGGTTAACCAGTTCTAAGTCATTCATGTCGAAGTGTTTCGTTTTCAGATAAGGTCTATTAGGAAGTTCATGTGCACAATGACCATAATAGGATATGACTTCACTGGTACGAACCACTTCAACAAAGTCATCTTTTTGGATATCAGTCATGAGACCTGAAGCGTGTTTGTTCGCTACATTGTGAAAACGTGTTTCACCGCCATTGATACATTTAGAACCATTACGCTTATTAAAGTGCGTCACATGGTTACAAAGATATAGAACTGTTGGAAGCCAATTAATCTCATCAACCAATGTATAAAGTTCTTCACCCTCAATTCCAGTAGCAGCCCACGGTATCTGTGATGCAAAAAAAGAGGTTAACAATCCTAGGCGTTTACAGTCATCAGGTAATATTTCACGCCAGTTTATGAAATCTAGAACCCAAGTTCTAAGACCCTCAGCGTTTCCTTTTACATATTCACCAATATCGTTAACTAAGTTTCTTGGTAAGCTAACACTATGACCTGTTACCACTAGTTTTCCAGCATTCACCATAGCGACCAAAATGAGTGCGTCGTCGTAATTCGACTCAATGTCAACTCTGACCAAAGTCAAATTAGGGTTCTTGCATAAGGCTTCTTCAAAGTGCTCGAGTTGAACTGAATAATCACTGTTTCTCCGCTTCAAAAATGCAGGGTCTAACTCGTCAATTAAACTTTCAATCTTAAGAAAGTCAGTTAAACAGTCATTTGATTTTTGTCGTAGAAATGCAATTGAATCTTTGTCGTCTATCGCCCCCTTAAACACCGCAGGATACAATGCAGGCTCGTAGAAGTAGGTAGATTCCCCCACTTCTTCTATGATTGAATTTTTCTGTGATCTC
The DNA here is from genome assembly GCF_000222685.1 of Vibrio nigripulchritudo ATCC 27043. Lineage (GTDB taxonomy): Bacteria > Pseudomonadota > Gammaproteobacteria > Enterobacterales > Vibrionaceae > Vibrio > Vibrio nigripulchritudo. The sequence goes on along the minus strand of NZ_AFWJ01000272.1, from coordinate 10,120 downwards.
TCAAAAACCTCAGTTAGTACTGCCTCAACATCCTCTTCACTTAAATGCTCTAACATAAGCGCAAGTTCGTTCAGATTAAAATAAGTGGCCCCCATCTGAAGTAAATCACTACGTAAAGGCAAACAAACTTTTTTTTCTGGGACTTGCCAATGTTTGTTTGCGCTTTCACAAAAACGTAGAGCACTACAATTTTCAAGTAACCTGAATGTAGCAGTTAAATCTTTCTGTTCCACTAGTATACGAGCAAGTCCTGAACATGTTCTTTGAACTAGAGATGCTAATACATCGGCTTCTGCATCACTCTTGCAAGTTCGCCGAATTTCCATCAATTCATATTGCTTTTTGAATAGCTGTTTTAAGTTTTCAGGTGACGGTTTGGCTTTTGCAGTTCGCAACAAGTAATCTATTTGTTGCTCAGGTCTAGCTATATCGACCTCAGGGTTAATTGTCATAATTTTAATAGGGTCAACTCCAAACCGAGGTGCTATATCTAAAATGGTTTCACATAGTTCTTTGTGTTTTGGGGAGTCTGAGAAATGCATCAACCTCGCAAAACTCAGTCCTAGACCTTGTGCTGGAGCCATAACATTCATAAAAGCTGGCAATTTGTAGTTCAAGTAGCCTAAGTACAATTCAACTGATTTCGCTTGTGACTCACATGCTTTCTGATTAAGTCCTTGTTCAAAAAGTACACTAGCTAGATTGAAGTAAATAATTGAAAGTTGACCATCTTTAATCGCCTGAGGAACTTGACTACTCCCCATTAAATCGATTGCTTGAACATGCAATGATTTGGCTTTTTCTAAGCAATCAACATCTTTATCTGACCAAAGATAGTCATGCGCAGCCCTACGATAGGTTGCTGCTAATTGCGAGAGACTAGAAGCGTATTTCTCAGGGATACGTCGCCTTTCAGGAGTATCTATCGCACGGTTAAAATACTGAATAGCCTTGTTTAAGTTATGGTAAGTGCCACCTGGTAATTCAATGTGATATGAAAAGTGCAAGACCCCTAAGTCATGGCAAGTTGAAGCTCTCGCTAGTGGCTCCTTAAGAGCGATCTTCAATGCTTTAGACAATAACTTTTCTGCTTTCGCGATAGATTTTGCATCTTTTAACTTTATGAGTTGCTTTGCGGTTTCAGTGAGATCGAACCATTTACGTGTTACACGGTTACGAAGCTGTAAGTCTTGCATAGCACTGTACTCGATAGCATATGCAGCTTGTAAAGTTAAATAAGCCATTGAAATTTCGATATTAATATTTTTAAGAAGTTACTACTCTCAGCTAAGAGAATTATCTCAAAGTTACATGCTTGGCTACTGCACCCACCCATCATGCTAACTAGATTGAATAAGACCAAAACAACTAATGCTCTGTAAGTAAACTTCCAGTATGAATTTGGACGCACTATATCGGCATTAGTTATGCTTGTTCAAATGGAAAGCCTAGAAGTGTTGTGAATAATAACCCTAAACACGAATGGGAAAAAAGAGCTAACCAAACGGGCTGACTCTTTTGAATAAAAACAGGTTTCAATTGAGAGAGCTTAAGGATACTGTCACTTATTACTTCGACTGATGCCCCGTCTTCTTTGCAAATTTTTGCATCGCCTCGGCAAACGTTGTTGTTCCGTCTTTCGCTTTAACCTGTAATACCTTGTATCCCATTTTTTCTAGCGCTTGGCGCTCTGCCAAAACGGCTTTGTCGTCTTGCTGGCTACCTTGAGCTGGCTGATGAATGTAACACCCTTCTAGTTGACCATCTTCGACCAGTTGGTGGTGTCTCAGTGCATTGATATCAAAATTCATAGTATGTCTTTTAGTTTTAATGAGGCGTGCTGTGGTGGGTTACATTCGCTTTAAAGGCTTAACCACGCTATCAAGCCCTTCAATTTTTAACGCTAGGCATAGTTTGAGTAAGTCACCTAGCTCTCCTTTGGGCCAGCCTTTTTTATCAAACCAGAGCAAATACTCTTCAGGTAAGTCTATCAATACTCTTCCCGCGTATTTTCCATAAGGCATTTGCATACGTGCAAGTTTGAGGAGGTTTTCTTTTTCTAACATCGTATTGTGTTTCGCTTTAAAGATATGCCTAAGCGTATCAGACTCGGGTTGTTTTCTATATCCCTAATCATGTCGTCGTTTTAAGCGGCAGACGCTTTGTGTTGATCAAATGGATGATAAATACACAAGCAGAACCAAGCAGACACGCAAGTATTGCGAACTGACTGCCGTGGCTTTCCCATAACCAGCCAATCAGTGCCAGACCGATCGCGGAGAAGATCGCGTACAACAAGTAAAACATGCCAAATGCTGCGCCTTTATTAGAAGCGACTTTACTGATGTGCGTCCTGATCGCATTGATGATTATCAGGTCGTGGATGCCAGAGACGGCAAACGCCAGAATGAAGAGGTATTGAGGTGACAGGTAAAGGATCGTCATGGAAGCTAACCCTAGGGTGTACCCTATAGAGAGCATTTGAACAGGCTTTAAGCGGTCGTTGATGTTTATGATGAGGAAACTCAAACCGAACTGACTTGCGCGAATCACTACAAGAATTGTTAGCAGAGTGGGTAAAGACATACCCTGTTCGTTACCAAGCAGTAAGAAGAATGCTTCCCCAAAAGAGCACATCGCCATAAAACAGAAAGTAATCACAGGCGTTCTGAGGCTTGGTTCCAGCTTTATGACCGTTGATTTCTTTTTACTTACCCCACCTTTAATATCACGCACCCAGAAGGCTAAAACCAACACTGCCAGCAGACCCGGAATAATCGTAAACAGAAAGAGGGTTCGGAAGGTTTCCTCGCTGGTTCCGAAGTAAACCATAACAAGCAGCAGAACAGTCAGACCACTGAACTCGCCAGCAACATCCATGGCTTTGTGTAAACCAAAGCCCTTGCCCTCTTTCCCTTTTTTACTGGAAAGACCAATCAACTTGTCCTTGGGAGCCGCTCTCAGCGCCTTACCAAACCTTTCAACCGATTTAAGCGCCGCAACTTCCTGCCAGGCACCGACTGTTGAAAACAAAGGTTTTGCCAAAGCAGAGATGCTGTAGCCGAGTATGAGCATTGGCTTATTGCGATCAAATCTGTCGCTTAGGGAACCAGATACAAATCGAAGTAAATAAGACACTATGGTGGTCACTGCCAGCACTACGCCGACCTGCTGCATGTCTGTGCTTAACACAATCACTAAAAACAGCGGTAGAACCGGGTTAACCATCGCGCTCGCGGCGTCGGTAAAAAAGCTGACTAAGCCAAGATAGAATACGTTTTTTGTCGATCCCTGACTTTGATTGTCCATTTCATTAAACTTGATTTGTGGTCTTATTGAATGCGAGTGTAAATCAATTTCATCCTAAAGATTAACAATTTGGAGCAAGTGATGAACACCAGGTCTTTATTGTTTATCTGAGTATTCAAAAAGCAGATGTCCGCAAGCATTTAATCTGCCTCTATGTACCTGTTCACCGCTGCCTAGCCCGGCTCAAAGTGCGCAGGTTTCGGTTCAAAGAAAGCCTAAAACCTCGAGCATCTAACGAGACCACCGTCACGTTTCAAGGTTTAAAATGCTCTCTATACCAATCTTTCTACTTACTAACATTAAAGACAACAATTGACCGTCAACTGACTGATTTAACAATTTTTCGCTTTGCAACGATTGTAAGGCTTTTAATTTCAAACGGTGCTTAATAGCAAGTTTTTGAGCTAAATTGGAACGAAAATATCCCGTTGTTCAGCACAGCACCAAATTTAGGTCTATGCTTACCCGCATAATCACTATATTTCATATTGTTAGACATATGAAAAACACGCATAAACGTCTGCTTGGGTTGGCTGGTCTTTTCCTGATAGTACTTTTGTTCTCAAAGTACTTCGGTCTTTTGCTTTTCCCTGAAGATGACAAAACGGCACCCATCATGATTGGCGTATCTCAGACGCCTTTGAGTGCCCCTTTTATCGTGGCAGACAAGCTCAACTTGTTTGAGGCGAAGGGACTGAATGTCGAGATTGTCCCGTGTACAAGTGGCGTTGCGTGTGCTGAAGACTTACTGGAAAGCAAAACCGATTACGCAACCGCATCTGAAACCGTGGTGATGTTTCAAAGCTTTGAAAAGCTGGGAACCAGACTGCTCGCCAGTTTTGTTGAATCGGATAACGACGTAAAACTCCTGAGCCTGAGACCACTAAAAATTAATCGTATTTCAGACTTAGAAGGTCGCCGGGTCGGCATAGTAAAAGCCAGCGCCAGCGAGTTCTATTTTGATTCTTTGCTGATTGCGGAAAATCTGCTCGATATGCCTGTGGAGCGTATTTACTTAAATCCATCAGAACTGGTCCCTGCCCTGTTGTCTTTTCAGGTCGATGCGATATCAACCTGGGAGCCATATGGTTACCTGACTAACCTAAGATCGACTCAGGAAGTGGTCAACTTAGGTTTTAAGGGCATCTACCAGTTAACGTTTAATCTGATTTCTCACACTAACCCAAGTGAAGAACAAGACATGGAAGCGAAAAAGATCCTCGAAGTTTTAAATGAAGCCAACCACTGGATTCATCAAAACCCTGAACACGCCATGAGTCTGCTGGCGAAGGTTCTGAACGTACAGGTTCATCAAATACGATGGTCCTGGGAAGATTACGTATTCAGGTTGAGTATTGGAAACTCACTGTTAACCAACCTTCAACTGCAGTCCAGATGGGCAATAGAGCGTGGGTTGACTCACGACCGTACCCCAGACTTTCGGCAGATTATCGACAGACTTCCGTTAGAAGCACTGAAAAGACAAAAGGAGCTGCAATGACAGGTTCATTGTTTAAAAAGCTGTGTCTTTTGTTCTTCACGACGCTGTTTCTTACCGTCACCATTGCGGCTTCTATGTATCGCATATTTCAGGAACAAACTCGTACGGAACATGAACTCAATCAACTGGTTAGAATTCAGTTAGGCGTCGATCTGTTGCGAAGCCAGCTCTGGCTATTTATGCAATACAAAGACTCGCTAAGCCTTAATCAGGTTGAGCTTGCACAAAAAGAGCTGGATGAACGTTTAACGGATTTTGAATTCCGATACGGTCACACCACCAACCTTCAAAAGATGAACCAAAGCCTTGCTTCTCTAATTCAGAAGGAACAACAACTCAAACCGAGCCAAAATGAGCCAGCTTCAACACGGCTGCTTAATAGTGATGTGTTGCTCCAGTCCCGCTATAACATGATCATTCAGAATATGACGGAAGAGCTGGCACTCACTCAACAGAGAATACTGTCGAAAGACGCAGAAACCCTATCAAATGCCATTTTTTACCTGTCTTGTGGGCTGGTGATTTTCTCCATTTCGATTTGTGGTTTTGCCTACAGGATTCTGGTTCGCTTCCGTTTGGGTGAACGTTCCATGAAAAAGGCGCTCACTCAGTTAAAGCGCGGAAATCTGGACTACCAAATCAAACCCGAAAAATTTGATCGCGAATTCCTCGTAATGGCGAATTTCTTCAACAAGATGGCGATGTCGTTACGTGAATCGACAGTAACCAAAGACGAACTACAAGCAGAAATAGCAAGGCAGACAATGAAACTTCAACAGCAGAAAGCGCAGCTTCAGTTCCTGTCTGAACATGACCCTCTGACGGATCTAATGAACCGTCGGGCCATAGAACGCTCCCTTTCAGATGCCATTAACAAGGCAAATCGCACAGGTTACAAAATTGCCCTGTTGTTTATCGACTTAGACGACTTTAAAGCTGTGAATGATTCACAAGGGCATGATGCCGGAGACGCCATTCTGGTTGAGGTATCACGAAGGCTTCAGCAGTGTATCCGTAAATCCGATTTTGCTGGTCGACAAGGAGGAGACGAGTTTGTTGTTTGCCTTGATCTGCTGGAAAACTTTGACGTGGTGAGAACCAAAGCTGAACAAATCATTCAGTCGGTAACTGAACCCATCTCATACTGCGGTCAGGATCTTTTCGTTGGTTGCAGTATTGGCGTCAGCTATTTTCCAAATCAGACAAAAAGTGCGGACAGGCTGACTCAGCTTGCCGATGTTGCTATGTACAGTGCCAAATCCATAGAAGGCAATGTTTGCTGCAACAGTGAAGGTGAACTGATTTACGCAGCCAAAGAGCTAAGACAGACGCAATGCAGTACGTAATCTTGTATTCACATCACTATTTAACGTATCTCGAACCTTAAAAGCTCTCATTTTTGGGACTTGCCTTTCTGTTTCAATTTTATAAAAGACCTTATGTCCAGTACTGATAACCGTACGCTTTTCAGTTCTTTCCCATCTATGCAAAAGGTGGCAACTTCTGATTGCTTTTTAGTTTTGTTTTAAACGGGAGACAAATATGAAGGCATCATACTTAATTTATGAAAAGGCGATAAGACTATGTTCATGACGCTGAATTCAAACAAGTAGTCTGAACTCAATCTAATTAAATCCCCCCCTTTCAGTGCAGCAAATAAGACAAAGGGCTCGAGACGACCCGAACCCTTTGATTCTGTTTTAACTAAGATCTGTTACTCATCCATTGCATCGCTGTATTCCAGCCACAACGCGTTGATGATTCCAAATGCTGCTGCCAGCAGTAACCCCAAAATCCATACGAAATACCACATCACTAACCTCCGTTTAATACAATGAATTCGAGTTTTCTTTGACAAACTTAGTGTCCAGTCGCCCGAACATTTTGTAGTAAGTCCATGAGGTGTAGCCCAGAATGACGGGGACCATCACAAAGGCAACTAATGTCATGGCGTTGAGCGTCAGTTCGCTAGAGGTTGCATCCCATAGCGTCAGGCTATGATCAGGTGAATGACTGGATGGAATGATAAAAGGAAACATAGTGAGCCCGGCGGTCGAAACAATAGATGCATTCGCTAAACTGCTGGAAACAAAAGCGAGACCGTTTTTGCTTAGCCGCGCCGCAAGAGAAGCGCTAAATAGAGCAATAAAGCCAACAATCGGAGCTATTGCCATTAGCGGGTACTGGCGATAGTTTTCAAACCACAACCCTTTTTGCAATAGCACTTCTTTTACCACAGGGTTTGAATCAGCGTTCAGATCCATAGGGCTGGTAATCTGATAGCCGTTCACGTCAAACAGCATCCAACCACCTAACATAAACAGAGCGACCAACACCAAAGCAATAACTTGTGCAATTTTCCTTACTCGTATGTACACCTCTTCACTCGATTTCATCAGTAGCCAGGTAGATCCCTGCAACAGAGCCATACACAAAGCGACAACGCCGCACAACAACGCAAACGGATTAAGAAGATCGAAAAAACTGCCGTGATAGCTCGGCATGAGCAGGCTGTTTAGCTCAAAAGGAATGCCTTGGATCAGGTTTCCGAAGGCGACACCAAACATGATGGGTGGGATTCCTCCCGAAAACGAAATTGCGATGTCGCAGTACTGTTTCCATTTAGCCGATTCAATTTTCGCCCGATATTCCAGTGCTAGCGGTCGAAACCACAGTGCTGCCAGCGTTAAGTACATAGCGAGATAAAAGCTCGAAAAGGAAGTGGCATAAACCAGCGGCCAAGCGGCAAACAGCGCCCCACCAGCCGTGATCAGCCAGACTTGGTTCCCGTCCCAGTGCGGAGCAATGGAGTTAATCATCAGGCGTCGCTCGTACTCGTCTTTTCCGACAAATGGCACCAGCGCACCGACCCCCATATCAAATCCGTCGGTGACCATAAATCCGATAAGTAAAACGCCAATCAAAACCCACCAGATCAAACGTAAAGTCTCATATTCAAACATCCGATGCCTCCTACACCATGACTTGTTTGCCTAGCGTTGCTTCAACGCCAGCAGGTTGGTTTTCAAAATGGTAACGCCCTGTTTTCAGGCTACTTGGACCTTTACGCGCAACTTTGATCATCAGATACGCTTCCACCACCATAAACACGGTATAGAGAGCCAGAATTATGCCGAGAGATAACCAGAGCTCTTGCACTGGTAAAGCGGAAGCGGCGATATCAACAGGTAAAATCTCACCGACCGCCCAAGGCTGCCTGCCATATTCGGCGACAAACCACCCTGCTTCGATGGCGATCCAAGGCAGAGGAATGCTGTAAAATGCCGCTTTAAGAACCCATGCCTTTTGAGTAATTTTGTGTCGGCAGGTCTGCAAAAATGCCATGCCGAAAACAAATAGCATGATAAAGCCACAACCCACCATGATCCTGAATGACCAGAACAACGGCCATACCGTAGGAATCGAATCATCTGCCGCTAGCTGGATCTGCTCTTCGGTGGCATCTGTAACGTTGTCTGTGTAGCGCTTAAGCAACAACCCATAGCCAAGGTCATGTTTCACGTCCTCGAACGCTTTTAACGTTGTCGCGGACTTCTCGCCTTCTCTTAAGCGTTCGAGAATTTCATAGGCTTTCATGCCGTTTCGAATACGATCAATATGCTCTTCCCTGAGATCTATCAGACCCGTGACTTGCTCTGTCAGAGAACGGGTTGTAATGATTCCCATCACGTAAGGAATTTTGATCGCATAGTCGTTATGCATGGCTTCCTGATCCGGAATACCGACCAGAGTAAACGCCGCAGGCGCTGGCTCGGTGTGCCATTCTGCTTCAATGGCTGCCAGCTTCACCTTTTGCACATCGCCTAACTCGTATCCCGATTCATCACCCAGAATGATCACCGATACAATGGACGCCATGCCGAAAGACGCCGCAATGGCGAACGAACGACGAGCAAACGCAACATCCCGTCCTTTTAAGAGATAGTACGCACTGATGCCCAAAATAAACATAGCGCCACAGGTATAAGACGAGGCAACAGTATGGACAAATTTCACCTGCGCAACGGGGTTGAGCACCACTTCAGCAAAGCTCACCATTTCCATTCGCATCGTGACGTAGTTAAACTCCGATCCCACTGGATTTTGCATCCAGCCATTTGCCACCAGAATCCAGAGTGCAGAAAAACTCGAACCGAGTGCCACCAGCCAGGTCGCCATAAGATGCTGTCGCTTACTCAGCCTGTCCCAGCCAAAAAAGAACAGACCAACAAAAGTGGATTCCAAGAAGAATGCGACTAACGCTTCAATGGCAAGAGGCGCACCAAATATATCGCCAACATAATGCGAATAGTAAGACCAGTTGGTTCCGAACTGGAACTCCATGGTCAGCCCTGTTGACACCCCAAGGGCAAAATTGATTCCGAACAGTTTGCCCCAGAAACGGGTCATGTCTTTGTATATGACTTTACCAGTCATCACATAGACAGATTCCATAATCGCGAGTAAACAAGACATGCCGACCGTGAGCGGCACAAAAAGAAAGTGAAACATTGCGGTTAACGCGAACTGCAACCGCGATAACTCAACCACATCAAACATTGAGGCTCCAAAACATCCGCCAAGATGCATTCCAGATAGATGAAAACACCGAGCTTCTCGTTGTTCATCCTGGTTCAGAGATCTTTCACTATTGAATTGTGTTTAATGTCTCAGAGCTTAGGATGTAGCACGTTGAACAGCTCGACTTTGGCGTATTCCACCACATCCTCGAATTGCGTAACTAGAACAGTTTTAGGAACAGTTTTTAGAACAGTTGAGTCAGCACTTTGGTTCTTGCAAAGTTTGGATTATCTGCCCCAAGCTTTCTATACCCACGCGAATGTTCTCTTCACACTCATACGACGTATTGATGCGAATATGATGGGAGAATTTTTTGTCGCTGCTGAATATGATCCCGGGCGCGATAGAAAGGTTTTCCTCTATTCCTTTTTCGTAAAGCACTTCTACATCGATTGACGGATCAAGCTCTACCCAAAGAAAATACCCTCCTTTGCGACCGTGAATTTTCACGCCTTCGGGCAAATGCTTTTCGAGACAGGCAATGTGGTCTGCTTTTCTCGCCGCTAACGTTCGGCGGGTTTTTCTTAAATGATTGTCGTAACTGTAGTAAGTCAGATAATGCGAGAGCCCTAGCTGGATTGGAATACTGGTCGATAAGGTGGAAAGGTGCTGCAATCGCTGAATGGTTAACGTTTTATCACCTGCAACCACCCAACCAATTCTGAAACCCGGTGACAGGGATTTGGAAAACGAGCCACAAAGCAAAATCCGATTTCCCTTGTCATAAGC
>NZ_AFWJ01000273.1 GCF_000222685.1 Vibrio nigripulchritudo ATCC 27043 | reverse complement strand
GGAATGACTGCACTATCGCTTGCAGAGAAGCTAGGTGCCCCCCTTGTCGTCACATTTCATGGTCATGATGTCATTGAATCTCCAACGATGGAAAAACATGGGCGCTTGCATATCCGGTATATGGATCGGAGATCGAGACTTGCAGACAATGTGACTCAGTTTATTGCCGTATCGAAGTGGGTAAAAGAAAGAATGGTAAAACTCGGGTTTCCTGAAAGTAAGATCATTCAGCATTACATTGGTATCGATACTCATTTTTTTTCACCAGATGAATCGACTCACCGTGAAAAGATCATTCTTTGCGTTGGGCGCATGACTGCCTACAAAGGGCAACGATTCTTAGTTAAAGCCATGTCTAAAGTTCAAAAACTTGCCCCCGACTATAAGCTGGTGCTGGTTGGAGATGGCCAAGAAAAAGCGCAACTTGAAGAACTGGCTCAATCCAAAGGTATTCGGGTTGAGTTTACTGGTCGGCAAACACCAGAGCAGGTTAAGCAATGGATGCAGAGAGCAAGCGTGTATGTGCAACCTAGCATCAGAATGCCAGATGGAGAGGAAGAAGCGCTTGCCTTAGCTATTGTGGAAGCACAGGCGGTGGGGACGCCCGCTGTGGTTTTCAATACTGGTGGAATGCCTGAGGCCATTATTGATGGTGAGACAGGAACCGTGGTTAGCCAAGAGAACAGTGACGAGTTAGCCGATGCGATATTGAACCTGTCTTATGATCACGAGCGTTGGGACCGATACAGTAAAAATGCCATTGAGTTTGTACGTCAGACTCATAACTTAGATAAACAGTGTGTAGCACTTGAGAGTATTTACCAGAATGTGCTGCAGCAGAATTAACAAAATTTAGTAGGGATACGTCAGTGAAACTTTCCGTAATTATTCCATCCTACCAATCTCAAGATAACTTGGGGCGTAACCTGTCGGCTTTGGCTAAGCAGATGGATAAGGTCGATGCAGAGGTATTGGTCGTCGACTGTTCTCCTGGAGATGAAGTCGACCAGATTTGTGCTCAGTACCCGTTTGTCCGTTTGCTCAAAGAAGAAAAGCGTTTTAACCCTGGTGGGGGGCGTAATATTGGGGCTAAGTCAGCAAACGGTGATTATCTTATTTTTGCCGATGCTGATGTTGTCCTGGATAGACAGGCACTTCAAAACGTTGCAAAACATGCTTCAGCTGGAGCGAAAATATTTGGTGGCGCGCTGGACCTCGATAAAAAAGGGGATGTAACGCTTACCTCTTACATTGAGCATTACTATTTTAATCATGAAAGCCAGTCTTCTCGTACGCCTACTGAGCGAGCGAATTTAAGCTCGGCGCTTATGATAATCGAGAAAGCACTGTTTGATGAAATAGGTGGATTCAGTGATATTCCACGTATGCAGGACACCGAATTGACGGAAAGACTGGTACGTATGGGGCATACTCTGCATTTCTTCCCTGATGTGATTGGCTATCAGATTCAGGATTCTCCCTTCAAGAAAGTCATCAAAAAAATCTACATAACAGGGAATAATCTCTTCTTCCTCCGTTATCAGAAGAAGGATGGCGGCATGAATAAATGGCTACTTGCACTGCTACTGCCTTTGATGATGCTGGCAAAAATTACTCGGATTAACCTCCGTAATCTCAAGTACGCATTCAGCCCATTTATGCTGCTCGTGTTGTGTCCCATCATGTACTTTTGTGGTTTTGCCTGGATGCTGGGCTTTTATAAAGGGATATTCGTCAGTGATGGTATCGCAGCAGGTCGTTAACCATGGGCATTGCATTTTTTTCGCTGACCGTTTCTGAAATGGCGTTTGCTTTTGTCTTCGCGATTTCCGAGATGAACATAGAGTTGCCTTTGGTGGCTATTTCTTTTGCTACCTGCTTGATTGGCGCAGCAAGCCGTGTTGTTTGCGTAAAACAGATTCCTTCGTCCTGGCAGTTGGGTATTCGCCAATCTCTGAATAAAGTCGAAATAATATGAATAACGTCATTATTTTTTCAAATCATCTTCTCGCGCATTCAGAGACATTTATACGGGCTCAGGGAGAAGCTCTTACCCAATATCGTGCACAATATTTTGGTAGTGACAGAGTAGAGTCTGGGCTTCAATTACCAGAAGCGAGAACGCATATAGTGAAATCTGGAATGTTCGGAGTCATAACCGACAGGCTGCTCAAGCTAGGTATAATTTTGCCTAATCTTCTGAGCCGCTTTAAGTCTCTGCGACCAGATCTTATACATGCTCATTTTGGTCCTAATGGATTGACGGCTTTATCTCTTGCCGAAAAATTAGATACTCCGCTAGTTGTGACTTTTCATGGGTTTGATGTGATTGAACGTCCTTCTTTGGAAAAGCACGGGCGATTGCACTTGCGGTATATGGATAAGCGTTTTGAACTGGCTGACAGGGCGACTAAGTTTATTGCCGTTTCAGATTCGATTAAAGAACGAATGGTACGCCTTGGGTTTCCTGAAGACAAAATCATACGTCATTACATTGGTATAGATACTGATTTCTTTACGCCCTCTGAAAGCATAAAACGAGAAAAAATCATTTTGTGCGTCGGTCGAATGATTCCAATAAAAGGGCACCGATTCCTGATTGAAGCTATGTCGAAAGTTCAAAAACTTGCCCCTGACTACAAGCTGGTGCTGGTGGGAGATGGTGAAGAAAAAGCCCATCTTGAAAAACTGGCTCACTCAAAAGGCATTCAGGTTGAGTTTACTGGTCGGCAGACACCAGAACAGGTCAAACATTGGATGCAAAGAGCAAGCGTGTATGTACAACCAAGCGTCAGAATGCCTAATGGGCAGGAAGAGGCACTTGCTCTGACTATTGTGGAAGCGCAGGCTGTCGGAACGCCGGCTGTGGTTTTCAATACTGGCGGTATGCCTGAAGCCATTATTGATGGTGAGACTGGGACTGTGGTCAGCGAAGAAAGCGTTGACGAGTTGGCTGATGCGATTGTTAACCTGTCTTATGACCATGAGCGTTGGGACCGATACAGTAAGAATGCTGTCGAGTTTGTTCATAAGACTCACAACTTAGGTAAACAGTGTGCAGCACTTGAAAGCATTTATAAAAATGTGCTGCAGCAGGATTAACTAAATTTAGTAGGGATACGTCAGTGAAACTTTCCGTCATTATTCCATCCTACCTATCTCAAGATCACTTGGGACGTAACCTGACTGCGTTGGCTAAGCAGTTGGATGTGGTTGACGCAGAGGTATTGGTTGTAGATTGTTCACCGGGGATTGAGGTCGACCAGATTTGTGCTCAGTACCCGTTTGTCCGTTTGTTTAAAGAAGAAAAACGTTTTAACCCCGGCGGTGGTCGTAATATAGGGGCTAACGCTGCAAACGGCGATTATCTTGTTTTTGTTGACGCTGATGTTGTTCTGGATGAACAAGCGCTTCAAGACGTTGCAAATCACATAGCAGATGGTGTGAAAATATTTGGTGGTGCACTGGATCTCGACAAAAAAGGAGACCTAACTCTGACCTCCTATATCGAGCATTATTATTTCAATAACGAATCCCAGTCCTCTCGCACGCCAACAGAGCGCGCAAATTTAAGCTCGGCGCTCATGATCATCGAGAAAGCGCTGTTTGATGAAGTGGGCGGGTTCACTGATATCTCACGTATGGAAGATACGGAACTGACGGAAAAGCTGGTACGCATGGGTCATACACTGCACTTCTTTCCTGATGTGATTGGCTACCAGATTCAGGATTCTCCCTTCAAGAAAGTCCTTAAAAAAATCTATATAACGGGAAACAATTTGTTCTTCCTTCGTTATCAGAAGAAGGATAGTGGTATGAATAAATGGGTACTTGCGCTACTACTGCCTTTGATGATGCTGGCAAAAATTACTCGAATTAATTTTCGTAATCTCAAATACGCATTCAGCCCATTCATGCTGCTCGTATTATGTCCCGCCATGTATTTTTGTGGTTTTGTCTGGTTGCTGGGCTTTTATAAGGGGATATTCATGAATGACGGCATAGTGGCAGGTCATTACTCATGAGTATTGCAATTTTTTCAATCAGTGATCAGTACCTTAAATTTCATCGTCGTCCTTTTATCAAGGCGATAAGTGAGGAGTTAGGTAATGAAGATATACCTCTGCTTTATTTCAAAAGGCCAAAATGGTTTTTAAAGGCGGACAGTAGCTACAAGACTCCGGAAAAGATTGGCAACGTACAAGTGCTGCCTTTACTTACTTTACTGCCTGTCAGCTGGACAATGAACAACGCACTTGCTCGCTGGCTCACGGTAACCTTGCCGATCAAGTGGCAAGTAACGAAAGCGGGAAAGCGTTCTGGCAGCAAAGTGAGTTGCCTCTGGTTTTACAAGCCAGACCAATACCTTTATCTAAAAGGGGTTGGGGTGCCGTACGCTTACACTCACTACGACAACTACGATGATGATAAAGAATATCCGTTCTCTCATTACTCTTCTTATAAGCAGACATTGAAAGCCTGTGTGACTAACAGCGCCGCATGTTTCGCAACCAGCCATCAACTGGTCGAGAAGCTTTCTAAGCTGACTTCACATTCAAACGTACAGTATTTACCTAACGCTGTGGGCAGTGAATGGGTGAATGCGTTCGACAGAGAATCTGTCTCAGAAAACGTTATTGGCTTTGTAGGTTCTATCGACCAGTCGACCGATGAGCGCTTAATTGAACAGGTTTGCGAGCGTTATCCTGACATGACCATAATGATGGTTGGAAAGGTTGGAAATGACGCCATTACGGCTCTTTCTCACAAATATTCGAATTTAACGCTGACAGGGCTAGTTCCTTACGAACAATTACCCAATTTTATGTCCACATTTAAAGTCGGTATATGTCCCTACCGAATGTCTCCTTTCAACCAGTACCGTAACCCTTTGAAGTTATATGAATATTGCGCTGCTGGTATTCCGTCTGTCTCTAGCCAATGTGACTTTGACAAGGAAGGTAAACGACTGGTCCACGTTGTCGAAACGGATAATGAGTTTGTTGATTCAATAGGCAAGGCAATTGAATCTGATACTCCATCAACAAGAGAAAAAAGAAAAGCGTTTGCAAAACAAAACACTTGGGCAGTACGAGCAAAAGAAGCGCTCAACTACATTAAGGCAGCAGTTTAATGAAATTGGAATTTCGTCAGTTCGTTTCAAAAATTACCGTATTTGAATCAACCGATCGGGTTGTTCAACATTGTCGTCAGTATCTTGAAGAAGGAAAACGGCTCAATATCGCATTCCTGAATGCTCATGCTTTTAATCTCGGATGCAGAAATTCGGGCTTTGTCGATTCCATCATGGCGAGTGATCTGGTTTTGCGAGATGGTATTGGTGTAAAGATCCTTTTCAAAATGCTGGGTAAGGAACCTGGATACAACCTCAATGGCACCGATCTCATTCCCGTATTGCTTACTCAGGTGTATCAGGGGAAAAAAGTGGCATTGTTTGGTTCAACAAACAAAGAACTGACGGTTGCCAGACAAAAACTTGAAACTCAGAATGTACAAATAGTGACCGTTCTTGACGGCTTTAAGGAACCCAGTGCATATGTTCAACATCTTGCCGATCACGAGGTCGATTTGGTGGTGATGGCAATGGGGATGCCTAAGCAAGAAGCCGTGTCTAAAATGATATGCGAGACGTATCCAAACATATCGACCATCAACGGTGGAGCTATTGTGGACTTCATAGCTGGCAAGGTTGAAAGAGCACCTGAATGGGTGCAAAAACTCAGCTTAGAGTGGGCTTACCGGTTAATGAGAGAGCCGAAGCGCTTGTTCAATCGATATGTTATTGGAAATGTCACTTTCTTGACCCGAGCTTTGATTGTGAAATTGAGTGGATAATATGTTAGTCAGCAGGAAGCGATACTCAGCGGTATTTTTCGTTTGTGCACTTTTGACGATGGCTTTTTCTTCGTCAGCCAGCCCAAAGAAAACACTTCAACAAGAAGAATTTATTTCTACAGAAAATCCGGTTTCATTCGTTTACGAGTGTCATCCAGAATTATGGGACAAAGGATCGCTCAGCACGTCTGTAGAGTTCAAGCTGAAGCCTAAAAAAGGCAGGAAGCGCTGTGAAATTGCAGTTCAAAAAGGGCTTGAACGAGACAAACCCTTCTCCTTGAGCTTTCGCTTTTTGGTTAACGATACTTACCAGTATTCCAATCAGTGGCACAGCTATTTCCAAATTCATTCCTTCCCTGACAAAGGAGAAAGCTGGCGTTGCCCAATCATGGCACTAGAAACTAAAAACGGAAAACTCAGAATGTACAACCGCTGGGATCAGAAGAAGATATCCAGCACCAAACGTGGCTCCTGTGCTGCAAATGTTAATTCTATTCGTTCTCGGACGCTTTTCGAAGGTGTGAGCTACGCAGCTAATGTATGGAATCAGTTTAGAATAGAAGGCGTTTTGTCTACTTCTGATAACGAGTGCCTCAAAACTTATTTAAACGGGGTTTTGCTAAGCGAAACCTGCGGTCCAAACACATTTAACGATGCCAAAATGCCATTTTTTAAACTGGGTATTTACAAGCCAACAAGCTGGGATAAGTACCCCGAAATAAGCCTGAAAGTTAAGGATCTGGAGCTTAACTAAGTATGCTGATTCGAAGAGACTCTTTTAATTTTTTCTGTCTGACTGCACTGTTTTACCTGGTACTAGTCCGATCCACTAACATGGGTTTCGGTTACCCGGCTGCTCAACACCTGTTGGGGCACATTAGCTATACACCGCAAAAGTTCATGCAGATGGCGCAGCTTGCTCTCATTGCCTTATTCTTTTTCTTTACAGGGAAAAGGCTATTAGCGCAGATGAGGATCAGCGTGCTGGCATACATCATTATTGCGTTCAGCTTGCTTTCAATTTTATTTTCTCCAAACTCAAGCCTCGCCCTTAGATATTTGATCTCAGTTTCTGTTGTTTCGATACCAGTCTTTCTCTACTACCGGTATTACGGACCAGAAGCGCTATACAACACGTTGGTCACCTTTTTTACGGCAGTCGTCGTGCTGAATGTCTTATATGTCATTGTGTTTCCGCAATACGCGATCATGAATGGTGTACATGCAGGTTCTTGGCGAGGGCTATTTGTTCATAAAAACGGAGCTGGTTCGTTCTTTGCGGTGATCAGTATTATATTTTTTCAGCGCTGGTGGTTTGAATCAAAACGCAGGGATATGAAACAACTGGGTTTATTCTTGTGTTGTTTGCTAATGGTTATCATGTCTCAGTCGATAACGGCGTTGCTGACAATGGTCATAGTGATGACCACTTTTTTCTTCGTACGTTTTGTAATAGCCAAACCACTGATTCGTCAGAAAATAGTATTGCTGACTTTTTACTCCGTAGGTCTTATTTTCTCAGTGACATTATTGAATGTCTTTCTGTACGACATTCTCATCTTACTCGGGAAAGACCCGACTCTGACAGGTAGAACAGGGCTTTGGGAAGTGCTATTTGGGTTGATATTTGAACGACCGTTGTTCGGGTATGGAATTGGTGTGTTTAGCCGACCGGAAATCATGTATCAGTATTCCTCGGCGTTTGGTTGGGCGGCGAAAACTACGCACAGTTCCTATATGGATCTCGCTCTTGGTATTGGCATTCCTGGGAGCATAGCTGTATTTATCTGGATAGGTAAAAGTATGTTTTCTGCGCTCATGTCTAAGACAATAACTCACACTTATGAGCAGCAGTTAGCGGTTGCAATTGGGGTAATTACTGGCGGTTTAACTATTGCATCTGCCTCAAGTGGTGTGTTGTTAAGTAACGCTTTCATATGGGTTCTAGTTCTAAGTATGATTTTGTTCTGCCACTCAAGAGAGGTAGAGGATGAAGTTCAACCGGATTAGTTACTCATCTGTGGACTTCGTTGTTGGTTAGGTCGAACAGCCATCTGAATACGTGCAAAAAACTTAGCTTAGAGTGAACTCAGCGGTATTTTTTGTTTGTGCACTTTTGATGATGGCATTTTCGCCTGCCAGCTCCAAAAACAATTCAGTAAAAAGAATTTATTTCTACGGTAAATCCGGTTTCGTTGGTTTATGTATGCCACCGACGTTATGGAACAAAGGATCTGGAGCTTAACTAAGTATGCTGATTCGAAGAGATTCTTTTAATTTTTTCTGTCTGACAGCACTGTTTTATCTGGTGTTGATCCGATCAACCAATATGGGGTTCGGTTATCCTGCTGCTCAGTATTTAATTAGTAACATCAGTTACACACCGCAAAAGTACATGCAAATGGCACAGCTTGCCCTTATTGCTTTATTCTTTTTCTTTACGGGAAAAAGAATATTAGCACAGATGAGGATCAGTGTACTGGCATACATCATTATTGCGTTCAGCTTACTTTCGATTCTATTTTCTCCAAACTCAAGCCTCGCTCTTAGGTATTTAATCTCGGTTTCTGTTGTTTCGGTGCCTGTCTTTCTTTATTACCGTTATTACGGACCCGAAGTGCTATACAAAACGCTGGTCACCTTTTTTACTGCAGTCGTCGTACTGAATGTCATATATGTGTTCCTGTTTCCACAGTACGCGATCATGAATGGTATACATGCTGGTGCGTGGCGAGGGTTGTTTGTTCATAAAAACGGAGCAGGTTCGTTTTTTGCAGTAATCAGTATTATTTTCCTTCAGCGTTGGTGGTTTGAATCAAAATGTAGAGACTTAAAGCAACTGATTTTATTTTTGTGTTGTTTGCTAATGGTTATTATGTCTCAGTCAATAACGGCATTGTTGACAATGATGGTGGTTATAACCACTTTCTTCTTTGTACGTTTTGTAATAGCCAAACCCATGATTCGCCAGAAAATAGTGTTGCTGGCGTTTTACTCCACATGTCTTATTTTCCTGGTCATTTTATTAAATGCGTTTCTGTACGACATTCTGATATTACTTGGGAGAGATCCAACTCTGACAGGAAGAACAGGGCTATGGGAAGTTCTTTATGGGTTGATATTTGAGCGACCATTGTTCGGGTATGGAATTGGGGTATTTAGCCGACCTGAAATTATGTATCAATATTCGGCGGCGTTTGGTTGGGCTGCAAGATCAACACACAGTTCCTATATGGATCTTGTTCTTGGCATTGGTATTCCTGGGAGTATGGTTGTTATTGTTTGGATAGGTAAATGTATGTTTTCTGCGCTCATGTCCAAGACACTGACTCACACTTATGAACAACAGTTAGCGATTGCAATTAGTGTGATTACGGGGGGGTTAACCATTGCATCTGCGTCAAGTGGGGTATTGCTAAGTAACGCTTTTATATGGGTTCTAGTTCTAAGTATGATTTTGTTCTGCCACTCTAGAGAAGTAGAGGGTGAAGCTCAGCCGGATTAGGCACTAATTCATTAGTTTGGTATGAGTAGAGCTAACTCTTTGATCTACATGTAATTGAACACTTCTTCTTTTATTTTCTTATTTATTGTTACTAATAAAAAAATAGTACTGAGTTTTTTTATTCATTATTTTTTAAAAAATTGGACCAATATTGTCATGCCTAAAATTAGGAAAAGTCACCTTATTTAATTAACCCTTTAATATTAGGTTAGTAAACCCTAATGCTGTAGTCCTATTTTGTCATTATTGTATGTCAGGGCAGTGTCAAATTGATGTTAAGGTCAATATAATTTTTCCTGATATCAATAATCTGGCATCAAAAATAATAAGCCTTATACCTTGATGCTGGTTAACTTGTGTTGTTAATAATTGGAGACATGGAAATGACTACAACTTATGTAGGGACGACGAATACAGATGGCACAGGCTCAGCGTCAGGTCTGAATGCAGGCAACGCTGCTCTTTCTCTTATTGGAACTGGTAGCGTGTCAGCAGATGGTGTAAGCCTAGAATCCACAGGTGGCATATTGAGTGCCACAGTTCTTTCTTCTGATACCTGGAACAAAGCAGGCTATAAGGAAGCAAAAGTAGATGGCAATGATAATCTTGTTTACGTAAACAACTTTGTTGACGTAGATATTGATAATAATAATTCGCAAGGCGCTTCAATCCTGGTAGCAAATGCTAAACGCGGTACGATTGATACGGGCAACGGTAATGATGCAATTACTATTGCTGCGTTTTCAAATAGCTTGAACTGGGGCAATTTATTTGAAGTGAACAGCGGATTTGGTAACGATATTATCACTATTACCCATGCAAAGAATTCCCAATTTACTCGTTTTGAAATAGACGCAGGAGCAGGGAATGACGTTGTGGACGTATCAGGTCTATTAGGTCCAGCTGTCGGCGCAGAACATCGTTTTGCTGATGGCGGTTCAGGTTTTGATGTACTGAAACTAAGTGGTACGGATACGGTATCATTTGAAAACTTCGAAGTAGTTCGTGGCGCAGGCAAAATTGCACCAGCAGCATTGACCATTGATAGCGCATTGCTGGCGGCAAACAACGCGGAAGCAGAAGTCGGCTTCGGTCTTGTACTGTCCAACATTGATATCACGTTGGATGGCAGCATTCTGGGTCACGACAGTTATGAGCTAACTGCGGATGAAGCAATGTACCTTGATGCTCAAGGTCTGGATGCGGAAGACTTCTATTCTGTAACTGTGTACACAGAAGAGGGTGCTTACCAGATTCTGACTTCAGATTCAGACTACGCACCAGCTGTTTAACTGAGTATTACTGAGGGATCGCTTTTTCGAAGCGATCCCTTTTCATACTTAGCTCATGCACAGGTTTGAAATTATTCCCAATGTAACTTTTCGATATGCCCGTTGAATCAAAGGCATCCTATACTCAGGCTTCTTAATTTTGGGTTGTAGCTTTTCTTAACAGCGACAGACAAAAATTAGGGTGGTTAGGAATAATTATAAAAAACTCGCAGGCAATATACGTCTATGAAACTCTGGTCAACTTTCTCAACGTACCAAAAGAAAAACTTTTTCTATTTTCAAGTTTTCTCGGTATTCGCCAATCTTCTGGTTCTCGTACTGCCAATTTACAGTTTGCAGGTATTCGATCGCGTTCTTTCTTCAAGAAGTACAGACACGTTGCTCTTTCTCGCGTTAATTGCGATTTTCTTGCTGTTAGTGCAAGTTTGTATGGACTATACGCGCCAACAGATTCTCAATAATCTGTCCTCAATTTATGACAGTTCTTTTGGTGAATTGCTGATTCAAAAGAGCTTAGGCTTATCATCTAAAAATGCAGCGGCAGCACACAAAGCCGTTCAGGATCATCAGTTAACGAAGCAGTATCTAGCCTCGCCGTTTCATCGCAGTTTGTCAGACCTCCCCTGGACATTTATTTTTATTATCGTTTTGTTTTTGCTGCACCCATTGCTGGGCATGTATGCGCTGCTCTCTACCGTGGTATTGGGTGCCGCCAGCGGATTACTGCTTCTCTTTACCCACAAAAATATGAAAGAGGCACGTTCGCTTTCTGTTCAGCATTCGTCTTCTGTTCAAAAGTTATTCAGTAAAGGCAAGTTGCTTAAGTCTTATCAGGCATCTGGAAAAGTCGTTGATCGCTGGAGACAAAAACAGTCAAAAACGCTGGAACAGGATGAACGTTCTAAGCGAATGACCAACCACGGGCAAACGGTACTGAAATTTATCCGCATGTGTGTTCAGGTTGGTGTATTCGCCGTAGGTGCCTGGTTGGTGATTCAGGAACAGATTATGGCGGGTTCTTTGCTGGCTGCTTCAATTCTACTGGCGAGAATCCTTGCCCCAATCGATCAGGGTGCAAGCCAGTACTTTGGCTGGCTAGAATCAAAAGAAGCCTACAAGCGTATTTCCACCATTCTTGCTAGCCATCAGGACGACAATAAGATGGACATCGCAATGGAAGAGATTGAGTTGTCCGTAGACAAGGTTACCTATCGTGGTATCGGTGAGCGATTACTGGTTCACAACATTGGCTTCAATCTCAAGCCCGGACACTGTTTAGCAGTGAAAGGTGCTTCTGGTTCGGGTAAGTCAACGTTACTCAAGCTACTCGCTAACTACTACTCACCCACTCAGGGGCAGGTTCGAGTTAATGGCATCAATGTTGATAAGCTCGATCCAAACCGTCTGGCTCAATCGATTGGTTACTTGCCTCAGGTGATAGATGTATTCGATGCCTCGGTATCCGACAATATCAGTGGTTTCGGGGATCATCTCGACCTGGATGTACCTGAAAAAGTAGTGAAAGCCAGCAAAGCGGCACTTTGCCACAGTTTTGTCGCTAAACTTCCTCAAAGTTATGGAACGACACTGGGGCTTGAAGGTGTGGAGCTTTCTCGCAGTGAAATGCAGCGTCTTGCGCTCGCCAGGTGCTTCTATTATCAGCCCAAACTTCTCATTTTGGATGAACCAACGTCTTTCTTAGATAACGCCATGGTCCAGCAACTGGTTAAAAATCTGGATGAATGGAAAAAGGCGGGGGTAGGAATCATCTTCGTTAGTAATTCACCTCAGATGATGAAATTGGCGGATTACGTGGTTGAGCTGAAAGACGGCGTTATTCACGATGCTTTCGAAAACAAACCCAAACAGAATAAGAATAGCGTGAACATTGCTAGCCATAGCAATTATCAGGCTATTAAGTACTAGGAGCGGTGATATGAAAGATTCTCTCTCCTTAATGACAGATAACAATCGCTTAATTCGTCGTGCGTTAGTATTCCTTGTAGTTAGCTTGGGCTTCTTTGCTACCTGGACATGGTTCGCCAAGCTCGATTCTGCCGCTATTGCTTCAGGTATCGTGATTGTTGAAAGCAAGCGTAAGAGCATAGAACACCTTGAAGGTGGCATTGTTGCCGATGTGTATGTCCGCGAAGGACAGCAAGTCGAGAAAGGGGCACCTCTGATTAAGATCTCAGATATCACTTTTCAGAGTCGCCTTAAGCAAACACAGCTAACGTGGATCAGCCGTCAGATCGAATACCAGCGTCTGCTGGCAGAGCGAGGCAATCTGGATCGGTTTGTGCCTAATCTGGAAAAGGATTTGTTTCCACATTTGGTGCTGGAAATTGAAACCTTAATCGCGAACCAGCAGTCTCTATTCGCAAGTCGTGTGGACATGCGTAACAAAGAACTGGATATTGTCGATTCGCGCTTGAAACAGACCAAAAATCGCCGAGCATTTTCTTCTCAAATGCTCGCTCAGCGTAAGCAAGCCCTCGAATTTCTTAATGACGAAATTGAGATGCACGATCAACTTCTTGCCGACGGTTTCACTTCACGTCTGAAAGTGCTGGAACTGAAACGATCGGAAGTATTGCTTGTATCCGACATCATTTCAGTTCAGGCAGAACTTGATGGTCAGATTTTGTCTGTTTCAGAGCTTGAGCAGCAAAAGAGTGCCATTCAGCAACGCAACCGATCTGAAGTCGAAACCAAAATTGCAGAAGTTCGCAATGCCCTTATCTCGCTTGAAGCAGAGCTCAAGTTAGCCAGTGATGTGCAGGCGCGAACGGTGGTTAAAAGCCCCGTTAGCGGTGTTGTACTTGGTTTGCAGGTGAACACATCAGGAGAAGTTGTAGGCGCGGGTGAAAGCTTAATGGAAATTGTGCCAGACAACGACAGCTTGATAGTCGAAGCCATAATTAACCCGACGGATATTGATGTCGTGAGAATAGGGCAGCAAGCCTTAATTCGCCTTTCTGCATTTAACTTCCGGACGACACCACCAGTACATGGTGAAGTGGTTTACATTGATGCAGACAGAATTGAATCCAACGGGGAGGAAGTCAGTGGGTTTAAGGTGAAGGTAAAGCTTAACCAAGACGAAATTTCTAAGAATCCAGATCTGGAACTTTATCCGGGTATGCCAGCGGAAGTCTATGTGCTTCTCGAAGAGAAGCGTCCGCTGGACTATCTACTCGAACCTCTAAAAGTCAGCCTTCTCAGGGCATTCCGAGAGAGTTGATGACATAACTAAAATCCAATTGAAATATCGCGAGGGTAATGTCGACAGGTCTTGATATACCCACGCGAGTACATTTACCAATAACAATAAAGATATAAATTTTTTGGGCAAGGACCCAAACAGGACTAAGAAACGGAGTTGTAATGATCAAGAAATGCTTATTTCCGGCAGCTGGCTATGGAACGCGCTTTTTACCGGCAACGAAATCAATGCCGAAAGAGATGATGCCTATCGTAAACAAACCACTTATTGAATACGGGGTTGAAGAAGCGATTCAGGCAGGAATGACGGACATGTGTGTGGTGACAGGGCGTGGTAAACACTCTCTAATGGATCACTTCGACAAAAACTACGAACTGGAGCATCAGATCAGTGGCACTAACAAAGAAGAGCTGTTGATCGACATTCGTGAAATTATTGATGCCGCGAATTTCACCTACATTCGCCAGCGTGAAATGAAAGGTCTGGGTCACGCGATTCTGACAGGGCGTGAGCTGGTGGGTGACGAACCTTTTGCTGTGGTTCTTGCTGATGACCTTTGTGTAAACAGAGCGCAAGGCGTGCTCGCTCAAATGGTCGCGCTTTATAAACAGTTCCGCTGTTCTATTGTCGCAGTAGAAGAAGTGCCAGTTGAAGAAACCCACAAATACGGCGTGATCTCGGGTGAGATGATCAAAGACAAGCTCTACCGAGTTGACGACATGGTCGAAAAACCAGAGCCAGGTAGAGCACCAAGCAATCTGGCTATCATTGGTCGCTATATTCTGACACCAGACATCTTCGAACTGATCGAGCAAACAGAGCCGGGTAAAGGTGGCGAAATTCAAATTACTGATGCGCTTCTAAAGCAAGCCAAAGCTGGTTGTGTTCTGGCGTACAAGTTTGATGGTCAGCGTTTTGACTGTGGTAGTGTTGAAGGTTACATCGAGGCAACAAACTACTGCTACGAAAATGTTTATTTGCAAGGACGTTCTTCCGAGCTTGCAAAAGAAGTGACTGGTAAGAAATAATACTCTGAACCGAATTCAGAGAAATATTGAATGAAAAACTTCGATACTCAACAGACCAATCATGCCAACTTCGTGGTTGGTCTGTTTGTTTTGGTCGTGCTAAGCGTTGCTAGCCTTTCGATTTTGAAAAGTGCCGGTCTGCTTTCTGGTGATCTTGGACAGGCAGTTCAGTCACACGACCTGATTTTCCACGTCGCATTTGCCTTGGTACTGGGTGGGTTAGCTGGACTAGCGAGTCGCGCTTCTAACAAGCCAATGGTCGCGTTATTGCTATTTTTCGTGGTAACAGATGAGTTATTGCAGATTTGGTTACCAACACGGCAGTTTTCCTGGCTGGATATGGCTTGCAATGTTTTTGGGTGTCTAGCTGGTGTACTGCTATGCCACTTTACTCTATTTGCTTATACTCAATGGTTTAACAGACCGACAACCTAAAAATCGCTGTCATTGATTTCTACCTGCTATTACACTTGTGCGATGTTCTAATAGAAAAACAATGACATGCGCATCATTCACACCTCAGACTGGCATCTTGGGCAAAACTTCTACACAAAGAGCAGAAAGAACGAACATCAATCCTTTCTGAACTGGCTCCTCCAACAAATTGAACAGCATAATGTCGATGCGTTGATTGTCGCGGGAGATATCTTCGATACAGGATCTCCCCCAAGTTACGCCCGAGAAATGTATAACCATTTTGTGGTGCAACTGCAAAAATCAGACTGCACTTTGGTGGTATTGGGAGGAAATCACGATTCCGTATCCGTCCTGAATGAAACCAAGCAAATTCTCGCCTATCTCAATACTCATGTGGTTGCCAGTAGCTTAGAACAAAGCCAAGATCAGGTTGTGGAATTGGCAGACGGCAGTGGAAATGTCGGTGCGCTGCTTTGTGCGATCCCGTTTTTACGTCCACGTGATTTAGTCGTCAGCCAGTCAGGAGACTCCTCCACTGACAAAAGGTTAGCAATTGCAGATGCAATTAAAGATCATTACGCCAGTGTCTATCAGGCAGCAGTTGAGAGGCGAAAAGCGTTAGGTGTCGATGTTCCGATTATTGCCACTGGGCATTTAACGGCATTAGGCGTAAAGCAATCGGAATCTGTACGCGATATTTACATTGGAACTCTGGAAGGGTTTGCAGCCGACGGCTTCCCGCCCGCTGACTACATTGCTCTGGGGCATATTCATCGCCCGCAGATTGTCGCAAAGCAAGAACACATCCGATACTGTGGTTCCCCCATTCCACTCAGCTTTGACGAATTGAAGTCGAACAAACAGGTGCTTCTGCTCAATTTTGAACATTCCCATTCTCCAGAGATCACTTCGTTAGAAATTCCGAGCTTTCAGCCAATGGCAACTGTATCTGGTTCGTTGACCGAGTTGGAAACCGTGCTGAAGAAATATGCAGAGAGTGAAGAAACGGTTTGGTTGAGTATTGAGGTTGAAATCGACGACTACCTGTCAGATTTACAGCAAAGAATTCAAAAGATGGTAGAAGATCTTCCTGTTGAAGTGCTGCAGCTTAAACGAAGCCAGTCCGCAAGAAGAAAGGCGCTCAGTCAGGAACGAAATGAAACGCTGGACGAACTGAGCCCATTAGACGTTTTTACCAAACGCATTGCGCAAGAAGTATTTGAAACGGATGAAGAACTGGCTCGCAAAGCACGGCTTGAAGAGAAGTTCATTCGCATCGTTGCTGAGGTCGAGGAGGAGAAAAAGTGAAAATACTGTCTCTGAGGCTTAAAAACCTGAACTCTTTAAAAGGTGAATGGAAGATCGACTTCACTCAGTCACCATTCACCGACAATGGTTTGTTCGCGATTACTGGTGCAACCGGTGCAGGAAAAACCACACTTCTTGATGCAATCTGTCTGGCGATTTATCACAAAACCCCTCGGCTTGGTCTGTTAACCCAATCCAGCAACGAAGCCATGACCAGAGGAGAATCTGAGTGCTGCTCAGAAGTGGAATTTGAGGTCAAAGGTAAAGCCTACCGAGCGTTTTGGAGTATGCGTCGTTCACACAAAAAAGCGGACGGCAAGCTTCAAGCTGCGGAAGTGGAACTTGCTGAGGTGGAAGGCGGAAAAGTGATCGCCTCGCAAGCGAAGAAAAAGCTGGAAGAGGTAGAGCGCATTACCGGGCTGGATTTTGACAGATTCACCAAATCCATGATGCTGTCTCAAGGTCAGTTCGCGGCTTTCCTGAATGCCAAAGAATCAGAACGTGCAGAGTTGTTAGAAGAGTTAACAGGCACTGAGATATACGGTCTTATATCAGAACGGGTTCACCAGCATTGGTCAGAGTCAAAACAAACCTTGATTGCGTTAGAATCAAGGGCTCAAGGCGTTCAACTGCTTGATATAGCTTATCGTGAATCGCTAAATGAAGAACTGTCTTCGCTAAAAAACCAGCATGGAACTGCGAAAAAAGAGAAAGAGTCCTTTGATCAATGCGCTAACTGGATAAAAGAAAAAACCGATTTGGCAGCGGAGCTTAGCCAAACGTCGCAATCGTTGATTAATGCTGAAACAGCACTTGCCGAAGCCAAGCCAGAGCTCGATAAACTGGCTGATGCCGAGCCTGCAGAGCAAATCAAACCACTGCATGACAAACTTTCTGACATACATAATACATATCGCCAGTACACGGAATCCCTAGAGAGCCTTCGCAAGCAGGCAACTGAGCTGGAGTCAGAATGCAAGGACGTTGATGCGGAAGTTAAGGTTTCAGAATCGGCGTTGCAAAGTACTAAGGTCGCTCAACAGGCGTTAGAAGACCTGATTACACAAACTGTTATCCCTTTGGACAGTGATATTTCACAAGGTAAACAAAAGCAATCGTCCTTACAGTCTGAAATTCATGAGAAGAACAACAAAAAGCAAGCACTGGATGTTTCTTACCAACAGCTCACAACCAAACTGAAAGAACAGAGTGACACGATCGCCGAGAGCGAAAAATTCATTGAGCAAAGTGCAAATTTGAAAGACGTGGCTCCAAAGCTGGAAGGTTGGAAAGTCCAGCTTACAGCCCTTGAAGAGTCAAGTCGCGAACTGACCGAGATTGATTTAAATCTGTCTTCACTCGGTATTCAGCAAGCTGAGCATATTGAAAAGCAGAAAAAAATAGAATTTGAGTTGGAGCTGGCTCATTCAGAACTCAAATCGAACAAAGAAAAAGAACTTCAACTGAGTTCTAGTCATCAGGCTTTATCTGGGGCTTCCAGCCTTGAAGAGATGGAAGCCCAACAACAAACAATGAATCAGCAAGTTATTGTTTCCCATCAGTTACAAGGGTTTCAGGAACGCTGGTCTCTGGTCTCTAATGAGCAACAGCAGCTATCTCAAAAAATGGCTCAGCAAGAGTCTGAACTGAAGCTTCAAAATCAGCAGCGAAACAGCTTGCGGGAACAATACAAATCTCAGAATCAGCTAGCTCAGTCACTTGCTCAACTTGTGACACAGGAAGAACATCTTGCTGTCTACAGATCCAATCTGAGAGATGACCAGCCATGCCCACTCTGCGGCAGTCTTGAACATCCGATACTTGCTGATGGTGCCGTGTCAGTGCCAGAAACCATTGCTCAAAAAGAAGAAGCAGAAAGACGTTTATCCGAGTTAAAGCATCAGGGAGAAGCGCTGTCGGTCGAGATAAAATCTGTTGAGTTCCAGTTTTCAGAGAATCAGAGCAAGCTGTCGGCAGGGCAAACGGAACTGGAACAACTCCAGTTGCAGTGGAACCAAAAACTTCCGGCACTAGACAAAGCGATTGATATTGTTACGCCTTCCAGTGCAGCAATTTTGACAGCAAGCCTAGAAGAAAAGGTCAAAGCCAGTCAGTCTCAGATCAGTCAATTGAAAGCCGCAGAAAAAGCTTTGGAAGAGTCGCAGAAGCAGACTTCCACACTGTCAGAGAAAGCAGTGCAGCTTGAAAATCAGCTTAAGCTTGAAACGAAAGACACCCAATTGATTGAGAAGAAACAACAGGATTTTGCTGAGCGTAAGCAAAAACTGGAAGCTCAACGCTTGGAGCTACGTCAGGATCTGCAAAGTGCGATGTCAGAAGCGAATCTGAAGGTTCCGGACCAGAATGTCGAACTATGGATTAATGAGCTAAAAGATCAGGTTGACGCGTTTCAGAATAAGGAAAAACATCTTAGCGAGCTTCGTCATTCGGTTACCTTGGTATTGGCAGACCAGAAAAATCTCGATTCTCAGCAAAGTGAGTTAACAGATGCTTTAAACCAGTTGCAAAAGCAGTTAGTCGAAACGTC
This sequence comes from Vibrio nigripulchritudo ATCC 27043, assembly GCF_000222685.1. Lineage (GTDB taxonomy): Bacteria > Pseudomonadota > Gammaproteobacteria > Enterobacterales > Vibrionaceae > Vibrio > Vibrio nigripulchritudo. Next base: position 15,127 of record NZ_AFWJ01000273.1, on the reverse strand, counting down.
AGATCTGCTTAATGAACGAATGGCGAAACGAGCGGAAGTGTTTGCAAACAAGTCAGTTGACGATGAAAGGCTGAAAGCTCGCGAACAAGTGACACAGGCAGAAAGAAGCACCGAGCAGATTCAGATTAAGCACAAGTCTCTGAAAGAAAAGCAGGCATCTCTTTCCGGGCAGCAATCATCAATCAATAACAGCCTAAGCAATACTGTGGTTTCAAAGAGCCAGATCCAGAGTGAATGGGAACAAGCTTTGTCATCGAGCCCCTTTGATACTGTTGAACAGTTCCAAAGTGCGTTGTTACCAATCGAGGAAAAAGCTCGCATTCAGCAGCTCAAGCAGTCGTTGAATGATTCGATTACTCAGCTTAAAGCCATTCATGAAAGCGCTAATCAGAAACTGAGTGCTCTGAACTGCCATGAGAAAGCGTCTGAGTGGAATGATATCAAGCTAGAAGACATCCAAAACCAACAGACCGAAGCCCAAAAACATCTGGAAGAACTGACGAAACGTGAAGGTGAAATCACTCAGGAACTGATGTCCGATGACAAAAGGCGAGAAGAGCAATCCTCATTGTTTGAAGAAATTGAACAGTACCGGGTTGAGTATGATGACATCCAGTATTTGCATTCAATGATTGGGTCACAGAAAGGCGATAAATTCCGTAAATTTGCTCAGGGTCTGACTCTTGATAACCTGATTTATCTGGCGAACAAACAACTTTCAAGGCTCTATGGTCGATATCAATTGCAAAGAAAACAAGGAGAAGGGCTTGAGCTGACAGTATTGGATCTTTGGCAGGGCGATAATGAAAGGGACACCAAAACACTATCGGGTGGGGAGAGCTTTCTCGTGAGTCTTGCACTGGCGCTGGCGTTGTCCGATCTGGTGAGCCACAAAACCAGCATAGACTCCTTGTTCCTAGATGAAGGTTTTGGCACCTTAGATGCGCAAACATTGGATATCGCACTGGATGCGTTAGACAGCCTGAATGCATCTGGAAAAATGATTGGCGTCATCAGCCACATAGAAGCGATGAAAGAACGCATTCCAGTCCAGCTAAAAGTGACCAAGAAGAGTGGTTTAGGTATCAGTGAGTTAGCGCCTGAATATCGCTTTAACCCTTAACTCCGACGACCTTAGAGATCTGATAAGTAATGACAAGAGATAAAACCTCTGAAACCAAAGAATTAAAGCTGGAAAATCAGTTCTGTTTTCCTCTTTACAGTGCAACCAATGCCGTCGTCAGGGCGTATCGTCCTTTACTTGATAAGTTGGACCTGACTTATCCTCAGTACTTGGTCATGATGGTGCTTTGGTCACAAAATGGCATTAACGTCAAAGAGCTAGGGAATAAACTGTATCTGGATTCAGGTACACTGACCCCGTTGCTAAAGCGACTTGAAGGCAAAGGGCTGGTGGAGAGAAAGCGCGCGCAGCATGATGAACGAGTGCGCGAGCTTCATCTGACGCAATCTGGGCAGAAATTAAAAGCACAAGCGGAATCAGTTCCTAAGGAAATGGTGTGCTCGCTCGATATGGATCTGGATGATTTGATCACTATGAAGCGATTGTGCGAAAAACTGCTCAAGAAAATCGGCTAGCCGTATCGGAACCTTTTGGGTATAGAATTTTCAGGGAGTGAAAATGAACACAGTATTGGTTGAGAATAAGAAGATAAGCCCTTCTAAAGTGTTGTGTGTGGGAAGAAACTACTCGGAGCACATTGTTGAGCTTAATAACAGCATTCCTGACCAAATGGTGGTATTTAACAAGCCAAACAGTTCTATTAGCACGACGCTAACCTCTTATCATCAAGAACCTCTGCACTACGAAGGTGAAATCTGTTTTGTTATCCATAACAGCCAAATTACTCATGTTGGCTTTGGTCTGGATTTAACCAAGCGCGCATTGCAGTCGGAGTTAAAATCTAAGCAACTTCCATGGGAAAGAGCCAAAGCCTTTAATGGAAGTGCTGTTTTCAGTCGATTCATTCCCATTTCTTATGCCGATATCCCAAACCTAACCCTAGAGCTGTTTATTAATTGCGTTCGAGTGCAATCTGGCGGCGTTAAAGACATGATGTTCAAACCGTTAGAAATTGTCGATGAACTGCTTGGATATACTCAACTGGAGGATGGCGATGTGATTATGACAGGCACCCCAAAAGGTGTTGGGACTGTCGAGAAGGGCGATGTGTTTCTCGCCCGAATCAAATGCAATGACAAAACTCTGATTGAAACAGAGTGGGAAGCAAAATAACTTAGCTCGCTTAAATTGGGAGTGGGGTCGAAACGTCAACTAAAACCCCGGCAGGGTCTTCTAGTAGTAAGCGTTTCTGCCCATAAAATGTGGGCTCCGGCGTTTGCAGTACAACGTAGTTGTGCTGTTCAGCAGTCTTGAACACGCCTTCTACGTCTTCAACCACCAAAGTAACAAATAAGCCACTCGCAGCTCCCTGATATCTGGGAGGAACTAGTTCATGCCCTGCGACGATCAAACCCAGCTCAACTTTGCTTTTTGGGTGAATCAATTGAATAAACCATTCACTTTCAAATCCGATTTCAAAGCCAAATAGCTCTTGATAAAACGTTTTAGACGCAAGCAAATTATGGGTGCAAAGCGTGGTCATCAGTCGATCGACAGACATTTCTAGATTCCTTCCATATTGTCCGCTCGCGGTATGGCGAGCTTTATACCCAAGTGACCTCAAGATACTAGGTTCAGCGAGAATTAACTGGTTTTCAGACAAGACACCGATTTGAAGATCTAGTGGCTCTAAATCAAGAATCGGTAACGCAGTATGAAAGCCAGTTAAACTCGCCCTTGGGAGCCCATATTCTGTCCCATTTCTTCGTCAAAGAACTTGGAAAGGACTGGTCATTCCGCTGCGTTCTTTTTCTTGAACTGAAACAGAATATGAGGCTCTGAATCCCGTATCTTGAGGTCACTTGGGTATAGCAGCAAGACAATGTTTTAGCATAATTTTATGACCGAAGTAAGAATCTCATTAATCAGATGTTAATCAATATAATAGCCAATCATGTGCAGTGATATTTGTATAACTCTTTGAAATTTTTAAAACAATTCATCGGGTTTGTAGAAATTGCGTATCACAAAATTTGTGCAGCTCCTCTCAAATTGGCCCTCTCAAACATGCGACCATGTGAATAACACATGATGTGAAAGAAAATAAATGGATGTTAAATAAACACTTTTTAGCTGTACTTTCGTTGGCTGTTGTCGGTGGTTGTTCTCACGTTCCCGATACAGAAGTCGCGGATTTCAGCCAATCTGCATCAAACATGCTTGAACACGTATCAGGTGTTGTTAATGAGTATAACGACGCGAAACTACATCGGGATTTAACTCTGCTTGCGGCAAAATACAGTGGCTCTTCTAATGCAAACCTCAAATCTTCAGAGTTTGAACCTTTAGCGGAATTCCAGTTACCCGATTCATCTCCAATTCTTGGTATTTCTAATGCTCTGAGAGAATACGCGAACGCCTTACATCGACTAGCTATAGCCAGCAATGAAGCAGACGTAAGCCTCGCAGCATTCAACTTTTATCAAGCAGCTGAATCTTCGAGCTGGAATGGGCTGAAACCGTCAGAGCAGGAAGCTGGTCTGATTCAAAGTGCGATGGCGACATTGGCGAGTGGATACAGTGAAGAGAAAAAGCAGAGGGTGCTGAAGAGCATCATCGTTTCATCAGATCCAGCTATTTCTGAACTGAGTGACTCCCTAATGGAGCTAATCAAGAAAAATCAGATAGGCACAGCCATTTACCTCTCACGTTCGTACGTTTTGAGCGAAGAAATACAAGACTTCAACCGTCGTGCAGACATTCGACAATTACCCCTCAACAAAAGCCGGGAAGAAATAGAGCGTTTGTATGAACAATGGGAAACCATGGCAGCAACCCCTTTATTGGTCGAGCAAACACTACAGGCGATTGATACCTTTAAGTCGACACACAATGAGTTGGCGTTGAGCCTGGTAAACGAAACCTTCTCCAAAGCCACATTAATTCAAACGCAGGCAAGAATGAAAGAGGTATCCGCGCGATTTAACACGACTAAGAATCTACTGGCTAGCTGTAAAACAGGCGTAGAAGTTCAGGACAGCAAACTAGTCTGCAAAGGCGAGGCAAAATAAGATGACGGATAAAGTAATCGATGAAATACATGCGAGTCTACAAGCCTTAAACCAAGCCGCAGAGTTGGCTACAGGACAAGAGCAAATAGAAATACGAGAGCAGCAACAAGCCTTGTTTCAGCGTTTGGATCGCTGGATGTTTGAACGAACAGGCAAGGTTTCTGGCGATGTAGATTCTGCTATTGCCTTATTGAAAGATCAGCAGCAAGTTGCGGCACAAGCCGAAGAGGGTCTCAGCGATCACGTAAAACTGCTGGTCATTTCCAAGAAGGTTGTAGAAGCGATCGACAAAATACTGGATGTGGTTTCCTGACAAACACCTCATTCTGCTTTCAGTGTTTGTCAGGGTTAAAAATAACTACATGATCACCACGTGATCAAGCACAGCTACAACGTTAGGGTGACCTCGAACAATGATTCGAGATTCAAAAACTCCGGATGGATAGATAATTTTATACGTACTCAAGTTATCAGTGCTTTCAGGAGCGTATCGGTTTTTTCCAGGTCCACCTTTTCCATTGCCAACCCCAGCCAAATCAGAGTAGTCTCCATTGTAGTTTTGCCCGGTTGGAACCCCATTTTTATGCAGGACACGAATGTCTTTCCATTCACTCCCCACTTTATACTGAACGGCAAGCTCACCTTCTTTGGCACGGTTGTAAGACCCTAGAGAAACACTGAGTTGTTTGATTTCGCGTCCACTGGTACTTTCAAACGCAATATTGGCGTTATCTCCTCGCAGCAGCAGCGTAGAACGCCCATTTGATTCTTTCTGGTTGCTGACCGATACGCGGACATTACCAAAGTTCTTTGAGACGTTTTTGCCCCATGCCCCAGCATCTGGAGAGTCAGACCCCGTAAGTTCATCGTTAGTGAAGGTCAAAGAAAGCATATTGCCAATTTGAAGACGATTTCTCACAGACCATACATGACCATTAACCCAAGTGCCGTTTACTTTGCTATCTATACGCCAGTAAAGTGCATCTCGGGCGTCATTGACGTTAATCGCGACTGATCGCTTGCTTCCCATTAGGCTGGAAAATTCGGGGCGGTTAAGAGATGGATCAAAACCATAGGTGAGCTTGAATTCACTCGCGTTCTCATTTTCCCATTTAAGATTAATGGGTTGGTCAAAGAATACTGCCTGACCATTAAAAGGAGAATGGGTGTAGGCTGGGTGGAGACCTCTTGCAATTTGCTTCACCTGGTCTGGAGTCAAAGCATAAGTAAATATCTGGACGTCATCGACATCCATTTTCTCTGAAAGAAATTTTGTTGATGTTTCCCAAATACTCGGGTTCTTTTTGCCAGCGTCGGAATTGGTTGTTCTCATAAACCAAGGACCATAAGACTCGGTATGCAAGTCTCGCCCCGAACTATACCAGTAATGCGTACCGCCCGGGTAGATACCTCCAAAGTTTTCAGGCAAAGGAACATCTACCATGAATCTTGCCGGATCGCTGTCCAATGCCATCGGGATGGCGTTTCCATCAACATATGTTGTGACGGTATTTGATTCTCGGTTCACCACCCAGGTGATCACGTGGGGTTTGTTATCATTAACGACAACAGCGTCGGGTGACGCATATGCGTGGACCTCATGCGGGCGTTGACTGAAATTCTGCTGAGTGAAAAACTGTCGTCCAACCAGTGTCCATCCCAATCCTTTGGCTGGTTCACCTTTCGATACCACCCTATGTTGATTGCCATTGAAATAGGAGAGCGCATAGCCATCATCCAGTTTTCCCTGTCCAACCAATGACAACTCCTGAATCGTTTTGTGAAGCTGTCCATCACCACCAAGGGAAATGAAATCACCATCCTGAGTGAGCCTTAGGGAGACAGAGAAGCTTGATTTCCCCGGAGCGAGCTCATGAGGCATATAATCTCTATGAGTCATGGTGTCATTTTTCTCGTAGACCGTGTCGTAACTGCCCTCCATCAGTATTTGCTGGGTAAAACCGAGGTTAGGGTACTTAGGATTGCGGTGGAGCAGGGACGTATACTGCTCCTTACCAGCCAGGTTATGAACCTGATCAACACGATATTTTTCTCTCGCGTAAGTTTCTAAGTCGCGTCTCTGGTTAAATCGACTCTTCTTGAAAAAGGCGACTCTGGAGACGGATATAACTTTGACATGAACCTCTGACTCATCTTTCATTCCTGAATCATCAATGATGGTGTAATGAAAGTGGTCGTCTCCCACAAAACCTTTTGGTGCTTGGTAAACCACCTCTCCATTCGGACTCCAACTAACGCTACCAAAGGCATGAGAGCGGGAATCTACGTGATGGAGTTTGATGCTCCCACCTTTGAGGGGGCCATTGGCATCAAAGTCGTTTTCTAATACGTTAATGGATGACTTCCCATCTCGATGAACATCCAGATGATCAATATTGGCATTCGGGCTTATTCTTGATTGCAGCGGACCAACAATTGTTCCTCTGGTTGCGGCAGGAGAGGACTTCATTACCGAAATTGCATTAGTAGGAATGAGTTCCACAGCTCCCATTACACTATTGGTTTCAGGACCAATGTTGTGACCCAGGTTAAACGCATGACCGATTTCATGAAGGGTGCACCATGCTGACAGGCTGAATTCACAGAAGCTGGTAAGCCCGGCGTTCGCGCCAGAATTTCTTGGACCAGTAAAGTAGTGAAACAGCGAAAACTTCCTTTTCAATGCTTTTCGTAGTGCGCTTTGTTGCTCTCCCAGCGGCACAGAACCGGATTTTTGCGTGATTAAGCCACCAGGGTAACTAAAACGGATAAGGGCATCTCGCGTAAAAAGATAATCCAGCAGGTTTGCTACGTAGTCCATTCCGCCAATTGCTGATTCCAGATTGCTTCCAAAAATCTTGGTGTAGCTGTCTTCCGTTGCGTGGAAGGTAATATCAGCTCGTTGGAGGTAGAACTCATTTTTTCCCGGAATAGGGCTGGTTAATGAAGGCTCGGGCAGTTTATGGCTGTTGGAGGTCAGCTGAAGATCAGACGGAGAGCGATTCATATCGTCCAATTGGCTTTTAGTGTTTTTTTGTTGAGTTTCTACATCCAGGTTCTTTATTTCCCAGCTTTTAATCCCCCCATAAAAGACTCGCCCGTAGAATTTATTCTGGCCATCAATATATCCCACAATCATAGATTCGGGCTGCCCGATCACTTTACCTCTGTAGCTGCGCACTTCTGGAACGTAATCAAGCAGCTTGATTTGGTTGGATTCATCTGAATTGAACACGTAGAACTGTGCGTTTTTCTGTCGTACTGAGAATTTCTCTAGCTCAATCATATAAGGTCGACCAGCGAACTGAATAGTTTTACTAAACGTCTTAGGTAACTGCTCGAACTGATTTATTCCAGTATCTGGAATGTCGGGTTGGGTGGGTTTTGAGTTATTTCCACTGGGTGGGGTTCCGTTTGTAGGGCTAGAAGAATCACCACCACACCCAACCGATAAAGTCGCAATTAAAACGGATAGAACTAAAGGCTTTTTAATCATATTTTCAGCAAAAGCAAGGGATTAGAGTAGGCTGAAAATTATATTTGATTGAATACAGGGCTAGTGTGTAAAGCGTTAAACAAAACGCCATGCTTGATTAAGCTAGGGAAAGATGTCAGCTCCCATAAAGGGAGCTGACAACGTTTTACTTGAGGGAATACACGGACAAAGTGCCACTGACTTCGTTCGCTACCAATAGAAGTGGGCGGTTAGTCGGGCTGTCTTTTGCGTTTATAAACTTAAACCCTTCCGGAGCTAAATCACCGGCTTCGACATATTGACCAGTGGTCGAGACTGGGTCGGCTTCGTCATCTATCTCAAACTTGGCATTGAAATCTCGGTTAACCACATAATCTACGAAGGTCGAGTTGGCTGGGGAAGTAATATCATAAATGACAAAACCACCCATTCGCTCAAGCCCGACAAACGCGTATGTTCTCCCATTGATTTTGCCAAGAGCCAATCCTTCTGGCTCCACGCCTTTATCATCGGAACGGTTGTCCATTTTGTTTTTGGTTTCGTTGGTATTTAGCATAGTCGGGTAGCGCTGTGCGACAACTTTTTCAATCTCTCCTGCGCTGTCAAAGACCTGCTTTCCATTCGCATCCCAAATGGAGAATGATCGTCCCCCGTAGGCGACCACTTTTTCATAAATGCCGTCGCCATTTTCGTCACCCATTGCGGTTGTGACTTTTAAGCGACCAAGCTCCGCTTTTGCTAAATGGTTGGCTTGAGGGTGGTTAGGAGCCAGCTTTAGCTTACCTGCACGGGTTTCTTCGCTGTAGCCAAGGCAACCATCTTCTGCATCAAACTCTTTTCCTCCTGCCTGAAGGCACGTGGCTTCGTTCTCAGCATAAAACCAGTAATCTCTGGCGTCTCCTTCATTCGCGGTCACGATGTAATCATTACCTCCAACCTGATAGGCTGCGATCGTATCGGGTTGATACAGGCCATAAACGCCTTCCCAGAGACGAATGTTTACCTTGCCGTCTTTGTCGCTGACATCCAGAGCATTCTTAGCCTCGCCATAATCTTTTAACCCTAAACCAGATACCTGAACGATCTTTTCTGCGGCTATGTCGATTTTGGCTACTGCGTTATTTTCTTGCAGGCTAACCCAGGCGTAACGGCTATCTGGGCTGACAGCGATGTATTCTGGCTCAATATCCTGAGCCAATGTTGTCCCTTCTGGGCTGGCATATTTAAACCCTTGGGAAATCAGTGTTGCCTTCTGGTTTTCGAAGGTTTTGAATGTCATGTGAGAAGCATTTTGTGCAGGCAGACCGTTCTTCACATTTATCTTAGAAATGGAGCCTTCAGGGTCAATTTTGTAGTTTTTGCTTGGCTCACCTTCATTTGCAACCAATGCAGACCGACCATCTGGGGTAAACGTCACCATATCAGGTAATGCACCCACTTCCACAGCATGTAAATACTGCGAGACGTTGTCTTTTAATCGATAGAAAATCACCACGCCCGGTGCTTGTTTGTTTTTGTTGGCAACGGCGACAGCCATAAGATCATCGTGTATTGAAATTGAGTTCGCTCCTCCCAGAGGAACGACTTTTCCGTTTTCAAGTGTCACAGATTGCGGAAGCAGCAGCGATTTAGCGACAAGGGTATTTGCCGTGGTTGGATTACTCAATGGTGTTGACGACAATGCAGACAGAGCAAGAATGTCGATTCGGTTTTTGGCGCCATTAACCACATAAGCCATGCCTGAGCGCTTGTCGAAATCGACTATTTCGGTTGCACCTTCACCATAAATGCCAGACTGATAACGTCCGACTAAATCCACTTGAAGAGAATTTGCCTGAGAAGCAACAGACACAAAAAAAGCGCTACAAGCGCCCAAAAGAGATAGGGTCTTCATCCTGATATTCCAATATATCCATATACTTTAAGCACTGAGAACCGTAAATACGCAAGCTTCAATGCCTTTTAAACTGACTGAAAAGTCAGTGGTAATTTCACTGGTGGATGACTTAGGACCAAGGAACCTAAATATATGATCATTCACCGCACTAAAGTCTGTGCGGCTTTGATGACACAAAAATGTCAGTTTGATGCGGGTTTTATGATGCTTTTATTACCCGTATTGAAAATGTTTTAGTGACGCTGTCACTTGTTTTGTAATTCACCTAAATACGTATGCCAGTTCGTACTGATGGTGTTGTAGTTGTATTCGCAGTAGCCTTCTCTTTCTTCCCGGTAATCTTTCCCTGTTTCATCCAGTAATCCGGCGAATTTTTCTGGATCGCTGCCATATACCAAGCAAAGAGTCTGAAAGTATCGTTGTAAGTTGAAGCTATGTTCGCCTGCGTATTCAACCAATTGGTAATGATCGGGCTGTCCCTCTGTTTCAAAGTCAAACATGTCGGCAGCACTGATAGCCGCGTCTGCGCCGTTTTCAACGTATTCAATCATCACAATCGTCGCGAGGTTGTCTACTGCATCTTCCTCTTTACCTAAGACTGGGATCTGTTTGTCTGCGATGTAAGCGTGACCAAGCTCGTGCAATAAAGTGTGGAGTACAGTGTCTATCGCCCCTTGTTCAGCCTTCTTACCGTACTTTTTCTCATAACTGTTTTTGGCAAAGTAATTTTGGGCTTCACTGACAAAGAAGTAAGGCATTTGGACGGTGTTGGATTCAGGGTCAAAAAGAGGGCCGTCGTCTGAGCCGTATTCGATGGTCAGTGGTTTATCAAAGGGAAATAAGTTTTCTCCGAAGCCGACAACTAATTCGTTAACACCACTTGAGACTAGTAGCGACTTGACGGCTTTTTCGTCTTCACTGTTGGGTTCTAGGTAGACGAGTTCAATATTGTTTTTTGCCAACACAGATGCTGAAAGAAAAGCGGTCGCGATTAGGCTGCCATTAAGGATCCGTTTCATGGGGCTCTCTTATTTTGGAAGTTTTGAGTATAAAAGTAGCATTGACTTTTAAACTGTTGAAATACAATATTGCGTCGAATTAGACAAAGGAGCCCGTTATGGCAAAGAAAGGTAAAAAGGTGCAGCCAATATCAGACCAATCTGAAGTGTTGCAGCATGAACATGGTAGGGGAGTGATTCAAGATAACGCCCTGAAAGCGGTAGTAACCAGCGAACTATTTCGAACTAGAGTTGTTAAAGCGAAGAAAGGAAAAGGCAGCTTCAACCGTAAAAACAAACATAAAGGCAAAGAGCCCTATTCAAAGCAAGCCGCATAATACGCTTCTTTTGAATAGGGCTCTTTCTTTGTGAGGTATATGACTTACAGGAACAAGATGCCTGTCCAGACCAGCCCTGCAAGGAGTAGAGCAACAAAAACGGCTGCAGAACCAATGTCTTTTGCGCGCCCACTCAGTTCATTCCATTCCGAACCAAATCGATCCACCACCGCTTCTACCGCGGAGTTAAGCAGTTCAACAATAATGACCAGCAGTACCACGCTGATCATGGCAACTTGCTCAAGCGGTGTAACAGGTAAGAAAAATGTCATGGTGCTAAGGAAGATTAGAAGTACCACTTCTTGACGAAAAGCAGCTTCATTTTTCCACGCCGCTTGTAGCCCTTTCATAGAGTATCGAGTCGCATGAACCACGCGAGTCAGTCCGGTTGCACCTGGTTTCATTTTTTTCCTACAGTTTCCAAAAAACAAAGAACGCATTGTACCTGATTAGTGAGGTTGGGTGCTATGTTGGATTAAATTGAGGTTTATAAAGAGTTATCGGAATATTTTATTCTTTTTTCATAGGGTTAATTTCATTGACAGCTATGAGTGGTTTCTTACTCTATGTAGCACACGCTTTGGCAATGGATTCTGAAAAATAACAGGTGAGTAACGGATGAACTACGATGTCTTTAATGGGGATGCAGACGGCATTATTGCGCTATTACAACTTCGGCTGAAAGAACCGCGCGACGCGCAACTGGTAACAGGTGTGAAGCGTGATATTAAGTTGCTTGGTAAATTTGAAGCTCAAAATGGCGATCAGGTCACGGTGCTCGATATCTCCATGGAAAAGAACATAGACGCCTTGCACAAAGCGCTTGAAGCGCAATCTCAAGTTTTCTATGCCGATCATCATCGTCCGGGGGACATACCTGCGTCTGAATATCTGCATGCACATATCGATACGGATCCTAATACCTGTACGGCACTGATTATAGATAAGCTCCTCGAAGGTAAATTCAGGTTATGGGCAATCACTGCAGCTTATGGCGATAATATGATTGCAACCGCGGATGCTTTGGCAGATGAGCAGGGACTCAATGATGAGCAGAAAGCAATGCTCAAAGAATTTGGAACGCTGTTAAATTACAACGGTTATGGCGCTAAAGTGGATGATCTTCACTATCATCCAGCCGATCTTTTCAAAGCGCTACTGCCATTCAGTTCTCCGTTTGATGCCATCAATAGTGCCGAATCCCCATATCACGTTTTAAAAGCAGCTTATGAAGAAGACTTTGCGAACGCATTAGCAGCAAAGCCTGTTCATCAGTCAGATAAGCTGGCGGTTATTCAACTTCCAAATGAAGCGTGGTCTGGCAGAATCAGTGGTGTACTTGGCAACCATCTAGCGAATCAAACCCCTGACTCTGCTCATGCTATCGTGACCCAAAATGCAGATAGCACTTTTACGATCTCGCTAAGAGCCCCTTTGAGTAACAAACAAGGTGCAGGGCAAATCTGTAGTGAATTTCCATCCGGTGGAGGTCGAGAAGCGGCGGCAGGTATCAATGCATTGCCAGCGGATTCTTTGAGTGCGTTTATCCAAAGGGTTGAAAGTTTTTACGCATAGGTGCAGCTTCAAAACCAATGAAATAATCTGCGGTTCTTTCTGGTCTGTTTAATGGTTACTGCAAATGGACAATGACCATGAACAAGACCGTTTTTACATCAATACTCTCTGCTAGCCTGATGACGGCAACTGGCGCAACGCTATTTGCGTCAAACGCTGTCGCTCAAACCTGGACTCATGAAGGGCAGCCAGCTCAACTTGTCGAGCTGTTCACATCCGAAGGGTGTTCTAGCTGCCCTCCGGCCGACCGCTTTCTTAGCAAATTCCAATCATCTGCCAAACTTTGGAAGGACATTATTCCTGTGGCTTTTCACGTCGACTACTGGGACTACTTAGGCTGGAAAGATGAGTTTGCTCACCCTGCATACAGCCAACGCCAACGATTGTATCGCGCGTATGGCTCTCTGAGTTCGGTATATACACCGGGTTTCGTTGTCGATGGAAATGAGTGGCGCGGTTTTTTCTCCAGAAGCCAGTTACCGGCCAGAGAAGTTAATGATAGAGGTGCCCTTACTTTGAATAAAGAAGGCGATAATTTCCGTCTGAACTATGACCAAAATGGAAGGTATACGGCTCATCTTGTGCTTCTGGCGATGGATGAACGTACAAAAATTGCAGCAGGAGAGAACAGGGGCAGAGAGCTGGAACATGACTTTGTTGTACTGAACAAATACCAGCTTACCTCTGAGAAAAAGTGGAACTTTAATGACGTCATGGTCGCAAACAACGCTGATGCTGTTGCGGTTTGGCTGACTAAGGGGAACCAGAGTCAGCCAGTTCAAACCGTTGCGGGTTACATCCAATAATCTTATGGATGAGTAACAGGGGAAGGGTAGGTGTCATCCGGCTTTGATAATAATCTTGCCCAAATCGCTATCAAAACGATGGAAAAAATCAGCCTTCCCCACAATACGGCGTAGATGTCTGCGCCGAGAAGCAGAATAAGCAAGGTATCCTCAATGATGCTGTGGCAAAGCCCAAGAAAACAGACCACGATAAGAGTGTCGCGTTTGGATACCTTGCCCTGTTTTACTTCATCAATAAGCAGACCAGCACCAAAGCTCAGCCCCAATGTGATGCCAATAATCGTAATGTTGGTGGCTTCTTTTCCTATGGTTAGCCCCTTCATCAACGGAGCGAGCAAAAGGTGTAACAGTTTTTCTATGCCAAGCACACGAAGTAACTGCAACAGCATCATCAAAACAGAAATGATAAAGAAGATGGAGACCAACATCTTAAGCTGCTCCATAGCCCAGTCGCCCCAGCCTTCACCGAGAGGTTCGGGTTGCCACAACAGGTTAACATTGGATTGCTGCCAGTCCCCTGTCTGATAAACGGAATGCGCCAGCCAGCCGATAACAAGCCCTCCTCCAACGCGAAACACTATCGTCATCCACCAGGGTACGCCAGCGGCTTTAGCAACCGCACCTTCCATAGGGAGTGAGTGTGCGAACAGAATGAGTAGCCCTAAAACCGTAATCTGAGCACCAGTAAAATCTGCCTGACCAGCGACTTCGTAAAATACAGCCATTGCTGTGTAGATATTGGTGAGAATGGCGACAGCCCAGACCAATCCCCATTCTTGTGGTAAGCCTAAAGCTTCCATGAACGGTGAGAGCAAGATTGCCAGCCATTCTGTACCACCGACACTATCAAGCAGTTTGACCACGATAAGGGTTGGGACCATGATCTTCAGCAGAGTCCAGTACACCCTTAGAATATCCTTTCCCAGTTCGACAATGCCATTCCACAACGCTTTCATTAAATCTTCCTTACTGATTGACCTGTCAACATTTTAAGGGAGTAAGCGAAAAATAATTTTAATTAATTAGGTCTATATTTTTCATAAATTTCTTTTTTAATCTGTTTTTAATAATATTGTTTCTCTGGAGTGTGAGCATAACATTCATAGCCGTTAGCATAATCTACACCAACTCAAGGGAGGGATGTCGTAAACTGTCGCTTGAATCCCATATATAGATAAGGGTCTTTAAAATGGTACACAGCCGCCAAACTAAAGTGTTATACACCTGAATTGTTCAGAACAACGCTTGCACGATGCTTCATTGTTGATCACAAGAGATAGAACATGGATTAAAGCTTAGAAGGGAATATAAGATGTTTTTAGATAGGCTGGACAAAGCCATTTTACGCCAGTTACAAGAAGATAGCTCGATCACCAATGTAGAGCTATCAAACAAAGTCGGTCTTTCTGCTCCTGCATGTTTTAAAAGAGTTAAGCGATTAAAAGAAGAAGGCGTCATTAGAAAAGAAGTGGCGTTGGTCAATCATGCCAAACTTGGACCTATGATCCATATGGTTGTCGAAGTGTTTATGGAGAGGGATCGCCCTGAAATGAATCGCACGTTCATCGATAAGGTGCGTAAGAGCATTGCAGTGAAAGAATGTTATAAAGTGACGGGAGAGGTGGACTTTGTGTTGCTCATTGACTCGCCAGACATGGAAAGCTACGAAGCGCTATGCGAAGAACTGCTTTATTCCGACCCAAATGTAAAAAACTTCACGACGCTTATCTCAATGAACATGGTCAAGTACGACACCAAAATTCAAATTTTCGATTAAAGCCTGTCCACCTTGATTTAAAAATCAGCAAACGGTTGAGTTTGTGAGAAAAAAGTGATGCGAAGGGGTTCCAATTCTCAATACCTATGGCAATATAGAACTCGTT
>NZ_AFWJ01000274.1 GCF_000222685.1 Vibrio nigripulchritudo ATCC 27043 | reverse complement strand
ATTCCGCTGGCAGGAATGGCTGGATATTTTGGCTCATATGTTCATGCCATCGCTCGCTCTGGCCATTCCTTTGGCTGCCATTATTGCGCAGCTTCTTAAGCAATCACTGAAAGAAACCATGCATCTGGATTACATCACGCTAGCCAGAACACGGGGCTACAGCGAGTGCTACGTCATTATTCGGGAGGCGTTACCTAACGCCTTGCTTCCGACACTGGCGCTGATCGGTGTTCAGTTTACGTTTTTGATTGGAGGGACGGTGATTGTCGAGCGGCTCTTTTCCTATGAGGGGCTGGGAAACCTGGCGATTGATGCCGTCGTGAACCGCGATTTACCGCTGATTCAAGGCATTGTCATTTTGTTTGCTCTGCTGTTTACATTGGTCAATCTCGTGGTTGATTTGATGTACGCCATTCTCAATCCGAGGTTACGACATGCTTGATGGAAGAAATCAGATTCAACAGAAAACGAGCTTAAGGCTTTGGCTTTCAGCCTCGTGGTTAATTGTGCTTATTCTCGCGGCACTATTTGCTCCATTCCTGAGCCCTTTCGATCCGCTGGAACAGGATTTATTTACTTCTCAGCTGCCGCCCTCGTGGCTTCCAGGGGGTGAGGAAGGGTACTGGTTAGGTTCGGATTCATTGGGGCGTGATGTGTTGTCGCGAATACTCTACGGAGCAAGAGTCTCACTGACTATTGCACTTGTGGCTGGTCTGTTGACCTGCGTGATTGGTTCATTGCTAGGTTTGATCGCGGGGTATTACCGAGGATGGGCAGATTCACTGATTTCACGAATAACCGATATCTGGATGGCATTTCCTCCCGTCCTGTTTGCCATTTTGCTGATTGCGGTAATTGGAACAGGTTTATCGTCAGTGATCATTGCAATTGTAGTCATCGACTGGACGCGTTTTACCCGAGTGGTGAGAGCCGAGACGCTTAACCAATGTTCTATGGATTACGTAGTGTCGGCACAGGTTGTTGCCAGACCAAAATTCAATACGTTACTGCTAGAAGTGTTTCCCAACGTTCTGCCAGCAATAAGCGTACTGCTTACATTAGAAATGGGGATTGCGGTTATTGTCGAAGCAATATTGAGCTTCGTTAATTTATCGCTGTCTTCCGATTTTCCGACATGGGGCAGCATGATTTCTGAGGGTAGGGCTGCTATTCATCAAACATGGTGGGTATTGGTATTTCCTCTTGTGGTGTTATTTCTGACTGTGTTGAGTTTCAGCCAGTTGGGAGAAGGTTTAAAAGAAAGGTTTGATCCGGTGCTAAAATGAACGGCTATTTAAAATTAAACAGTGTATGTGCCTCGCTTCCCGACCAGACTCCACTGCTAAGAAACGTGTCTTTCGAGGTCGAACAAGGAACCGTCCATGGATTAGTTGGCGAAAGTGGTGCAGGGAAAAGCATGATAGGCAAAGCCTTGTTAGGCACTTTGCCACGCGCCGTGTCGTTAAGTCAGGGAGACATTCGGTTAGATGGTGTGTCACTTCAAAACCTCGACTTAAAAGCACGTCGGCGCTGGATAGGGAAAAATACGGCACTGATTCCTCAAGATCCTCTTACGGCTCTCAATCCATCCCGAAGAATTGGTCCACAAATTACCAGCAAACTGATTGATATTTTGGGGTGGTCGAAGCGAAACGCCAATATGCGGGCGATGATGCTGCTTGAAGAAGTTGGTATTCCTAACCCTCATAGGGTAATCAAAAGCTACCCGCATGAACTGTCTGGGGGGATGAGGCAAAGAGTGCTCATTGCAGCGGCTTTTGCTGCTAATCCTAAACTGATTGTGGCTGATGAGCCCACAACAGCGCTGGATGTGACGGTTCAAAAACAGATTTTACGTCTGATAAGAGAACTTCAGCATCAACACTCAACCACCATTTTATTTGTAACCCATGACTTGGGTGTCGTTGCCAAAATTTGTCAGTCGCTTTCCGTTCTATATGGAGGAAAAGTGTTAGAAACCGCAAAGGTGGAAGCATTTTTTCAGGCACCTCAGCACCCTTATTCCTCCGCTCTTCTTGAAGCAACACCGAGGTACACCCATCCGGAACAAAGCTTGAAACCCGTTCCGAGCAGCGTCATTCAAATGACCAAATTGGAAGTGATTAATGGAAGTAAGGAAAGGAATCATGATGCGAAAGTTGTATGAAGTTCGGGATTTGTGGGTGAGCTATCCTGATTTGATGAACAAGCCACTGTTTGGAGACGCCCCGGATATAGACATCATTAAAGGAATCAACTTTGACATCTATGAAGGGGAGATCTTAGGCATTGTTGGTGGCTCCGGCTCAGGTAAATCCACGCTAGGGCGTGCCTTACTTGGTTTATTGAATATTAAGAAAGGCAGTGTTCGGTATCATGATCAAGATATCACCCATATGCCAGAGAGCTTATTACGTACTTTGCGGTCGCAAATTCAAATGATATTTCAAGACCCTATGTCTTCACTCAACCCGAGGCACAGGATAGAAACCATTATTGGTGGTCCGCTAAAACTTCACGGGTTTGATCAGGTGGATCTGCGCGTTGCATCCGCATTGGAGAAGGTGGGGCTACCCATAGACTTTAAAAGGCGATATCCGCATGAGTTGTCAGGTGGGCAGCGTCAAAGAGTGGGAATTGCTCGGGCGATCGCACTCGAACCGAAGTTCGTTTTAGCCGATGAAATTTTATCTGGGTTAGATGTTTCTTCCCAGGCACAGGTGCTCGCGCTTCTTGAAACACTAAGGGCAGAACTCAATTTTACCATGGCATTTGTCAGTCACGACTTATCCGTGGTGAGAAGGCTCTGCGACAGAACCATGGTGTTGAAGTACGGTGAAATTGTTGAGCTGGAGCAGAGCGCAGAGCTGTTCTCTCATCCTAAAGCTGAATATACTAAAGAACTTTTAGACGCCATTCCCTTGCCGGAAATTGAGCCGAAATGGCTAGAAAAGCGCGCATAACAAATTGGTGAAAATAGAAGAAGTCTCATCGAGGCTTCTTTTTCGTTTGTTGGAATCTAATCAGCAATCAAAAAACAAAAAAACTGCCTGATGTGCAAAAGTCAGGCAGAAAGAGAAGGCGGTGTCGAAAGCCTTCAAATATCAGTACTTTCCAGAAAGCAGTGCGCCATAGCCAGGAACATGGGTATCGATATTGAGTGCTTTCATCATTTTGTAGGCTGTAGCGACGGAAGAAGAAAGAACGGGAATACCAACCCTGTCTTCAATCGGCTGAATCGAAGGCAAAGAAGGCATTTGTACACAAGCAGATGCGACCAGTGCATCAACATCCGTTCTCAACCGCTTGGTAATATCGATGGGTGCTCGGGGATCTTGTGAGCCAACTTCTAGGTTATCGGAGATTTCCAGTGAAATGCTGTCTACGACTTCAATTCCTTCACTTTCTATGTAATCAATAACAAGAGTTGTTAAAGGTTTCATGTATGGAGCGAGCAGGCTAATTCTTTTTGCGCCTATAGCCTTTAATCCATCAACAAGTGCGCCTGCGCTGGTCACAATGGGGCAATCAGAACCATTGTTTCGGGCAACTTCGTTTAGCCGGTTTTCAGATTTTCTGTGATACCCAAGCCCCATGCTCATAATGGCGACTAAGCAGGCGTATCCCATAACATCGACCTTGGCATCAGAGAGCTCAAGAGCACATCGAAGGCTGTCGTTATCCATCTTTTCCAGTTCAGCTTTGGTGACTTTTTTCATGCGCATGCGTGAAGAATGGAACGTGAACCTCTGCGGGTGGAAATGCTCCCTTGTTCTAAAAATTGCAGGCACTTCGGTTTCCATGGTGATATTCGAAGATGGAACAATTTGCCCAATTCGAATTTGTTGCAGCTTATTCATTGCTCTCTCTCCTGCAGGCTGGTTGGTTGGACAGGGTTTTGATCAAGGGCAGGACATTCTTCACCAGATGAATGTGTACTGATTGGTTGTATTGGTCGTTGGTTGACGCTTAATTGGAATACGTCAAAGCGGTTGTAATGACCCGTAATATCATGCATTTGCCTGGGTTGGATGCATTTGTTCAAGTCTATCTCAGCGTAGACAATCCCTTCTTCATCGATCAGTGCCTCACCAATAACTCTTCCATCCGGTCCTATAAAGCCACTGAAAGCACTGCTTTTTCTAGAGAGTAATTCCTCCGATTCTGGGTGTGTTTCTTTAAAGGCATCAATGATTTCCTGTGAAATGGTTGAACAGGACACAGCCGTGAAAACCTTGCCCTCAAAGGAATGAGCCGCAGAACGCAACTGAATGGCTTCTGCCATGTTGTAGTCAGAGGGCGCAACTGGCAGGGCGATATAGTTCGCCACGTGAATCAGCTCCCCTTGGGCTAAAAGGGCAAACCGAGCTAACGTGTTGGTATTCTCCCCACAGGCAAGTGCGCCAAGCGGGCCAACCGAGGTGTCATGTACTTTGAGTTGAGATCCGTCTCCAGGTGCCCAAGTCAGCTTTTCTGCCCAAGTAGGCACAAGCTTCCGATGCTTTCCAATGATTTGCCCATTGTGATCAATGATCACGACCGTGTTGTACAAAGTGCCGACTCCAACTGGGCTGCGCTCATTGACGCCTATCACCACATTGATGCCATGCTGTGCCGCAGTGTTGGCGATCTTTTGTATTTCTG
Organism: Vibrio nigripulchritudo ATCC 27043; assembly: GCF_000222685.1. Classification (GTDB taxonomy): domain Bacteria; phylum Pseudomonadota; class Gammaproteobacteria; order Enterobacterales; family Vibrionaceae; genus Vibrio; species Vibrio nigripulchritudo. Next base: position 29,226 of record NZ_AFWJ01000274.1, on the reverse strand, counting down.
GTCCCGGAACTTCGATGGCACATTTGCATAGCTTTTCAAACCAGGGGCTGCCATCTGGTGGGGTCATTATCCAGTTCCAGTAGGGATACCCTGGAATGAAGACTTCTGGGAACGCGACAAGTTGCGCTCCCTCAGCGGCGGCTTCTTCAATGAGTAAACATGCCTTATCCACGGTTGCATCAGTATTTAGAAAGACAGGGGCGGCTTGAACCACCGCTGCCTTGAACACATTCAAGTTCAACGTTGCCATGTATCCCCCTAATTTGCTGATACAACAGGGTGTCTTAAGGAACCAATGTGTTCCAGCTCAGCTTCGATGATATCTCCTGGCCAAACCCATTCCTGAGGTTCTCTTCCTGCACCCACGCCTTCCGGGGTTCCTGTCGCGATAATGTCACCAGGTTCCAACGTTATGCCTTGGCTAATGTCTTCAATGAGTTCATCAACTTTGAACAACATGTGGCGAGTATTGGAATTCTGCTTGGTCTCTTTATTGACTTTTAAGCTTAAGTTGAGGTTTTGAGGGTCGGGAATTTCATCCGCGGTCACAATACAAGGACCAAATGGCGCAAAGGTGTCCTGTCCTTTTGAATAGATCCATTGCCCAGCGCGTCGGCAGTCACGAGCGCTCATGTCAATCATCAGGCTATACCCGAATACATGATTCAATGCCGCTTCTTTCGCCACCTTTTTAGCTCGGGTTCCCATTACAACGGCGAGTTCTACTTCCCAATCAAGTTGCTGGGTAATGTTGGCGTTATGCTCAATGGCATCACCGGGTCCAATGACCGTTGTAGGGGGTTTCGAAAAAATGACAGGCTCAGTGGGTAGATCTTTATCGGTATCTAATGTGCGGCTGGATTCGGCAACATGTTCAACGTAGTTAAGACCAATGCCGAAAATGTTTTTTCTCGGGCGAGGAATCGGCGCGAGTAGCGTGACGTTTTCCAGTGGCAGGCTTGTCCCTGAAGGCCATTTGTTATGGTATTTTTCAGTGAGTGAACGGGCGATTTGGATGGCATTAGGTCCCATGTCAATGAAAGCCAGCATGTCGCTTGGCAGCGCACTACCGTCATGGTGCCCTAGGTGCGACAGGTCAATGACCATATTATCTACGATGGCACCTAAACGGGACTCTGACTGAATATCAGGTCTAAAAGTGACAAGTCTCATAATGATTTCCTTATTAATTTGGGTTGGACACAGGCTGGTGGCCGTTGTTTTCTTCTAAACTTTCCTCTCGGTACAAACCGAGTGCTTCAATGGTTGGCAGATCGTTAAAGCAGAAAAGGCAGGCGTCGTCGGAATCAGACAGGTTTACGTGTTCATGAAACGCCCACGACGGTACGCAGAATATATCTCGTTCCTTCCAGTCAAACCGCTGTCCGTTGATGACGGAATACCCCGAACCTTTAGCGACGTGGTAGATGTAACTCCCCGTATGCCTATGGGCTTTTCCTTTGAATCCAGGTCGGAGCAATTGCATGCTTGCACCCATAGTTTTCATGACGTGACCACCGGTGACGGGGTTGGTGTAATGCATGAGAATGTCATCATATGGGGAGCCATCTGAGACGCTGGCCATTTTAGTCAGAGCCTCGTAAGTTGTTGCCCACTGGTATTTGAATAAGGGGGAGTAAGGCTTGTCCCAATGAACATTTTGAGGTCTAAGAGCTTGCCCGCTCCATAAGCCCACCGAGTGATCAACAGGTTGGGTGATTGCCTGATTGAGGTCGGGATGCACTTGATAAAACCCAGCTTCAAATGCGTTGACCAAAGGAATATCCAGACCGTCTTGCCATATACAAGGAGTGCCAGAATCTTCAACACCGTGCTCGTGCCATGTCCCATTGGGGGTTAACACGAAGTCGTTTGCCCCTAGCATCATTTTCTGACCATCAACAATGGTGTACGCGCCCGATCCTTCCATGATGAATCTCAGGGCAGAAGAAGAGTGAGCGTGCGCGCTCGCTGCTTCCCCAGGAAACATAACCTGAAGCCCTGAATACAACCATCCCACAGCGGCCGCGACGTCCTGTCGACCGGGGTTATTAAGGTAAACAACCCTGCGACCCGCTTGCTCAGGCGTGACCAGTTCGGCTGATTTAAGCACTTTGTCTCTCAAATCCTGATAGCGCCAGAGAACTGGAACCGATTCAGATTTTGGCTCCCATGGTTCAATTTTGTTGGCAACAGTCCATAATGCTCCGGTATCAAGTGCTTGCAGATCTTTGTAATAGGAAACCAGTTCAGGTGTATCTGCGACGTTAGCTCTGCCAACGACATCTTCAATGTAGTCATCGTAGTTTTCAGTGGACATGATCGTCCTCCTTAATTTCACTGTTTTTTGATTGAAGGGGCAGCACGCCTATCCTGCGGTAACGCAGCGAGGTAGGGTGAAACCAGAGGTATTGGCCAGTTCATACGTTTACATTCTTCAATGAGCCAGTGAGGGTTAAGCATGAACGGGCGGGCGAGCGCGCAGAGGTCTGCTCGACCCGATGCGATAATGCTGTTGATTTGATCGGCTTCTGAAATGTTGCCCACAGCCATGGTGGCAATGTCCGCTTCATTTCTTATTCTGTCTGACATAGGGGTTTGGTACATACGTCCATAGACGGGCTTCTGGTCAGGCGAGATTTCTCCCGATGAAACCACGATAATGTCAGCACCAGCCTGTTTGAATATGCGAGAGATCTCGACCGCATCATCAACAGTGGTGCCACCTTCAAGCCAGTCGGTAGCGGAAATGCGAACTGAGATCGGTTTGTCGGCAGGCCAGATTTGCCTCACGGCTGTAAACACTTCAATTGGGAAACGCATTCTATTGGTAAGCGAACCGCCGTATCGGTCGGTGCGTTTATTGGTAATTGGTGAGATAAAACTGGACAGCAGATAGCCTTGTGACGCTTGAAGTTCTAACCAGTCAAACCCTGCCTCGTTGGCTCTTTTGGCTGCGTCCACAAAGTCTTGGATGACCACAACGATGTCTTCTGCAGACATCTCACGCGGTACGGGGCTTAGCTTCTCATGATAAGGAATGGCAGACGCCGACAGGGTCATCCAGTTGTCGTCTTCAAGCGGGTAATCGTAATCTTCCCAACCCAATTGCGTTGAACCCCGTCTCCCTGCATGACCAAGCTGGATTCCCACACTTGCAGAAGATTGTTGGTGAACGAAATCGGTGACTTTTTTCCATTCATTTTTCTGCTCGTCATTCCAAATACCTGCGCAACCTGGGGTAACGCGAGCGTTATTCGACACGGCAACCATTTCGGTCATGACTAAGCCAGCACCTCCAAGAGCTCTCGCTCCCAGATGGGTTAAGTGCATGTTATTGGGCATCCCCTGATGGGCGCTATAAAGTAGAGTAGGCGATACCACAACGCGGTTTGATAACGTGACTCCTCGCACCTGATACGGATTGAACAGAGGGATATCACTACTGCTGTCTTGAGTATTCCCCAGTTTTTGGCTTAACCATTTTTCGTAGTCATTAATCCATTTAGGGTCGCGTAATCTCAGGTTCTCATGGGAGATCCTCTGCGATCTTGTCAGAAGTGAATAGGCGAACTGCTTGGGTGAAAGGTGTGCGTAGCGTTTTACGTTTTCAAACCATTCGGTTGAATTTCTGGCGGCATTCTGGATTTTGAGTACTTCGACATTCCTGACTTGTTTGTAGGATTCCAACCCCGCTTTCAGGTCAGCCTCTGACTGCTTTAAGCACTGTGTTAGCTCAATCGCATCTTCTAACGCCAGTTTGGTACCAGAGCCAATGGAAAAGTGCGCAGTGTGCGCGGCGTCGCCCATCAAAACGATGGGGACTTCTCGGTTATCCGCTGATATCCAGTGCACCCAGTTATCGCAAATGACCCTTGGGAACTGAATCCAGATTGCGCTGCCTCGTAGATGGGTGGCATTGGATATGAGTTTGTGACCATCGAGCCAAGGGGCGAATATTTTCTCGCAAAAGGCAATACCTTCTTCCTGGCTCATTTCGTTTATGCCCGCTTTTTGCCAGGTTTCATCCGTGGTCTCGACAATGAATGTAGAGCGACCTTCTTCAAACTGATAGGCGTGTACCTGAAACCATCCAAATTCGGTAGGGACGAAAAGAAAAGTAAATGCATCAAAGATTTTTTCCGTACCTAACCAGACAAAGCGACACTTTCTTACATCAATATCGGGCTGGAATTCCGACTGGTATTTGGTGCGAATGGCACTGTTTATACCGTCCGAAGCGATCACTAAATCGGCGTTGTACTCTCTTGCAATATCTGCTTCGTTTTCGACGTTGGTCTCGAAAACAAGCTCGACTCCAAGTTCTTCGCATCGGGCTTGAAGAATGTTGAGTAATCTCTTGCGCCCAATTCCTATGAAACCATGACCGGTGCTTCGTATGGATTCATCTTTAAAGTGGATGTCTATGTCTTCCCACTTACTGAATTCAGCTTCAATCGTACTGGCTGAAACGGGATCCGCTTGCTGTAGGTTTTCCAGAGTCGCGTCAGAGAAAACCACACCCCAGCCAAACGTGTCATAAGGGCGGTTTCGCTCTATAACCACAATTCGGTTGTCTGGATTTTCCAGCTTCATTAACAGACCAAAGTAAAGACCGGCAGGTCCACCCCCTATACACACAATATTCATGCTGTGCTCCCTTGAGAATTGATGTTTTCTTGATTAGATTCCGATGCAAATTCCTGTATGGATGCTCGTAACTTATGCGGGATTTCTATGGATTGATGAGTCACCAATGAGGTAGTGACAAGTGTTTGATTTACTCGCATTCTGAGGTCGCCGTGTTGTCCAACACAGCAATACTCTAAGCTGATTGATTTGGTACCGAGTCGCTGGACACGCAACTCTAGTTGGACCTCATCACCCATTTTGCTGACAGAGACAAAATTGGCTTCCAGATGAACAATAGGCATGCCAAGCTTGGCCTGACCGATGTAACCCGCAAAGCCTCCTTCTAAAATACTGTCCACCCATGCTTCTAGGAGATCGTTAAACATGACGAAGTACTCGGGATAAAACACGATCCCGGCTGGGTCACAATCGGAAAAGCGTATCTTGTACGGTCTGATGAATGCGTGATTCATGGTGCCTCCTTATAGGGTGAGTGAATAACGTGCCTGAAGCTTTTTCAGCGCTTCCCCGTGTTCGTCTGCCAATGCGGCATCACGAAGTTCTTTCATAAGGCTTGGTGATAACTCGTTGATATAGCGGTCAGACAGAGACATCAGTCGTGTGAAGTTATTCATTCCACGTTTATGAGTGCCCCCATAGCCCTTGACGAGGCGCTGGCAACGGGCGATTTCAAGTGAAAGCTCTGGGTTATTTCTGGCAATGTCTTTAATGCGTTTTAGCCAGGTTTGAATCGCACGCTTTTCGTTTTGATGGCGAAGAGTAATTCGCCTATGAGCCTTCCAGTTCGCAAGTAAATACAACATGAGAAAGCCCGGTAGAGAGCTGGTTCGGACTCGTTTTCCTTTATGTGTCCAGCGGTGGATCAAACTGGATAGTATGGGGGAGTGTTTGACCCAGTTTCCTAGTCGTGCTGGTAGTGAGTCGCAGATTTCATCAAGCCCCGGATGCATGAATTCTTCGATATGCAGGATTTGTTCAGTGTTGGCACCCACTTCTTGTCTCACTCGCTGAAATCGAGACGCTCTTACTTTCAGATCGGCAACTCGCATAACGTCTTCGTAGCTCAGCCAAAGTGCCAAGTGTCTTGCTACCGAATTAAGCAGCTTAGGGTGATGTTCTAAATCAATCTCTTTGAGTGTATTAACGTAGTCTGAGGCGTAGTCTTTGTCCTGATAGTCAATCAACCTGACGATGCCATTGGATATCGTTTCCTGACATTGCTTCGGAAACGTCCGGGCAAGCGGGTGTACATTTCTTAAATGCGTTGGTATCTGCGGGGTTGCATTATTGGTTGCACTCATTAAGCCAGCAGCATGGAACGCATTGAGGCTTTCTTTTACTCCTACACCACCGTTTCTGATGGTTTGTTCAAACTGCTCTTTTGAGAACGGTAGGGCACCAGATTCGCAGAGTGCGCCAAATAACACCGAGCTAATAACACTTTTGTTTTCAGCAGCCACTTTTTCCATGTCAAAGTGAATTAAGCGTTTTGAAGAACGTTTTGCATGGGCAATGAGAGACTTCGTGTCCACGCGTCCATCACCCATTGATGCACGTTCTTGATAGGAGTAAACGCGATGAGCTGAGGTGATGAGTAATGTCTGGTCAGGTGTCACAAGGCTACGCTGAATTGCGCGGCCTGCTTCCATAAGTTCTGAAGTGAGAACAATGTCTACATCTTCAGGGATTGGCATCAGAGCAAGAACAGGTGCTGCCTGATACTTTTCTGCTACACGTTTAGAGAACATTTCCACGTAGTAAATAGTGGCTCCCGTTCGCTGGGCGACACCCGGAACAGACGTAGTTTGTGCGACAAAACCATTGGATTCGGCCAGATGAACAATCCAATCAGCCAGCACACCGCCACCTTCACCGCCCATTGCTAATATGGCTATTTTTATTGGTTTATTAGGATTCATAGTGTTTCCTTACACGCTTTCTTGGTATGTGTGACGCTGGTATCGGCGTTGGAGCCAGCCAATGATGCTGTTCTGAACGCGAGACAGGGTCGACTCCCACTTAGTTGGGTGAGAGATGATCTTGGCTTTGTAGAAAGAAGGGCAAAGGACGGCGGCGTGAGATACTTCCCCGCATAAGCCACAGCCCACACAGCTATTTAATACACTGGCGACGGGGTCTTCCCGAAGCGGGTCAGGGTTTGGCTTAACCGACAAGGAAGGGCAGCCAGAAAGTCGGATACAAGAGTGATCGCCAGTGCAGGTATCAGGGTCGACTCCAAATCTCTCTCGGGCATTACGCTTACCTTCAGCAAGATCTTTTCGAACCTGACGTTTTACCCGCCGTTGCTTATTTAGCATGCATTCGCTTTGGGCTACGACGACTTTGGGTCCTGTTTCTCGGGTGGTGAGTGCTTCACGCAAGGCGCCCATCATTTGTTTGAGGTTGTAGGTGTGCTCAACCGTTTTAATCCACTTTACGCCCACTCCTTTTGCCGCTTTTTCTATGTCGTGGCCTGTACTACGGACGTCGTTTTGGGCAACAGAGGAAAGGATGTCTTGTCCGCCAGTCGCGGCGGTATAGCGGTTATCTATTACTACCGTTACGTGATCACTTTTGTTGAACACCGCATTGGCAATTCCGCTGGTGAGTCCGTTGTGCCAGAATCCTCCGTCACCCATCACAGCGATGGCGCGTTTATTTTCTGATTCAGAATGAAAGGCAGAGACTCCAGCGCCACCCAGTCCGTACCCCATGGTGGTGTTGCCGATATTAAAAGGGGGAAGAATAGAAAATAAATGGCAGCCAATATCCGCACTGACATGGTGCTTGCCTGTCTCTTTCTCCAGCATTTTTAGGGCAGTAAAAATAGGGCGCTCGGGGCAACCAGTACAAAATCCGGGTGGTCTTGCATTTACTAATTTGTCGAGTGGTTTTATCTCTGGTTCGACAGGGTTTTCAGATGTAGGGTCACAAACCTCTACGACTGGAATATGGGCGGCAGGCTGATGTAACTCGTGAGATACATCATATTGTTTTAAAAAGCTGGATATGCCTTTGGTGAGCGTGACGGCATCATACTCTCCGGCAAGTGGCAGGTGGTCTTTTCCGTGCAGCTTGGTGGTTATCTTTTTCTGGTGAAAGATACTGGCAATGTTTTGTTCAATGAAATTAGGCTGACCCTGTTCTACCACCAAGATGGCGTCTTTACCGTGGCAGAACTTTTCCAATTCCTGATCGACCAATGGGTAAGTTACATTGAGGACATAGAGAGGGATTTGGGTGTTTCCAAAAATGTCGCATACGTCTAGCTTTTCAAGCGCGCGAATCACATTGTTGTAACAACCCCCTTGCAATACGATGCCGACATTTTTGTCATCAGCAGAAAAGAACTCGTTGAGCTGATGTTCCTGAATGAATGAAACGGCAGCAGGCCAGCGGTGTGCGATTTTTTCTTTTTCATGAAGAAAGCTGGCAGGCGGCAAAACGATTCGGTCGATATCTCGGTACGGATTCTCAATGGCGTCCTGAGCGGTAAAGTCTGCCTTAACATTGTCTGACGCTTCGAATTGACCATGAAGGTGACACGATCGAATGCCAATTTGCAGCATGACTGGTGTATTGCTTGCTTCTGAGAGTTCGAAGCCTTTCTTTACAGCATTCACAATTGACGGAAGGTTTGGTCGTGGGTCAAGGAGCCAGATTTGCGATTTCATCGCAAACGCATGGCTTCTCTCCTGCATGATCGATGAGCCTTCTCCGTAGTCCTCACCAACAATGATCAAAGCACCACCTGTGACACCACCAGACGCTAAGTTTGCTAGCGCGTCGCTGGCTACGTTAGTGCCCACCGTTGATTTAAAAGTGATTGCCCCTCTCAATGGGTAGTTAACGGATGCGGATAACGTTGCGGCAGCCGTTGCTTCACTGGCGCTGTTCTCAAATCGAACTCCATAGTCTGAAAGGACTTCTTGGGCGTCGGCCAGTACATCTAACAGATGCGATATCGGAGAGCCTTGATAGCCACCCACGTAGCTTACTCCGGATTCCAACAATGCTTTGGTTACCGCGAGAATCCCTTCACCAGTGAAAGTTTCTCCTTCTCCTAAGCGGAGTTTTCCCATCTCATTAGCAAAAGATCGTTCTGCCATGTTGTCCTCTACTGTCCTTGTTGCTTTCGTTAATAACAGTAGAAATCAGGTGGTATCTGGCTTCAATGAAGAAAAGGGGCGTGAAAAGCGGTTACTGGCGACTTGCGGATAGAGCATGCAGAGAGTGGATAAAATTGCATATTTTAAGTGTTGGAGAACGAAGTATTCCTCGTCAAAAAAAATAGGGTTGGTTGTCATTGAGTAGTGAATCAGGGATGTGATTTTTATTGGGAGGGAGGGGCAAATGCCCCTACGAGAATACAGCTGATTAAAACCAACGTTTTTTGGTCAGTTTTTTGGCAACAATATAGCCCGACGTAGCACCAAGGCCCGGACCGGGATGAGTGCTTGCGCCAATATGATGAACATTGGGAAAGGGAGTTTGGTGCGCCTTAGCTTTCTTGACAGGAGCAAAGGGTCGTAGCCAGAAAAATTGGTCCGGACTGCAGATGCCTGAATAAGGGTCTCCCCCGACAAGGTTGCAATTCATCTTTTCTAGATCAGCCGGGCTATAGGATTTTCGACCTACAATGATATCGGACAGCCCCGGCATAACCATTTCCAACCGTTCCTGAACCCTTTGCGCAACTGCTTCGCGAATGGAGTCCGTCCATTGACCATCCTCAGGTGGTTCAATTTCGCCCAGAGCATCTCCTTTAATGACTGTGGGAAGTTCTTGCATCTGGACCCACAGAATCCACCCTCCTTTAGGGGCGCGACTTGGATCCACAGCCGTAGGCTGACCAATACCCAATGTAGGCTTGGAAGGTAACATGCCATTATTCGCCTCGGTGACTGAAAGGCATACCTGTTCCATGCTTTCGGTAAGGTGCACCAAGGGCACTTGTAACAGTTCTGGGTCTTTCCATGGTGCTGGGGCACTGAGTGCAAAGTGAATCTGCATACCACCACGACCAAACTGGTATCCCTTGGCTTTGTTACTAATACTCGTCGGGGGCTGTATTGGGTTGTTCGTAAGCTGACCGTAAAGCTGATTGGGCGCCACGTTACATACAATGTGCTCATTAGCTTTGTAGAAAGTTTGACTTGCAACAACGCCCTCGGCTTTTCTGCTTTTGCCCTCGTTAGCAAACACAATCTCATTCACATTGGAGTGGTTGATCAGCGTTCCTCCATGCTCTTCGATAATTGCGGTGAGAGCGTCCACCACCTTTTTACTTCCACCTTTAACGACTGGCATTCCACCAGCAACAACCGCAGCGAAAGTGAGTTTACCAATTAAGGCGGAGCTGGCGTCGTCGGGACCCAGTCCAGTATGGAGAACCCAAGGTGCGATTAAAGCTCGGGTATGTCTGTGCTGGAAAGATCTTGTTGCCCAACGTCGGCAGCTTTCAAGGGCGTGACCAACAAATTCAATCAGACCTTCCAATCCGCGTTTCCACCATTCAAGAAACAGTATCTTGAGAAGTTTAGGGCTGTATGGGGAATGGCTGAGTAACCCAAACGTAAGCGCGGCATCTTTACCAAACAATTGGTTCGCCATTTCAGCGAAGGAGCGACCATCTCCGGCACAAATGGCATCAAGCCGATTTGCAGTGTCATCGATATCATTTTTTAACGCGATACCAGAGCCATCGGGGAAGACCACACCGGTCGAATAGTCGTTTTGAACAAACTCCAAGCCTTTTTCCTCAAGCGAATCTTTGAGCTCTGCGTAGCCGGGGCTTGAAACAAAGAGTGGATACCAAGTGGACATAATATCGATGTGGTATCCGTCAAAAAGTTGTTCTGTTTTGATGCAGCCACCAAAGTCGCCGTTACGCTCCAGTACCAAAACAGATTTTCCCTTTTTAGCCAGCAGGGCTGCACAAACCAGTGAATTAATTCCGCTTCCTATGAAGATGATATCTGCATTGATACTACTCTCTTTCATTAGATAAACTTCCTTGTTTTTCTACTGTTACGCCTGCTCAACTAAAGCGATAACACGTAATGGGCTACCGGAGCCACCTTCTATTTTTAGCGGAGCGGCAATTATCATTGCCCCAGTCGGAGGGAGTAAATCCAGATTCTTTAAACATTGTAGCCCGTACTTATTGGCACCATGCATTAAAGTATGGCAGGGCAAAGGAGTTGGCCATGTGAAAGACTGCCCAGCATCGGTATTGATGGTTTCAACGCCAAAGCCCATCACGTTTCTTTCTTGAATCATCCATTCAACAGCTTCCTGTGTGGGACCTGGAGTATGTGTCCCATCGTCATGCATGTTCAAAAACGCGTCAGGGTCTGAAACGCGCTTAGACCAATCTGTTCTGAACAGAATCCATGCTCCTTCAGGGATCTTTCCGTAATGACTTTCCCATGATTCCAGAAAATCGACATTGAGTAGCCAGTCTGGATTACCAGAGACTTCGCTGCTAGCGTCAATAACCACGGCAGGGGCTAAGAAGTGTTCAACAGGAATACTGTCTACAGAGTTATTGGGGTGGTCCTTTCCACTTATCCAGTGAACAGGGGCGTCGAAATGCGTTCCGGTGTGTTCACCACAACTAAAATTATTCCAATACCAACCAGGTCCGTTCTCGTCATATTGGGAAATGACTTCTCGTTTAAACCCCCATACCTGACCAAACTCCTGTGGTAATTGCAGTGCTGGAAACTCTTCATTTAGAGTCTGAGTCAGATCGATCAGTTTTATCTCACCGTTTTTTAGTGTCTCTGCAAACGTAGCCATCATCGACTGAGTCATGGCAATCTCCTTTTGTTTACGATTACTCGCTTATCGTGGTTTCAAAAGAAAATCATGGCTATCCAAATACAGAAAACCGTATCCATTCGATGCAGAAACGGAGAGGTTTTTTATTCATCCGAAATGCAAAAAAGGCTTCTGGTTTTCCAGAAGCCTTTGTTTTGCACTCATTTCGATGATTAATCTTGATGAGTAGGGTTTGCTACATTGCGTTGTTTTAAGTAATTGATGAACTTCGCCGCAATAGGACCAAGCAATACAGCAACCGCCAGACAAGCGAATACCGCTGTGATTGGGCGCTCCCATAAGAAGCTCAACTCACCGTCACTGATCATCAGGGCACGTCGTAAGTTCTCTTCCATCAATCCCCCCAAGATAAACCCGAGCAATAACGGAGCGAGCGGGAAGTTCGCTAACCTCAGTGCAATTGCCGCCATTGCGACCAGCAGCATGATAAACACGTCCACAGTATTGAAGGATACCAAGTACACACCAGTGATTGAGAAGAACAGAATCATTGGAAGAAGTACGGTACGAGGCACCATCAACAATTTAGAGATGTACGGGATTAGTGGCAGGTTTAAGATCACCAATACGATGTTACCAAAGTACATGGAGATGATGACCGACCAGAATACATCTGGGTGATCCACAAACAGGCGAGGACCCGGCTGAATACCGTAAGCAATTAAAGCACCCAGCATGATTGCAGTAGTACCTGAGCCCGGAATACCCAAGGTAAGCAGAGGAACGAACGAGCCGCTAGATGCTGCGTTGTTTGCCGATTCAGGCGCAACCAGACCACGGATACTGCCTTTACCAAACTCCTCACGTTTTTCTTTTGGTGCCAAGTTACGCTCCATACCGTAGCTTAAGAAAGCGGCGATTGTGGCACCAGCACCCGGAAGTACGCCGGTAAAGAAGCCAAGAAATGAAGATCGCAGAGATACAGGAGCGACTTCTTTTACTTCTTCTTTAGTGACTTTCATGCTGCCTAAGTTATCGAGCTGATTGCTTTCTTCAGCACGAGTATCCTTTTGCGGTTTTAGGATGCCCATTAAGGTTTCACCCAGAGCGAAGGTTGCCATAGCAAGCAACAAGAAGCTAAAGCCATCCATCAGGTCTGTTAACCCAAAGGTAAACCTTTCTACACCGACACCTTTGTCGATGCCCACGGTAGACAACATCAAGCCAAGAATGGTCATCATCCAGGCTTTCAACACTTGTCCTTTACCAGCAAAGGCAGCAACGGCAGACAAACCAAGAAGCATCAAGGCAAAGTAGTCAGACGACTGAAAGCTTAAAGAAACGCTTGCCAGGGCAGGAGCAGCAACCAAAAGCATGATGGCAGACAGTGTACCTCCGGTAAAAGACGAGTAAGCGGCGAGTGCCAGAGCTTTACCTGCCATGCCTTTCTGCGCCATTGGGTAGCCGTCGAATGCCGTAACCACGGTAGAGGAACAACCCGGAGCGTTGATTAAGATTGATGAAGTTGAACCACCAAATACGGCGCCGTAGTAGACACCTGCCATCAGAATCAAGCCGGAAGCAGGGTCAAGACCGTAACTGATTGGGATCATCAGCGCGATAGCTGAAATAGGGCCAAGACCGGGCAACATGCCGATAAAGGTACCCACAAAACAGCCAACGATCACCATCATGATGTTCATTGGCATTACTGCGGTAGAGAGACCCGCTAAAATTCCATCTAACATGTCATTCTCCTACCAGATAGAAAATAGAACACCGGGCTCCAGATAGATATCTAAGCCTTGTGTCAGCAACAAATAGAACGCGATGACGAACGGGAATGAAGCACCAAACAGAATGGATTTTCTTCTTTCACCCAACAGGTAGAAACCGATCATCAGGAAGAAACCAGTGGCGAGCACGAAACCCACGTAAGTCAGACCTACGCCATACATTGCCATCAACACTAAAAAGCCGATCAGCAATTTCCAGTTGAAGCCAAGGGTTGCACCACTTTCTTCGTCTGGCTGCGCAGTCACAAGAAGCATCAGGGACAGAATGACACCGACAGCCGTCAGAAGAGTAGGGAGGGTGCGAGCGGTAAAGGGTTCGTACTCATCACCGGGGAACATAGGGATTTGCGTGGTTTGATAGCCGTAACATAAACATACGACCAGAAAGATCATCGCACCCACGCGGTCACGACAAAATAAGTTGGTGGGCTTAGCAGACATAGCTCAATCCTTTGTTTTGATGTAAGGAAAAGAGCCGCATACGCCTAGTTAATCAATTTAGTTGTGATGAAACCGATAAAGCAGCACCACTTGAGGGATAACTAAATAAACAAAGGAGTTTGGCGTTTTACAGCGTACGCGGCAAAGGGGCTACCAATCCATTTTAAAGAGCAGAATAAACTACAGCCTATTAGGTTTTCTCTGCACCTCTCAACGGATTGGTAAATGCTTTACTTCAGGAAACCAAGTTCACGCATCAGTGAACCCATTTGTTTTTCCTGATCTTCCAGGAACTTGTAAAAGTCTTGGTCTGGCTTGTAGTTGTCAATCCAGCCATTACGGTTACGAACGGTCGCCCACTCTTTAGTGGTGTACATTTTAGACAGCGCCTCGTTGTATTCATCAATCTTGGCTTGTGTTGTGCCCGGTGCCGCAAAGAAGCCACGCCAGTTTGCAAATACCGTTTCGTTACCGTATTCCGTCAGTGTCGGAACTTCAGGTGCCGCAGGAAGACGCTTAGGCGCAGTTACCGCTAAGATTTTTACCTGACCGTTTTTCGACATTTCCAGTACTTCACCTAAACCGGTAGACAGAAGCTGAGTTTCGCCAGAAAGTAGGGCAGCCATTGCTTTACCACCAGCATCGTAGGCTATGTAACGAACCGCTTTGGCATCAAATCCTTCGCCTTTAAATGCTGCTGCTACGACAAGGTGGTCCATGCTGCCACGTGCAGAGCCGCCAGCAATTTTTACTTTACGAGGGTTGTCTTTGAAATCCGCAACTACTTCTTTCCAGTCGTTGTACTTGGAATCAGCAGGTGCCACGATCGCACCGTAGTCGGCAATGGTGGCTGCAACAGGGGTAAGGTCACGGAAAGATTGAGGGAAAATACCTGTTAGCGAGCGAATAACGATAGGTGTAGAGTTCACCATCAGCGTGTCTTCTTGACGCTCCGCCGTTTCGATAAGGTGCGCAATGGCTTTACCGCCGCCACCACCGGACAGGTTTTGGAATGAAACTTTGTCGACAATGTCAGATTTTACCAATGCATCACCCGTACCACGCGCGGTCATATCCCAACCGCCACCAGCACCGCCAGGGATCAAGAAGTGGATCTTCTCCATATCTGCTGCAAATGCGCCGAAAGAAAAGCTTGCGGCTATCGCTGCAGCGGCAAATGTGGGTTTCAGTACCTTTATCATGTCACGTTCCTTATGTGGTTAAACTCATTCTTTGATGAGATTAATTGTTATGTTTATGTTGCCATTTAGGGCTGATTGTTAACTTAATGTGCGTGACCGATATTGCCCAGATAGAAGACTTAAAAAGAATAAAAAACAAAAAATGAATTAAGTTCATATTGTTCACGAAGGTTAGACATTAGTCTAAATTGTCGACAATCCACTTGATTAAATAGCTTTTGGTGGCTAAATTTTGATCTAAATATGCAGATTGTTGACAATGTTGAGATTGAAATGTCGATAGCAGCACCAGAAAAAGAAGCCACCAAATCAGAAAACCTCACCAGCAGCTTGGTCGAAGCGATTGTTGAAGGGCAGATTGCGCCCGGCAGCAAAATCTCGGAACCCGAACTGGCAAAGCGCTTTAATGTGAGCCGAGGACCGTTGCGTGAAGCCATTATGAGATTGGAAGGCTTGGGTTTGATAGAGCGAATTCCTCATGTTGGAGCTCGTGTTATTCACATCTCCCTTACTCATTTGTCGGAGCTCTATGCCGTGCGTGAAGCCTTAGAAGGTATGGCGGCGCGATTAGCGGCGAGATACATCACTGACGAAGAAATCGAAGGTTTGAGTCAGTTATTGTCGACACATTCCGATCACATCGAACAGGTAGAGGGGTCTTCTTACTTCCACCAGCATGGCGATTTCGACTTCCATTACCGGATTATTAAAGCCAGCCGAAACAGCAAGCTTGTCACCTTACTTTGCGATGAGCTGTATCACCTGCTTCGGATGTACCGATATCAGTCTCCACGCTCTCATTCTCGCCCCGAGCAAGCGCTGGAAGAACATAAATTCATACTCAAAGCCATTCAAAACCGAGACGAAGAGTTAGCGGAAATGCTGATGAGAAGACACATTTCATGCAGCCGCCAGCTTATCGAACAACAAATTCAACAGGAGAGTGAAGCATGACGGCAGAGAAAATCTCACCAGGAAAGAAGTTTCGCTTAGCAGTCGAAAACCATCACCCACTGCAAATTGTCGGCACCATCAATGCGTATTGCGCCATGATGGCGAAAAATACCGGGCATCAGGCGATCTATTTGTCTGGCGGTGGCATTGCTAATGCTTCCTATGGTTTGCCTGATCTTGGCATCACCACACTTAACGATGTGCTGGTGGATGTGGAGCGCGTCACTAATGCGTGCGATTTACCTTTGTTGGTGGATATCGATACCGGATTTGGTGGCGCATTCAATATTGCGCGCACCATCAAGTCGATGGAGAAAGCAGGCGCGGCAGCAGTACACATGGAAGATCAGGTTGCTCAAAAGCGATGCGGTCACCGACCAAACAAAGCCATTGTGACCACGGATGAAATGACTGATCGCATCAAAGCTGCAGTAGATGCCAAAACCGATTCTGACTTTGTTCTTATGGCAAGAACCGATGCACTCGCAGTAGAAGGAATGGACAGTGCAATTGAGCGTTGCATTGCTTATGTGGAATCGGGTGCCGATATGTTGTTCCCAGAAGCATTCGTCGAGCTAGACCAATATCGGGTGCTTTCAGATGCGTTACGACGTCACTTTGGGAAGTCTATCCCCATCCTGGCCAACATTACGGAGTTTGGTCAAACCCCGCTTTTTGGTGGGCAGGAACTGGCAGAGCATTCAGTGGACATGGTGCTTTACCCTCTCAGCGCTTTCCGTGCCATGAATAAAGCAGCAGAAATGGTCTATTCCCATCTATTAAATGAAGGCAATCAAGAAGCATTGGTTGACCAAATGCAAACCCGAAAAGAGCTATATCAACACCTAAATTACCACGACTATGAGGACAAGCTAGACGAGCTGTTCGCAGAAAAATAGGGTTTCGACCCACTCAAATCCAATAACGTGAAGCGGCTGGCGCACCAATCAACCAAAAAATATAAGGATTGGGCAAAAGCCACAATGACAAGGAGTCTGTCATGACAGATAAACCACTTGGCGGCGCAGGGCTGCGGGGGCAGAGTGCGGGTTCTACTGCACTGTGTACCGTAGGAAAAAGCGGAACAGGCTTAACCTACCGCGGGTACGACATTACCGATCTTGCCAACCATGCGGAGTTTGAAGAAGTCGCGTATTTGCTGTTGCGCGGAAAGCTGCCGAATCGGCAAGAGCTTAGCGAGTATAAGGAGTTACTCCGTTTATTGCGTGGCTTACCAGAACCACTAAAAAAAGCGCTGGAGCTTTTGCCTGCTGAAGCGCATCCCATGGATGTCATGAGGACGGGGTGCTCCGTGTTAGGGAACCTCGAAACCGAAAACACTTTTGACGACCAGCTTTCTGCGACCGAAAGAATGCTGGCGCTTTTCCCAGCCATTATTTGTTACTGGTATCGCTATTCTCACGATGGAATAAGAATTGATACCGAAGATCGCTCAGAAGACAGTATCGGCGGCTACTTTCTCAAAATGCTGACCGATGAACCTGCGTCTGACCTGCACAAGCAGGTGATGCACTGTTCTCTTATTCTGTATGCCGAGCACGAGTTTAATGCCTCAACCTTTACCGCAAGGGTATGTGCATCGACTTTGTCGGACATTCATTCCTGCGTGACGGGTGCGATTGGCACTTTGCGCGGTCCATTACATGGTGGCGCAAATGAAGCTGCTATGGCGATGATCGAAAACTGGCAAACCCCTGAAGAGGCAGAACGAGAAATTCTCGGAATGCTGGAGCGTAAAGAGAAAATCATGGGTTTCGGTCATGCCATCTATCGCGAGAGCGACCCACGTAATGCGCTGATCAAAGCGTGGTCGAAAAAACTGTCAGAAGCCGTTGGCGATACTCACCTCTATGCGGTGAGCGAACGGGTTGAGTCGGTAATGAAACGCGAAAAAGATCTGTTTTGTAATGCCGATTTCTTCCACGCTTCTGCTTACCACTTTATGGACATTCCCACCAAATTGTTTACCCCAATTTTTGTCATGAGCCGCCTGACAGGTTGGTGTGCCCATGTTTTTGAACAGCGGGAGAACAACCGAATCATTCGCCCAAGTGCCGATTACACCGGTCCAGAACATCAAGATTGGCTGCCAATCGACCAGCGTCAATAGAATTTAAGGAAGAAGAAATGACACAAAACGTAGAGATTAACGAACGCCCAGCACCCGATGATCTGCTGGTGGAAATTGCAGAATACGTGAGTAACACCGACATTCAATCCGAAGAGGCGTACAACACGGCGCGAAACTGTCTGATGGATACTTTGGGATGTGGTTTGCTGGCGCTTCGTTTCCCAGAATGTACCAAGCACCTCGGTCCGATTGTTCCGGGCACTACGGTTAGGCACGGTGCTCGAGTACCAGGCACATCTCATGAACTCGATCCAATCACTGCTGCGTTCAATATCGGCTGCATCATCCGCTGGTTAGATTTTAACGATACTTGGCTGGCAGCAGAATGGGGGCATCCATCAGATAACCTTGGCGGTATTTTGGCTACAGCAGATTATCTGAGCCGAAGCGCAGTGGCGGAAGGTAAAGCACCGTTGACCATGAAAGATGTGCTTACTGCGATGATCAAAGCACATGAAATTCAGGGTGTGCTGGCTCTTGAAAATTCCTACAACCGGGTGGGCTTGGACCATGTTCTATTGGTACGCGTTGCCTCAACGGCAGTGGTAACCAAAATGCTGGGTGGCAGCAAAGATCAAATCATTGATGCAGTTTCTCAGGCTTGGGTAGACGGTTGTGCGCTTCGTACTTATCGTCACGCACCGAATGCTGGCTCCCGAAAATCTTGGGCAGCGGGTGACGCGACTTCTCGCGCTGTTCGCCTTGCGATGATCACCATGAAAGGCGAAATGGGTCTACCTTCTGTCTTAACTGCGCCTAAGTGGGGTTATTACGATGTGCTGTTCAATGGCGAATCGTTCAAAGTCAGCCAGCCATTCAGCAGCTACGTGATGGAAAATGTTCTGTTCAAGATTTCATTCCCCGCAGAATTCCATTCTCAAACTGCGGTGGAATGTGCCGTAGCACTTCACAACGAAGTCAAAGACAAAGTGGATCAGATTGCGAGAATTGAGGTGACCACGCATGAGTCTGCGATTCGCATTATTTCTAAATCAGGCAACTTAGCGAATCCAGCTGACCGTGACCACTGTTTACAATACATGATTGCGGTGCCACTGCTTTACGGCGACTTGGTTGCAGAACATTACGAAGACAGTTTCCATCATGGCGACCCCCGTATTGATGCGCTGCGTGAGAAAATGATGATCATCGAAGACTCTCGTTACAGCCGTGAATATCTGGAGTCGGACAAGCGTTCTATCGCTAATGCGATTCAGGTGTTTTTTGAAGACGGTTCGTCCACCGACAAGATAGAAATTGAATACCCAATTGGTCACCGCCGACGCCGCGAAGAAGGGATTCCAGTATTGGAGCAGAAGTTCCTACGCAACCTGCAAACTCGTTTCCCGGCAGGTCGTTCGCAGCAAATCTTTGACCTATGTAAAGACCAACAAGCACTCGAAAGCATGCCCGTACATGAATTCATGAGCTTGTTTGCCATTAACTAACCGAAATGTGGGGTCAATAGAGACCCCACATTTCTTCTCGGAGGAAGAACGGATGTCTACCTACGAAAAAGAATACCAATTTGCGTGTAATGAACCCGAAGCGTTTTGGAAGAAACAAGCGCAAAATCTCGATTGGTTTCGATTCCCTGATCAAATCCTTAGCAAAGATGAACACGGAATCGACCGCTGGTTTGCCGACGGTGAAATCAACACCTGTTGGCTGGCACTGGATTACCACATTGAGCAGGGAAATGGCGATAAAATAGCATTGTTCTATGACTCTCCGGTCACCAAAACCAAACAGGCGTACACCTACAGTGAACTTCATAAAGAGGTGTCGCATGTTGCAGGCATGTTGGTTAAACATGGAGTAGGCAAGGGCGATCGGGTGGTGATTTACATGCCAATGATCCCCCAAGCCGCGATGGCAATGTTGGCTTGCGCCAGAATTGGTGCCATTCATTCGGTGGTGTTTGGTGGATTCGCCCCAAACGAACTGGCGGTAAGAATTGAAGACGCTGAACCGAGAGTAGTGCTGACGGCATCTTGTGGCATTGAAGTGAACAAAGTACTGGCGTACAAACCCATCGTTGATAAAGCCATTATGGATAGCCGCTGGAAGCCCTCGTCGGTGATTGTGTATCAGCGTCCGGAATGTGTAGCTAGTCTCACCCATGAAAGAGATAGGGAATGGCAAAGTGAGCAAGCGAGTGCGCCAAATACCGATTGCGTATCACTAAAATCGACCGATCCGCTTTATATCCTCTATACCTCAGGAACAACGGGAAAACCCAAAGGTGTTGTTCGGGACAATGGCGGTCATGCGGTTGCGATGAAGTATTCTATGTCTTGCGTGTATAACCTGAGCCAAGACGGTGTGTTCTGGGCAGCGTCAGACGTGGGTTGGGTTGTTGGTCATTCTTACATTGTGTACGCCCCTTTAATTCACGGTTGTACAACGGTTTTATTTGAAGGAAAGCCTATCAAAACGCCTGATCCCGGTGCGTTCTGGCGAGTGTGTGAAGAGTACCAAGTGAACGTTTTGTTTTCTGCACCAACGGCATTTCGTGCGATTAAGAAAGAAGATCCGGACGGCAACCACGTTAAGCTTTACGACTTAAGCAAGCTTCAAAGCATATTTATGGCAGGTGAAAGGCTTGATCCTCCGACGCAAGCTTGGGTAGAGAATTGCACTTTGAAACCAGTGATTGACCATTGGTGGCAGACTGAAACAGGTTGGGCGATTGCGGGTAATCCAACTGGTATAGAAATGCTAAAGGTGAAACCCGGCAGTGCGACCAAACCTATGCCGGGGTATCAAGTGTCGATTTTGGATGAGCTTGGTAACCAGAAAGCGCCCAACCAACAAGGGTATGTTGCGATAAAACGCCCACTGCCTCCCAGTTGCTTACCAACTATTTGGCGAAATCACGACAGGTTTGAAAGTGGCTATCTGTCGCAGTTTGAAGGCTATTATGTATCCGGTGATGGAGGTTACCTAGACGAAGACGGTTATCTTTTCATTATGGGCAGAGTGGATGACGTAATTAATGTTGCAGGTCATCGCCTGTCTACCGGTGAGATGGAAGAAGTGGTTGGCGGGCATCCCGCTGTGGCGGAATGTGCCGTAGTTGGAGTACACGATGATTTGAAAGGGCAAACCCCACTTGGGTTTGTGGTGCTTAAAGACGGTGTCGCCATTTCTGATGAGAATATTCAAACCGAACTCGTTGGTAAAGTTCGTGAGGAAATTGGGGCGGTAGCGTGTTTCAAAAACGCATTGGTTGTCGACAGATTACCCAAAACCCGATCAGGTAAAATTTTGAGGCGGGTCATTCGTCAAATCGCTGATGGAGAGCAGTATACCGTGCCATCTACGATTGACGACCCAACCAGTTTGAACGAACTGGAAAGGGTGATTCACCCAGCTAAAAAATAACCCAACACAGACGCGCCAATTGGCGCGTTTTCATTTGTTAGTGTCTGTGAAACAAGAAATTCCATTTTGGCACTGCACCTTGTTGTGTCTTATGTATATACTTACAAAGTCAACAGACCCTAAACATACGCTTTATTTCCATAAACTTATGAGCACTTATCGCATTCGCGCTGCCCAAGTTGAAGACTTGGAAGCACTCAACAAATTCATGTACCAATTACACGACTACCATCATCGTGAGACCCCCGATTTATTCAAATCACCGGAAGAGGTTGAACAAGAGAAAAGTATTTCCCGGTATATCGATGATCCTGAGTGCTTTGTTTATGTGGCGGAGGACGACGAACAATCGCTTGTGGGCTTTGTTTCTGGTCACTTTTGTGAGTTACAGTCGTCAATCATGAAGCCTGTAACCATGGGCAGTATTGACGAAATCTTTGTTACTCCCGAACACAGAAAAACCGGAGTGGCTCAGATGCTATTCGAACGTCTCGAAACGGCATTTAAAGAGTGTGGAGTGAAGCAAATGTTTGTTGAGGTCTGGCACTTTAATGAAGCTGCTTTAAACTTTTATAACAAACTGGGCTTGAATCATCATATTCATTGGATGCGTAAGCCACTGACTTAAAAAAATTAACCTATCTTTCAAACTAATCACAGGGATTGCTCATCGTGACACCTCGTCATCTCTTTTCTTATTTGGCGCTTGTTTTATCTTTTTTCGCCAGCTTTACCCATGCTTCCTCTGAAACACCACCTAAGTACAAAGGGGCACTTTGCTTAATTGCCAGCCATGACGGAAAAATTGTTATGGTTCGCGAGGCTATCACAGGTCAGCTTTCCATTCCCGGAGGTCATGTTGAAGAAGGGGAAGAACCAGCCAAAGCCGCTGAACGAGAAGCCTGGGAAGAATCCGGGCTGGTTGTGACAGCGATAGGTAAACTGGGTGTTTTAGGGAACGCGGCGCTATATGACTGTGTGTCTGATTCCCCTGTGGTGGCTTTCAACCACAAAGACGAAGGTGGGCACAATATTGTTCCGGCATGGTTTGCTCCTCACTACGGAATAGAAACCAAACAGGTTGTATTGGCACACATCGCAGAGGTCAATAAGGCGAATTACCGTTACCCGTCTCAAATCGATGCACTTCAATACTATTCCGAAAAAGCCGCAAGACAAAAAGTGGCGTACATCGATGACATTGTAGAAGCTGCGATTCCGTTTCATCAGAAAGAAATTCGTTATATTAAAGCCCTGCAAGAGGGGGTATTGAGTGCTTCGCCTGCGTTGTTGCCGTACATTCATTCCTTCTTCTACGTTGGAGATATTCTTGCCAGCCCCTGGATGCTGATCGTACTGATTCCGGCAGCATTTATGGTATTTGGTCGTTACTTTGGCGCTGAGCTTTTGTTCGCCGTGGTGAGTGTGGCGGTGTTAGCGCTGGTTGCTCAAGTCGGTGTTGGTTTTGCGAGACCTCATGCCTTTATGCCGGAGCTTATGTTGGGTGACACCTTTGGCTTTGGAATGCCGAGCATGACGAGCGCACTGATGGTCACTGTACTGGGGCTGTTTTATCTGCATGCAACCCGTGAATACCCAATTGAAATGGTCAGGCGCTATTTGCCAACGATTGTGGTGCTTGTCCTTTTTCATGGTTTATCGACCGTTTATCTGGGTGCTCAGTACTTCACCGACGTTCTGGCAGGGATGGCGTTAGGGGGAATGGCAGTTTGGCATTTCAACAGACTGGATAAAAAAGACGAAGTACATACTGGTGAGATCCTAAGTAGTGCTTCCGTTTGGTGGGTTGCCGTAGTCATTATCGCTGTTTTGGGTACATTGTGGCCAAGACCGGACTTTGCGTATTGGTTTGCCACATCCATCGCAATTGCTTCTGTGTTTACGTTCCTTAAACCAAAAGTTGAATCCAGACATCGCAGCGTTAAACACATCGTAACCGTCATTTTCATATTGATGTTTGCCAACTTACTTTACAGTGTTGTGAAAACATTTCTGAATTACAGCTCAATCATCGCTTTGGTACTGGAGGCGTCTCGCTACCCAGTATTGGTTTTGATATTCGCGATTACCCAACTTCGTGAAGGGAAAGATCAAACAGAGAAGAAATAGTTAGGCTAGAAATAAACAGAAATCGTTATAAACCCTATAAATAGAGCCCATTTGGGCTCTATTTTTTTGTCGGTTGGTCGGTATTTTTACAAAGGCTGGCATGTTCGTTAGAAGTGCGTATAATCCGGCAGTTCGCTGTATGAGAAGGGCAAATTTGCCTAACCAGCTTGTCTAGTCGGCATTGCAAGACTAGTAATTAAAACTCAATCAAAAAGAAGTATTGTCGTGTTGAATAGCCAGTATAAAATCAACGAAATGTTTGAAACCATTCAGGGGGAGGGCACCTTCACCGGTGTGCCATCTGTATTTGTCCGTTTGCAAGAATGCCCAGTCGGTTGTGCGTGGTGTGACACCAAGCAAACCTGGGAAGCAGAAGAACAAGATCAGGTCCCCATTGGCGACATCATGATTAAAACGGCAGACTCTCCTACCTGGTGTTTTGTCTCTGCTGGCGACATCGTTGAGCAGTATCAAAAACACGGCTATACCGCCAAAAACATCGTCATCACTGGTGGCGAACCCTGCGTTTATGACCTTGTTGCACTTACAAAGGCATTTGAGGATATTGGCTGCCAATGCCAAATCGAAACCAGCGGAACCTTCGAAGTTAAAGCCACTGATTCCACTTGGGTGACGGTTTCCCCTAAAATTGCCATGAAAGGCAAGCTGCCAGTGCTGGTCTCTGCTCTTGAAAGAGCGAATGAGATCAAACATCCGGTTGGTACTCAGAAAGACATCGATCAGCTAGATGAATTGATTGCCAGCGCCGATGTGTCGGATGAAACCACCATTGCGTTGCAGCCAATCAGCCAGAAGCCAAGAGCAACTAAGCTTTGTATCGATACCTGCATCGCTCGTAACTGGCGCCTGTCTGTTCAGACTCATAAATATTTGAATATCGCTTAAACCGAGGATTTATCATGAAAAAAGCAGTCGTAGTATTCAGCGGTGGACAAGATTCGACAACGTGTCTGGTTCAGGCGATCAAAAATTTTGATGAAGTTCATGCAATTACGTTTGATTATGGTCAGCGTCATAAGCTTGAAATCGAAGTGGCGGAGCAACTTGCTAAAGATCTGAAAATTGCCGCGCACAAAGTCATGGATGTCGGGCTTTTGAATGAACTGGCTATCAGCTCACTAACGCGAGACGACATTCCTGTTTCCCATGAATTACAAGAGAATGGCTTGCCAAACTCTTTTGTTCCTGGGCGTAACATTTTATTCCTGACTCTTGCCGGTATTTACGCTTATCAAATCGGTGCTGAAACAGTGATCACTGGAGTGTGCGAAACCGATTTTTCAGGCTACCCGGATTGCCGCGATGAGTTTGTGAAAGCGATGAACAAAGCCTTAGTGTCTGGAATGGATAAAGCGCTTGAGATCAAAACCCCTCTGATGTGGTTGAACAAAGCGGAAACCTGGGCACTGGCAGATCGGTACGACGCATTGGATCTGGTTCGCCAACATACTTTAACCTGCTACAACGGCGTGATTGGTGATGGTTGTGGAGATTGTCCATCTTGCGACTTGCGCGCAGCAGGTTTAAATGAATACCTCGACAACAAAGACAGTGTTATGCAGTCGTTGGTGTCGAAGCAGAATGGCGTATCGCATCAATAGGGTCAGTGTAGGCATCAACAATGCAGTTTCTGCCATTGAGTTTTGCCTGATACAGTGCCTGATCCAAAATTGAGTAGAGCACATCAAAGTCGCTGAGCTTTTCTGATGTAGACAGGTAAGAGAAGCTCGCGGTTAAGTTCAGAGTCTGATGGTCTTCCGACATAAAGGTTTTAGACTCAATCAAATCCCGCATTTTTTTCTACTTTTTACCCACACTTGTTCTTCGGGAACATCGGTAAGAAGCACCATAAATTCTTCACCACCGATTCGACCGATACTGTCTCTTTCACCTAGCTGAGACGAGATGGTTTTTGCTACATGTTTTAGCGCGATGTCTCCGGTAGGGTGACCGTAGTTGTCATTGATGTCCTTGAAATGGTCGAGATCGAATAGCACTAGTACATGCTTTAAATCTGGAGAGGAACTTTGCGGTTGCCGGCGGATTTTTTCTAGAATCGTTAGTCGATTGTAGGTGTGTGTTAACGAGTCCTTTTCCGCCGTTTGACGAGTTCGTTTGTTTGCATACAGTATCCCGCCAATGATCAAAAACAACACCACCATAAACATTCGGTTCATTAGGTCGCGTTGAGTTAAAGACTCCAACTGATGCTGCTGCTCTGTGTTTTTCAACACCAGTTTTGAGTTTTCCAGTTCTTCTTCAAGCTTGCTTTTACTTAAATCCAGCGCTTCAAACGCATTTTGGTTTTCTCGGTCGCGCTTTTGTATTTCCAACTCATGAAAACGTTTGTAACTCTCTAACGCTTGCGAGTAGTTACCTGTTGTCTCCTGAATTTCCGACAGCAGTTGTAGTGAGTCGGCTTCGTATTTAGGCAGTTCGTCTATTTTGGCTAATTCAGTTGCCGTTTCAGCGTACTCAATGGCTACGTTATACACTTCACGAGTCAGATATTCATTCGCCAAGCTTAATGCAATGCTGATTTTCATCTCTAGATTGTTTTGGTCTTCAGCCATATCCATCGCTTGGTGCAAGTAGGCGTTGCTGAGGTCGTGATGCCCCAGTTCGGTATTCAATTGCCCAAGACCAATATAGGTGAGTGCCATGCCGTACTGGTGATCCAGCTTTTTGAGGATTTGCAGAGACTCTTGATAGTGTTGCTCGGCTTTGTCTAGCTGCTTAGCTTTAAGGTATAAGCTGCCTAAACTATGTAAGATCTGGGCTCGGGCAAGTGGCAGGGTGTTTGGTTCACTGCGCAATTCCAGAGATTTGAGTAAATAGGTTTCCGATTCTTCGTACCTGCCCATATCAGATAGCAGATTGCCGATGTCGTTGTAGTTGCCTGAATTATCGTGGTAGTCCTTGGAGTTAGAAATGATTTTGAAATACGTTTCCAACGCGACTTTGTAGTCGCCCAAATGGGCATAGTTGTTGGCTAACAGACGATAGGCATCCCTCAAAGGAATAAAAGGGTCCGTTAATTGCTCAAGGTGAGCAGAAATCGAAGAGCAATAAAACTTGGCGCTATGATGCTCACCCATGCGGCTAAGGAGTAGACAAAGGCGATACTCAATTAGAGCGCGACTTTGATAATCGTGGGTGACTTTAGTCTGGTTAATGAGGTTTTTATACTTGGCATATGCCGCTTTATTGTCGTGCTTTACTTCATCATTCAGTGCGGCAACTAAGGTGTGCTGAAACTTATCATAACTTGTTGGTGTATCGGGTAATTCACTGTAATAGGGCTGTTTTCTAAGTGTATAAAAACGGTGAATTTGTGTTGATATATAAAGCTTTTCAGCGTTGTCGGGCAGGATGATATAACGCTCTTGAAGCATCATAAGTGCAGCATGTTCATCACTCTGAAGTTTTTTAGAATACAGTGCGTTCCAGGCTTCACGATCAAAAGCAAATGAAGAGGTGGAAAGGACTAATGCGATGATGCTTGAAAGTAGCGTGAGTTTTCTCACTTATGCTCCCGAGTGAGTATAAATTGACTGCGCCATTTTACGTTCATCGAATAATGGTGGTAGTGCAAATGTCACCTTTTGAAACAGAAAATGATAATTGTGCAAAAGAATGGGCAAATAGTTGAGGTGAGCCGAAAATTATAGGTTTGAATATATATAAATACAGTTTCACTTTGTGAAACTAGATTAGTTTCAGAAAAATAAAAAGCTCGGAAAATTAATTTCCGAGCCAGAAGTACTTATTTTAATTGTATTGTCATTTAACGTACAATTTTGCCAAATCTGAAGGTTCCATTTCCTTACCTTCTAAGGTGGCATTCCAGTTTGTACCAACTAAAACACCATCTTCTGCTAAAGTAAGCAGCCAGTCTTCAGCAAAAATATCGAGTGGAATTTCCAGTACCTCAAAATCTGCCCACTCTTCAACGTTATGAAGTTCAGCATCTTCTTTAGATGACCAGAATGGCATTACTTCGCTGTTTTCAAACTCTGTTGAATCACAAGCCAGCCATCCATCTTCATTTTTCAGACCCCAAACCAGCTTGGTTTGTTTTGTCTCTTCAATGAACAGATTAAGGTTAGACTCGATATCTGAAGTCAGTTTTGTCATCGGGATTTTCCAATACAAGTGATAATTGCGGCAAAGGGTAGCATTTCAGAGGGGATTTTACACGGTAAATAAGACAGAAATAAAAAAGCCAGCCTCTATGGAGGCTGGCTTTGAGGTCTGAGCGTTTGAATTTACTTTTTCTTAGTAGTAAAAATGTTCCACTCGTTGATGACTGAGCCTTTGTACCCCACAACAGTCGCGACTACGCGGCGGTTGAGTGCATGGCTAACCTGGCTTTCACCCAAGTCATCTAATACCGAATCACCAAAACCGATGGTTTTAATTCGTGTGTGGCTCACTCCATAGCTGATCAAAGCCTCACGAACGGCTTTCGCTCTGCGCTTAGAAAGATCCAAATTGTGTTCTGCGTTACCTGTTTTACTGGCAAATCCCTGTAGCTCAATTGAAGTTTCAGGGTAAGCATCCAAAAACTCAGCCATGGTGCGAATCTGGGTAATAAAGGCTGGTGTGATTTCGTCTGAGTCGTTGGCAAACAAGACTTTTAGCTGCTTTTTATCTTCCGACTCAATGTAGGTTTCACACCCATCATTGTCTACGCTAGCGCCACGAGGTGTACCAGTACACAGGTCACGGGCGTTCACTACGCCATCGTAGTCATCATCACTTAAATCAGCAATTTGGTCAGACTTTGGTACGTCAATATAATCGTATTCGTCATCGCTCTGATTGGCGGAAGCGTGCCAAGATAGTGTAAGCAGAGCTGAACACGCTATTGCTAGATACTTCATTCATTCCAACCTTAATATTCTACAGATTCTTTCCACTCGTCTGGTACTTCAACCAGAAGAGAGTCAAGCAGGTTTCCGGAAGCATTCATGACACGATATTTAGCCAATTGCTCTGCATAGTGTGCATCAATGTATGCTTTACGGGCTTCAAACAATTCGTTCTCGGTGTTGAGTAAATCAAGAAGAGTACGTTTACCAATTCGGTATTGCTTTTCATAAGCAATAACCGTTTCCGCAGCGGAGTCAACGTGGTCTGCCAAGAATTCTTTTTGTTGCAAGGTCAGATCCAGCGCACTCCAGGAAAGCTGGAGGCTTTCTTTAATGGTGCGAAAAGTTCTGTCACGGAGATCTTTTGACTTATTTAACTGGTAGGCAGCGCGCTCAGAGTTGGCACTGTCGGAACCGCCGTTATACAGGTTGTAACGCATACGAAGCATTGCAGTTGCTTCATCTGCCTGACCACGTACACCCCCAGCATCTTCACGCCATGTGCCGGATGCCTCGAAAGAGAATGTAGGGTAGTTCACACCTTTTGATTGGTCATACTGGAAACGCGCGGCTTCAACGTCTGCTACCGCAATGCGAATAACAGGGTGATCACCGTATGCATTATCCAATGCTTCTGCAAAGGTCAGTGGAATGGACGTTTCATCCGCTCTTGGGAAAATAAGACCCTGCGGAGTCTGTCCTACCAGGCGGGTGAACTGAGTGTGTGCATCGAAGATATTGTTCTGTGCTGCGAGCAAGTTGCCGTGTGCTTTAGCAATACGCGCTTCAACCTGAGAAACATCCGCTACAGAACCAATACCAGACTCGGC
>NZ_AFWJ01000275.1 GCF_000222685.1 Vibrio nigripulchritudo ATCC 27043 | reverse complement strand
TAAACTCCGGGTTCGTCAATACGGGTCCAGGCTTACGTTAATAAATCCGGGAATGGTGTCTTTCTTGACGGCAAAATCTGGCACCCACCATGAATGGATAACGTCGTCTGACGTCAGTAGGAATCTGACTTTGCGATTGATTGGCAGAACCAGAGGGTTATCGACTTCAAGAAGGTAATTGGCACCTTTTACCTCGTCACCCTCTATCTGCTTGGAAGAGGTTGCAAGAAGGCTGAAAAATTCGACATCCTCGCCGAAATAGCTGTAATGCCATTTCCACTGAGATCCCGTGATTTTGACCGTGAGATCGGACTGGCTGGTGTCTTCCATTTCAATCAGCGTGGTGGTTGCAGGCACAGCCATAGCAACAAGGATTAAAATGGGAATCACCGTCCAGATAATTTCCACTTTGGTGCTCTCATGGAAGTTGGCCGCAACCGCTCCCTGAGATTTGCGGTGTTTAAAGATGGCATAAAACATGACACCGAAAACCACGACAGCGATAACAACACAGATGTAAAAGATCAGCATATGCAGGTCATAAACCTGCTCACTAATACGGGTTACACCCCGAGTCATATTGTATTGGCTTCCAGACCATGCCACCGACGGGGTTAGCGCTCCCCACAAACACAAAGACGTTAATCTTTTCAAAAGATTTCTCCTCTGTTTTTCCACCTGCCGTTTCACGCGTTTGGTAGCGCAACGCGTTACTGGCAAGTATCAGATCTCCGCCCAATTCCGTTTGTGTTTTTATAGGCAGTGATCCACTTCGCATTTCCTCACAGGACTGTGATGGAAAGCACGCCATAGAACTTTGAAATTATTTCCAAGTTGCTAACTATTTGTTATGGCTTTGTTAATAACCCTAGATTCTTAACGACAATTGTTCAAGAATTAAGCAACATCGCACGTTTTGGAATTAGACTTTGATCGCCAAATGGGTCATTCCTATGTCACTGCTTTCCTATACTTGAAACTGCAATCATGCGGTAAAAATGAGGAGAGTCGATTTTATCGATTGCGACCACATTGTGAGATCTAATCCACAAAAAAAGGTGTGAACGACATTGGATATACATTAATTTAGGCTGAAAGCATTTCTAACAGGACAAGACTATGAATGACTTGATAACAAGATGGCTGGAAAGAGATCCTGACCCTCGCACTCGCGAAGAGCTGAATGCCCTTCAAAGCGGTAATCACGACGAAGAACTGGCGGATCGCTTTAAAGGTCGTCTGGAATTTGGAACCGCTGGCTTACGCGGCGTTGTAGGTGCAGGTCCAAACCGCATGAACCGCCTGGTAATTCAGGAAACTGCCACTGGTCTTGGGCAATACCTGTTGAAATCGCAACAAAACGCGGCATCAAAAGGGGTGGTAATCGGCTACGATGGTCGCCCAGACTCCAAGCAATTCGCGCATGACACCGCTTCAGCTCTTACCGCACAGGGCATTAAGGTCTATCTGACTCACGATGTCGCGGCGACTCCAATCGTAGCGTTTGGCGTTCTGCATCTTGGCACTGCTGCGGCAGTTGTCGTAACGGCAAGCCACAACCCACCGGAATACAACGGTTTTAAAGTGTACTGGGAAAACGGTGCGCAAATTATCCCACCGCACGATTCTGGTATTGCAGCAGAAATTGACGACGCGGCAGCGAAAGATCTTAACCTGATGCCACTTGAAGAAGCTGAAGAAAAAGGCTTACTGGTTTGGCTGAAAGAAGACTACTACCAAACATATCGCAGCACAGCGAATTCCAGCCCTCTTCTGCAAAACAAGCAGCAGCCTGAAAACCTTTCACTGGCCTACACGGCAATGCATGGTGTTGGAGCCAACATGGCTGAGACCCTTCTGGCTGATGCGGGTTTCACTCAGGTTCATAGCGTGGCGGCACAACGCGAACCGGATGGCACCTTCCCTACTGTGAACTTCCCTAACCCGGAAGAGAAAGGGGCGATGGATTTGGTTATCGCAGAAGCTAAGCAGCACAATGCTGAGCTTGCTTGTGCTAACGACCCGGATGCAGACCGCTTTGCGGTTGCTGCACGCCAGGCAGACGGCGAGTACAAAATGCTGACTGGCGACCAGGTGGGAGTATTGTTCGGTCACTACCTGCTTAATCAGGCCAATGACAACCAGAAACTGGTCGGTGCAACTATCGTATCATCCAGCTTGCTGGCAGAAGTGGCGGAAGCCGCAGGTGGTACGTTCTACAAAACCCTGACAGGCTTTAAATGGCTGACTAATGTTGCGATGAAAGAGCAAACGCAAGACAAGCAGTTCCTGTTCGCGTATGAAGAAGCGCTGGGTTACACAGTCGGGACGCTTGTCTGGGATAAAGATGGCTTAACAGCACTGGTAGCGTTTGCTCAACTGGCAGCAGCGCTAAAAGCACAAGGTAAAACCGTTTGGGACCAGCTAGAAGAAATTTACCGTCAGCACGGCATGGTCGTTAACGCCCAACACAGCATTGCGCTTGATCCGTCTGCGCCACCTATTGGTGATACTCTTCGCGCGAACCCGCCAACCACCATTGCGGGTCAGACGATTGCCAGTGTTGAAGACTTCAAACTGTCTAAGCAGACATTTGAAGATGGCAGCGAAAAAGCGCTGAACTTCCCAGTTAGTGATGTGCTTATCTACCATCTGAGCAACGGTTCTCGCGTCGTGGTTCGTCCGTCAGGCACCGAACCAAAACTGAAATGCTACTACGAAGTGGTGGAACCATTTGCTGCTGAAGAAAGCTATGCTCAGGCACTAAACCGAGCAGAAGAAAAAATTGATATGCTTATCAGCGAACATCAGCATTCTCTGCAATAATTAAAATAAATCAGGGGAACATATACATAAATAATCCCTGATATATAGCGATGATTGATGCCCTCCTATGGAGGGCTTTTTTCTGTCTGTTGCTGCCAGATTTTTGTATTAACAATGAAACAACACACCACATTTCTTTTGGTTCCTGCCAAGAATATGCAGCTGTCTTAATAGTCAAACAGACACGTAATAATCCGCTTCTAAACTCTTTGTTGATAAGTCGAACAACACGTCAATATCAACAAACTGGATAGATAGCTATGAACAATAAAGGAATCACCTTCATTGCATTGGCAGGATGCCTGTTAACCTCTTCTACCTCATTTGCATTTGGTCAATATGGGCATCAGGTAGTCTGTGACGTCGCATGGCGAGCCATGTCGGCAAAATCTCAGGATCAGGTCGCAGCCCTGCTGAAAGACACTCGATACCCTACCTTTGCCGAAGCGTGTGTTTGGGCGGATGAAGTTAAAAGCAACCCAGAATTTGATCGCGCGAAACCCCATCACTACATCAATGTAAAAAAAGGAGCTCAGAATGTGGAGCTCACGCAACGCTGTGACGATAAAGGCTGCGTGGTTTCTGCAATTGAAGAATACAAGAATATTCTGGCTGGCAAACCGAGTGGTAACCCTCTGTATTTCAATGACAAGACCAAAGCTCTGATGTTTTTAGGGCATTTTGTCGGCGATGTTCACCAACCCTTGCACGTCTCCTACGCTGAAGATTTAGGCGGTAATAAAGTCAATATTACCCATGATGGTAAAAGCTCCAATCTCCACCGTTTCTTTGACAGCAAGTTGATTGATGAGTCGGATATGACCTGGCTGGAATACGGGGAAGATCTCTACAAAGACTTGGTCGCTATCGACACTCAGGCATGGGAGAGTTCCAATACGCTGGACTGGGCAAACGAGTCTTACCAAATCACTCAGCAGATTTATCAGGAATTGCCCGAAGATGGCGTCATTTCTGCAGAATTTGAAGACAAATATCAACCTATTCTGAAAAACAGAATCCAGCAGGCAGGTTATCGGCTGGCAATTATGCTGGATGGTATTTTAGCTGCAAGCCCAGTTTCAGAAGCTCAACCTGACGATAAGAACGACGTCGATTCGGTTGAATTGATGGGTGGAAGTTACTACGCAGACGCGCAGGGAAAAACCGGGGCAGAGCTTCATCAAGCACTTAACCTGATCATTAGAGATCATGAAAAACTCACTTACAAGCAAGTGTATAAAGCTCTCGACTACACAGATGAAGACCCGTTCAACACCGATAACGTGATTCTTCTGTACACTCAGCGCTCACAGAGCAAAACGTCCAAATATAAAGGTGGCAGAAACAACGACCACTGGAACAGAGAGCATGTCTGGGCAAAATCACGTGGTTTTCCATCCAAGGGGCAGGCGGCGTACACCGACCTTCACCACTTAAGGCCAGCCGATGTCACTGTGAACTCCTCACGCGGCTCCAAGCTGTTTGATGATGGCGGACAGGATCATGGAGAAGTATTGGGAGCGCACGCCGATAACAACTCATTTGAACCACCAGAAGCGGTCAAAGGCGACGTTGCCAGAATGATTTTCTACATGGCGGTTGCTTATGATGGCAATACTGGCGGCACTCCAGACTTAACCTTACATCGAGGTTCTACAGCGGCTAAAAAACCAAAATTTGGACACCTTTGTACGCTGTTGGAATGGCACCTGAACGATCAGCCATCAGACTGGGAACGAAGACGAAACGAGCGCATCTTTGAACTGCAAGGCAACCGAAATCCATTCATTGATGTTCCCAGCTATGCTGACGCCATCTGGGGTGACAGGTGTTAAAGGGGTTCTAATAATTCATCGCAACAATATGCCCGTTGCCGACCTGCTCATAATGTAAAGCTTCATCTACGACGGAGGTTTCGCGAATTGGATCGGGCATCTTGTGTTGGGACAAAACCGAAGTCAGATCGCGTTTCACGTTCACATCCGCTATTGGCACAGCCTGCATCAGTCTTTGGGTGTAGCTGTGTCGCGGCGAGCTAAGCACTTCGTCTCTTGGTCCCATCTCCACAATTCGCCCACCATGCATCACGGCAACACGATGAGAGACTTGCTCGACCACCGCCATATCGTGAGAGATAAACAGGTAGCTGACGCCCGTTTCCTTTTGCAGCCTTTCCAGCAATTCGAGCACCTGCGCCTGCACCGAAACATCGAGCGCTGATACCGACTCATCAGCAATGATTAATTTAGGTTGAGAGGCGATGGCTCTGGCAATCGCAATACGCTGTCGCTGACCACCGGAAAACTGGTGCGGATAGCGATGCATGTGATTCGGCAGCATATCGACCTGCTCTAAAAGTTGGGCGACGTAACGCCCCACCTCGTCAGGCTGGCAGATACCATGAATCAACAATGGCTCGCTTAATAGCTGTCTGATGGTTTTTCTCGGGTTCAGTGAACTGTATGGATCCTGAAACACCATCTGAATGTCTTTTCGAATCGCTCTTAAATCCTGACCCGCTAACCCGTTCAATTCGTTTCCATTCAGGTTTGCGCTACCCACAAATGGCAGCATATTCATTAGCGCTTTGCCTGTGGTTGATTTTCCACAACCACTTTCCCCGACCAGCCCCAAAGTTTCACCAGGTTGAATCGAGAACGACACATTCTCGACCGCGCGCACTTCGAGTTTGTTTTTTTGCCACCAGACGGACGGCACGGGAAAACGCACACACAGGTTTTTCACTTCTAACAATGGAGAAGCAGGTTCCACCGTGTCGGCTGGTTTGGCGTGCCCAAGCTTAGGTACAGCCGCCAGCAAGTCGCGGGTGTAGTTGCTGGATGGCGCAAGAAAAATACTTCGCACATCGGATTGCTCTTCCACAATGCCCTGATTCATCACCACGACTTTGTCGGCCATTTCAGCCACCACTCCCATATCGTGAGTGATCATCAAGACACCCGTATCAAAGTCGTTTTTCAACTCATTCAACAGAGTCAGAATCTGAGCCTGAATGGTCACATCCAGAGCTGTGGTCGGCTCATCGGCAATCAGTATTTTAGGGCGACACACTAACGCCATGGCAATCATGATGCGTTGCAACATACCGCCAGACATCTCATGGGGGTACTGACCAAAGCGTTTTTGAGCGTGAGGGACTTTCACCGCATCCAGCATGCTGATCGCCATATTTCTGGCACCTGCTGTATCGACTTCTCTGTGCGCTCGTATTGCTTCACACAATTGCTGCCCGGCGGTCATGAGTGGATTTAAGGAGGTCATTGGCTCCTGAAAAATCATCGCAATGTCGTCACCACGAATGGCTTGCATCTCCTTCTCAGAGAAAGCCAGTAAGTCGCGTTGTTCAAACCAGATCTCCCCGCCCAAGACTTTAGCTACCGGAGGAAGCAGCCCCATGATGGCGGTGCTGGATAAGGACTTACCACTGCCAGATTCACCTGCAATACACACGGTTTCGCCCGCATCGATTGAAAACGAAAGATCATCCACCACTCGGTTCAGGTGTTGACCTGCTGCAATCGCAATAGACAGGTTTTCCACTGACAATAATGCCTTATCCATTTCCCCTTCCTTGTATTTCCAGCTGAACAAGATCCATAGACCTTATTCAAACACCACGTTTGGCATGTAAAAAGAGACCAGCCAGTTTGGTATATCCACGATTTCGCTGATCCGCAAGTCACCACACACTGAGCAAAGCATGTAGGCTTCTTCCGGCGACATATGGTGCTGAGCACAAAGCAGGTCAATCATCTGACTCACTGCACTTCTTGCACCTGCCATGAGGTCGGGTTCCACACCAGTCGTCACCTGATAGCCTTTGCTATCGAGATGACGGGTCACGGGACCCGTTGTCGTGAAATACGGCGTCTGTATTTTCAGATTGTCTACAACGTCCAGCTCAACCACCACATTCATCGGACTTTCAATCGCTGTTCCGCAAACCTCCCCATCCCCCTGAGCGGCATGGGTATCACCGATGGAAAGCAAGGCACCTTCGACCTCAATAGGGATATACAGCGTTGTCCCTGCCGATAAGTCGCGAATGTCCATGTTTCCACCAATACGCCTTGGCGGGACTACAGAGTGATCGCCACTGGCAGCAGGAGCAACGCCAATGGTTCCGGCGAAAGGCTTCAGTGGCACTTTTGCCATAGTGCTAAACGCAGCAGGAGCCAGAGTCGCAGAATCGTAAGACCAAAGATTCAATGCCGGGGCTTCAAACTGATCCGCAAGCAGACCAAACCCTGGGATATTGGCAGTCCAGCCAAATCCACTAGGTTTGAATTCGTGGATGGTGAGTTTTAAAACATCACCAGGTTTTGCCCCTTCGACATAGATAGGACCCGTCACTGGGTTGATTTTGCCGAAATCCAGCCCGGCAATATCACCCACAGTGGATGCCCGTGTCAGTTGACCGCCGGAGCTGTCGAGGCACTCGAACTCCAGCGTTGAACCTCGACCCACGCGAAAAGCAGGTTCGATGGCGTTATTCCATCCATGGTGGTGGTGCACACTGTGGATGGTTTTTATCAATGAGTTATTGCACATCTTTCACCCACACATTTTCGTAGTTAACCGGGATGTGTACAGGATCGACGAAGATACTGGTATCACCACCTAAGCGTTCTGAACGAATGGTAAAACGGCGTTCATTGAAAACAGGAACCCAGGGAGCATCTGCCATCAGATCCACATAAATGCTTTCCCACTCTTTCATACGGGCAGACTGCTGGCTTTCAGATACCATAGCATCTGCTTTGGCTGCGCGATCATCGAGGCTTTGATTGCAGTACCATGACCAGTTCCATCCCCCATCAACCGCACCGCCACAACCCAGAATAGGGCCATAGAAGTTTGAAGGATCCGGGAAGTCAGCAATCCAAGCCATGCCGCCCGACCAGATCATTGGTGCTTGGTCAGCCGCCCCCCCAGCCGCAATCACATTGGCTTGCGCCAGAGCTTTGATTTCTGTTTTCACACCAATTTTGGCGAGATCCTGCTGAATAGCCTGGGCAATTCTTGGTTGAGGATCGGTATTGGCGACATAAAGTTCAGTGGTAAATCCGTCTCCCAGCCCCGCATCAGCCAGCAGCTTTTTGGCACCATCCGGATCGTAGGCGTAGCCCTTATAACTTTGGGAATAACCTGGCATGGCTGGCGGCAAAGGCTGGTTGGCTGGAGTAGCACGACCATTGATGATCTGGACGATACGACGTTTATTGATCGCCATGTTCACCGCCTGACGCACCTTGACGTTATCAAAGGGTTTCATCTTTACGTTCATGGTGATGTAGCCAGTGTGTAGCTGATCACCGGCGATAATCAGCGGTTTGTATTGTGGGCTGTTCTTCATTTGCAGGAACTTAGCTGGCGGAATACCGTCACCTGCGATATCGACTTCGCCTTTCTCTAACCTCAGCAAGGCAACAACAGGTTCCTGCCCGACTTCAAAACGGATCTCATCCAGATAAGGCAATCCGGGTTTGTTGTAATCCGAATTTCGGACAAACGTCAGTTGTTGACCGAGTTTCCACTCGCCCAGCTTAAATGCGCCCGTTCCGACCGGGTGTTTACCAAAATCTGCACCCCATTTCTCAACCGATTCTTTCGGAACCACAAACGCAAAGTTGATCGCTAATACATGTAAGAAGGTGGCGTCCGGGCGAGACAACTGGAAACTCACCGTGTAGTCATCGACTGCTTTAATGCTGGCTAATCCTTTTGACTGACCGCTGTTAAAAGCATCGAACCCTTCCAGCGAGCCAAAGAATCCTGCGCCCGGGCTTTGTGTGGCAGGGTTGACGGTTCGCTCTATGGAGTATTTTATATCGGCGGCTTTGACTTCTCTGCCGTTGTGAAATTTGATTCCTTTCTTGAGCTTGAAGGTGTAAGTTTTACCATCTTCGGAAATGGTGTAGCTTTCTGCCAGATCTGGCACCAGCTCGGTTGTTCCCGGTTTGTAATCCATCAAGCCATCAAACAGGCTTTTGATCATCGACCAGTTTTGCCAGTCGTACCCTATGGCGGGGTCTAGCGTTGAAACATCATCCTTGTACGTGACAATCATACTGCCACCCT
Organism: Vibrio nigripulchritudo ATCC 27043; assembly: GCF_000222685.1. Taxonomy (GTDB): domain Bacteria; phylum Pseudomonadota; class Gammaproteobacteria; order Enterobacterales; family Vibrionaceae; genus Vibrio; species Vibrio nigripulchritudo. The sequence continues at coordinate 24,616 of NZ_AFWJ01000275.1, read as the reverse complement.
GCTTGATGTCTGCCATTGCGAGAGGCGACGCCATCACGCAAGACAGCGCTGTCGCTACTGCTAACTTTTTCATCACACTTGTCCTTGTTACAGTTTTTTCAGGTCAATCCTTGGATCGACAAAAGGTGAGAGAAGATCAGCCAGCAAATTCCCCAACACGATGGCAACTGCAGAGACCAGTGTGACGCCCACAATAATGGGGATATCAACACGCTGAATCGCTTGCCAAGCTAGCTGCCCAATTCCGGGCCATCCAAATACAGACTCAACCACTACCATGCCCCCGATGAAGATACCTATATCGATAGCGATCATTGAGATGATCGGCAAAATCGCGTTAGGAATCATGTGTCGGAAGATGATTCGGGTTTGGCTGAGCCCTTTGGCTTTTGCAGTCCGGATATAGTCCTGATGCAGTACTTCAATCATTGAAGAACGCATCATTCGCGCATACCAACCGCTTCCCAGTACACCGAGTGTGATGGCAGGCAGAACCAGATGTTTCCATTCGCCATACCCACCAATCGGGAACCAGGACCATTGCACTGCAAAGAGATAAAGAAACATCATTGCAGCCACAAAATGGGGCGAAGAAACGCCCACAAAAGAGAAGATCATTAAGCCTCTGTCCAGTGCGCTATTGCGCTTGAGCGCCGCCACTATGCCAAGGCTTAATCCGATAACCAGTTCCACACCAATCCCCGCAACCATGAGTTGCAAAGAGGCAGGCAAACGTGCCGCGATCAGCTCCGAAACCTCGGTTTTCTGTAGCCATGATCGCCCCATATCGCCTTGCAGCAGATTGGTTAAGTAGCGCCAGTACTGTTCGTAAAACGGCAGATTCAAACCCAACTGCTCACGTATGTTGGCAACGGTTTCTGCTGTGGCACTTCGACCCGCAATCTGACGCGCCGGATCCGCCGGTAACAGATACAGCAGAAGATAGGTAATGAAAGTCACGCCAAGCAGAATCAGAGCGGCGTGAAACAATCGCTTGATCAGGTAGTAACTCATCCCGCCTCTCTCCCGTTTAACGTTGGGTCCAGCGCATCACGCAAAGCATCCCCGAGAATGTTGAAGCAAAGGGACAGCAGAATAATCACGCTGCCGGGGATAAACACCAGCCAGGGAGCAACGCTAAAGTAGGTCTGGTTTTCAAAAATGATGTTTCCCCAACTCGGAATGGGCGGCTGCACCCCAATGCCCAGATAAGACAGCGTCGCTTCAAGAAGCACGGTTGTTGAAATGCCCAGTGTTCCCCATACCAGCATGGTCGGCACTAAATGAGGGAAGATGTGAGAAAGCAGAATTTTCCATTCTGGTACGCCAATCGCTTTCTCTGCGGCGATGAAGTCTTTCTCGCTGATTGCAAGGGTTTCGGAATACACCACTCGGGCAATTTGTACCCAGTTCACCATGGCGATCACCATCGCCACTATCCATAAACCGGGGGTAAAAATGGCAGCCAGTGCAATTGCCAACAGCAAGGCAGGAAACGCCATCATCAAATCGGTAAAACGCATCAGCGCAGTGCCAACCCAACCTTTGAAATAGGCGGCAATCACACCCACCGTGGTTCCTATCAGAATCGCTACACCATTGGCTACTACACCGATGAGTAATGAAGTCTGAGAACCGTAAATGATGCGAGAAAGTAAGTCCCGACCAAGAAGATCCGTTCCCAGCCAGAAAACATCGTTTGGAGGCAAAGGTGCCCCTTCTAAGGTCAACCCTTCAAAGAACTGCTCTGTCGGATCGTAAGGGGCAAAGATGGACGCGCCTAAAGCCAGCGACACGATCACTACAATAATCATTACCGAAATGCATACAGATGGTCGCGAAAGCAGAGATTTCCACATTAGCCTTCTCCTCGCAGCCTTTCATAGGCGACATTGCCCTGAGTCAGCTCAATGCATACCTGCTCAACAGGTACATTTCGCTGCATAGAATAACTGCGAAGTAATTCGTATGCCTGTGACTCGGAGATCTGGTGCTTGTCCATTACCCCGATCACTGCCTGAATAACGACAGGTCTTAGCTTGTGCCGCATCTTCAAACTTTCTAGCTCTTGATGCATTTTGGCTTGTTGCTGAGAAAGCTTCAGGGCCATATGAAAAGCCGCATACAGCCCCGTCTGATGAATGGGCTTACCCACAACCGACATCGCTCCCATGGCAATGGCGCGCTCAATTTCGGTCGGCGAGCCGTGAGCTATCAGCCCGACAATTGGCAGTGCCTGCGGAATGGCTTTTTGAGTATGCATATCGCTGAAATAGTGCTGCACATCGATAAGCAGTAGATCTGTTTTCGTATTGTCGACAGAATCAGTAATGTGGCATTCGATGCCCATTCTTTCTGCCGCTTTTCGGATTTGCCCACATGTACGCTCATCTCGCGAAACTACGGTGATTTTGTCGATGGAAAGGGAAGCATTGATCATTTGACTACCCTCAGCTTGACTGAACTATTCAGTGGTTCCATATCAGTAAGAAACTGCTGTGCTATCAGATACGGATTCGGTTCGATAGGTGGGTAACATTTCACGGTTTTGAAGTCATCACCGTCACGCTCACCGATAAAGCATGGCAGTATCGCGTGCTGGTTTTTGGCAATCATTAAAGTGTGCCCCATGGGTGTGTCTGTACACACTTTACCTAAAACGGCACGAATAGACGTGACATCGTCACTTCCAGCAATAGCGATGGCATTCGCCAGACTCAGAATAGAAAGATAAGCGCCGACAAAGTTACTTGAGACCGGCTCACCGCATGACATGGCCATTTTCACCTTTTCAGTGAATTGGGGGTTCACCGACTGGAAAAAAGTCAATGCAGTAAACAAACGCAGGTTAGGCAAGGCGCGAATGCTTGCTAACTCACATTCACTGAGGTTGCTGCTCAAGACTGGGAGGGATTCGGCGCTCCATGCATCATTCAATTGATGCAAAAACGCATAGCTGGATTCACCAACTAAATTATTAATTACGAAATCGGGTTTCTGCGATTTGATGTTCTCGATAGACAGCCTGAAATCGGTGGTATCAAACCGGTAGTAGGTGTCCTCGATGATTTCTCCACCAATACTGTCGATGGCATCACGAGCAATCCGGTTACTCTCCCAGCCCCAAATATAATTGGAGCCCAGTAGCGCCACTCGTTTTCCAAAACGAGGAACCGCATACCGAAGGATTTGCAGCAAATTCTGGTTTGGACATGCGCCGTGATACACCACATGCTCATCGCATTCGTAGCCTTCATATGGGCTGCCATACCAGAGCAATGCCTGATGCTCGTGCACATCCGGGATCACTTCTTTGCGAGCACTTGATGTTATGGTGCCTGCAATGTGCCGGATACCGCTTTTCAGCAGAGATTGCGCGCCGTTTATGTACTCATCCAGATTGCCCTTTGGGTTCACATGAACCCCTTCAAGCTGAAATGGATAGCGATCATCTGCATTGACCTGCTCAATGGCATAAGACGCACCAAGAAGCGCATTGCTTGCAATCCTTCGATAGGTGCCGTCTGTTGAATACAGCAATCCGACGCGATACGTTTCCATACGTAATCCCAGTTCCACTATTTCGTAAATAAAAAGTTCGTAGTAAAAAAGTCCGTAAATAAAAAAGCCTAAATGAATTCGGGTCAGCGAATTCATTTAGGCTTCATTACCTTTGCTATGCATTTTTTGAGGCTGACCTGATCCTGATATCAGAGCTCAATGTGTGCGCCTGATTTGGCTCGACAGGCAACAACACGGTACAGGTTACTGCGCCTTTTCAGTCGGCTTCTAGCACCTTGTACACGTGTAATGATTACACCTTACTTAAAATGTGGTCAATAAAGAAAATCGATTTACTCTTTTATAAATCTTAGAATTGATACTTATATCTTGATATTTAAATGCGCTTGGTTGAGTAACAGATAAATGAACAAAGCATAACTAATCATATACTTAATATGATTCTTAAATTAGGTAGATGAATAAATATGATTTGGGCATTTGCTCTTTCTCATTAATGAAACAAATTGAATCTTGTACTTTAAAGGCAAGGTTTCGTGTAGAAGAGCCAGAGGAGTAAGAACACTATTGAACCCAACGAAACAAAATATCTGGGAGCCCCTCTTCATTGTCACAACTGCCTCCGCATGCAACAAACCCGAGAGATTGATAAAAGCGTATTGCTCGCTGATTGACTTCAAAAGTCCTCAATTCGAGGCAACCTGATGATTGTTGCTTGGCTAACTGAACCAAATGCTGCCCTATGCCCTGGTTTCGGCAGTCAGATCGAATATAGAGCTGATTGATCTCTTTTTCGTTAAACGCAATAAAGCCAATAGCGCGGTCTTCGTGATTGGTGACAACACGGATTCGATAAGAAAGAGGAAGGATGTGGCTAAGAAAATGTAGATGAGACTCAAACGAATGGACAGGGCTGATATTGAGCACCTCTTGCATGGTGCTACGCCAAAAACAGGTGATGTCTTCAGCGTACTTTTCTTTAAACTCAACAACTTGATACTTCATAGGCGTTCATAAACCGAGTAAGACCAGTAATTTTCGCCATTTGACTCAACTTTTTTCCATCCTTTGGAGCTCAGTTCTTTGGCGATCAATCGATTCATTATGCCATGCCCAAGCAGAAAAACCGACCCGTGCTCAGTCGCATACTGATGCAGTTTTCCGGCTCCGGTTTGCGCCCTCGCTCTGGCAGTTTTGATTGACTCACCATTAGTAGCAAAGCCAAACAGCCATAAAACACGTAATGCAACTGCCCATGTGAAGAAGGATAAAAAGGGCCACGACCAGTTAAAATAAGGCAATGGGGATTCGCGAAAAACCGCATCGGTTTCGTGAATTTCTTTCAAGCCTAACTTTTCTATCGAGCCAATGGCTCGGGGCAAGTCGCTACTTAGGGCAAACTGACAACTCTGGGAAATCACCAGTGAGGAATGTGGAATGGTCTGAGATTTTTCAAGCGCTGACTGTTCGTATTGCTCGACGATTTTTCCCAGTTTTAATGCTGAAAACTTTTGCTTTTTCAATGCATCAAGGTCGAGCTCAGGTCGCCCGTGACGCATAATCACTATTCTCATAAATACTGCTCGTTAAAAAAATTCTGAGAAGATTAACTTTTTCAATCTAAACAGCATATTAAGTAAATTTTAGCGAATTTCGTACAATTCCAGAGGTAAGCCGTCAGGATCCTGAAAGAAGGTGAACCGACACCCGGTAAATTCGTCAACTCGCACGGGTTCCACTTCAATATTGTTTTCTTCAAGATGACGAATAACCGGGTCTAGATCATCAACAGAGAATGCGAGGTGGCGTAGCCCTCTGGCTTCAGGCTGTGTGGGTCTTAGGGGAGGGTTTGGAAAGGAGAATAATTCAATCTGGTTTCCGTTGGGCAAGCGTAAATCCAGCTTATACGATTGCCTTTCTTCACGATAATTTTCTGCAACCACTTCCAACCCTAATACGTCGCAATAAAACGCTTTAGACACCGCGTAGTCGGAACAGATAATGGCACAGTGATGAATGGCATTTAGCATGACGAAACTCCTTCTTCATTTTTATTGTTCAAGCATTCGTCCCAGTACGGAGGCGTGCCGTAACTTTCGACAAGAAAATCGATAAACACCCGAACTTTCGGAGCTAACTGGCGCGAACTTGGATACACCGCCCAAATCGCGGTGTCCGACTTAAGCGGATAATCGGCAAGGATCTGTACTAAATCGCCACGCTTTAGGTGTTTGTACACACTCCAGGTAGAATTGATAGTTACTCCGAGCCCTTCTGCGCAGGCATCCCGCACGGCTTCTCCATTGTCAGCCGTGAAATTGCTGTAGGTTTTGACTGCCAGCGTTTTATCGCCCAACTCAAATTGCCAGGTGTCGAGCCCCATCAAGTGGATACACTGATGCGTTTTTAATTCGTCGGGTGTCTTAGGTTCACCATATTCTTTGAGATAATCAGGTGACGCACACAAGATACGGTTATCTGGCGCCAGCTTTCGGGCAATCAAGCTGGAGTTTTTGAGCTCTGCATTTCTGATCGCAACGTCAAACCCACCTTCCACTAAGTCGACAATCGCATCTGAAAACCTTACATCCAGTTGGATATCGGGGTAGCGAGACAAAAACTCTTTAAGTACGGGCATGAGGTGCATACGACCAAACGAAGCGGGTGCTGTGACTCTGAGCGTTCCTGCAGGGTGTGTTTGCCCTGCCCCAACAGAAGCTTTCGCCGCTTCAATGCTCGCCAGTACTTCTTCTGCATATGGCTGGAAAATTTTGCCTTCTTCGGTGAGAGAAACTTTCCTAGTTGTTCGGTGCACCAGCCTGACACCTAACCCTTCTTCCAGCTTACTGATGTAAGAGCTGGCCACAGCAGGAGAAAGATTAAGTTCTTTACCTGCTACGCTGATGTTGTGAGTCACCGCTACTCGCAAAAACAGTTTGAGATGTTCAATATTCATAATGCTTTATTTTCAATATTATTTTGAAAGTGAATATATTAAATACACTATTATCAAGTTACGACATACTAATTACAATTTCATGCAGAAATTCTCACAACGGACAGATCGCAATGAAAAAAACAATCTTACTAACAGGCGCTACCGATGGAATTGGTTTAGAAACGGCAAAGATGCTCTACTCGGATGGGCACCACGTGCTATTACATGGTCGAAACCCATCTAAACTGGCAGATACCGAGTCTCTCCTGTCCAGCCTTGGTGGTGAAGGTTCATTCGAGCGATACGTTGCAGATTTGTCGACGATCAGTGGAGTGAAAGGCTTAATAAGAGACATTAAAAACAAGCACAGCCACCTTGATGTCGTGATAAACAACGCTGGCGTTTACACCACGCCCCATACCGATACTGAAGATGGTCTGGACATTCGTTTTGCGGTGAACACGTACGCGCCTTACCTGGTCACGAAAGAGCTATTGCCTTTACTTGACGGAAACAGCAGAGTCGTCAACTTGTCTTCGGCTGCCCAGTCTCCTGTTAACCTTGGTGCATTGAGCGGTCAGTCTAAGCTTTCTGACAACGCCGCCTATGCGCAAAGCAAGCTGGCACTCACTGCCTGGAACCATCACCTGGCAAACACTTTACCGAAGCCTGCTCCTGTTCTTATTGCCGTCAACCCGGGCTCGCTCTTGGGCAGCAAAATGGTTAAAGACGCCTATGGCATTCCCGGTGGAGACATCCGAATCGGCGCGGAAATTCTGACCCGAGCTTCACTTAATGAAGAATTCGCGCACGCTAACGGACAGTATTTTGATAACGACTCCGGAAAGCTGGCACCACCACACCCAGACGCAACCAATGCAGCGAAAGTTGAAGCCATTGTCAGCACAATGGAAGACGTTTTGAAAAAGCTGAGATAATCAGTAGTGGAAATGAACAAAGGGCAGTGAGAACTGCCCTTTTATGTTTTCGCTTGTTAGGTTATACCGACAATACGCGGGAGACCGCATCCTGAATCTGCCCGGCAGATGCATTTCGGTCCAGGCTGAAAGCGACGTATTGGTCGCCGCGTAAACTCATTGCGCGATCCACTTCAGCCAGACAATGAACCATGTTTCCATCAAGAATAAATGAAAGCTCGATTTCTTTGCTGGTGACGAATCCGTTGTTACGGAACTCGATTTCCTGATAACAGCCTGACTTAGACTGGAAGGTGTTTGCTCGCAAGTGCCCTTTTTCAACATCCGCTTTTACCATGGTAAAGCCTGCTGACTCGATTGCTGAAATCACGTTCGATACCACTGGTAAAGGCTTCACTTCAACCAAATCGCGATCTTTTGGATCAATAGCAAAATCGATATCCAGAGTCGTTTCTACCCAGACATGACATTGGTTATGTAAGGCGTTCAGCGCAGTAACGGGCGTTTCTTCGTGAAGCTTCAGTTCAAAATCAACCTGCTTTTCCTGCCCCGGACCAATAACAAACGGGTCTACCGCTTGTAGGTGCCCTAGCACAAACGACGGGTAGCTTGTGCCACTGTCAGACTCTACTTTCACCTGAGTGCAAAGCTTCAGTTTAATAGCATCGATTTGTTGCTCAACGTCTCCACCCTGAATATGAACGGTGCCTTTTAAGGTATCACCCTGCGTTACGCTCATGTTTTGCAACACAGTGTCGACCTTTGCCGCTCCAATACCCAATGACGCTTTCAACTTTCCTAACATATCGAATCCTTATAATTTGCTTACGACCATTAACTGTGGGCTGTAGCACGTAGATTCAAGTGTTGGTATTGATACATCTGCCAGAATGCTAAGTAGGATCAGGAAGCTTTAGTTCATGAAATCAATCCAGACCGTTCGGTAAACCACATAAGCGTAACAACTTTATCTCGTCTCTCATTTACTCAAATCATATCTCTTAAGTAACTTTCAATTCATCCCACCTCAAAATACAAACACATCAAACCATTTAAAAAACAAAGCTAGACTTTTTATTTAATAACCTTAAATACAAAAAGTTAAATCAAAATTCACATGACAAGAATTTTATTTTGATTTAAGTGTTGAAAAAATAATTTAATGTAATACCATAAGCAAAAATAAAGGTACGACATGAAACAACCTTAAGGAAAAGCCTCTACGTTATTCAGAGCGATTCCATGTACCTCTGTAATTTAACTTCCTGTTCCACTAACTAGCTATTTGGAAAATGTACAAATGAAAAAAGCAATTCTAGCAACTGCATTACTATCTACTTTCTCTATGGGCGCATCTGCAGCCATCAACGGTGACATCGTTGAAGTAAACAAAATTGACGGTCTACTCAAAGAAAACAACCTAGTTGCTCGAGAAAGTGCAGATGGCGTAACTCGTATCTTTGCAAACAATGGTCAAAACAACATTGCTGAAATTCGCCGAAATGCAGACGGCACATACACTTTGCATGACAATCATGAGAATTCTGGATCGGTGAATCTAAAAGTGAAAGACGGAATTGTTTCTTTTGCTGATGTAGAAAACAAACCATTGCCTGATGCAGACAAAGCTCGCCGTGATGCTGAGATTAATCAAAACAAAAACGACATTGAAGAAGCGAAGAAACGTGCCGAGAGCGTTGATCGCGCAATCAACAATATCGAAGATGCTATTTTCCACGGTGGCAACGAAATCGTAAACGCTGCATCAGCAATCGACAACCGCGTAAACTCTCTAGAAATTCAGTTCGAGCAAATGGCTCAAACTCAGCTTCAACAATCTCGTCGCATCGATCAAAACGAAGGCAAAATGTCTAACGGTATTGCTGGTGTTGCTGCTATGGCTAACATCCCAACTGTTACTGGTAAGACTACATTTGGTGCGGGTGTTGCAAGATTCAATGGCTCTAACGCTATCGCTATCGGTGCGAGCACTGGTTTCGAAAACGGCATCTCTCTGAAAGGTTCTCTGTCTTACGCTAAAGGTAAGTTCGAGCAGAAAGATGTAGTTGTTGGCGCAGGCATCGGCTACAGCTTCTAATCTAAATTCCGTCCGTATATATGCTGTATCTCGCTACAAAATGTATAAATTTACTTTGTAGTGAGATACGCATTTCAATAACAAATCATTAAGAGTCAGCACCTTTCCCTGCATATTCAATGTACCAAGTACCATGGCATGGACCATTCTGTAGGTTCCATTCTCCCTGGATTTTATTGCCCTCTGCAATGCCGGAGAATCGGTAGTCCCACTGTGGGTGGCTAGCATAGAGTCTGAGCTGGTTGGATTCAGAGATCCATCCTTTAAGTGAAGTGCCATTGTAGGTTAAAACCAGATGGACGAAGCCATCAACCACATGTCCTTCAATGATTGTTCGCTCACACATATTGCTGTTGGATTCGTCGAGTCGACGACCGACCCATTTTCCATCGAAAGCGTTGGAAACAGCGAAATCGGGTTCGCTTGGCAGTTTAGGAAACGAATCGGGATTGCTGGATGCAAACCAGCCTAACTGGCTTCCTGCAATTAAAAACACCACAAAGCCGCCACCAAGTAACTTCATCCCAATTTTTTTCATCTGACATCCAGCTCGTTGTAGTAATAACCCTATGAAAGATAAACTTTATATTGGGATAACAACACTTATTGGATGGGGAATGCGACTCGCTTCTCAGTAGAAAATCGCTAGCCAGACAGTGGTCTCGTTTGGCGAGGTTTCTGCGACTTTGTGCTTCTGGTGCGCAGGAATATTTAGGTAATCACCTTTCTGCAATGTGACACTTTTACCGTCTTCAAATTCGATAACACCATAGCCAGATAAAACCAGTACCCATTCATTTTCTTCCTGGTCATACCAACCCGACTCAGGTGATGACTGCCCTTTAGAGAGAATACGTTCAATTCTTATGTTTTCTGTTTTCACCAGGTCTTCAAAGATTTCTTCGGGGAGTTGGGACGGAATGTTGTCAAAGAGATTAGCCATACTGAGGAACCTTCATTACTTTTTCTCCAGTTTATCTGGAGTTTCATGTGGTTACCTCGACCAGTACCTAAGAATTCGCTTATCACTCAGCCAGCCTTAACAGCTGGCTGATTATATTTTTCTATGCCGACTGCGACGTTATTTCACCTTCTTTTGCACCAACCCACTTGCTGATGGGTGCAGAAAAAATGAACCTCAGCTTAATCATTTCGATGATTTTCATAGCAATAAGAGGAGCCACAATGGCAACCAAACACCCAACAATTAGGTGGACTGAAAAAGACTGAATACCTAACACTTTGGTGAGAACAACTCGGACCCCACTCCCCGCCAGAATGTGCATAAGGTAAATGCCCATGGATGCTGACCCGATATAGCTTAGCCAGCGCAAAGAGCGCTTTTCTAAGACCATAGATAAAGACACCACAAACACAATTGAACTTATAGCTAGAATCAACGAAAGCAGCCCACGTTGGCTGTAGTTCATACCCCATATTCCGTGGTATCCAGCTTGCAATGCCACGAAAGTGACAAAGGAGATCAACAGGAACTGGGGCTTCGCAAAAACACTCTCTCTGGAGTACACGCTGAAAGCAATACCGAAGAAGAAATACACTAAGTTTTGGTACAGGTAGTTCAGTAACTGAACGTCAGGTAGCAAGGTATTGAAGATGTAGATCAGAGCAGTACCAACAAACAGAATCGCAGTCAGAGATCGGGCAGCAAACGAATAGATGAAAGTACTGACCACAAAAACCAGAAACAGAGCATACAGGAACCAGAATTGTGCGCGGGGCTCCCAAAGCAGCGCAAATACTTCGCTAAAAGTAACGTTGCCATTGGTATAGTTAGACAATACCGCTTCTATTCCCCCCTGAAAGATCGACCACAAAACATAGGGATAAAAAATCGTGTCTATTTTGCTGAAAATCAGCCTCTTCGAGCCCCTTTTCTCAAAAGACTGATAGAAAAACAACCCCGACAAAAAGAAAAACAGCGGCATGTGAAAGCTGTAAATCACGCTATCAATCAGTGAAAAATGCGTCGGTGACATTTCAATTCCGGCGTTTTGTAGTCCGCGAGCGACATGCCCGTAAACCACTAAGATGATCCCTATCCCCTTGGCGTAATCCACCCAATTCGTTCTATTTTCCACGACGATTCCTTAGTTGCTGTTATGCAGTTCTTCTGTTCGAAGATGAGCAAGCAAAATCCGTCTAATCGAACATGAATTGAAGAACTGATTGATGCAGCGACCATACTCAAAAACGGATGTAAGGAAGTGACTTGATTGTGAGACTTGGGAAAAAAAGTTGAGCTAAATTTTTAACTTTAAGAGAAAAGAGAGCAATTCAAACCATTACAATTCAAAACTTTAGCAACGATTAGCAGCAAGCTAAAAATTTAATTAAAAGCTCAAAAATGGCCAGCATGAAGAGTAAAATGCTGCTTTATACACAAGCAGCATGGACGGAAAAATCAGATGGGGTGACGCTCTCAAATCCAGCGTCGAACTGACTTGCTGTAGTCTTCGTACTCCTCACCAAACTTACTACGCATCATGTTTTCTTCAAACGCGATATACCAGCGGTCGGCGATCAGTATAAAAAGCCCCACGATTGCAAATGAGGAAATGGCGGCACCAAATAAAATTGCAAATCCGACAAGAGCAACCGTAAACCCCAGATACATTGGGTTTCGCGTGTATTTAAATGCCCCAGTAGTCACCAGTTTGTCGGGTTCGCCAAAGGTCATGATGTTGGTTTGTTCTTTGCGAAATAAAGCACTGCTTTTGGCAGCCAAACCAATACCCGCGAGCACCAATGCACCACCGAAGAAAATGGCGGGTTGCCCGATTAGATGCGGAGATCCTAAAGGCCAACATACCAACGCCATGACGATAATAGAAATGAGGAACAGATAGGGGGGAAGTAACTTTTTCATTGGCATTTCCTTAGAATTCATTGACCACACAATGACGCCCAGTCTAACGTTCAAGGATTCGACTACCTTAACCTATGTTAAGCCCATATCTCGGCGAATTCGGGAAAGGGTCACATCGGTAATGCCTAAATACATTGCAACATGGCGCAACGGGATTTGAGTGCTTTCATCACCAAATTCCACCAAAAAATTCTGGTAGCGAGTTTTTGCATCCAGCATCAACAGCTCCGCTTCGCGCCGTTCTTTCTTCAAAACCAGTTTTTCGTAAATCCTTCGGATGAATGTTGCCCAGAACAGGTCATGCTCTGAAAGTTCGACCAGTTTGGAGTATGGAACGGAAGCGGTTATACAGGGAGTAATGGTTTCAGCATAAAGCGGGCTAGGGCTGCCCTCTACGATGGAACTGATACTGGTAAACGCACCTCCAGACCGCACTAAAGATTTGTTGCGCTCAACTCCCTCTGCATCGAGATAGAAGTAACGACCAATACCGGAAAGCAGAAAATGAACATCGGATACGGACTCTCCTTCTGAAAAGATCCGCTCTTTGTCTTTTCGATCCAAAACAGAAAAGTATTCCATCGAATCTTCTGGCAGTGGATGCTCTGGAACCACAGCACTAAGAAACCTATTTAACCTTTCTGAATTCTGCTTCACTTTCATCAATTCCTATTTAAAACCGTTTTGTATCATATTATCCGATACCCAAACGTCTCCAAGTTCACACCAGCCAAAACCATTGACGATTGTATTCTCCACTTTGCGTGAGATCTCTAAGTAGAATGGCTCATCTTTTAGCAAGGTGAGCACTTCTTCTTTCTGCGCTCTCTGGAACAATTCTGTCAGGTACTTTTCAGCTTCTTTCAAATCTGGTGTATTTCGGATTTTGCATAACTCCACATCGTATCTGCCCTGTTTAAACGGAAACAAAGTAAGGAACGAGAGCCAGGATACGAAGCGGTCATCTTCCTCTATCACGCTACAGAAAACGGTGGTGAATTCCCTGTTGTATTGAGCATAAGACACCTCTTTACCCTCTGATTTCGGATAACGGGTTTGGAAAATGGTTCTGCACTCAGAGTTATCTTCATAACTGATTCGTTCATTTGAATCATCTTGGGAACTGGAATTGCGAATTTCAATAAAAGTGGAGAGCTTTTTACTGGTTATTCTCTGAGTCTTTTCAGGCAGCTTTACGCACAATTGGTTAACTGCACAGACTTTACTTTCCGCCCATTCAGGGTAAACCCAAAGTTCCACACGTTCGACGAAAGGAACTTTGTGGGTATAGCCAGTATGACGAGCCAGTCGAAGCATTTTGGAAGAAAACACAGCGACAGAAAAAGCCCCAGATCCCACTAAGCCACCTTTGACAATCGCTTTGTAAATCGACGTTTCTGCTCGTGAAAACAAACGCGGTAAATGCCAGTCTGTGCCATTAAGCTGTATTTCAATAACTTCAGGAGACAGGGCTTTAATGGTATTGATATGTTGGTAGAGCCGAGACCAGTAACGGCTGCCAATCAAAGCACTGAGGCAACGTACCACGTCATTGGTAGTCAGTGATGTTCCATCGTGAAACTTGGCACCACTGTGAATTTGAAATCGCCAGCAAGTCCCGTCGGCATTGCTTTGCCAGTGATAGGCAAGATCCCCTTTTATCTCTCCTTGAGTAATTCTGGTAAGGCACTGACAAACCTGAGTCACCAAGAATCGCTCAGTCCGCCGCAATGATTTTAAGGGATGTAAGTTTTCCAGCTCTCGGTGAAATGGAATGTACAGAGTTCGTTGTATGCCAGGCTCACTTCGCGATAGAAATGCCTCCAGCTCTTTGCCTGAATCACGTCCACCAAACCCAAGCAAGTTCAGAAGCTGATCCACACTGCCGCTTTCAGCCATTGGTTGAGCTAATTGGTAGCACGCATCTATTGGTTCTTTCAAACAGGATAGGGTCGCCTTTTTATTTCGACCAGATTGCGCTTCCCATTTCAGCCACCCCAGCGCCACCAGCTTTTTTATAAGTGTCTGGACATAGCGTTCACTCACATGAAGTAGCGCCGCAAGTTCACTGAGCTGACAAGCAGAATCTCCCGGACCGTACGCACGAAAGATCCCTTCATATATTTCCAGTTTTCTTCTTTGGTTTGCCATTGTTTTTTAAGTTAGGTGTCCGTATCCAGACGCTTTGAGTCCTTGCTCCATCAACCTCAATACTTGCTCTGTGATCGCAGGTTTTAAAATGTCCGAATCCAGCTTGCCCTGCAATACCAGTTCAGAGAAATGATCGATTTCGTATTCAAACCCATTGCCATTCTCCGGAGTAGTAAGAGACAGAGTTTCAGTACCATGGGTAATGTCAATGTTTAGTGGGTTCCACCATTTATCGTGAATAGTAATGGTGACACCTTCTCCTGTCAGAATGGCTTTTCTGGAAAGGTTCTGCATAATGGATGCGGCAATCTCCCCTTTAACGCCTTGATGAAATTCAAAACGAGCATCTTCATCGACTTTGGATTCGGGGTGATGGGTTTTCAAAGTAACTTCAGGTGAGTGCACTTTCTCTCCTAGCGAGTCACACAAATCGCAATACAACCAGAGCGCATACACGCCAACATCCAGAGTCGCGCCGCCTGACAAATCTGGATTAAAAATAAACAGGCTCAAATCAAAGTCGTGATAATTACCAAAACCCGCTTCAATTGACGTCAACGATATTTGATTGGTAACCAGATAAGATTTCAACTCCCGATATGCAGGAAACGCTACCGTCTTCATCGCTTCAAGCAGCAGAACCCCATTTTCTTTCGCCAATGCACGCATTTCCAGCCAATCGGCGACATTGGTAAATGCAGGTTTTTCTACCAATACATGCTTTTTATGCCTTAGAAACACTTCCACAACAGGCTTGTGATATGGGTGAACGGTAGCCACATACACCGCATCCAATCCGGGATCACGAGCCATTTCTTCATAGCTTCCAAAACACCGCTGACAACCGTAGTTCTTTCCAAACTCACTTGCCCGAGTCTCACTTCTGGCAGCCACAGCGTAAAGTTCACCCTGCTTGCTATATTCCGTCAGCGCCTTTGCGAATCGTTGAGCGATATTGCCCAACCCAGCAATTCCCCAGCGAACTTTCTGACCCTTTTCCTGCATATTATTCTCCATGCTTTAGCTCAAGACAGTTAAGAAAGTGTATCGCTGAACGTTGCACTTAAATATGGAACAATTCTGCGGAACTGTTCCAGTTTTATCAAACCAAAGGGCAATACTTACGTGCTACTTGGTTAGCTCAAATACTTTTATCCTCATGCTTGAGAACGAAAAAACACTGAAAACCTGAATAGTGCATAGCAACTTCCTGATTATCTCCTATTGATAAAATAAACATCAATTTATCAACCTCGTCAGGGAAGGGAGGAAGCATGCTTGTGATCACCAACCGAAATATTCAGAAAAGCCACTTTGTGAACGGAATAGGCGATCATCAAGCCTTTGGAGAAGGGTTCAACAGTAAAGGACCAAACGAGATCCGGCTGGCGAAAGCAGAGAAAAACGGGGATACATGGCAGGTAAACATGTTAAAAGAACCCTCCAAGCTGACTCACCAAAACTTACCTTCGAAGCACGCTCTGGTCGAATTACGGCAGTCGATGCAAGCCAGTGACAAAAATGGCGTGTTGTTTGTGCATGGATTCAACCAGTCTTTTGAATCCAGCTTAAACAAAGCTCACGATATTGAAACGCTTTATGGTGTTGAAGTAATTGTATTTTCCTGGCCATCGAATCCGGGGGGTTTTGTCACCAAAGAGTATCGAACAGCTAAGCGAAACGCGCTGGCTTCTATTGGCGCACTAGACGCAGCGCTCGAAAAACTTGGCGCATACCTTAAAGCTCCGTTTGATAAAAACGCACTGAAATCCTGTCACACTAAATTCTCGCTGATGACCTACAGCCTGGGTAATTTTCTGTTCCAGAATTACGTGAACAATGCTCTTTATGAAGATGAAACCCGCATTTTCGATAACGTGGTTTTGTGTCAGGCAGACGTCGATAATTCAGACCACGCATGTTGGGTGGAGAACATTGAAGCGGGAAAACGCGTGTATGTCACCATCAATGAAAATGATGGTGTTTTGAAATGGTCCGACGCGAACTTTCAAAAAGACAGACTGGGAAGAACTGCACGTAACCTGACTGCGAAAAACGCGGCGTATTTTGATTTTACGGATGGACCGGGTGTCGATAACACGCATGGTGTTTTCCATGTGTATACCAACGACGTGGTTAAAGGGTTCTTTCAGTTAGTCCTCAATGGTGAACGGGGAGAACACACAAAAGGGCTAACATACGATCAACGTAAAAACGCCTATCGGTTCTAGATCAAGTCAAATCAGGCTAAGTGAGTTTGTGCACTTAGCATATACTCAAGTAGCCTCAAGATGCTAGGTTCAGCGAGTGTTAACTGGTTTTCAGGCAAGGCACCGATTTGCAGATCTAGTGGTTCTAAATCAAGAATCGGTAACGAAGTATAAAAGCCAGTTAAACTCGCCCTTGGGAGCTCATATACTGTCTCATTTCGTCGTCAAAGAATTTGGAAAGGACTCGTCATTCCGCTGCATTCTCTTCCTAGAACTGAAACAGTATATGAAGCTCTGAGCCCTGCAACTTGAGGTCACTTGAGTATAAATACAATTACTCTGTCGCCTCGTGAATCGTCTCTTTGGTGTCTTTCCAGATCTTAGATGAATCTTCTTTCACACCATCCCAAGTTTTGGCGCAACCGCCGAGAAAAAGAGCCATTACCACGGCAATAAGAGAAGCTTTCATATTGTTTTTCCTTAACTAAAAATCTTGACGACAAATCATAGCAAAACCTAACGACCTTTCTTAATCAATCTGCTGCATACTTTAGGGACATTTTTACTTTCTTTAGACATTCTTATATACCATTAAAATTTCTATTTGAGTAATTAGTCATTTCTCAGGCATTCTTATTCTTCAATAAGCAATAACAAAAGGATTTCAAATGCTTTCGACGTACATAGCCGGTTTTACTCTTGGGTTGTCTTTGATTCTGGCTATCGGTTCTCAAAATGCCTTTGTGCTTAAACAGGGCATTAAAAAACAACATGTCTTTCTGGTGTGTCTGGTTTGTGCGAGCTCAGATGCCTTCCTCATTTCGTTGGGAGTTTCAGGGTTTGGTGTTTTGGTTAAGCAATTCCCCATCATCGAACAAGTCGCCCGTTTTGGCGGGGCTGCGTTTCTACTTACCTATGCATTTCTGAGCTTCAAATCGGCGTTTAAAGAATCCCATGCCATGAATCTGGCAGGAGAATCTGAATCGTCATGGAAAAAAACCGTTCTGATTTGCTTAGCCTTTACCTGGCTTAACCCGCACGTTTACTTAGATACCGTGGTGTTACTGGGTTCGATTTCTACTCAATATGAGTCCACAAAACTCTATTTTGCTCTGGGTGCGATCAACGCCTCATTCGTGTTCTTTTTTAGTCTTGGATATGGTGCCAGATTGCTTAAGCCATTGTTCCAAAAGCCGACTTCATGGAAAATACTGGAATTTCTGGTTGGTGTGATGATGCTTTTTATCGCCCTTTCTTTGCTAGTCAATTAAAAAAGCAGTGAGCAAAAGCTCACTGCAACCTCAATACTGAGGAAACGTTAAAGAACCTTATTAACGTAAATCTTCAATATCTAATTGCGCATCTTCTAGCGCATCATCCACCGATTTACCTGTCAGCCAGATTGATTGAAGCTCTCGGTTTAAAACATCCTGGATAGCTCCGTATTTAACAGAAGGTGGGGTATCACCTACTATGTTTGCCGTTTCTACGTACTCACTTCTATGAGGTAGTTTTTTGTATTCGCTAGAGTTCAATACGGACTGACGAACAGACATATGCCCAGTTCTTGCCCAGTCCAGATTGTGTTTGTAAATCCAAGCTAGTGTTTTCATGGCTGCATCATACTTTTTCGCATTCTTTTTCACCGCTGCTGGCATCACCCAAATGTGAGAGTCAGCCCAGGTAGCTGGTACGGCGAACAGCTGTGGAAAACTAGCGATATGGTAATCATCCAATGCGACTTTGGTATCCGCAGACTGCTGATCGTAGTAGTCAACAACCCATGTCCCGTTAACTAATACCGCCGACTGCCCTTCCAAAAAAGCTTGCTGAGATTCAGCGTAATTCAGTTTAGGATTGGCATAACCGGATTTGAACAGATCATTAATGGCGCTTATCGCCTTACGTGCCTCAGGCGTATCAACCGTGACAGACTTCTCATCAAAGATATTGCTGTTTTGCTGCCATAGCAGAGCCAGTACCAATCGAACGCCAATCGGGAACTGAGCAAAGTCCGCGGCAAGATAATCCTTCCCTGTTTTCTCTTTCATTTGTTTTGCGTGAGCGAGTAGTTCTGACGGTGTAGAAGGCAAGATAGGTGACCCGCTATCATCCACTAGCCCAGCTTTCTCAAACAGTTTTTTGTTTACGTGCCATAGGTTTGCGTGGAAGTCCATTGGTACACCAAAGACCTTGCCTTGGTACGAAACCGCCTGTGTCGCTCTGTCAGTCCAGTCACTTGAGTCGATCCCATATTTCTTCAGCTCTGCTTCACTGAGTTCTGCCAGAATACCGATGCTCGCAAACTCCGGTACTCTGTGTTTATGCATAACGTGAACATCTGGTGGGGTTCCCCCTGCGTAGCTGGCTTTGATCTGATCGTAGTAATTCCCCCAATCTGTCGGAAGTGTCGTAACACTGACTCCGTTGTCTTCTTTGTCGAGTGTTTCAATAATAGATTGAATAATGCACGCCTCACCCACCGCATCAGCCACCACTGGGGAGGGATTTTCACACGCGCCAAAAAAACGACCTAGTGTGATCTCGGTATCTGCTGATATCGCTTCGGTAGATAAACCAGCGAATATAACTGTTGTCATCAATTTGATTTTCATTTCAAACTCCTTTGATAGACTGGGCAGAACCCAGTGTTCCTTAGCCGTGGCATTACTTGCCTATGTTATTTCTCTCCACCTAACGCAAAACCTTGAATGATATATTTCTGGAACATTAAATAGGCGGCAATTACGGGTAGTGATGCAAAAACACCCGACGCCATAAGCCTGCCCAATCCTTCTGACTGCGCAAAGTTTCCTTGTATGGATGCAAGACCAACGGTGATGGTAAACATGTCTGGTCTCTGTGCAGAAACAAGAGGCCACAGGTAATCATTCCAGGAATAAAGAAACGTAATGATGCCAAGCGTAGTGAGTACCGGTTTAGCCAGGGGCATGAAAATATAGATAAAGCAACGCACATGCCCAACCCCATCTAATCTTGCTGCCTCAGTCAGGTCCTCAGGTATTTCCTTAAAAAACTGAGTCATCATAAAAACGCCTATGGGTAACGCAACCCTGGGTAAAACCAATGCGCTGTATGTGTTATGCCACCCCAAATCTGCAAACAAGGTATAAAGAGGAATGAATATGGCTTGTTCAGGAATCACCAACCCTGCTAACACAATTGGGTAAATCACTTTCTTGCCAGAGAATTCAATACGGGCAAATGCATACCCCGCCAGACTGGATAGCAAAAGCACCAGAACAGTTGTGCTGCCGGACACAATAACGCTGTTTAAGAACCACCATGGAGTTTGACCATAGGAAAGCAACGACTGGTAGTTTTCTACAGTAAATGGAAAAGGGACCAGTCCAAGCAAGGTGTTACCTGTGTCTCTTGCAAGCAGCTCATTCGGCTGAAATGACAATGACACCATCCACAAAAAAGGCATTAGCCAAATCGCTGCAAGCACGACAAGTAAGCCCAAGATCAGCGTATTCATTCGTCTTGGATTTAAAATCGAGAGTGTATATGTACGTTTTACATTGGATTTCATGACTCTCCCTCCGATCGACTTAAGCGCATGTGCAATACACTAAAAAACAACATCAATATGAAAAGAATCATGGCCATCGCTGACGCATAACCGACCTCGGAGTCTCTGAATGCAGTCTGATAAATGTAACGAACTAACACTTGAGTACTGTCTCCAGGTCCACCGTTAGTCATAAGGTGGGATTGCCCAAAAACTTGAAAGTGAAGAACAATCAACATAACAACGACGAAACTGGTGGTTCGCCGAATAGAAGGTAAAACAATGTACCAGGTAAGGCGCCATCCTTTAGCATTGTCTAACCTCGCAGCTTCCAACCTGTCTGCAGGAATTGCCTGAAGCCCAGATAAAAACACCACAAGTGCAAATCCAAGCGACCACCAAACGGTTGTCACCACAAGAGCAGGCATGGCTAAGTTTTCATCAGTAAGCCATGATGGAGCCGTTAAATTCAGAGATTTTAGGATGTTGGCGATAAAGCCTTGCTGAGGGCTGTACATCATTTGCCATATCAGGGTAACGACTGTTACCGACAATACTTGTGTGCCGAAAAAAATGGTTCGCATTAGCGCAGCAAAGCGGGTTTTCTGGTTCAGTTTCATGGCTAAAACAAGCGCCAAAACCGTTATCGATGGGACAGTTAAAGCAACAAATTCCAGAGTATTAAAGACTGAATGCCAGAATCGACGGTCTCCCATCCTCAATCGGCTTCCTGCGTCTATTCCCAAAACAAAAACGGCAATAAAAAAGACAAAAGTAAGTAGAGTAACTTTTGCCAAAGAAAAGGATCGGCGCCATTTCCATGCAAAGTAAGCCGTCAAAGCGATGAGGGGGAGTCGTAAGTACCATAACTGGCTGATATCAAAGTCCCACCGACGCGGAAGCAGTAGTTTGTAATAGTTGTCTAACCCTACAAAGGACTTAGCGTTTGAATTGAAAGCAACTTCGAGCAAGTTCCAGTCATGCAAACTTATCCAAACGCCTTTTAAAAACGGATAAAGCAGAAATACCAGCATCAAAGAAACGTATGGAGTAATAAACGCCCAGCCCAAGATATTTTCTTTTCTTTTTCTTAAGTTAGACATTTTCATTTATGCTGTCCCCGGAGGTAAACCTGCAAATCATCTGCACTTCTTGCTGGCTATATGGCGTACCATCTTCATCGAGAAAGTCATGGAACCAAGTATCTCGGTTGTTTGTTCCCACATTTATTGATGGCCAAGGTAACGACGTTTGAGTTTTCCCCCGAACTAACCCCCACTGGGTAACACCTATTGAATACTTTTGCATAAGAGGAAGTATAGACTCGTAAGTCGAGTCACAATGTCGGGCGAGCCACTCCGTACACATCATTGGGCGGTTATACTGAATTAGCTTTGCAATGATGGAAGTCATATCTTCCTCACCGACATAAGCATGAAAAGTCACAACGTCGGAAAGGTTCAGACACATTTGATCAGTCGGGTGTAAAAATGCTTTTTTACCTGCATGTTCACTAGGTACGTGCCACGCTCCGATGGTAAGAGGTTGTTCTGGTCCCACCTTTCTTGCCCAGTAAAAGCAATGCTCGGCAAGGGAGTGGCTGTATTGCTCTAGCTCATCTGAAAATTCAAACTCTCCGTAAGGAGTGAATATCATTCGATTGGTTGGCTCGTTATAGAGATCCCACATTAACACCCGGCCATCACTTCCAAACTGACCAACAATATCCGTCACATACTGCTCAATGTCTGACCACACAGACGTATCCATGACGAGTCGTCTGCCCGGAGATCCCATCGCTCTGCTGTTGTGAACGTTAGGTAAAGGAGGTTTTTGCTGACCTGTGTGCGCCTGTTCTCCGCCAAATTCACAATCATCCAGCAAGGTTAAGATAACTTTGATTTTTTGCTTCACACAAAGAGAGAGAAAAGTATCAACTCGAGAGATAAGTGCTCCGCTGTCTTTCTGCCACTCAACAAATGGTAAATTTGTTCTCAGGCAATTGAACCCTGCACTTTTTGCCCACGAAAGCTCTTGCGCTATCGTGGGAACATCAAATGTTTCTTCCGCCCACATTTCGTTCCAGTTAACGGCGGTTCTGGGCAAATAGTTAAACCCACATAGCCTGGGTTGCTTTTTCCACCAGCGGTTTGCCTTTTCTTCTGACCATCGAGCAATTTCACTTCCTAGTTTCATTCAAACAACCTAAATCCTTTCATTGAACATTGACCTTATAACTAATATATTTAGCTAATATTATTAGTTGATCAAATATTAATCACATCAATGTGATCTAGCACTACTTTCTTTTTCTAATTTGTTCGTCTTCCAGAGCTGACAAGTAAACTAGAAACCGTGATTGATATGGATGTGGATGAGAAAGAACCTAAGATGAAACGAGTCACAATGACCGACATTGCGCGGGCAGCAGGAGTATCGCAAGGCACAGTCTCACTGGTACTTAATGACTCACGCTCAATCAAACTGGCTGAAGAAACACGAAAAAGAGTACTTGAGGTTGCGCAGGAGCTCGGATATTCAAAAAAAGTGGTTCAAGACCACAATAGAAAGAGAAAGATAGCCGTTATTGTTAATGATCTTGTCAGCCTTGATCCGTTTGTTGACGCTGTCGATGCCATCACAGAAACCGCAGCAGAACATCAACGCATTGCCGTTCTTTTTAATACTGCAAATAATGAGCATCTTGAAGATGATATTTTCAAGGAAATAGCCAGTAACGATTACGATGGCGTCATAATCGCTTCGTCCATGACACGTCCACTAGACAGAAATCACCGATTTCCAGAAGATAAACCCGTCATACTCCTCAACTGCTTTCTCGAATCCAGTAACAAATTCTCTTCTGTCATTCCCGACGATCATACGGGTATGTATAACCTGACAACTCACCTTATTGAACGCGGCTACAGCAATATTGCGTTTATAGGTGGAGAAGAATGGATGCTTGCCACGCAAAAGCGCCGCTCTGGCTTTTTAAAAGCTCACGAAGAGAAGCAAATGACGGTCAATGAGCACTGGCAAATAAGCGGTGATTGGTCCATGAATAAGGCCTACCAAGAAACACTGCGGCTATTGAGCCAAAAGAATTATCCTGATGCTTTTGCGTGTGCCAGTGATCTAATGGCATTAGGGGTTATCAATGCGCTTTTACAGCAAGGCATTCGAATACCTGAAGATGTCGCTGTATGTGGATACGACAACCAACCAGTTTCAACGGATTGCCACCCTACGTTAACCTCATACAGTTTACCCTATGAAGATATGGGGAAAATGGCTGTTGAGCTGTTGCTGCAAAAAGTCGATGGTAATATCCAATATTCCGCTAAATATGAAGCTCATGGGGAGCTTAAAATTCGAGAATCCACCTCACCAAAGTCTTAGTAATAATAAGGATGCCCATGAAATCCGCACTCGTTGTGATTGATGTACAACAAGCTCTTATTGAGCCAGAACCAAAGCCTTACGAGGCATATGAAGTCATAGAAAGGATCAATACTGCCTCTGAATGGGCGCGCCGAAACGATATCCCTGTCATCTTTATTCGACACGAAGCACCAGATTCTATCGTTGAACGTCATAGCCCGGGCTGGCAAGTTCACGAAAAACTGATTCAGGCAGCATCAGATAAGTATGTAAACAAAAATACTCCCGACTCTTTCAACAATACGGAACTAAAAGAGGTACTGGACGATCTGAGTATCGACCACCTTTACGTTTGCGGCTACGCGACCGAGTTTTGCGTGGATACCACGACGCGCCGGGCGGCTGGTTTAGGGTATCCCATCACTCTGTTGGCGGACGCGCATACCACTCATGACAAACCTCATGCGAGCGGTGCCGTAATTCGAGAGCACCATAACTGCACCCTGCCTTCAATACGGAGTTTCGGCGTTAAGATCGAAAGCGTTAAGGTAGAAACGATTATCAGCTAAAGGTATACCTAAAAATCTCAGGGAGAGAAAATGAAAACACTGGTCGTGGTTACGCACCCATTAAAAACCAGCCTTTGTCAGTATCTGGCTAAAAACGTCATTGAGCACCTAGAAAAACAAGGTCATGAAGTAACGGTCAAAGACCTCTATCAAGAAAATTTTGAACCTGCGCTTAGCGAATCTGAACGAGGAAGCTATTACAGCCAGAACTTTCAGCCTGAACAAACCGCAGACGACATTCGCCAGTTGGAAGAAACTGAGTATCTGGTACTCGTTTTTCCAACCTGGTGGTTCAACTTTCCAGCCATTTTGAAAGGCTGGTTCGATCGCGTTTGGGTACCCGGTCATGCCTATAACCATTCCCCAGACATGAAAGCCATCACC